>NZ_CP101750.1:7655000-8255000 GCF_026810505.1 Streptomyces sp. Je 1-369
GTCAGGAGTGCGTCGAGTGCCGTGCCCGACACGACGCCGAGCTGTCCGACGGAGCTGACGGCGCGGGCCAGCCGCCAGCCGGAGACGCCGACGCCCATTCCGCCCTGGATGACCTCCGGCAGTTCTCCGCCCACCATGACCTTCGGCATACCGCGCCACCTCGCTGCTCGAACTCCACAACCTACGGTTCCGTAGGTTCGGTCGGAGGTTCAGTCTTTGCCACCCGGCTCCGTGGACTCCCCGCCGGAAGGCCCGAGTGGTGGTGACGAAAGACCTCCGGGCGGTGGCCCCAGGGCCCGCGTCGCGGCGGGCGCGGCGCCCGATGTGCGGCGAATGTCCCTGCCGCTTAGCGTGGCTCGCATGGGTGCAGCCAAGGGTAAGAGCGCGGCCGTGGACATCGACACGGGGGAGCGGACGGTGCGTCTCTCCAGCCCGGACCGGGTGGTCTTCCCGGAGCGCGGCTTCACCAAGCTCGACGTCGCCGAGTACTTCGTGGCCGTCGGCCCCGGCATCCTGCGCGCCCTGCGCGACCGCCCCACCACCCTGCAGCGCTACCCGGAAGGGGCGGCCGGCGAGTTCTTCTACCAGAAGCGTGCCCCGAAGAACCACCCCGACTGGATCCCCACCGCCACCATCGCCTTCCCCAGCGGCCGCACCGCCGACGAGATGTGCCCCACGGAGGTGGCCGCCGTCATCTGGGCGGCCCAGTACAACACCCTCACCTTCCACCCCTGGCCCGTGCGCGGCGACGACCTCGACCACCCCGACGAACTCCGCATCGACCTCGACCCGCAGCCCGGCACCGACTACGCGGACGCGGTCCGCGCCGCCCATGAACTGCGGGCGTTGCTCGACGAGTTCGGGGGCCTCGAAGGCTGGCCCAAGACGTCCGGCGGGCGCGGGCTGCACGTCTTCGTGCCCATCGAGCCGCGCTGGACCTTCACGCAGGTGCGGAGGTCGGCCATCGCCGTCGGACGGGAACTGGAGCGGCGGATGCCGGACGCCGTCACGACGGCGTGGTGGAAGGAGGAGCGGGGGGAGCGGATCTTCGTGGACTACAACCAGACGGCCAGGGACCGCACCATCGCCTCCGCCTACTCGCTCCGCGCCCGCCCGCACGCCCCCGTGTCGGCGCCCCTGCGCTGGGACGAGGTCGAGGACGCGCGCCCCGAGGACTTCGACCTCGCCACCATGCCGCGGCGCTTCGCCGAGGTCGGCGACGTCCACGCGGGCATGGACGAGCACCGGCACTCGCTGGAGGCGCTCCTCGCCCTCGCCGACCAGGACGAGCGGGACCACGGCCTCGGAGACCTGCCGTATCCGCCGGAGTACCCGAAGATGCCGGGGGAGCCGAAGCGGGTGCAGCCGAGCCGCGCGAAGCACGAGGAGTAGCGGCGCCCCCGTCCCGGGCGGGACGGGGGCGCCGACACGACGGGGCGGGAACCGGGGCTACAGCTCCTTGATCCTGATGTCGCGGTACGACACCACGTCCGTCACACCGTGGACCTGTAGCCCGACGTAGCCGGACGCGTACCTGCGGCCGTCCGTGCCCGGGTCGTCACCGCGCGGCGGCGTGAACTCCTGGCCGCCGGTGTTGTCGAACTCGTTGATCAGGGCACCGTTGCGGTAGATCGAGTAGTGCTGGTCCACCACCTTGATCTCGTAGTCGTTCCACGTGCCCTTCGGGGTGACACCGGCGCCGGCCAGGCCCACCCGGTCGAAGCCGTAGATCGACCCGGTCTTGTACATGTCGCCGTCGGGGCGGTCGTGGATCTGCACCTCATGCCCGTACTTGATGGCGACCCACTCCGGACGCGACTCCTCCGGGTGGTCGTGGACCTGCGGGAAGCGCGTGAAGACACCGCCGTTGGTGTTCCCGTTTCCCGGCGCGTCGTCCCGCCACTGCAGCTTCAGCGAGAAGTCGCCGTACTTGCGCTCGGGAAACCACAGCATGCCCATGCCCTGGACCGACGTGGAGCTGGTGATCGAGCCGTCGACGTTGAGGCCGAACCTGCCGCCGCCCACCTGCTCCCACTGGTCGAGGGACTTCTGCGTGCCGTCGAAGAGCTTGCGGTAGCCCTCCGTCCGGCCGGGCTTGCCGATGCCGGACTGCTTGGCCGCGCGGTTGATCTTGTTGTACTCGCGCTGGTCGATCTCACCCGCCCTGAGGAGCTTGTCCGTCACGGCTTTCACGTGCTTCAGGAAGAGCGCGTGTGAGGTCCACTCCTTCTCGTCCTCGATCAGCTCGCCCACCCGGCAGCGGTTGTTCGTGACCCGGTTCGGGATGCCCGTGTCGACCGTGCCCACGAACACCGTCAACCGCTCGTCGTACTCGGGGCAGTCGGGGGCCGGTACGCCGCCGCCCTCGGCCACCGTGAAGGAGGCGGTCCTCGCCTCCGACGCGTTGCCCGCCTTGTCGTTCGCCCGGTACGCCACGGTGTGGCGCCCCACGCGGTCGACGACGACCGGCGCCTCGTACGCGAGGTAAGGGCCGCCGTCCAGGGAGTACTCGACCCTGTCGACCCCCGAACCGGTGTCCGTGGCGGTGACCGTCACCTTCGCCTTGCCGAGGTAGGCGCCGTCCGAGTCCTTGCTGCCCTCGACCTTCGCCGACGTCTCCGGCGGTGTCCTGTCCTCGACGGGCGGCGCGACGACGGTGAAGTCGACGGCCTTCTCGGCGGCCTGGTTGCCCGCTTTGTCGGAGGCGCGGAAGCGGACCTTGTGGGCGCCCACCTCGTGGACCATCACCGGCGCGGTGTACGCGGTCCAGGCGCCGTCACCGAGCGCGTACTCGATCTTGTTGACGCCGGAGCCGGTGTCGGACGCGGTCACCGTGACCGTCGCCATCCCGACGTACTGCCCCTGGTCGTTCTTCTCGCCGGTCACCGTGCCCGATGTCTCCGGAGGCGTCTTGTCGTCCGTCGGCGGCGCGACGACCTTGAAGTCGGCCGCCTTCTCCGCGGACACGTTGCCCGCCTTGTCGGTGGCCCGGTAGCGGATCGTGTGGGTGCCGACCTTGTCGACGACCACGGGCGCGGTGTACGGCTGCCACGCGCCGTCCGCCCCCACCGCGTACTCGACCTTGTCGACGCCCGAACCCTCGTCCGTCGCCGTCACGGCCACCGTCGCCGAACCGACGTACGCGCCGTCGGCGTTGGTGGTCCCGTCCACCTTCGCCGCGGCCTCCGGCGCCTTGGTGTCCTCGCCGCCGCCCTCGGTAACGACCAGGATGCCCTGCATCGAACCGTGGCCAGGGATGGTGCAGTGGTAGCGGTAGCGGCCCGGGGTGAGCGTCACCTCGGCGGTGTGCTTGCCGCCCTTGTCGTCATTGGGGTTGGCGAGGATGTTGAGCGTGACGTCGTTGTTGTACTCCGGGTCGGAGGCGTCGAACGTCAGCGTGTGCGGCATGCCGGTCGTGTTGCCGGTCGCCTCGCTGTTCTCGAACACGATCGTCGTCGGGCCCGCCACCGCCGTCGTCGGCGCCGACTTGTACTTGGAGATGTCGTTGTCGGCGGTCCAGGTGAGCGTCTGCGCCTGCGCGGCGGTTCCGGTGTCGTCGGGGCGGGCCACCGCCGCCGTCGACGTCAGGCCGAGCACCATCAGGAGCGCGGCGAACAGTGCCGTATACAGTCTTCGTTTCTGGGCGGACCGTGAGAACCGCTGCGTAGGAGATCGCATCATCCCGCCTTCCTGGCCAGGTCGTCGGCGGCCGGTGTCGCCGCCCCGCCCTTGTACGTCACGCGCCACAGCGCCGACTTGGAGTCCGAGGTGAAGAAGCCGCGGCCGTAGTCGAGGACGTACAGCGAGCCGTCCGGCGCGAACTTCCAGTCCATGAGGTTCTTGATGCCGTCGTTGCCGATCGGAATGATCTTCTTCAGCGACTCGGCGTGGACGGGCAGACCGCCCTTGCCGACCGTCTTCGGATCCGTCACCACCGCGTGCCGCGGCTGGTCGGAGTCGTAGAAGTCACCGACGAACCACTTGCCGTCCCAGTAGGCGGGCCACTTGTCGGCGCCGGCGTTCGCCGCGTCGAAGCGGTAGACCGGGCCGTTCATCGTGGCCTGGCCGCCGCCCTTGAGCCACGGCAGGAGAATCTTCTGCTCCGCCGCCTTGTAGCTCGGCACGCCCTTCGCGTCGCGCGGGTAGTCGACGCCGCCGCCCTGCGGCGAGTACCAGATGTTGTTCGGCTCGGCCGGCGGGATGTTCACCAGGCCGTCGTTGTTCGGCGACTCGTTCTTGAGGTTCTCGCAGTCGTACCAGCCGAGCGGCTTCGTCGGGTCCGGCAGATTGCGGTCGCGGTAGGGCTGGTTGTTGCCCATGCAGTACGGCCAGCCGCGGTTGGAGGCATGGGTGATCGCCGCGAACGTGTCGTACTTCGCGGGGCCCCACGTCGTCGACGGCGCGCCCGCGTCCGGTCCTACCCAGCCCGCGTACAGCGTGTCCGTCTTCTTGTCGATCGAGATGCGCGCCGGATTCCTGACGCCCATCACATAGATCTCACCGCGTGTCTTGCCGCCGCCCTCGTCCGGCTCCTTGCCGGTGAAGAGGTTGCCATCGGGGAGCGTGTACGTCCCGTCGGCCTCCGGATGGATGCGCAGGATCTTGCCGTTGAGGTTGTTGGTGTTGCCGGCCGTGCGGCGCGCGTCGGCGAACGAGACGCCCTTGAAGTTCGGCTGCGGGTTGTTGCCCGAGTAACCGTCCGAGAACTGCGAGGAGTTGTTGTCACCCGTCGCGATGTAGAGGTTGTTCTTGGAGTCCCAGGCCATGCCGCCGCCCGCGTGGCAGCAGCTGTGGATCTGCACCGGCCACTTCAGGAGCACCTTCTCGCTGCCCATGTCGAGCTTGCCCGTGCCCTGGTCGTAGGTGAACCGGGAGACGTACCGCTCCGCCATGTGCGTCTCGCGGTTGATCTTCGAGTGGGGCGTGTAGTGCAGGTACACCCACCCGTTCTGCTCGAACTTCGGGTCGAGCTCGATGCCGAGGAGGCCCTCCTCGACCTTGATCAGCTCGTCGCCACCGCCCTTGTTGCCGAAGACGGTCAGCGCGCCCGCGAGCGTCGACTTCTTGGTCTTCGGGTCGTAGACGTGGATCTCGCCCGTGCCCTTGCCGATGTCCGGGTTGTTCCAGTCGGTGATGACGGGCTGCGAGGAGTCGGCGCCGCCGCGGCCGATGTGGAAGACCTTGCCGTCGGGCGCGGTGACCAGGCCGTGCGGCTCGCCGATCTGGTCGTTCCTGCCCGGCTGGTTGGCCTGGGTGAGCCGCTCCGCCTTGTAGTTGGCGTTGATCGTCGCCCGGCAGTCGGCACGCGCGATGCGGGTGGTCCACAGCAGGGCGCCGCGCAGATGGCTGCGGAAGTCCGCTTCGTCGTACGACGCCGCCGTGCCGCCCATGCCCGTGTAGAAGGAGCGTCCGCCGTCGTAGTCACGGCACCAGGACACCGGGTGGTCCCAGCCGTTCTTGCCCGCGCCCGGCTGGTAGGTCGACTCGCGGACGCGGGCGACCGTGTGGACGTCGCCCGAAGGGTTCTTCGTCCAGTTCAGCCACCGGTCGGGGCGCTTCCACTGGAGCGGCAGGCCCTTGGTCGCGGGGTGCTCGCGGTCGCCGACCTCGACGGTGGCGCGCTGGACGCCGTCCGGGCTCGCGTCGGCGGGGCGGGCGCCGATCAGGCCGGTGAACCAGCTCGAGTACGGCTCGGCGCGGGCCGCGTCGTGGATGCCGAGGAAGCCGCCGCCGGCCTCCATGTAGGCCTCGAGGCCCGCTTCCTGCTCGGCGTCGAGGACATCGCCGCCGCCGGTGAGGAAGGCGACGGCGTTGAACTTGCCGAGCCTCCTCTCGTCGGTGAAGACGGACGCGTCGTCCGTCGCCACGATCTTGAACCGTTCGGCCGCGGGGCCCGACTGCCCGATCTTCTCGATGGCCTCGATGCCCGCGTTGACGACGGGCGACTCGTCGCCGCCCGCCGCCGAACCGTGGAAGACCAGGACCTTGACGTTGGCCCCGCCGGGCGGCGAGGGCAGGGACATCGTTGTCAACGACGGCTCCGGGTACGGCCGCGCGGACGCGGCCTGCGCGGAGAGCGCCCCGGTGACCATGACGCCGGACAGCAGCGCGGCCGCCCAGGCCCGGCGCCCGCGGTCCGGTCTGCGTCGATTTCTGCTCAACCCTCGTACGGTCAAGGGCTCTTGATGCGGTGTGCGCCGCATGAGTACACCCACCCCTCGTCGGTCACAGCAACAGCGCCGACGAAGCTAGACCTCTTTTCGCGCCCCGCCAATAGGTATCACCGCGATAGCACCAACTTTGTCCTGCGTGTGGATAAACAAAGATCCGGCCGATACCGTGTGGCCGTCCCCGGGGCCTCCTGCGCCCCGTCAGTCTCCGTACCGCAGTGGGGAGTTCGTCATGGACCGATCGAACCGACGGGATCCGAACGGGCGGGAGCCGGGCAGGCGGGGGCTGGACCGGCGCAGCTTCAACCGTCGGATGCTCGTGGGCGGCGCGGCAGCGGCGGCGGGGGTGACATCGTTGTCGGTGGCGGGTGCGCCGGATGCGAGGACGGCGGAGGCGCCGCCGAGGACGGCGCCCGCGGGCGGCGAGGTCAAGCGCATCAAGATGTACGCGGAGAAGCTCCCCGACGGGCAGATGGGGTACGGCCTGGAGAAGGGCAAGGCGTCCATACCCGGTCCGCTCATCGAGCTGAACGAGGGCGACACGCTGCACATCGAGTTCGAGAACACGATGGACGTCGACGCCAGCCTGCATGTGCACGGCATGGACTACGAGATCTCCAGCGACGGCACGCGACACACCAAGAGCCATGTGGAGCCGGGCGGCAAGCGCACGTACACCTGGCGCACGCACGCGCCGGGCCGCCGCAAGGACGGCACGTGGCGCCCCGGCACGGCGGGCTACTGGCACTACCACGACCACGTCGTCGGCACGGATCACGGCACCACGGGCGTGCGCAAGGGGCTCTACGGCGCGCTGATCGTGCGGCGCAAGGGCGATCCGCTGCCGGACAAGACGTTCACCATCGTGTTCAACGACATGACGATCAACAACAAGACCGGCCACGACGCCCCCGCGTTCGAGGCGACGGTGGGCGACCGCGTCGAGTTCGTCTCGATCACCCACGGCGAGTACTACCACACGTTCCACGTGCACGGTCATCGCTGGGCGGACAACCGCACGGGCCTGCTGACCGGCCCCGACGACCCGAGCCAGATCCTCGACGACAAGATCACCGGCCCGGGCGACTCCTTCGGCTTCCAGGTCGTCGCGGGGGAGGGGGTGGGGGCCGGGGCGTGGATGTACCACTGCCATGTCCAGAGCCACTCGGACATGGGGATGGCGGGGCTGTTCCTGGTGAAGAAGGCGGACGGGACGATTCCGGACTATGAGCCGCATCATCGTGCCGGGGCGTCGAAGTCGTCACCGAAGTCGTCCGGCGAGTCCTCGTCGAAGTCGTCGTCCGAGCCGTCGGCGAATCCCTCAGCGGAGGCCCCGGCCGAGGCCTCCGGGGGACACCACCACGGCTAGTCGTCGGCGTCGGCGCGCAGCCGCTCCATCAGCTGGGTGGTCATCTCGGCGAGGTCGTCCGGGTCCGGGTAGCCGGACGGTTCCGCGCAGCGGTCCGTCCAGCCGGAGGCCTTCAGCCGCTCCAGGCGTTCCAGGAGGCGGGGGCGGATGTCTTCGGGCAGCCGGAACCCGTCGTCCAGCGCGGCGAACAGGCAGGCGGACACGAACCCCCAGTGGGCTTCGGGGGATTCGAGCTCGTGCAGCAGCCGGTCGTACGCGTCCGGGATGTTCCGTGCGAGTGCGTCGCCGAAGCTGACCGCGCGGAGGGCGGGGACCGGCGAGTCGGCGTGCCGCTGCAGCGCGTCGGTGACGGCCCCGACGTTCCGTTCCTCGGCACAGTCGAGACCGGCCAGCGCCCGCGCGGCGGCGACGCGGACGGCGGTCTCCCCGTCGTCGTCAAGGAGCGCGACGAGCCCCTCCACGGCCTCCCGCTCCACGGGGGAACCCTCGGCCATCGGGTCGAGGCCGTTGGCGGCGGCCTGGCGCACGTCGGCGTCGGCGTGCCGCAGGGCTTCGAGGAAGAGCGAGTACGGCGGCTCGGCCAACGGCTCGTGCATCTGGAGCTCGTCGTAACAGCGCAGTACCTCGGCCAGGACGCGCGGGCCGGGCTTCCCGGCGGCCAGCCGGTCCAGGGTCCGGCGGACCGGTTCGTACCGAAGCGTGTCGTTGAACAGCAGCAGGTCCGACAGCAGCTCGACGCCGAGGGCGGATCGGTCCGGATCCTGGTCGGCGCAGAGGTCGAGGGCCTCGTCGATCAGCAGGCCGACCTGGGCACGTTCGGTCCAGGAGTCCTCGTCGGCGGCCTGCGCGACGTCGACGACGATGTCGGCGCGCTCCTTGGAGCCCGGCGCGAGGGGCAGCGCTTCCGCGAGCAGCTCCCGCGCCCGCCCCCGCAGCCGCTCAGCGTCCTCCCCGCTCAGCGGCTCGTTCCTGCGCACGACGAGCGACGCCAGGATGACGGCGAAGTCGAACGCCAGGTCACGCTGGAAGTCACCGGGCCGCCCGACCCCGTCGAGCCCCTGCGGGGTCCAGCCCTGCGCGCGCAGATACGTGAGGCGTTCCCGCATGTCGTCCTGGATGTCCCCGCCGACCTCCCGCAGCGCCGGAGGCCCGCCGAGCTCCGCCACGAAGCGGGTCCACGCCCGCAGGAAGCCCTCGGGGTCGTCCACGTGCCCGGCGACGATCCCCTCCACGCGCTGCCGCACCCCGGCGTCGCGGCGCAGCACGGCGCAGAAGCCGTCGACCACGGTCTCGTGGAAGTCGTCCGTCCACGGCTCGCGCGCCACGGCAGCGGCCAGTTCCCGAAGCGCCCACTCCAGATCGGCGGCCTCGGCGGCATCAACCGCCGCCTTGGCACGAACCGCCACATCCGGATCCCGCAGAGCGGCCCCCAGCTCCTCGTGCAACTCGGCCAGCTTGCGCTCTCTCCGCTTCTTGAACATGGGGGCAGGGTACGCAGGTCAGGCGCCCCCCGACAGCGCGGTCCGCGGTCGCCGCGGGGCGGAGGGCGTGACGATGGCGCGGAGGTCGATGACGCGGTAGCCGCGCTCGGTGATCGCGTCGAGGATCCGCGGCAGGGCTCGGGCGTCGAGCACATCGGTACGTCCCTCGGAGGCGCCCACGTGCATCTGCAGGATCGCGCCGGGGCGCAGGGCGTCCACGGCTCTGCGCACCGCGCGGTCCACCGTCATGCCGCCGTGGGTCCCCTGCCACCCGTTGGTGTCGGCGGTGAACTCGATGTCCGCGAAACCCAGCTTGTTGACCTCCCTGATCAGGGCGGGGGCGGTCTCGCTGTAGGGGAAGCGGAAGAACGGGGTCAGCGCGGTCCCGGCACCGGCCCTCCGCAGGGCGCGGTCCGCGGCCCGCACTTCGCGCCGTTGCCCGGCGGCGGTCAGGTCCTTGAAGTAGGGGTGGCTGTAGGAGTGGTTTCCCAGGCCGTGTCCCGCGGCCGCGATCCGCTTCACCGCCTTGGGGTGCCGGTCGGCGAAGTCGCCGGTCGGGAAGAACGTGGCAGGCGCGCGCCGACGGCCGAGCTCAGCGAGGATCCGGCCGAGACCTGCCTCGTTCCAGGCGGCGTTGAACGTCACCGCGACCACCCGCTCGCGCGTGGCGATGACCCGGTTCTCCGATCCGAACAGGGCCCGCAGCCGCCGCTCGTCCACAGGTGTCACCGAGCGCGGCGGGACGGCGTGAGCCGGGGCGGCGCTCGCCCGCCGGGAGGCCGGCCACCCGACAGCGAGCAGCCCGGCGGCGACGCCGAGCATGCGGCGGGACACGGCATGGTTCATGGGGACGGCAGAAGAATTTTCCATGCCCTGGTGATCGGTTGTCCGCTGCGGGGCCTTGAGGGCGGCGGTCGACGCGTCCCTCGCCCTCGCATCCTCCCCGAACCCTTCACGCACACCTCCCGCCAGCCATACGGAAAGATGCCTCCCGACATCGTCAGGGAGGAGTGACCGAAGGTGACCGAGGAACCGCGTCCCACTCTGGAGGCCGTGGCCGCGCGTGCCGGGGTTTCCAGGGCCACCGTCTCGCGCGTCGTCAACGGGGACCCGGGGGTGCGGGAGGTGCTCGCCGAGAAGGTGCGGCGGGCCGTCGACGAGCTCGGATACGTGCCCAACCGTGCCGCCCGCAGCCTGGTCACGCGGCGCCACGACGCGGTCGCCGTGGTGATCGCCGAGCCCGAGACGCGGGTCTTCGCCGACCCGTTCTTCGCGCTGCAACTGCGCGGCATCAGCAAGGAGTTGACGGCGCACGACATTCAGCTCGTGCTGCTGCTCACCGAGGGGCGGGACGATCACGAGCGGGTCGGACGGTACCTCGCGGGCGGGCACGTCGACGGCGCGCTCGTCTTCTCGCTGCACCTGGACGACCCGCTGCCCGGCATCATCCGCCGCGCCGGTGTCCCGACCGTGTTCGGCGGGCGCCCCGGCTGGCCCCGGGCGGAGGGTGGCGGACCGGACGTGCCCTACGTCGACTGCGACAACCGGGGCGGCGCGCGGGAGGCGGTGCGGTATCTCGTCGGTCTCGGGCGGCGCCGCATCGCCCACATCACGGGGGCTCTCGACCAGACCTCCGCGGTCGACCGGCTCGACGGGTACCGCGACGTGCTCGCCGACGTCGACCCCGGGCTGATCGCCGAGGGGGACTTCACCCCCGCGGGCGGGGAGCGCGCGATGCGGGAACTCCTCGACCGTGCACCTGAGTTGGACGCCGTCTTCGCGGCCAACGACCTCACCGCGTCCGGTGCCCTCCGGGTGCTGCGGGAGCGGGGCCGCAGGGTGCCGGACGACGTGGCGGTGGTCGGCTTCGACGACATGCTCCCGGTCGCCGAGCAGACCGAACCGCCCCTCACCACGGTGCGTCAGGACATCGAGGAGATGGGGCGGTTGATGGCCGGGATCCTTCTCCGGGGAAGGGGCGGGGCGGCCGGTCCTGACGGGGAGGCGGAGGGCGGCGGCGGGCCCGCCGGTGTGGTGCTGCCGACAGCCCTCGTGCGCCGCGCCTCGGCGTAACGGGCCCGGACCCTCGGGTCCGGGCCCTCGGGTCCGGGCCCGAAGGGTGAGTCGGCGCTACGAACCGACGCTCACCGTGAACCGCCGCGGATTGCCGTCGTGCGCCGCACCCGACACGTCCGGCTGCCCGTCGGGGCGTACGTCGTCGTACGGGAACGCGTACCCGATGGGCGAGTTGGCGTGCACCACGCGTGACCAGTGGTTGGTCACCGGGTCCCGGTAGTAGTCCGCGGTGCTCGTGCCGTTCGGCTGCTGCGGGTGGGTGAGCATGATGCTGCGGTTGAAGCCCGCCGCGAGCCGGGCCAGCAGGCCCTTCTTGTCGTCGGGGTCGTTCGGGTTGTTGGCGAACGGGCCGTGGTTGCAGGTGAAGATGTCCTTCGAGGTGGGCTTGGGGAAGGAGTGGCCGCCGTTGAACGTCAGCACGTCGCCGTCGACCCGCCCGGTGAACACACCGCGGCCGCCCTGCAGATCGATCTTGAGGTCCGTGCCGCGGTACTTGTCCCAGACCTTGTCGATGTAGCTGTTCCAGACGTCGCGGAACGGCATCTGGTCCGGCCGGTCGAAGTACGGCGCCATGAGGTTCTGCGGCGAGATGACGCGCAGCACGCCACCGTCGTCACCGCGGATGACCAGCTTGTCCCACGGCTGTCCGTCCTTCCTGGCCTGCGTCACCAGATCGGCCGCGATCTTGTCGACGGCGCCGTCGGGCAGCGGGGCGACGGTGTGCGTGCCGTCGCCCTTCAGGGTCAGGCCGATGGGCAGCGCGGTCACCAGGTCCACGTAGCTGATGTTGGCGTACAGCTGTTGCGGGTTGAAGGTGAACTCGCAGAACGACCACGTGCGGCCGTAGTTGGGGTCCGCGCGCGTAGCGAAGGCGGGCTCGACCAGGGCGGGGCCCGGGTTGAGGAAGAAGTCCAGCTTGTCGTCGCGCACGAAGTAGACGCGGGCGCCGAACATCTGTGGCAGGGTCAGGACCTTGGGTGCGGAGCCCGCGGCGCCGAGCGGGATGGCGCAGTCGACCGGCAGCGGGGTCTGCGGGGCCGAGGGCGACTCGGGGCGGTAGACCCCGCCGTCCGGCTTGAGCAGCACCCAGCGGCCGGTGCCCTGCTCGTGTCCTGTGACGTAGGCGCGCACCTGGCCGGGGAGTGACTTGTTCGCGAGGGCCAGCTCGCAGGTGGCGGGCGCCGCCTTGCCGCCCGCCTGGGCGCCGGGGCTCAGGGCGCTGCCCCAGACCGGGTAGGTGAGGGCGCCCGCGGCGCCGGCTGCGGTGGTCAGGAACGTTCGACGCGATATCACGGAAGGTCTCCTGCGCGGTTGCGTGGGGGGTTGTCGTGTGGGGGGCACCACTGTCTCGGCGGGCGATTGCGGCGTCAAGAGTTGTGACTGAGAGCGCTCTCAAAAATGTTTTCCCTTCATCAAATGACGTGGTGAGGGCTGTGCGGACCGATTGTCAGTGGGAGGTGCCAGACTTCTTTGTGCGGAAGAGAGATCCGACAAAGGAGTCGATCATGCTCAATAACCGTTTCGTGACAGGTGCACCCGTCTGGGTGGACATGTGCGCCCCGGACCTCGGCAGCGTCAGCGGGTTCTACCGCGAGCTGTTCGGC
This sequence comes from Streptomyces sp. Je 1-369, assembly GCF_026810505.1. Taxonomy (NCBI): domain Bacteria; kingdom Bacillati; phylum Actinomycetota; class Actinomycetes; order Kitasatosporales; family Streptomycetaceae; genus Streptomyces; species Streptomyces sp. Je 1-369. The sequence goes on from NZ_CP101750.1 coordinate 7,667,701, forward strand.
TGGGAGCTCCAGCAGGGCGCCGCGGACGTCGGCGGCTACAGCCAGTACCAGCTCTCGGGCCGCACCGCCGCGGGAGCGATGGCCATAGCGGGCGACGAGGCCGCACCGGCCTGGACGCTCTACTTCCGTACGCCGGAGGTCGACGCCACGGCGAAAGCGGTCGAACAGGCGGGTGGCAGCACGCTCTTCGAGGCCGTGGACATCCTCGGCCTCGGCCGCATGGCCGGTCTCGTCGACCCCGGGGGTGTCGCGTTCTCCGTGTGGCAGCAGGGCGAGCTCAAGGGTCTCGATGTCCTGAACGAACCAGGTGGTCTCATCTGGACCGAGCTGTACACACCGGACGTCTCCGCGGCCACCGCGTTCTACGGCTCCGTGTTCGGCTGGCGGACCACCGAGATGACCTTCCCCGGCGGGACGTACACGATGGTGCATCCGGCGGACGGCTCCGAGGACGACATGTTCGGCGGCATCGTGCCGCTGGCGAGCGACCCCTCCGAGACCGGGGCGTATTGGCTGCCGTACTTCCAGGTGGACGACTGTGACGCCACGGTCGCCCAGGCCCGGCGGAGCGGCGGCACGGTGCGCATGGAGCCCATGTCGATGGAAGGCGTGGGCCGTTTCGCGAAGCTCGCGGACCCGGCGGGGGCGAAGTTCGCGGTGCTGCAGCCTTCGCCTTCCGGGGAGGAGGGTCAGTAGGGTCGGCCGGGGCGGGCGGTTTCGAGGCGCGCGCGGCTGGGCAGTCCTCAGCGGGACAACCGGCGAGCACAGCCGCCCGGAAGCCGGGTCGGACGTTCGTTGATCGTTCGTTGATCGGTTGTTTCGCGCGGTGGGACAGCATCGGTGCCATGCAGATCGAGATGACAGCCGAGCCCGAACTCGCCTGGCAGGAGCAGGCTCTGTGCGCCCAGACCGGAGCCGAGTTCTTCTTCCCCGAGCCCGGTAGCTCGGTGCGTGAGGCGAAGGACATCTGCCGGATGTGTGAGATGCGCACGGCCTGCCTGGAGTACGCACTGGACAACGACGAGCGGTTCGGCGTCTGGGGCGGACTCTCCGAGAAGGAGCGGTACGCCCTCAGACGCGAAACCCGCGCCTGATCCGCCGACACCGCAGACATCGCCGAACCGCCAACAGCATCGACAGCGCCGACTGACTCCGAACCCGCGAGCCCCTGAGCGATCACGGGACCCGCGGGTTCTCGGCAGCATCAGGCGTACGTCACCACGAACCGCCGCGTCCCCGCCGGGATCCGCACGTCGTCACCGGAGACGGGCAGCTGCCGCCCGTCCGCCGACACCGACCGCACCTGCCCGAACCGGCACGGATAGACGTACCGCACCCGCTCCGGGGCCTCGGTCACCTCCACCGTCACCGTCCGGCGGCCCGCGTCGTGCGTGAGCCGGTAGCCGAAGGGCTTGCCGAACAGCGTCGGAGCGGATTCGACGGCCACCGTCTCGCCGTCCGGCACCCAGTGCGGACGTACGCCCGGCGCGATGTACACATGCGGATCGCGGTCCTCGTCCGCCTCGAACAACAGGATGTCGCGGATCAGGAGCAGATACTCGGCTGCCGCCCAGCCGTGCGGGATGTCTCCCATGTACCAGGGCCGGGACGGTACTTCGTCGAAGTCCGAAGCGATGGTGAAGGCGTGCTGCTCGTTCCACGCGCCGAGCGCCACCGCCCGCTCCTCGGTCCGCGGGAAGGCGGCCCCGACGATCCAGCCGAGCAGCGTGTCCGCCCGCGCCGGGTCGCCCGCGAGCAGGTAGGCGTGCGCCAACTGCGTGGTGAGGTAGGGGCCGTAGGCGTTCCACGCCGCCTCGTGCCGGTAGCCGCCCCGCACGAAGTGGGCGTACATGGTGTCGAGCGTGAAGCGTGCCGCCGCGTCGATGTCCGTGCCCAGCTTGCTGCCCATGTGCAGCCGCAGCGGGTGGAAGAACGCCGCGGTGCCGATCATCGTCGAGTCGAGCCGCCCGACATCGCCGGGGCCGGTCGGGATGTACGTCTCCCAGGCGCCGCGCCTGCGCTGCTCCGCCAGGACCCAGCGCACCGAGGCCGCCGTGGCCCGTTTCACGTCGTCGAAGGCCGCCCAGAGTTCGGGCACGTCCGGCGAACCGATGCGCTCCGCGAGCCGCGCCGCCTCGTACAGACCGGCCAGCGCCCACAGGTCGTCCCAGTAGTGCGGTTTGTCGCGCTCACCCAAGTGCTCGGCGCTCCAGCCGCTGTGCAGCAGCCCGTACTGGTCGCGGTTGTCCCGCAGCCACCGGGCGCCGTCGATCACGTACGGCGTGTACAGCTTCGCGCCGAACGCGGCGGCGCGGCCCTTCGTGCGGTCGAAGCGGCCGATCGCCCAGAGCGCCTGCCCGTTGCTGTCCCACTCGCGGTCGTCCCGCTCGTGCGGGCCGCCGTAGAAGCCGTACTCGGCACACGGCCCGATCCGGCCCGTGCCGCGGTTGAACTTCAACGGGTAGTGCGTGCCCAGCTGGTGCTCGGCGAGCGCGCCGTCACCCACCAGCGAGCAGGCCGTGGCCTCGACGGACGAGTCGCGGATCCAGAACGAGTCGTACACCGTGGGGCCGGGGTGGATCTCCCCGTGGTCGGAGAGGATGAGCAGCTGCGACCGCGACTCGCGGAACAGGTCCGTCAAGTGCGCGACGGGGCGCGGCAGGTCGGGCTGCAGGCCCTGCCCGAGGAGCTTCGACGTCCAGAACGCCCGGTTGGCCTCCTCCAGCTCACCGGCCGGCACGGACCTGATCTCCGCCAGGTCACCGGCCCCGCTGTACAGATCGACGGGCAGCCGTACGTCCAGCTCAAACATCTCGTCGTCGACGACCCGGAACGGCCACGCGAACGCCGCACTGCACAACCCCGCGACCTGGTCCTGCGCCTGCCCGGCGCCGTTCAGCTTGCCGCCGTTGACCAGGTCGTGGAACGGGCTGTGCGCCAGGTAGGCGGCCGGGTCGTGACTGAAGTCCGGGTTGCCGTACACGCCGTACTGCTCGGGCACGGTGTCGAACACCGGACCCCAGCCGCTGTTCGTCTCCACCCGGTTCTCCGCGGGCAGGTGCCGCAGGAACGTCAGCCGCCGGTCGGTGATCTGCCGTCCGTTGCGGTCGTGCCGCTGGAAGCCGCTCGGGCCCGCCGGCATCACCGCCGCGCACAGCCAGCCCTCGCGCGGCTGCCCGGTCGCGGTGCCCACCGTCACCCGGGTCACCACGAGATCGCGCTGCCGTACGCCGACGGTCGTGGCGAAGGTGCGCTGCACGAACTCGACGCCGTCCGGGGCGCGGAAGTCCGTGAGGACGACCGGCAGGTGCGGCGCCTCCATGCGCTGCGACACCGTGCCGCCACCGGGCAGCTGCGGCAGGTGCAGGGCGCCCGTCGCCGGATCGTAGAGGAAGAAGAAGAGGCAGTACTTGTCGTAGACCGGCTCGATCTCACCGGCCTGGCCGATCAGTGACTCCTGACGGTGGTCCTTCACGCCCACCATGTGCCAGTAGCGGTACAGGGCATTGGAGGCCAGTGCGGCCTCCTTCGTCTCGTACGTTCCCGAGTCGAAGTCGTCGCTCCAGCGCCGGAAGGCCTGCTGCGCCCACCACGGCACGGGATAGGGCACCTGCGCCCGGCCCGCCCAGCTGCGCCACATGACCTCGTAGAACATCCACTCGTGGGTCTGCGCCATCTGCGCCATGGGTTCACCCCCTCGCCCACAGTTGCACCGCGGAGGGCGGTCGTAAATCGATGCGGCAGGGTCCTGCCGCATCCCGGTAGTCCTCTTGCCGGTCGTCAGGCCCAGGCCGCCAGCTCCTCGCCGCGCGGGTCGTACACCTGCGTCCACTCGGCGTCGATACGCATCGTCGTCCGCCGCGTGAGGTCGTAGGGGGCCCAGCCGGGATCACCGGTCCTGGCGAAACGGACCCAGGCCGCGTGCGTACGGCCGGCGAGATCCGCGGGCGGCGCGTCGGGGCCGAGGAGACCCTCCGGCCCGCGCAGCCGGGGGAGATGCGCGAGGTCGAAGACGAAGGGCAGCTCCACGGCGTGGGCGGCGCCGAGCTCGCCGCCCAGCGCGTGCGAGCGCCACGCGAACTCGTACCGGTGGGTCGTGGACGCGGAGTGCGCGGCGTGTGCGTCCGCGAGGGCCCGGCTGCCCGCGCCGAACAGCGCGTCGCCCATGACCGCGGACCGCAACTCGCCGGAGGACGCGTCGGGCCGCGCCGTGCGGTACGTCTCGACCAGCCGCGCCGGATCCGGATGTGCGCTCGCCGCGACGGCCCGTACGTCTTCGGGGGTCGAGGTGGAGTACCGGTCCACGGGGACCAGATAGAGGTTCCCCTCCTCGGCGTTGGTGCCGACGAGCAGGTCGACGTCCGCGCCCGGCCCGGTGGCGACGGACGCGGCCGGCTGGGTGTCGAGGACCAGGCTGAAAGGGCTGAGCCCGATCAGTGGATCGTGGTGTGCCTCTGTTCGCAGGTCGATGCCCGTGAGCCGGGAGGCGGCCTCGACGAGGCGGTCGTCGGAGAGCTCAGCGAAGGCATCGGCACGGGACTCGACGCCCAGCGCGTCGGCCGCCGCGGCCGTGACCCGAGCGGCCTGTTCGGGGGAGAACGCCCCCAGACCGCTGCCGCTCTGCACGATCGCTCTGCGGACGAGACCGGCGGCCCCGGGCTCGGCGAGGACACCGCCGACGACGGTCGCCCCGGCGGACTGGCCGAAGAGCGTGACGTTCCGCGGATCACCGCCGAAAGCCGCGATGTTCTCCCGCACCCAGCGCAGCGCGGCCACGACGTCGAGCAGACCGCGGTTGGCGGGCGCTCCGGGGAGGTCGAGGAAACCGGCGATGCCGAGCCGGTAGTTGAGGGAGACGAGGACGACGCCGTCGCGGGCGAAGGCGGATCCGTCGTACAGCGCGGACCGCGTCGATCCGGCGACGAACGCGCCACCGTGGACGAAGACCATGACGGGCAGACCGCCGCTGTCGGCGGCCGCGGGCGCCCGGACGTCGACGGTGAGGTAGTCCGCGCCGCGGCTCCAGCCGGTGCCGAAGTACGGGGACATGTCGATGCCGCCGAGCCCGCGCTCGGACTGGGGCGCGGTGGGCCCGGGGGCGGTGGCGTCCCGTACGCCGTCCCAGGGCGCGTGCGGCTCGGGCGGCGCGAAGCGCCCGGCTCCGCGTGGAGGGGCGGCGTAGGGGATGCCGAGGAACGCGTCGATGCCGTGGCGGCGCAGGCCGCGGACGGCGCCCTGCGCGGTGCGCACGACGGGGTGGTGGTTCATGGTGGTGCCTCTGCCTCTCGGCCGGTGTGTCGGTGTGCCGCGGGTCCGTGTTCTCAGTCCTGCTCTTCGTACGGGGCGAAGGGCGCCCAGCCCTTGATGGCGAACTTGGTCCCGTCGCGCACGACTTCCGCGGCGCCGTGGCCGCCCAGGTGCGCGGGGATCACGAGCGCGTTGGTGTCGGCCGCCCGGCCGAGGATCCTGCGGCGGGTCGCGCGGGCTCCCGCGGGGTCCTCGCAGAAGCAGCTGTTGACGTCCGGTTCGAGGATCTGCACGGGGCTGTGCAGCATGTCGCCGACGAAGACGGCGCGGTCCGTGCCCGAGACGAGGGTCAGCACGCTGGAACCGGGCGTGTGCCCGGGGGCGGCCTCCAGGCGGAGGTTGGCGTCGATGCGGTGTCCGGCCTCCCACAGCTCAGTGAGGCCCGCCTCGTGCACCGGTGCCACGCTGTCCTCGAAGACGTTCTGGTTACCCCGGCCGAGCCGCGGTGCGTGACCGGCGGCGGGGTTCCAGAAGTCGAAGTCGTCCTTCGGCATCAGATACGTGGCGTTGGGAAAAGTGGGCACCCAGTCCCGCCCGTCCAAATACGTGTTCCAGCCGACGTGATCGACGTGGAGATGCGTATTGATGACGATGTCCACGTCCTCCGGCGCGACACCGGCCCGGGCGAGACCGGCGAGGAAATCGGTTTCCAGATGCCGCCAGACCGGTGCGTACGGGCGCTCCTTGTGATTGCCGACACCGGTGTCGACCAGTATGTTCCGGCCCTCGCTCCGCAGCAGCCAGGTCTGGATGGCGGAATGCACCGCATGGGTGCCGGAGTTGAGGAAATGCGGGCTCAGCCAGGAAGCGGCGTCCTCCCACACGTCCTTGGGGCTTTCCGGAAAGAAGGTCTCAGGGGTCATCTCGACGGAGCCGTAGTATTCCCGGATCCGTGTGACGGTGACGCTGCCGAGTTGTATCTGGTCCACGGGGCTGTCCTTGATTGCGGCGGCTTTTCCGAGACCGTACGGTCGGCCGCGCCGGGCCCGGTATCCGTCATGTGACTGCACCCGCGCACACGCCGTACGACTCCTGGAGAATCCGTGGACCAGCACGCAGACGACCTCCTCGTCGGCCGGGACGAGGAGCTGGCGCACCTTCTCCGCGCGGTCGACCCGAAGTCGGCCGACCGCGCTCTGCTGCTGGTGGGCGAGGCGGGCCTGGGAAAGAGTGCGCTGCTCGACCGGCTGGCGTGCCGGGTCACGGCCGATGGCGTCCGGGTCCTGCGCGCCGAGGGAAGCGCCTCGGAGGCGTGGCTGCCCTTCGCCGCCCTGCACCGGCTGCTGCGGCCGGTGTCGGCGGAGGTGAACGCACTGCCGGAGCGGCAGCGTGCGGCGCTGCGGGAGGCGTTCGGCGCCGGTGCGGGGCCGCCGGACCTCATGCTGGTCGGGCTCGCCGTCCTGACCCTGCTGTCGACGCTCGGCGAACGGAACTCGGTCGTCGTGATTCTCGACGACGCCCACTGGTTCGACCGGTCGTCGCTCGACGCGCTCGCCTTCGCCGCCGCGCGGCTGGCGGGCGAACCGGTGACGATGCTGCTCGGCACGCGCGACGGCGGCCACCTCCCGGGCTTCGGCCGCCGTACGCCCACCGCCACCCTCACCCTGGCCCCGCTCGACGCCACCGCCGCCGACCGGCTCCTGGAACTGCAGCCGATGACGCCCACCGGCCGGACCCGGGCGCGCATCCTCGACGAGGCAGGCGGCAACCCGCTCGCGCTGACCGAACTGACACGGGCAGCCACCACCGTGCCCGACTCCCTCCCTCCCGCCGGGCCCCTGCCGCTCCCGCCCGACGATCGCCTGGAGCAGGTCTTCGCGGCTCGGCTGCACGCACTTCCCGCGGCCACCGGAGAGGTGCTGCTCCTCCTGGCCGCCATGGACGGCGTCGACGCCGCGATCACCGCGCCCGGCGCGCTGCCGGACGCAGAGGACGACGTCTGGTCGTCCGCCGAGCGGGCCGGGCTGATACGAAGGGTGGGGCGGCAGATCCGGTTCCGTCACCCGATGGCCCGGTCCGCCGTGTACCACGCCGCTCCCCCCGACGCCCGGCGAGCCGCGCACCGCACGCTGGCCGACGCGCTGCGGCACGAACCGGACCGAAGGAGCTGGCACCTGGCCGCCGCATGCACGGGGCCGGACGCCGCCGTGTCGGCGGAGCTGGAGCTGACCGCCGACCGGGCGCGGCGACGTGGCGGCCATGCCGCGGCCGCCATGGCCCTGGAGCGTGCCGCCCACCTGGCACCGGAGCGAGAAGACGAAGCCCGGCTGCTGGTCGAGGCCGCCGCCACGGCCGTGCTCACCGGTGACCTCCCCTGGGTCGAGGAGCTGACGGCCCGGGTCCACGCACGCACGGACGACGCGTCGCTGCTGGCCGCCGCGGCCGTGAGTGCCGGACGCCTCGCGGTCCTGACCGCGCGCCACTCCGTGGTCCTTCCCCGACTTGCGGACCGTGCCGACGAGTTGACTGGCCGTCACCCGGAAGCCGCGCTCGACCTCCTCGGCAGCGCGGCCGTCGTCCGTTTCTACTCGGGAGAGGACGCCCACCGCATCCGCGTCCAGCAGATCCTGCGCCGCATCCCAACCCGCGACGTCGACCTCTGGTCCCGCGTCTGGGTGCGGACGGTGACGGACCCCTTCGAAGGGCGGGCCGAGCTCGTCGACGCACTGGCCGGGTTGGCGGCGGAGGCGCAAGGGCGCCCGGAACGGCTCGCCGTGCTCGGGATCATGTCGTGGCTCCTCGACGAGACACCGCGGGCCGTCCGCGCCTTCGATGAGGCCGCCGACCGCTGGGCGGCGCAGGGAACGCTCCCGGAGGGGCTCGGTGGCGCCGTCGCCTGGGCGTATGTGGAGCGCGGCCGATGGGGCCGGGCGCGTGAGGCCTGCGCCCGGAGCACCGCGGTCGCCTCGGCGGCGGGACTCGACCACGCCGTGGCCTGTGCGGCGGCGGTGGACGCCACCGTGCTGGCCCTCCGGGGGGATACCGCGGCGGCCCGCGGGCGGGCCCGCGACGCTCTCGACCTGATAGATCCGCTGGAGAGCCGTTCCGTCGCCGTGTACGCCCGGCGCGCGCTCGGTGCCGCCGCTGCCGCGGACGGCGCGTACGAAGCGGCGTACGACCAGCTGCGCGCCGTCTTCGCCCCGGACGGCGCGCCTGTGCATTACCACGCCTCCTATCCGGCTCTCGCGGATCTCGCCGCCGTCGCCGTGCGCAGTGGCCGGAGTGCGGAGGCCTGCGCGATCGTCGAGCGTGCCGCACGGGCGCTGGGTGAGAACGCCTCACCCCGCCTGCGTGCGCTGCTGAGCCGGGCGCGGGGCCTGCTGGCCGCCGCCGAGGACGCCGAGCCGCACTACCGGGCGGCCCTGGCGGACCCGGACCGTGCGTACTGGCCCTTCGAACACGCCCAGGCCCAGCTGGACTTCGCCGAGTGGCTGCGCCGCCGTCGGCGGATCGCCGAGGCGCGACCGCTGCTCACCGAGGCCCTGGAGACGTTCCGGCGGCTCGGGGCACGTCCGTGGACCGAGCGCGCCCGCAGTGAATCGCGCGCCGCGGGCGTCGGTGTCCCGCACGCGACCCCCGACGCGCTCGCCGAACTCTCCCCGCAGCAGCGGCAGATCGTCGGGCTCGCGGCGCGGGGGCTGACCAACAGGGCAATCGGGGAGAGGCTCTTCCTCTCCCCGCGCACGGTCGGCTCACACCTCTACCGCAGCTTTCCCAAGCTGGGGATCACGGCACGTGCCCAGCTCCGCGACCTCGTCGAAGGCACTGGTGAGGGCGGGTAGGCAGGCCGTACGAGCATTCCAAGGGCGGGGTCGTGGCGCAGAGGCGGTCGCATCGCCTCCTCAGAGCCTGTGTCATAACCCCGGTCGGATCAGTGGGCGTCGTCTGGTGCGTGCGATCGCAAGGCGCCGGAGCGTCCTCGATGGGGGTCCCCCCGGGCCCTTCAGGCCTGGGGGAGGAGCTACTAGGGCGTTTCGGCAACGCCGCGAGCGTGCGTGCCAGGCGGCGACCACCCGGCCGGGGTTATGACACAGGCTCTCAGGCGCCCCGCGCCGCCATCCGCGCCTTGCGGGCGGCCAGCCGCTCGTCGAACTTCGATGCCTCCGCGTCGAGCCCGCTCATGAAGAAGCCCAGCTCCTCCTGCGCCTTCAGGCCGTCGGGGCCGAGCCCGTCGATCTCCAGGACCTTCAGGAAGCGCAGCACGGGCTGCAGCACGTCGTCGTGGTGGATGCGCATGTTGTAGACCTCGCCGATGGCCATCTGCGCGGCGGCCCGCTCGAAGCCGGGCATGCCGTGGCCCGGCATGCGGAAGTCGACGACCACGTCGCGCACGGCCTGCATGGTGAGGTCGGGGGCGAGCTCGAAGGCGGCCTTCAGGAGGTTGCGGTAGAAGACCATGTGGAGGTTCTCGTCGGTGGCGATGCGCGCCAGCATGCGGTCGCAGACCGGGTCGCCCGACTGGTGGCCGGTGTTGCGGTGCGAGATGCGGGTCGCGAGCTCCTGGAAGGCGACGTACGCGACCGAGTGCAGCATCGAGTGCCGGTTGTCCGACTCGAAGCCCTCGCTCATGTGCGCCATCCGGAACCGCTCCAGCTGGTCCGGGTCGACGGCGCGCGAGGCGAGGAGGTAGTCGCGCATCACGATGCCGTGCCGGCCCTCCTCGGCGGTCCAGCGGTGCACCCAGGTGCCCCAGGCGCCGTCGCGGCCGAAGAGGGAGGCGATCTCGTGGTGGTAGCTGGGCAGGTTGTCCTCGGTGAGCAGGTTGACCACCAGGGCGATGCGGCCGATGTCGGTGACCGGGGACTGGCCCTTCTCCCACGCCTCGCCGTCCTCGAAGATGCCGGGGAAGTTCCGGGCGTCCGAGAACGGGACGTACTCGTGGGGCATCCAGTCCTTGGCCACCTTGAGGTGGCGATTGAGTTCCTGCTCGACCACTTCCTCCAGCGCGTAGAGCAGACGGGCGTCGGTCCAGCTGTCCGCGCTGCCGAGGTGGGGAGAGGTGATCGTCACGGGGGCTCCAGGGGGACGGGAGTACAGAGAGTTACATGGGCGGTGCGAGCGGTGCACTACCTACGGTGTCGTAGGTTACGTTGCCGTAGGTTAAACCCTCCGTAAAGAGGCTGTGAGCCCGGGGCCCACCCGTCCCTCTCATCACTGAGGCCCCACTGCTGGTCAGGCGTACAGCTCACGGAGCCGGACCGAGAGGCACGTCACACACCCTTCGAGCTTCTCGAACTCACTGATGTCCACCGGCACCGGGTCGAAGCCGAGATCGGCGAACAGCTCCGCGCTGCGGGGCGCGCTCGCCGCCATGAGCAGTCCCGAGCCGCCGAGCAGCACCACGTGCGCGCCCGCCTCCTCCGGTACGGGCAGGAAGCGGGGGAAGAGCGAGGGGCTGTCGACGAGCGGCTCGTACCCGATGACCGTCCCGTCGGGCAGTGCCGTCACGGCGGACTTCAGATGCAGGACCTTGGCCACGGGTACGGAGACGACCCGGGCCCCCAGCGGCTCGAAGACGGCCCGCAGTTGCCGCACCCCCTCGGCGTTCGTCCTGCCGCCCCGCCCGACGTAGAGGGTGTCGCCGATCTTGAGCACGTCGCCGCCCTCCAGCGTGCCCGGCTCCCACACCCAGTTGACCGAGCACCCGAGCCTGCCCACCGCCTCCTCGACGCCGGTCGTCTCGCCCTGCCGGGAGCGAACCCCGGACCGGGCTATGAGGGCCACGTTCCGGAAGGCGACGACCGCGTCCTCCACGAAGACCGAGTCGGGGCACGCGTCCGCGGGCTCCACCTCGACGGTCTCCCAGCCGTGGGCGTCCAGCGCCGCCACGTACGCCTCCCACTGCCTTATCGCGAGGCGCACGTCGACGGGGGTGCGGGTGACCAGGCCTTCCGCGAGGCGCGGGCTCGGGCGGCGGATCAGGGCCTTCTTGCTGGGCACGGACGGCTCTCCTCACGCGGGCGGGGCGGATGCCGCAACATCATGCAGCGCGGCGCCCGCCCCCGCCCAGAGCGCCTCGCAAGTGATCCGCCGTGAACGAGCCCTCGGCCCGCAGGAGTTGCGCGGGCGTCCCCTCGAAGACGATCCGCCCGCCGTGCTTGCCGCCGTCGGGGCCCAGGTCGATCACCCAGTCCGCGTGCTTGACGACGTCGAGGTTGTGCTCGACGACGATCACCGTGTTGCCGGCGTCGACCAAGCGGTCGAGCAGGGCGAGCAGTCCGTCGATGTCCGCCATGTGCAGCCCGGTGGTCGGCTCGTCCAGGACGTACGTCGTGCCCGTGCGGTGCAACCGCGTGGCCAGCTTGATGCGTTGGCGCTCACCGCCGGAGAGCGTGCTCAGCGGCTGCCCGAGTGTGAGGTAGGTGAGTCCCACGTCCCGCAGGGCTCGCAGCCGACGGCGCACCGACGTGTCGTCGAGGCGCGCGAAGAAGTCCAGGGCCTGCTCGGCCGTCATCTCCAGGACGTCCACGACGGACCGCCCGCCGACGGTGAGCCGCAGCACCTCCTCCTTGAAGCGCCGTCCCTCGCACGCCTCGCACGTCGTGGTGACCGGGTCCATGAACGCCAGGTCGCTGTAGATGACCCCGCGCCCCTGGCAACGCTCGCACGCACCGTGGGAGTTGAAGCTGAACAGGCTCGCCTTCGCGCCGGTCTCGCGCGCGAACACCTTGCGCACCGTGTCCATGATCCCCAGGTACGTCGCCGGGGTGGAGCGGCCCGAGATGCCGATGGACGACTGGTCCACGACGACGGCGTCCGGGTACGCGTCGGTGTACGCCTTCGACACCAGGGTGCTCTTGCCGGAACCGGCGACGCCGGTGACCGCCGTGAGGACCCCCGTGGGTACCCGCACGCTCACGTTCTTGAGGTTGTGCAGATCGGCGTCCTTGATCCAGTGGCCGCCGTTCGCCTCGCGCGGGTGTTCCTTGATGCCGGTGGCGCGCCGAAGGTGGCGGCCGGTGAGGGTGTCGGCCCGGCGCAGTTCCTGCGGGGTGCCCTCGAAGACGACCAGGCCGCCGTCGGTGCCGGCCGCCGGGCCCATGTCGACGACGTGGTCGGCGATCGCGATCACGTCGGGGTCGTGCTCGACGACCAGGACGGTGTTGCCCTTGTCGCGCAGCCGGAGCAGGAGGGCGCCCAGGCGTCCCACGTCGCGCGGGTGCAGCCCGACGCTCGGCTCGTCGAAGATGTACGTCATCCCGGTGAGGCTGGACCCGAGGTGGCGCACCATCTTCAGGCGCTGGCCCTCGCCCCCGGAGAGCGTGGACGTCTCGCGGTCCAGGCTGAGGTAGCCAAGACCGATCGCCTCGATCCGTTCCAGTGCCGCCACGGCGGCCGCCGCGATCGGCCCCGCCACCGGGTCGTCGACGCGCCCCAACGCGCGGATCAGGTCGGTGACTTCCATCCGGGCGCAGTCGGCGATGCCGAGGCCGTCGATGCGGGAGGAGAGCGCCGCCGGATTGAGGCGGGCCCCGTGGCAGGCGGGGCAGGGGCCCTCGTGCAGGAAGCCCTGCACCAGGTCGCGGGTCTTCTGGGAGAGCGCGGACAGGTCGCGGTTGAGGTAGAGCCGCTCGAAGCGGTCGGCGAGTCCTTCGTAGTCGATGTCCCGTGCGCCGCCCGTGTTGTCGACGTTCACCTTCTTCCGCGCGCGCCCGCCGCCGCTCCCGCCGCGCATCAGGAACTGCCGTTCCGTGGCGGTGAATTCACCGACGGGCTTGTGCGTGTCCAGGTCGGGCGTGTTCGTGTACGTCTGGCCCTGCCAGGTGCCCACGGCGAACGGCGGGAAGAGGATCGCGCCGTCCGCCAGGGACCTGGCGGGGTCGAGGATGCGGTCGTAGTCGGGCCGCACCGTGCGCCCGAGCCCGTCGCACTCCGTGCACATGCCCGACGGGTCGTTGAACGAGTACGCCGTCGCCGGGCCCGCGCTCGGCGTGCCGTGCCGGGAGAACAGCACGCGGATCACGGAGTAGATGTCCGTCATCGTGCCCACGGTGGAGCGGGAGTGGCCGCCGATCGGCTTCTGGTCGACGACGATCGCGGGGGAGAGCTCCTCGATGGCGTCCGCGTGCGGCCGCTCGTACTTCGGCAGCCGGTTGCGGACGAACCAGGTGAACGTCTCGTTCAGCTGCCGCTGCGACTCCACCGCGATCGTGTCGAAGACGACCGACGACTTCCCGGACCCCGACACACCTGTGAAGACGGTGAGCCTGCCCTTGGGGATGCGCAGGCTCACCTCCTTGAGGTTGTTCTCGCGGGCTCCGTCGATCGCGATGTAACGGTGCGTGTCCGGGGGCGTGTCCTCGTGGTTCTGGTCCATACACCCGAAGCTAGGCCGAATACCCGACAGCGTCTGTCTTCTTTTCCTGAGTGATCTCCTTGAGTTCTCCGTCCAGGAGCAGCCACCGCGTGATGCCGATGGACTCCAGGAACGGCACGTCGTGGCTGGCCACGATCAGCGCGCCCTCGTACGACTCCAGGGCCGTCGACAGCTGCTTCACGCTCGCCATGTCGAGGTTGTTCGTCGGCTCGTCGAGCATCAGCAGCTGCGGCGCGGGCTCCGCGAGCAGCAGCGCCGCGAGCGCCGCACGGAACCGTTCGCCGCCCGACAGGGTCGCCGCCCGCTGATCGGCCTTGGCGCCCTTGAACAGGAAGCGGGCCAGCCGCGCTCTGACGCGGTTGTTGGTCGCGTCGGGAGCGTACGCCGCCACGTTCTCGGCGACGGTCAGCTCGCCGTCGAGCACGTCGAGGCGCTGCGGCAGGAAGCGCATCGGCACATGGGTCAGCGCCTCGCCGGAGACCGGTTCCAGCTCCTTGGCGATCGTGCGCAGAAGCGTGGTCTTGCCCGCGCCGTTCCGGCCGGTCAAGGCGATCCGCTCGGGCCCGCGCAGCTCGAACTCGCCCTGCACGCGCGCGCCGTAGCACAGTTCGAGGTTGCTCAGGGTGAGCACCGTGCGCCCCGGATGGACCAGGGTGTGCGGCAGGTCGACGCGGATCTCGTCGTCCTCCCGCACTGCCTCGACGGCGTCGTCGAGACGCTCCTTCGCCTCGGCGAGCTTCTCCTCGTGCATGATGCGGTGCTTGCCCGCCGACTCCTGTGCGGCGCGTTTGCGGGCGCCCATCAGGATCTTCGGCTGGCTCCTGCTGTCCTGGATCCTCTGGCCGTACCGCTTGCGGCGGGCCAGCTTGACCTGGGCGTCGGCGAGATCGCGCTTCTGCTTGCGCAAGTCGGTCTCGGCGACGCGCACCATGCGCTCGGCCGCCTCCTGCTCCACGGCGAGGGCCTCCTCGTACGCACTGAAGTTGCCGCCGTACCAACTCACCTCCCCGTCACGGAGATCGGCGATCTGGTCGACCAGGTCCAGGAGTTCACGGTCGTGGCTGACGACGACCAGGACGCCGGACCACGCCTCGACAGCCGCGTACAGCCGCCGACGGGCGTACAGGTCGAGGTTATTGGTGGGTTCGTCGAGAAGGAGTACGTCGGGACGGCGCAGCAACAGCGCGGCCAGGCGCAGCAGCACCGACTCGCCGCCCGACACCTCACCCGTGGTGCGGTCGAGGCCGATGTGGCCGAGCCCGAGCTGGTCGAGGGTGGCGAGGGCGCGCTCCTCGACGTCCCAGTCGTCGCCGACCGCCGTGAAGTGCTCCTCGCGCACGTCACCCGCCTCGATGGCGTGCAGCGCGGCGCGGGTCACGGCGATGCCGAGCACCTCGTCGACGCGCAGGCCGGTGTCGAGGGTGACGTTCTGCGGCAGGTACCCGACGTCACCGGCGACACGCACCGCGCCCTCGGTGGGCGTCAGCTCGCCCGCGACGAGCTTCAACAGGGTTGACTTTCCTGACCCGTTGACGCCGATGAGTCCGGTCCTGCCGGGCCCGAAGGCGACCTGCAGGCCGTCGAAGACGCCGGTGCCGTCGGCCCAGGCGAAGGAGAGCGACGTACAGCTGATGGAGGTGGGGTGGGTAGACATACAGGCCTCGCGGTTGCGTGGTGTGAAGCGCGGTCAGGGGCAACGCGTTCGAGACACCGCGGCGGAGGGAAGGCCGGAGAATGAGAAAAGGCCTGTGCCGGGGGACGGGACGGCTCGTGAAGCCGAGGTCGCACACGACGCGCACGGCAGCGAAGGCTGTGTGACGCGGTGTCTCATGACCTCAGACGAGCAACGTCCTACTCCTATCGACGGCAACAGAATCGTTGTACACCGTAGGACGTGTTCCGGGGGGTGTCAACGTCTTATCGTGCGGCCACGCCCCGGCTCCGTGAACGCCGACCGAGGAGGCGCCGTGCACTACGGCACGCTGTCCCTGCCCGCCAGGCTGCTGCTCCTGGCGTGGAACGGGGAGAGAAAGAAGTTCACCGGCGGCCCCGACCTGCACCTCGTCATCCGCGCGGGCGCGCTGGCCGAGCTCGCCCAGCGCGGTGTGATCGTCGAGACGGACGGCATCGTCACCCCGGTGACCGGTGCGCGCACGGGCGACACGGTGCTCGACGCACTCGCCGAGCTCATCGAGGAGTCCAGGCCGCGCAAATGGCGCGGGTGGATGACACACCGTTCAGGCAACACCCTGAACGAGGTACGTGACCAGCTCACCGCCCACGGCTATCTGCGCCTGGAGCGCCGGCGCGTCCTCGGGATCTTCCCCGTACGGCACTGGGAGCTGGAGCGCGCCGGATACGCGGAGGCGCTGCAGGCCGAGGCGGGCATGGTGCTGCGCGGGCCCCGGTCGATCACGGAGGTGTCCGAGAGCGAGGCGGCCCTCGTGATGTGCGCGGCCACCGGCAAGGTGCGTCCGTTCGT
This sequence comes from Streptomyces sp. Je 1-369, assembly GCF_026810505.1. Classification (NCBI taxonomy): domain Bacteria; kingdom Bacillati; phylum Actinomycetota; class Actinomycetes; order Kitasatosporales; family Streptomycetaceae; genus Streptomyces; species Streptomyces sp. Je 1-369. The sequence goes on from NZ_CP101750.1 coordinate 7,683,807, forward strand.
CACCGGCAAGGACCGCAGGCGGTACAAGGACCGGCTCACGGAGCTCACCGACCGCGGCGGGGGCGCGTCGCTCGAGGTGACCCAGCAGATGCGCGCCCTCCGCAAGGCGCTGGCCTCGGCGATCACGGCCGCGGAGACGGCGCGCTCGTCGAGCGGGGGAGACGGGGGAGGCGGGGACTGAACCGAAGGGCGAACCCGTCGCTCAGCACGCGTCCCGCATCAGCTCGGCCAGGTCCTGGTCCAGATCCACGTGGCGGCTCTCCTGCCCGGCCGGCACCAGCGTCATCGTGCGGTGCAGGAAACGGCGGAGGTCGCCGGTGCGGATGTGGACGATCGCGGTGCCCTCGGGGGCGTGGAACTCCACGACCGTGCGGTCGAACCCGTACGGACGCACGCGCACGTCGCCGTCGCCCACCGCCCGCTCCACGCCGTGGACGAGGAGCTCACGGGCGAAGGTCCAGTAGACCTCGACGCCCTCCAGGGTCGCGGGAGCGGGGAAGCTCATGCGCACGGCGAACGGATCCCGCCGGTCGTAGTGGAGCGTTGCGGGAATGGTCGGCATCCGCGGCTCGGCGGCGACCAGGCGGGCCTCTACGGCTTGCTCGATGACGGTGGACAACGCCTGCTCCCTCACTGACTGCTGGACGACTGGGGTCGGCACTTGAATAGACGACGGAAAGACCGGATCCGTGCACACGGAGGGCGGTCCGGAGCGAGTGACCTCTGTCACCGCGACACCCTGGCGGGGTTCGCGGTTCCCAGCGACCACCCCATGGGGGACGCCTTCAGGCCATCTGGACGAGGGCCCGCGCGTCGGCTAGCTTCGCCCGCCATGAGGGGCATGGGGAAGACGAAGTCGACGAGGCGGATGGTATTGACGGGACTGTGCGGGGCGATGCTCGCCGGAACCGTCCTCGCGGCACCGGGCGCCGCGCGGGCGGACGGCGGCGCGCACCACCCGGACCGGAAACCGCACTGGCAGCTCAAGGACAGCGGCACCGACGCCCGCTTCCGGGGCCTCGCCGCGGTCAGCCGGAACACGGCGTGGGTGGCCGGTACGAAGGGGACGGTGCTGCGTACCGCCGACGGGGGCAAGACGTGGCGCGAAGTCTCCCCGCCCGGCGCCGCCGGTCTGGAGTTCCGCGACATCGAGGCATTCGACGGCCGCCGCGCGGTGGTCCTCGCCATCGGTGAGGGCGAGGCGTCGCGGGTGCTGCGCACCGACGACGGCGGGGCCACCTGGACGGAGTCGTTCCGCAACACCGACGCCAAGGCGTTCTACGACTGCATGACCTTCTTCGACCGGCGCCACGGCCTGGCGATGAGCGATCCCGTCGACGGGAAGTTCCGCATCCTGTCCACCGCCGACGGTGGCCGGCCCTGGAAGGTCCTGCCGAACGCCGGGATGCCCGCGGCACAGGAGGGCGAGGCCGGGTTCGCGGCGAGCGGCCAGTGCCTGGTGAGCAACGGGCCGCGGGACGTGTGGCTGGCCACGGGCGGTGCGGCACGCGCGCGTGTCCTGCACTCCGCCGACCGCGGACTGACCTGGAAGGCCATCGATGCGCCGATCCCGGCGGGCGACCCGGCCCGCGGCGTCTTCGGGCTCGCCTTCCGCGACCGTACGCACGGCATCGCGGTGGGCGGCGACTACCGCGCAGACCAGCCGTCCCCGAAGGCGGCCGCGGTGACCCGGGACGGCGGCGGCCGCTGGGACCAGGCGGGGGCGCCGCCGCCCGCCTACCGCTCGGGCGTGGCGTGGTTCCCGCACAGCCGCTCCGTTGCGCTCGCGGTCGGCCCGACGGGCACCGACGTCACGACGGACGGCGGCCGGAGCTGGCGGACCGTCGATTCCGGGTCGTACGACACCGTGGACTGCACCCCTGACCGGGGCTGCTGGGCCGCGGGGGAGAAGGGACGGATCGCCCGCCTGGAGGGACGGCGGTAGGCCGGCCCCGACGCGGGGTTCAGGCCGGGAGCTGCTCGCGGTACGTGGCGAGGGGCGGGGCCGTCTTCGTCGCGTAGAACTCGGTGATCCGGTACGTGCACACCTCGGCCACGGTGAACGGGTCCTCGGCGACGAGCTTCTCGATCTCCGCGCGGTCCCGCGCGACGGCGATGATCACGCCGCCGTCGCGCGGGTTCTTGCGGCCCGATGCGATGAACACGCCTGCCTCGTACTGCTGGTCGAGCCAGGCGACGTGGGCCTCCAGCTGCTCGTCGACGGCGGAGACCGGCGCGGTGTAGGTCAATTCGAGAATGAACATGATCGCGAGGCTACCGGGCGGCCCCGGCTGCGCAGACCTCGGCCAAGGACGACGTGTGCTCAGTCGGTGACTTCGATCTTCCCGTTGGCCGAGGGGGCCGAGGGGGCGGAGGCAGCCGGGGCGACGGGGCTCGCGGACCTGCCGCCCGTGATGTTCTTGAGCAGCTCGGCGAGGTCGACCCCCGTCGTGGAGCTGAGGAGCTCGACGCCCTGGGCGACGTTGTCGGCGACCGTGCGGGACAGCTGGCCCGCCCCGTCCGTCGAGATGACCGTCATCTTGTCCACCGCGCTGAGCGGCTCGGACGCCTTGGCGACCACGCTCGGCAGGACCTCGACGAGCATCTGCAGGACGGCCGCGTCGCCGTACTGCGCGAACGCGTCGGCCTTCTTGCGCATCGCCTCCGCCTCCGCGGCACCCCGTGCGCCGATCGAGGCGGCCTCGGCCTCACCCTCCAGGCGTACGGCGTCGGCCAGTGCGGCACGGTGCGCCTTCTCGCCCTCACCGGTCAGACGAGCCCGCTGCGCGTCGGCCTCCGCCTGCTTGACCAGGCCGATCCTGCGGGCCTCCGCCTCCTGCTCGGCCTGGTAGCGCGCGGCGTCGGCGGGCTTGCGGACCTGGGTGTCCAACTCGCTGTCGGTGAGCGCCGCCTGGCGCTTGGCGACCTTCTCCTGCTCGGTGAGCACGTCCTGCTGCCGCGCGGCCTCGGCGAGCGGCCCCGCGGCGCTCGCACGCGCCGCCGCCTCGTCCGTCTCGGCCTTGATCTCGGCCTGCTTGAGGTAGAAGGTCCGCTGCGCGACGGCGATCTCCTCCTCCGCCTTCAGGCGTGCCTGCTCGGCGGCGCGGCGCGCCACGGCCTCGGCGATGTCCGCCTCCTGCCTGGCGCGGGCGGCCTCCGGACGGCCGAGGTCCTCCAGGTAGGAGCCCTCGGTGGTGATGTCCTGGATCTGGAAGGCGTCGAGGACCAGGCCCTGCCCGGAGAGGCTGGCCTCGGCCTCCTCGGCGACCTGCCCGGCGAACGCGGCACGGTCCCGGATGATGTCCTCGACCGACATGCGGCCCACGATGGAGCGCAGCGCGCCGGAGAGCACCTCCTGCGTGAAGCCGACGATGCCGTCCTGCTGCACGAGGAAGCGCTGGGCCGCGGCCCGTATCGAGTCCTCGGTGCCGCCGACCTTCACGATGGCGACGCCTTCGAGGTTCGCCTTGACGCCGCGCAGCGTGACCGCGCCACGCACGGCGATCGGGATGTGCCGTGAGGACAGGTCGAGGGTGAACTTCTGCTGCACGAACGGCACGACGAAGACGCCACCGCCGACCACGACCTTCTGGCCGCTGTTGTCGGTCATGACCCGGCCGGTGTCCGGATCGGTGGACTTCTTGCCGCGCCGGCCGGTCACGATGAAGGCCTCGCTGGGCCCGGCGACCTTGTAGCGCGTGATGACGACGAGCGCCAACAGGACGAGGAGTACGACGACTCCGACGAACGAGAACAGAACTGGACTCATGGTGCATTCCCCCCTTGCCACCCGGGGACGGCAGATCGGTTGCGAAGATTGGTGAGGCGGTGGAACGGTGGCGCTCAGCGTTCGACGGGCCGGACCGCCACCGACGTCGGCGACAGTGCCGCGTCGACCCAGATCTCGGTGCCCTGTGCCACCGCGGCGGAGCTGCGGGCCGCGTACTTCACGCGCTGGCCCGCGAGGTGCAGCAGCACCTCGCCGTAGCCGTCCGCCGGAATCGCCGTGACCACGGACCCCGCGGTGCCCACGAGATCGTCGCCGCGCGGTGTGGGAGCGGTCTGTTCGCGCATCAGGGCGCGGGTGACCTTCCACGTCACCCAGCCCGCCCCGGTCCCGGCGCAGGCTCCCGCGACGGTGGCGGGACCGGCGCCGAGGCCGGTCGTGCCGAGCACGAGCGCTCCGCCGAAGCCGAGCATGGAGACGAATCCGGCGATGACCGGCAGGGACAGGAGCCCGTCGAAGAGCCCGTCCAGCGCCCCCGCTCCTCCGAAGAGTCCTTCCAGGACCCCGTCGAGGAGGAGCGAGAGCACCAGCAGCACGATCCCCGCGATGCCGAGACCAAGAAACACCGTCATCGGATCACTTCCCCCGTCGCGCCGTTCACCTCGGTACGAGGGAATGGTGACATGGCGGACCGGTGCCGTTCATTGCCTGAACCCGGCAATCTTTACGCGTCTTTAATGCCGAACGCCTTCGGCCGGAAGGGGGCGCGTTTTCGCGCCAACTAGGCTTCCCCGCACTATGAGCAGCTACGCGATGCCCTCCGACTGGCCCACCGACGAGCGGACGGCACGCGCCGTCCAGGACGAACTGCGCGCCCGCGTCGTCCTCGACGAGACGGGCCCGCCGCCCGGCACGGGCCGTGTGACCGGCGTGGACGTCGCGTACGACGACGAGCGGGGCGTCGTCGCCGCGGCCGTCGTGGTCCTCGACGCCGCGACGCTCGACGTGGTCGAGGAGGCGACGGCCGTCGGCAAGGTGGCGTTCCCCTATGTCCCCGGCCTGCTCGCGTTCCGTGAGATCCCCACGGTCCTGAGCGCGCTCGGCGGGCTGCGCTCCGACCCCGGCCTGGTCGTCTGCGACGGCTACGGAGTGGCCCACCCGCGCCGCTTCGGCCTGGCGAGCCACCTGGGCGTCCTGACGGGACTGCCGACCATCGGCGTCGCCAAGAACCCCTTCACCTTCGCGTACGAGGATCCGGCCACCGCGCGGGGAAGCGCGTCGCCGCTGCTGGACGGCGCGGAAGAGGTGGGGCGTGCGCTGCGCACCCGCGAGGGCGTGAAGCCGGTCTTCGTCTCCGCGGGGCACCGGGTCTCCCTGGACCGGGCCTGCGCCCACACCCTGCGCCTCACCCCCCGCTACCGGCTGCCGGAATCCACCCGCCGCGCGGACGCGCTGTGCCGCTCGGCACTGCGGGAAGTGGCCGGTTGAGAGTCGGACAAGTGAGCGGGTTAGCATATGAGCGCCGCCTAGCTCGAAAGATACTCCTGTGACTGTCAATGACGACTCGTTCACCAATTGGAAGCACCGCGAGGAGATCGCGGAGTCGATGATCCCGATCATCGGGAAGCTGCACCGCGAGCGGGACGTGACGGTCCTGCTGCACAGCCGCTCCTTGGTGAACAAGTCGGTGGTCAGCATCCTGAAGACCCACCGATTCGCCCGGCAGATCGCCGGTCAGGAGCTCTCGGTCACCGAGACGCTGCCGTTCTTGCAGGCTCTCACCACGCTCGACCTCGGCCCCTCGCAGATCGACCTGGCCCTGCTCGCGGAGGCTCACAAGGCCGATGACCGCGGACTGACCGTCGAGCAGTTCACCGCCGAGGCGGTCGCCGGGGCCATCGGCGCCAACAAGGCCGAGCGCAGCGAGGGACGCGACGTCGTCCTGTACGGCTTCGGCCGCATCGGCCGCCTCGTCGCCCGTCTTCTCATCGAGAAGTCCGGCTCGGGGAACGGCCTGCGGCTGCGCGCCATCGTCGTGCGCGGGGGCGGCGACCAGGACCTCGTGAAGCGCGCCTCGCTGCTGCGCCGCGACTCCATCCACGGCCAGTTCCAGGGCACGATCACCGTCGACGAGGCGAACAGCACGATCGTCGCCAACGGCAACGAGATCAAGGTGATCTACGCCAACGACCCGTCCGAGGTCGACTACACGGCGTACGGCATCAAGGACGCCATCCTCGTCGACAACACCGGCAAGTGGCGCGACCGCGAGGGCCTCTCCAAGCACCTGCGCCCGGGCATCGACAAGGTCGTCCTGACCGCCCCCGGCAAGGGCGACGTCCCGAACATCGTGCACGGCGTCAACCACGACACGATCAAGCCGGACGAGCAGATCCTGTCCTGCGCCTCCTGCACCACCAACGCGATCGTCCCGCCGCTGAAGGCGATGGCGGACGAGTACGGCGTGCTGCGCGGCCACGTGGAGACCGTCCACTCGTTCACCAACGACCAGAACCTGCTGGACAACTACCACAAGGCCGACCGCCGGGGCCGCTCCGCGCCGCTCAACATGGTCATCACCGAGACCGGCGCCGCCTCCGCCGTCGCGAAGGCGCTGCCCGACCTCAAGGCCCCGATCACCGGCAGCTCGATCCGCGTGCCCGTGCCGGACGTCTCGATCGCGATCCTCAGCCTGCGCCTGGGCCGCGAGACCACCCGCGACGAGGTCCTGGACTACCTGCGCGACGTGTCGCTGCACTCGCCGCTGAAGCGGCAGATCGACTTCACGACGGCACCCGACGCGGTCTCGATGGACTTCGTCGGTTCGCGCCACGCGTCGATCGTCGACGCCGGTGCCACCAAGGTCGACGGCGACAACGCGATCCTCTACCTCTGGTACGACAACGAGTTCGGCTACTCGTGCCAGGTCATCCGGGTCGTCCAGTACGTCTCCGGCGTCGAGTACCCGACCTACCCGGCGCCGGTGGCCTGACCCCCGGCTCACCGGACCCCAAGGGAAATGCCCCCGCACGCGCGCGTGCGGGGGCATTTCCCTGTGCCGTCCCTCTAGAGGTGCGATGCCTCGCGCTCCGCGACGACCCGGAACGTGAGCCCCACCGTCCGCAGTCGCTCGATCAGCGCGTCGCCCATCGCCACGGCCGTCGTGACCTGCCCGGCCGTCGGCGGCAGGGAGTCCAGGGCGAGGCAGAGCGCCGACTCGCCCAGCATCCGCGCGGTCTCCCCGTAACCGGGGTCGCCGCCCGACACCTCGGTGAACACCCGCTTCCCGCCGCCCTCGCCGACGAACCGGACCGAGAACCACGACGACGCACGGCGTGCCTCGTCAGGGCCGTCCCCGGGCTTCAGGCGCGCGGACAGCCACCGCCGCGCGGGCGGCAGCTGCGCGACCGCGAGGAGCCCGCCGAGGGCCACGGGGGCGGCCAGTGCGACCGGCAGCGACTTCACGGCCGCGTAGTGCCGGTAGCGGAAGTCCGGCCCGTACCGGTCCAGGGCGCGCGCCGAGCGCTGCACCACCTGAGGGTCGATCGTCGGCAGCGGAAGTGCCCACGCGCCGACCTCTCCCGCGTACCGGGGCGTGCCGGGCGGGGCGTACGCCTTGCGGCCCACCGCCCGGGGTTCGTGCCGGCGGCGGTCCTTCGCGGCGGCGAGCATCTGCGGTCCCCGCCCGAACTGGTTGAGCGCGGAGGCGAAGGTGCCGCCGGAGAACCGCGCGCCGACCCTGACGAACCCGTCCACGCGCAACGGCACGTCCTCGGGCAGCTGCTGAACGGTGAAGTAGGCCCCCAGGTCGTGCGGGACCGAGTCGAAGCCGCAGGAGTGCACGAGCCGCGCGCCGGTCTCCCGCGCGCGGGCGTCGTGCTTCACATACATGAGGTCGACGAACTCCGGCTCACCCGTCAGGTCCACGTAGTCAGTGCCCGCTTCGGCGCACGCCCCGACTAGCTCCTGTCCGTACGTCAGGTACGGCCCGACGGTGGAGGCGACCACGCGCGCGTGGGAGGCCATGTCCCGCAGCGACGCGGGGTCCGCCACGTCGGCGCGGACGAGGGGGAGTTCCGCGCACGCCGGACTGATCGCGGAAAGCCGCTTCCGCAGCCCCTCGAGCTTGCTGGTGTCGCGCCCGGCGATCGCCCACCGCACTCCTTCGGGGGCGTGGGCGGCGAGATGCTCAGCGGTGAGCACCCCCACGAAACCCGTCGCTCCGAAGAGCACGATGTCGTACGCGCGCTCGCTGACGTCGCTGTTGTCGCTGCTCTTGTCGCTCTTACGACTGGTCATGGCACCTCTCCGCCGTAGGCCCCCGCGCAGTTGTCGGTGGCCGAGGCTAGCGCGCGTCGCGGCGACGCCGCCAGAATTGTCTAAGCGCTTGCTCGTCAAGGGCTTGTGCGTAGTGGAACACGTTCTTAGCATCACTGGTGTTACATCAGTTGTGTCACAGTGCTGGGGGCTCAATGACGATGCCGGGCAAGGGCGTTCACGGACCGCTCGCCGGAGTGCGTGTGGTGGAGCTGGCGGGCATCGGGCCCGGCCCGTTCGCGGCCATGCTCCTTGCCGACCTGGGCGCCGACGTCGTGCGCGTCGACCGGCCGGGCGGCGGCGGCCTCGCGATCAACCCCGAGTATGACGTGACCAACCGCAACAAACGGTCCGTCATCGTCGACCTCAAGGCTGATGACGGCCCTGCGCGCGTCCTCGGCCTGGCCGCACGCGCCGACGTCCTCATCGAGGGCTACCGGCCCGGCGTCGCCGAGCGCCTCGGCGTGGGACCCGACGCCTGCCACGCCCGCAATCCGAAGCTGGTCTACGGCCGGATGACCGGCTGGGGCCAGGAAGGGCCGCTCGCCCAGCGCGCGGGCCACGACATCGCGTACATCGCCATCACCGGCACCCTCGGCATGATCGGCAACCCCGACGAGCCGCCCGCCATCCCCGCGAACCTCGTGGGGGACTACGCGGGCGGCTCGCTCTATCTCGTCGTCGGCATCCTCGCCGCGCTGCACCACGCGCGCGTGCACGGCACCGGACAGGTGGTGGACGCCGCCATCGTCGACGGCGCGGCCCACCTCTCCACGATGATCCACGGCATGCTCGCGGCCGGCGGCTGGCAGGACCGGCGCGGCGCCAACCTCCTGGACGGCGGCTGCCCGTTCTACGGGACGTACGAGACCGCGGACGGCGGCTACATGGCCGTGGGCTCCCTGGAGCAGCAGTTCTACGACGAGTTCACCGCCCTGCTGGGCCTCGCCGACTCCGCGCCCGCCCGCAAGGACCTGGCCCGCTGGGGCGAGCTGCGCGAGGCCGTCGCCGCCCGCTTCAAGGAACGTACGCGCGACCAGTGGACGGCCGTCTTCCAGGACTCCGACGCGTGCGTGGCGCCCGTGCTCTCCCTGCGCGAGGCGCCCGCCCACCCGCACCTCGCGGCCCGCGGCACCTTCACCGACCACGGCGGCATCACCCAGCCCGCTCCCGCGCCCCGCTTCTCCGCGACCCCGGCCCAGGTCCGCAGCGGCCCCGCACAGCCCGGCGCAGACACCGCCGACGTGGCCCGCGACTGGGACGTACCGGCTCTCTCGCACCCATCGACCCGAGCGACCGCGGAGGAAGACCACTGATGCAGATCTCCGCACCGCTCGCCTACGCGGGCGACCCGCGCGAGGCCGCCGACAGCGCCGCCGCCCTGGAGTCCGCGGGCCTGGACGCCGTGTGGGTCGCGGAGGCGTACGGCTTCGACTCGCCCACGACCATGGGCTATCTGGCGGCGCGCACGGAGCGCATGAAGATCGGCGCCGCCATCCTCAACGTCTACTCCCGCACCCCCGCCCTCATCGCCCAGACCGCCGCGGGACTCGACGCGGTCTCCGGCGGGCGCGCGATCATCGGGCTCGGCGCCTCGGGCCCGCAGGTCGTCGAGGGCTGGCACGGCAAGACGTACGACAGGCCGCTCGGCCGCACCCGCGAGACCATCGAGCTGACCCGCCGCATCCTGCGCCGCGAGGTCATCGACCACCACGGCATCACGGACATGCCGCTGCCCCCGGAGAAGGGCGGCAGGCTCGGCAAGCCCCTGAAGATCCTCACCAAGCCGGTACGGCCCGAAGTCCCGCTGTACGTCGCCTCCCTGGGCCCCGCCAACGTCCGTATGACCGCCGAGATCGCCGACGGCTGGCTGCCCACCCTCTTCCTCCCCGAAAAGGCCCACCAGGTGTGGGGCGCCCCGCTCGCCGAGGGCAAGGAGAAGCGTGATCCCGCCCTCGGACCGCTGAAGGAGGCCGCACGCATCCAGGAGCTCTACCTGGCAGGCAAGAAGAAGGAAGCCGAAGCCGCCGTCCCCGACGAGTTCTGCGAGCTCATGTCGCTCTGCGGGCCCGCGGGCTACGTACGCGAGCGCGTCGAGGCCTTCCGCGCGGCCGGCGTCACCATGCTCAACGTCATTCCCGTCGGCCCCGAGCCGGCCAAGTCGATCGAAACCGTCAAGGGCTGGCTCTGACCGGGCCCACCGGTTCCCACAGGGCTCCAGGAGGCCACGTACACATGAAGCGGCAGATCTTCTCCGCCGAGCACGACGCGTTCCGCGAGACCGTCCGCACCTTCCTCGCCAAGGAGGTGCTGCCCCACTACGAACAGTGGGAGAAGGACGGCATCGTCTCCCGCGAGGCCTGGCTCGCCGCGGGCAAGCAGGGGCTGCTCGGCCTCGCCGTTCCCGAGGAGTACGGAGGCGGCGGCAACGACGACTTCCGCTACTCCGCGGTCCTCGCCGAGGAGTTCACCCGCGCGGGCGCCGCGGGCCTCGCCATCGGCCTGCACAACGACATCATCGGTCCCTACCTGACCTCCCTCGCCACCGACGAGCAGAAGCGGCGCTGGCTGCCCGGCTTCTGCGGCGGCGAGACCATCACGGCCATCGCGATGACCGAGCCAGGCGCGGGCTCCGACCTCCAGGGCATCCGCACCACCGCCGAGGACCGCGGCGACCACTGGGTGCTCAACGGCTCCAAGACGTTCATCTCGAACGGCATCCTCGCCGACCTCGTCATCGTCGTCGCCAAGACGTCCCCCGATGGGGGCGCCCACGGCCTGTCCCTCCTGGTCGTCGAGCGCGGCGCGGAAGGCTTCGAGCGGGGCCGCAACCTCGACAAGATCGGCCAGAAGTCCCAGGACACCGCCGAGCTGTTCTTCAACGACGTACGCGTCCCCAAGGAGAACCTCCTCGGCGAGCTGAACGGTGCCTTCATCCACCTGATGACGAACCTCGCGCAGGAGCGCATGGGCATCGCCGTCGCCGGGATCGCCGCCGCCGAGCACCTCCTGGACATCACCACGACCTACGTGAAGGAGCGGGAGGCCTTCGGGCGTCCGCTCGCCAAGTTGCAGCACATCCGCTTCGAGATCGCGGAGATGGCCACCGAGTGCGCCGTCACCCGCACGTTCCTCGACCGGTGCATCGTCGATCACTCGAACGGGGAACTCGACGCCGTGCACGCGTCGATGGCGAAGTGGTGGGCCACCGAACTGCAGAAGCGCGTCGCCGACCGCTGTCTGCAACTGCACGGAGGCTATGGCTACATGACGGAGTACCGCGTCGCCAAGGCCTTCACCGACGGACGCATCCAGACCATCTACGGCGGCACGACCGAGATCATGAAGGAGATCATCGGCCGCTCCCTCCTCGGCTGACCGCCCCCGCTCCTCCCGGACCTCACCCTCTCGGACACCCTCGAAAGGCACACGCGTGACCACCGAAGCGTACGTATACGACGCGATCCGCACCCCGCGCGGACGCGGCAAGGCCAACGGCGCCCTGCACGGCACCAAGCCCATCGACCTCGTCGTGGGCCTGATCCACGAGATCCAGGCCCGCTTCCCCGGCCTCGACCCGGCCGCCATCGACGACATCGTCCTCGGTGTGGTGGGCCCCGTCGGCGACCAGGGCTCCGACATCGCGCGCATCGCGGCCATCGCGGCCGGGCTGCCCGACACAGTCGCGGGCGTCCAGGAGAACCGCTTCTGTGCCTCCGGCCTCGAAGCGGTCAACCTCGCCGCGATGAAGGTCCGCTCGGGCTGGGAGGACCTGGTGCTCGCGGGCGGCGTCGAGTCGATGTCGCGCGTCCCGATGGCGTCGGACGGCGGCGCCTGGTTCGCCGACCCGATGACCAACTTCGAGACCGACTTCGCGCCACAGGGCATCGGCGCGGACCTCATCGCCACGGTCGAGGGCTTCACGCGGCGCGACGTCGACGAGTACGCGGCGCTCTCCCAGGAGCGGGCCGCCGCGGCATGGAAGGACGGCCGCTTCGCCCGGTCCGTCGTGCCCGTCAAGGACCGCAACGGCCTCGTCGTCCTCGACCACGACGAGCACCTGCGGCCCGGCACCACCGCCGACTCCCTCGCCAAGCTGAAGCCGTCCTTCAAGGACATCGGCGACCTGGGCGGGTTCGACGCGGTCGCGCTGCAGAAGTACCACTGGATCGAGCAGATCGACCACGTGCACCACGCGGGCAACTCCTCCGGCATCGTCGACGGGGCGTCGCTGGTCGCCGTCGGCACGAAGGAGGTCGGCGAGCGGTACGGGCTCGCTCCGCGCGCGCGGATCGTCTCGGCGGCCGTCTCCGGCTCCGACCCGCTGATCATGCTCACCGGGCCCGCGCCCGCGACGCGCAAGGCGCTCGCCAAGGCGGGGCTCACGATCGACGACATCGACCTCGTCGAGATCAACGAGGCGTTCGCGGCGGTCGTGCTGCGCTTCGTCAAGGACATGGGGCTTTCCCTGGACAAGGTCAACGTCAACGGTGGTGCGATCGCGCTCGGGCACCCGCTCGGGGCGACCGGGGCGATGATCCTCGGGACGCTCGTGGACGAGCTGGAGCGGCGGGACCTCCGGTACGGGCTGGCCACGTTGTGCGTGGGCGGGGGGATGGGCATCGCCACGATCGTGGAACGGCTGTAGGGCTACGCGCCGGCGGGGCTGGGCCGCGTCGCCCACTGCGGGTCCCTCGTGGTCGCTCGCGCCGTTCCCCGCGCCCCTGAAGGCCCGCGGCTTCGCCGCGCCTTCCCCCACACGGCCCCTCGGACGGCGCACGCAGTGCGCCTTTCAGGGGCGCGGGGAACGGAGCGACCAGCCCCCACCGGCGGCCGGCCGGACACGACCCCCAGCCGCCCTCCCCGGATTCCGCCCGTCATCAGACTTCACGGAGAAACGAACATGACCGCAAGCACCACCATCCGCTGGGAACAGGACGACACCGGTGTCGTCACCCTCGTCCTCGACGACCCCAACCAGTCCGCGAACACCATGAACCAGGCGTTCAAGGAGTCCATCGCGGCGATCGCCGACCGCGCCGAGGCCGCCGTCCAGGCCGACCAGGACGCCATCCGCGGGTTCATCTACACCTCCGCCAAGAAGACGTTCTTCGCGGGCGGCGACCTCAAGGACATGATCAAGGTCGGCCCGGAGAACGCCCAGGAGGCGTTCGACGCGGGCACCGCCATCAAGAACTCGCTGCGCCGCATCGAGACCCTCGGCAAGCCCGTCGTCGCCGCGATCAACGGCGCCGCCCTCGGCGGCGGTTACGAGATCGCCCTCGCCTCGCACCACCGCGTCGCCCTCGACGCGCCCGGCTCCAAGATCGGCCTGCCCGAAGTCACCCTCGGCCTGCTCCCCGCGGGCGGCGGCGTCACCCGTACCGTGCGCCTCATGGGCATCGCCGACGCCCTCCTGAAGGTGCTGCTCCAGGGCACCCAATACAACCCGAAGCGCGCCCTGGAGAACGGCCTCGTCCACGAAGTGGCCGCCACGCGCGAGGAGATGCTGGAGAAGGCGCGCGCCTTCATCGACGCCAACCCGGAGTCGCAGCAGCCCTGGGACAAGCCCGGCTACCGCATCCCGGGCGGCACCCCGGCCAACCCGAAGTTCGCGGCGAACCTGCCCGCCTTCCCCGCCAACCTGAAGAAGCAGACGGCGGGTGCCAACTACCCGGCGCCGCGCAACATCCTCGCCGCGGCCGTCGAGGGCTCGCAGGTCGACTTCGAGACCGCGCTGACCATCGAGGCCCGGTACTTCACCGAGCTGGTCACCGGCCAGGTCGCGAAGAACATGATCCAGGCGTTCTTCTTCGACCTCCAGGCCGTCAACTCCGGCGCCAACCGCCCCAAAGGCATCGAGCCGCGCCAGGTCCGCAAGGTCGCCGTGCTCGGCGCGGGCATGATGGGCGCGGGCATCGCGTACTCGTGCGCCCGCGCGGGCATCGAGGTCGTCCTCAAGGACGTCTCCGCGGAGGCGGCGCAGAAGGGCAAGGCGTACTCCGAGAAGCTCTGCGCCAAGGCCGTGGCCAAGGGGCGTACGAGCCAGGACAAGGCGGACGCGCTGCTGGCCCGCATCACGCCGACCGCGGACCCGCAGGCCCTCGCGGGCTGCGACGCGGTGATCGAGGCGGTCTTCGAGGACACCTCGCTCAAGCACAAGGTGTTCCAGGAGATCCAGGACGTCATCGAGCCGGACGCGCTGCTCTGCTCCAACACCTCCACCCTGCCGATCACCACGCTGGCGGAGGGCGTCTCGCGTCCTGTCGACTTCATCGGCCTGCACTTCTTCTCGCCCGTCGACAAGATGCCGCTCGTCGAGATCATCAAGGGCGAGCGGACCGGTGACGAGGCGCTGGCCCGCGCCTTCGACCTGGTGCGCCAGATCAACAAGACGCCGATCGTCGTGAACGACTCGCGCGGCTTCTTCACCTCGCGCGTCATCGGGCACTTCATCAACGAAGGCGTCGCGATGGTCGGCGAGGGCATCGAGCCCGCCTCCGTCGAGCAGGCCGCGGCCCAGGCCGGCTACCCGGCGAAGGTCCTCTCCCTCATGGACGAGCTGACCCTCACGCTGCCCCGCAAGATCCGCAACGAGACCAGGCGGGCCGTCGAGGAGGCGGGCGGCACCTGGGCGGGGCACCCCTCCGACAGCGTCATCGACCGCATGGTGGACGAGTTCGGGCGCCCCGGCAGGAGCGGGGGAGCGGGCTTCTACGAGTACGTGGACGGCAAGCGCGACCGCCTCTGGCCGGGCCTGCGCGAGCACTTCACCAAGCCGGGGCACGAGATCCCGTTCAAGGACATGCAGGAGCGGATGCTGTTCTCCGAAGCGCTCGACACCGTACGCCTGTTGGAGGAGGGCGTCCTGACCTCCGTCGCCGACGCCAACATCGGCTCCATCCTCGGCATCGGCTTCCCGGGCTGGACGGGCGGCGTCCTGCAGTACATCAACGGCTACGAAGGCGGACTGCCCGGCTTCGTGGCACGCGCGCGTGAACTCGCCGAGACCTACGGGGAGCGGTTCGCGCCGCCCGCGCTGCTCGTCGAGAAGGCGGAGAACGGCGGGAAGTTCAGCGACAGCTGACGCCCCCTGGTGGCTCCGGTTACGCCTGGTCAGGGGTGGAACCGGGGCCTCCGCTGCCGCGTCGTATCCCGCCGAGGGGCATGATCACGGCAGCTGAAGGGTGGCTCAGTCCTCCTTGAGCCACTCCCTCAGCTCCTCCTTCAGGGAGCGCTGGAACGCCGTCACCAGCGCCTGCACCACCATCGGCTGCATGTGTGCCGACAGCGACCGCATCGCCGCCACCTGCTCGGCGTCCTCGGTGTCCGACTCCCGCTCGCGGTAGGGCCCCCACACCTCGTCGCGGAAGAGCCGGGACAGCTCACCGGCCGCCGAGCGCGTGTGGTCGAGCAGGACCGTGCGCGCCGCGAGGATCGTCTCGTGGGCGATGGGCACGTCCAGGAGCTGCACGCCGAGGCGCAACAGGCCCAGGTCCACGCGGTACGTCCCGGGGGCCGGGGTCCCGGCGACCACGCCCATCGCCGCGAGCCGTTCCAGGTCCGCGTCGTCGAGCGTGCGGCCCGCCCTGCGCTCCAGCTCGGCGCGCGGGACGTCCTCCGCCGAGTCGGGCGCCCAGGAGGCCACCAGGGCGCGGTGGATGGCCAGATCGTGCGCGCTCAGGTCGGCCGGCAGCTGTTCCAGGTACCGCTCGATCGCGGCGAGCGTCATGCCCTGGTGCTGCAACTCCTCGATGAGCGCGAGCCGGGACAGGTGCTCCTGGCCGTAGTGGCCGACGCGGCGCGGGCCGATCACCGGCGGCGGCAGCAGGCCCTTGGTGCTGTAGAAGCGGATCGTGCGGACCGTGACCCCCGCGCGCGCGGCGAGTTCGTCGACCGTGAGCGTCGGCTCATCGGCCTCGGTCGCGACGCTCTCGGTATCGGTCGTCATGGTGCAACAGTATTGCTGGCACACCAGTGTTGTGAAACCCTCCGGCCCAATCGATGGCACCAGGAGGCGGTCATGACCACGATCCTGCGACTCCCCGGAGACCCTGCCGACATCACGCTCCCCGCCCTGCTGCTCCGCAATGCCGAGGACCACGGAGACCTTCCCGCGCTCTCCTGGCGCGTGGGGGACGAGTGGTCGACGCTCACCTGGCGCGAGGCGCGGCGCAAGGTCGCCGTCCTGGCCGCCGGTTACGCCGCGCTCGGCGTCGAGCGCGGCGAACACGTCCTGATGATGATGGGCAACCGCCCCGAGCACTGGCTGAGCGACCTCGCCCTGGTGCACCTCGGCGCCGTCCCCGTCACCGTGTACGGCACCTCGGCCCCCGAACAGGTCGCGCACATCGTCCGGCACAGCGGGGCCCGCTTCGCGATCGTCGAGGGCGCCCGCGAACGCCCTCGCTGGGAGCCCCTCCTGGCGGACGACACCGCGCCCCTGGAGCGTCTCGTCGTCGTGGAGGCCGCCGAAGCGGGCGAGCATCGCACGTACGGCTCCCTGCACGCGACCGGCAGCCGCCTCTTCAACCCCGACGCCTTCGAGAAGGGGCGGCGCGAGAACCGCCCCACCGACGCCCTCACCGTCGTCTACACCTCCGGCACCACCGGCGACCCCAAGGGCGTCCGCCTCACCCACCGCAACGTCCTCGTGGGCGGCATCGCCCTGGACGGCGTCGTCGAGTTCCCCGACCACGTGGGCCACATCTGCTACCTGCCCTTCGCACACATCGCGGAGCGCCTGCTCGGCATCTACCTGCCGGTGCTGCGCGCCGCCCACGTCTACCTGTGCGCCGACCCCGCCCACGTGGCCGCCACCGCGCGCGAACTGCACCCCTTCCAGTTCTTCGGCGTCCCGCGCGTGTGGGAGAAGCTCGCCGCCTCCGTACGGGCGGCGCTCGCCGGGCTGCCCGATGAGCGGCGCCGCGCCATCGAGGCCGCCAACGAGACGGCACGCGCGCACGTGGCCTGCCGGGAGCGGGGCGAGGAGCCCTCCGAAGCGCTGCGGTCCGCGTACGAGCAGGCCAGGCGGGACATCCTCGACCCGCTGCTCGCACTGGCCGGCTTCGACCGGCTCGTGTGGACGGCGAGCGCCTCCGCGCCGATGCCGCCGGACGTCTCCCGCTTCTGGGCCGGGTTCGGCCTCGTGATCATGGACGCGTGGGGGCTCACCGAGACCTCCGGAGTGGTCACCACGAACAGCCCCGACGGCTTCCGGCTCGGCTCGGTGGGCCGCCCCCTGGAGGGCCTCGACGTACGCATCGCGGAGGACGGCGAGATCCTCGTGCGCGGTGCCACGGTCTTCGACGGCTATCTGCGGCCCGACGGGGGGCTCGACGACGCCCGCGACGCGGACGGCTGGTTCGCCACCGGCGACATCGGGCGGCTCGACGAGGACGGCTACCTCTGGCTCACCGACCGCAAGAAGGAAATGATCGTGACGTCGACGGGCAAGAACGTCTCGCCCGCCCTCGTCGAGAACACGCTCAAGGAGCACCCCCTCATAGGACAGGCCCTGGTCCACGGGGACGGCCGCTCCTACCTCGTGGCGCTGCTCGTCCTGGACCGGGAGATGACGCCCGCCTGGGCCGCCGCGCGCGGGATCGATGTAGAGGGCGATCCGGCCATGCACGAGGACGTGCGGGCGGAGGTGGCGCGCGCGGTCGAGGCCGCCAACGCGCACCTGAACCGCACCGAGCAGATCAAGCGCTACCGGCTTCTCACCGAGGAATGGGGACCCGACACGGGCGAGCTGACGCCCTCCCTGAAGCTGCGCCGCCGGGTGATCCGTGACAAGTACATGCAGGTCATCGACGGTATGTACACCCCTTGACCAGCATGTGAGAAGTCCCGCTATGTGACGTGCGCCACCGCGTGGGGGGCGATCTCTGGGGGAAGGTGTCCCGTCGGTCCGCGCGCGTCAGGGGTGCGCGGGCCGGGGCACATCCGGACCCCGGAGTTCTTCCGGGCACCAGAGAGTAGATCCACCACGTGAGCAAGGAAGCCGTAGATTCGGCCATCGTGGACGCACCCCGCACGGATGCGACCCAGGCCCCCGCGGACGCGGGCGACGCCGGATACAGCAAGGACCTCAAGGCCCGTCACGTCAACATGATCGCGATCGGTGGCGCGATCGGCACCGGCCTCTTCCTGGGGGCGGGCGGCCGCCTCCATTCGGCGGGCCCCGCGCTCGCCCTTGCCTACCTCGTGTGCGGCATCTTCGCGTTCTTCGTCGTCAGGGCGCTCGGCGAGATGGTCCTCTACCGGCCGTCGTCGGGTTCGTTCGTCTCGTACGCGCGTGAGTTCCTCGGTGAGAAGGGCGCGTTCTTCGCCGGTTGGATGTACTTCCTCAACTGGTCGACCACCTGCATCGCCGACATCACGGCGATCGCGCTCTACACGCACTACTGGAGCTTCTTCACCGACATACCCCAGTGGGTCCTTGCGCTGATCGCCCTCGCGATCGTGCTCGCGGTGAACCTCGTCTCGGTGAAGTACTTCGGCGAGATGGAGTTCTGGTTCTCGATCATCAAGGTCGCCGCACTGAGCGCCTTCATGATCATTGGTATCTGGCTGCTCGCCAGCCAGCACAAGGTGGGCGGCGAGACGCCCGGCCTCAACATGATCACCGACCACGGTGGCCTCATGCCGAACGGCCTGATGCCGGTCGTGATCGTCATGCAGGGCGTCGTCTTCGCGTACGCCTCGCTGGAGCTCGTCGGTGTCGCGGCGGGCGAGACCAAGGAGCCGCACAAGATCGTCCCGCGCGCGGTGAACTCGATCATGTGGCGCGTCGGCCTCTTCTACGTCGGCTCCGTGGTGCTGCTCGCGCTGCTGCTGCCCGGCGTCATGTACACGGCCGACCAGAGCCCGTTCGTGACGGTCCTCTCCAAGATCGGCGTGCCGGCCGCGGGCGACGTCATGAACTTCGTGGTCCTCACGGCCGCCATGTCCTCGCTCAACTCCGGCCTGTACTCCACCGGCCGCATCCTGCGCTCCATGGCGATGTCGGGCTCCGCCCCGAAGTTCACCGCCAAGATGAACCGCAACCAGGTCCCCTACGGCGGCATCCTGCTCACCGCGTCCCTCGGCGTCGTCGGCGTCGGCCTCAACAAGGTGGTCCCGGGCAAGGCCTTCGAGATCGTCCTGAACGTGGCCTCGCTCGGCATCATCGGCACCTGGATCACGATCATGGTCTGCCACCTGGCCTTCGTGCGCAGCGCGAAGCGCGGCGAGGTCACCCGGCCGAAGTTCCAGCTCCCGTTCAGCGGTGTCACCGAGTACGTGACCATCGCGTTCCTGCTCGCCGTCCTCTGCCTGATGTGGAAGGACGCCGAGGTCGGCCGCAAGACGCTCTTCCTCATCCCGGTCGTCGGCCTCGCCCTCGTCGCGGGCTGGTTCGGCGTCCGGCGCCGGGTCGGGCGTCAGCCCGACAGCCTCAAGGTGCCGCAGGACCGATAGCCGGTACCGCCCCCCTGCCCGCCCCACCGCCACTGTCAGTGGCAGCCCGTACGGTGGCGTCATGTCGGAGATCACGTATGTCCGAGGTGACGCCACCGCGCCGTTCGGCAAGGGCCCCAAGCTGATCGCCCATGTCTGCAACGACCTCGGGGGCTGACACCGCCCTGGCCACCCTCGCCGACAAGGCCGAGGAGCTCGGCGCCTCCGTGCACATGCCGCGCATCGGCTGCGGACTCGCGGGCGGCAAGTGGTCCCGCGTCGAGCCGCTGATAGCCGAGCGCCTGGGGGCGCGGGGGGTCGCGGTGACGGTGTACGACTTCGGGGACTGAGGCGGACCGCGGGCGGCCGAGGTCGTCTCACCCGGGTGCGAGGGCCGGGGCAAGGGCTCTGCGGACAACTGACCTGCATGTGTGCGTTGTTGTGCACGGATGAGCGGGTAGAGCCCCGTCATGCAGTTCATCCGTGTCCTCGCCGCACGTCTCCTGCTCCGCATGGAGCGCGTCCTCCTGCCCGCCCCCGCCTTCGTGCCGGTCGCCGTGCCAGGCCCCGCCTTCACGGACCCGGCCCCGCCCGGCAGCCGACGGCGAACGGACACGACGCTGTTCTCCCAGGCGCACGCGGACGGGCCGTGGGACGGCGCGGGGCAGCCGGCCACCGGGCAGGCCAGGGGAGAGGCGGAGCGCGCCGAGGCCGAGGCCGAGCTGCGCCGCCAGATCTCCGAATGGGCCTCCGAAGTGGCGGGACGCGTCGCGGCCGACCCGCTCACGGGACCTGCGGCGGGACCGGGTGCGACGCCGAGAACCGAGCCTTCCGCCGATCCCGGCACCGATCCATCGGGTTTTGGCCGCTAGGCGTACGGATTCACGCCCTCGTCCCCCGCCACCACTGGCGGCCCTGACGTCGCACCCCGAGACTCGCAGGCATGGACGTCATGGTCTCGGTCAAGGACGGCGAACTGTGGTCGCACGACTCGGGTGAACCGAGCGGCACGGGCGGCGCGAGCCTCCCTCTGATCCTTCTGCACCCGGGCGTGGGCGACTCCCGCGTCTGGGACGGCATCCTGCCGCGCCTCACGGAGCGGCACCGGGTGATCCACTACGACGCGCGGGGGTACGGCAGGTCGCCCGCCCCCACCGCCCCGTTCTCGCTGGTCGAGGACCTGATCGCCGTCCTGGACCACTACGGCGTGGGCCGGGCGGTCCTCGCGGCGTCCAGCATGGGCGGGGCGACCGCGATCAGCCTGGCGCTCCGCGACCCCGCCCGGGTGGCGAGCCTCGCCCTGATCGTCCCGGGCGTCACCGGCGCCGAGGAGCTCCTCCCGCCCGAGTTCATGGCCGAGGTCGGCCGACGCGCCCAGGCGGGCGACGTGGACGGCATCGTGA
This sequence comes from Streptomyces sp. Je 1-369, assembly GCF_026810505.1. Lineage (NCBI taxonomy): Bacteria > Bacillati > Actinomycetota > Actinomycetes > Kitasatosporales > Streptomycetaceae > Streptomyces > Streptomyces sp. Je 1-369. Next base: position 7,704,696 of record NZ_CP101750.1, read on the forward strand.
CGATGATGCGGCGCGTCTCCGCGGCGGCGGGCACCGGCGCAGACCCCGAGGTGACGGCGCTGCTCAAGGCGGTGGTCCCGGCATGGTTCGCCGTGCATCCGCACCACGTGCCCGACCCGCCCGCGTACGACCGGCTCGGCGAGCTCGACGTCCCCTGCACCCTCGTCATCGGGGAACGCGACCAGCCCGAGGTGGTCCAACTGAACGAGAGCATGGCGCGGCGCATTCCGGGCTGCCGGGTGGTGCGGCTCGCGCACAGCGACCACTTCCCGACGGTGCGGGAACCGGACGCGGTCCTCAACGTCATCCTGGAGACGTACGCCGAGGCGCGCTGAGGGCACGCTGAGGCCTGCCGAGGAACAAGCGCGCCACCGCGCCGCCGGGAGTCAGCCCCCCGACGGCGCGGCGCTGGGCATCGTCAGTGGTCGTGATCGTGTCCGTGGTCGTGCACGCCGTTCGTCGCCGCGATCTGCTTCCACGAGTTCGGCTTGGCCGGGGCGGCCCCCGAGCGGGCGATGCCGGCCTCGCGCACCGCGGGCGCCGCGGGCCGCGACGGCTGGTAGAGCCACGTGTCGAAGAGCTCCGCGAGCGGCTTGCCGGAGACCTTCTCCGCGTACTTCACGAAGTCGCTCACCTTGGCGTTGCCGTACGCGTGCTTCTGCGGCCAGCCCTTCAGGATCTCGAAGAACGTGTCGTCGCCGACCTCGTTGCGCAGGGCCTGGAGGGCGACCGCGCCCCGGTCGTACACCGCGCCGTGGAACTGGTTGTCCGGGCCCGGGTCGCCCGGCTTGACCTTCCAGAACGGGTCGTCGGCGGGGTGCTGGGCGTACACGTAGTCCGCGAGCTCCTGAGCCGTGCCCTCGCCCTCCTTCTCCGACCACAGCCACTGGCTGTAGCGGGCGAAGCCCTCGTTGACCCAGATGTCCTTCCAGCCGTCCACGGAGACGCTGTCGCCGTACCACTGATGGGCCAGCTCGTGGACGACGATGGAGGCGTTGGAGCCGTTGGCGAACGCGGCGGGGCTGTAGAAGGGCCGGGTCTGGGTCTCCAGGGCGTAGCTGCTCTTCACGTTCGGGACGTAGCCGCCGAGCGCGTTGAACGGGTACTTGCCGTAGAGCGTCTCCAGCCATTCGGCGACCTCGGTGGTCCGCTCGATGCTGGCCCGCGCCGCGCCCGCGTTGTCGCCCAGGTCCTTGCTGTACGCGTTGAGGACGGGAAGGCCGCCCTCCGTCTTGTCGGTCGTGATGTCGAACTTGCCGACCGCGAGCGTCGCGAGGTAGCTGGCCTGCGGCTTGTTCGACCGCCAGCTGTAGCGGGTCCAGCCGAGCTTGGAACTCTGCGACTGGAGCACGCCGTTGGAGATCGCCTGGGTGCCGTCGGGCACCGAGACGGACACGTCGTACGTCGCCTTGTCGAGCGGGTGGTCGTTGGACGGGAACCACCACACGGCGGCCTCCGGCTCCTGCGCCGCGACACCGCCGTCCGGCGTCCGGTGCCACGCCGTGTAACCGTTGATCTTCAGCTCGGACGGCTTGCCCGCGTACCGCACGACGACCGTGACCGGCGTGCCCTTGGGCAGCCCGGCCGACGGCGTGATCTCCAGCTCCTGGTCGCCGGTCTTCTTGAACTTCGCCTTCTTGCCGTTGACCCGCACCTCGGAGACCTTCAGGCCGAAGTCGAGGTTGAAGCGCGAGAGGTCCTGCGTGGTGCGGGCGTTGAGCGTCGCCGTGCCTTCGAGCAGGTCGGTCTTGGGCTGGTACTTCAGCCGCAGGTCGTAGTGGGAGACGTCGTATCCGCCGTTGCCGCTCGCCGGGTAATAGGGGTCGCCGATGCCCGGGGCCCCGGGGGAGAAATCGGCCGCCGATGCCGGGATCGCCAGCAGGAGAGAGGCCGCCAGAGCGCCCGGGGCGATGAGTCTGCGGTGCACAAGAGCTCCAAGTCGTAGGGGCACAACATGTGTTCGTCTTGGTCGACGAGCCTATTCAGCCCCTTCCGCATACGTCATGTCCATGGCCCCTCCCGTCACACGATTGCCATTCGGCCGACATGTGCCTCAATGTCCCATGCACCTGTCGTCGCTGCGTGCGGCCCTCTGTCGCACGCGAGTTCACCGGTGTACCTTCCGCGCCATGCCGATACGTGCGCGACGCACCCGCGTCCTGTGGAGAACGCTCCTGACGGCGGCCCTTGCCGCCCTGATCGCCGGCCTCATGTCCCCGGGCGCGGCGCAGGGCGCCGCCGAAGCCTCGCGCACACCGCGCGAGAGCAGACCCGTGTACTCGTACGAGGACGCGATCCGCGAATCCGTATGGGTCGACACCAGGATCGACGGCGACGCGGACGGGAAGACCGACCGCGTCGCCGTCGACATCGTCCGACCCCGTGAACTCGACCGCCAGGGCCGCCGCATACCCGTGATCATGGACGCGAGCCCTTACTACTCGTGCTGCGGCCGCGGCAACGAGAGCCAGAAGAAGACGTACGACGCGGACGGCAACCCCGTCCAGCTCCCGCTGTACTACGACAACTACTTCGTGCCCCGCGGCTACGGCTACGTCGCCGTGGACCTCGCGGGCACCAACCGCTCCGACGGCTGCGTCGACGTCGGCGGCCGCTCCGACGTCCAGTCCGCGAAAGCCGTCGTCGACTGGCTGAACGGCCGCGCCCGCGGCTACACCAGCCGCACCGGGACCGAGCGGACGAAGGCCGCCTGGACCAACGGCGCCACCGGAATGATCGGCAAGAGCTACGACGGGACCGTGGCGCAGGGCGTCGCCGCCACCGGAGTCCCGGGTCTCAAGACGATCGTGCCGATCGGCGCGATCTCCTCCTGGTACGACTACTACTTCGCCAAGGGCGCCCCGCTGTACGGCAGCGGCCCCGACCGCCTCGCGAGCGGCATCGAGAGCCCCGAGGCCCGCGCACGCTGCGGCGCCGTGAAGCAGCGCCTCATCGAAGGGGCGCCCCGCACGGGCGACTGGACTCCCTTGTGGAGCGAGCGCGACCACGTCCCGGACGCCGACCGGGTGCGCGCCAGCGTCTTCGTCGTCCACGGCATGCAGGACCTCAACGTCCGCACCAAGCACTTCGGCCAGTGGTGGGACGCGCTCGCCGCGAACGGCGTGGACCGCAAGATCTGGCTCAGCCAGGCAGGACACGTCGACCCGTTCGACTTCCGCCGCGCCGACTGGGTCCGCACCCTGCACCGCTGGTTCGACCACGAACTCCTCGGCTACGACAACGGAGTCGACCGCGAGCCGATGGCCGACATCGAGCGCGCCCCGGACCGCTGGAGCACCGACCGCGTCTGGCCGCCGCGCGGCACCCGCGCCGTCGAACTCCGCCCCGCCAAGGGCACGGAGCCCGGCGTCGGCACCCTCGGCACCCGGCGCGGCAAGGGCACCGAGACGTTCACCGACGACCCGCGCCTGAGCGAGACCGCATGGGCCGAGAACATCGACATGTCGACACCGTCCAAGGCGGGCTTCACCAGTCGGCCGCTCGCCCGTGACCTGCGACTCTCCGGCTCCTCCCGGGTCACCGTCACCGCGACCCCGACGACCCGCACCGCGCACCTCTCCGCGGTCCTCGTCGACCTCGGCCCCGACACCATCCGCGACTACGCCGCCGCCGGCGAGGGCATCACCACCCTTCCCGAACGCACGTGCTGGGGAGCGAGCACCACGGGTGACAGCTCCTGCTTCAAGGAGACGCGCGCCAAGACCGCCGACGTCGACTACACGATCTTCAGCCGGGGCTGGGCCGACCTCGGCAACTGGGCCGACGCCCGCCACGGCCGCCCCCTCACCCCGGGCAAGCCGCACACCATCACCCTCGACCTCGCCGCCACCGACCACATCGTGCCCAAGGGTCACCGACTCGCCCTGATCGTGGCGGGCACCGACCGCAATCTGATCGAACCCCCCGCCGACACCCCGACGCTCGCCCTCGACCTGGCCCGCACCTCGGCGAAACTGCCCCTGGTGGGCGGCGCCGGAGCGTTCACCACCTCCGCATCCGTCACTCCCCGAGAAGCCCGACTCGACGGCGTGGCCCCGCCGCGCCGCATCAACCCCGTCCCGGGAGGCAGCACTTCATGACACCGCGCATCCGCTCCCTCGCGCTCGTCTGCGCCACCGCCGCGCTCGCCGCGCCGCTCCTGACGGCGCCCGCGCAGGCGACACCGACCCCGCCCCGTACCGGATTCGAGGAGACGAACGGAGCGCGCTGGACCACGCAGCCCGAGGAACAGGACCTGCTCGCCACCGTGGACCGCGCCACCGAGCGGGTCTCCGTCGACCGCATCGGCACCACCAAGAAGGACCGCCCCGTCCAACTGGTCCGCATCGGCGAACGCCCGACGAGGAACACCGTGCTGCTGATCTGCAGCCAGCACGGCGACGAACCCTCGGGCCGCGAGGCCTGTCTGTCCACGATCCGTGACCTGGCGTACGCGAAGGACAAGAAGACGAAACGCTTCCTCAGCCGCACCACGCTCCTCGTCGTGCCGACCGCCAACCCCGACGGGCGCGCCGCCGACACCCGCGGCAACTCCGACGGCGTCGACATCAACCGCGACCACCTCGCCCTCAAGACCGCCGAGGCGCGCGCCATGGCCGCGGTGATCCGGGACCGCGACCCCGACGTCATCTACGACCTGCACGAGTACGGCGCCACACCCAAGTACTACGACAAGGACCTGTTCGACCTCTGGCCGCGCAACCTCAACACCGACGAGGCCGTGCACGGGGAGGCGCAGACGCTGTCCAAGGCGTACGTGCGGCCGGCCGCCGAGCACGACGGGTACACCACGGGCACGTACGGCATCTGGACCGACCCCGTCACCGGCGACCCCGTCAAGCAGACCGCGGGCGACGGACAGGAGCGCATCCTGCGCAACATGTCCGGCATCAAGCACGCCGCCGGGCTGCTGATCGAGAGCCGCGTCGACCCCCTCACGGACGCCGAGAAGAAGGACGAGGCGCTCAACAACCGGCGCCGCGTCAGCTCCCAACGCTCCGCGCTCGGCGGCCTGCTCGACTTCACGGCCGAACGCCGCGGAAGGCTGGAGGCGGCCACCGGCGCGGCCCGCGCGGAGGGTTTCCTCGACCGCGGTCCGGTCTACATCGGCGGCGCGGACAACGACCCGGCCGAGCCCGCCGAGATCATCCAGGACCCGCCCTGCGGATACCGCCTGGACACCGCGCAGTACCGCGACATCAAGGACGAACTGGCCCTGCACGGCGTCACCGTGAAGCGCACGAAAGCTGGCGCATATGTTCCCCTGCGGCAGTCCGCGCGGGCCCTCGTGCCGCTGCTGCTCGACGAGCGTGCGCCGTATCACATGGTCACAGCTCGGCCCGACATGGCCTGTTGAGAAGGTGAGAGGTACGTCACATGTGGTAGGGGGTAACGGAGAACAAACTCTCGACTCAATACCGACCCCCTGAAAGGTGTCACTTGTGACGCAGGATCAGCATAAAGCGGACGACGGGGGAGGGGCGTCGGAGATCATGGCGCCCGCCCACGGCGGCCGATCCCCGCAGACGGACCGGGTGGTGTTCGGCGTCACCGCCGTGCTCACCCTCGCGTTCGTGGTCTGGGGCGCGGTGTCGACGGACTCGCTCGAGAATGTCTCCACGGACATGCTCAACGGTCTGATGCACAACGGCGGTTGGTTCTTCATGCTGACCGCCACGGGGTTCGTCGTCTTCGCGCTCTGGCTGGCCGTCAGCCGGTACGGAAAGATCACCCTCGGAAAGGAGGGCGAGGACCCGGAGTTCCGTACCGTCTCCTGGGTCGCCATGATGTTCAGCGCCGGTATGGGCATCGGCCTGATGTTCTACGGCGTGAGCGAGCCCTTGGCCCACTTCAAGGACCATCCGCCGGGCACCGACCCGTCGGACGCGCCCGCGGCCATGGAGACCGCGATGGCCACCACCCTCTTCCACTGGACGCTCCACCCGTGGGCGATCTACGCGGTCGTGGGCCTCGCCATCGCGTACAGCACCTTCCGCCGCAACCGGCGCCAGACCATCAGCGCCGTCTTCGAGCCGCTCATCGGCAAGAAGCACGCACGCGGCGCGTGGGGCCGGGTCATCGACATCCTGGCCATCTTCGCCACGCTCTTCGGCTCGGCCGCCTCGCTGGGCCTCGGCGCCCTGCAGATCGGCAGCGGCATGGAAGAGGTCGACTGGATGGACAAGGCGGGCACCGGCCTGCTCGTCACGATCATCGCCGTACTGACCCTGGCCTTCGTGGCGTCCGCCATCTCCGGTGTGGAGAAGGGCGTGCAGTGGCTCTCCAACATCAACATGGTGCTCGCGGGGCTGCTGGTCCTCTTCGTCTTCATCGCGGGCCCCACCGTCATCATCCTCGACATGGTGCCCACCTCCATCGGCGCCTACCTCAACGACCTGCCGCAGCTCATCGGCCGCACCGAGGCGTCCAGTGGTGAGGGCGTCGCGGACTGGCTGAGCAGCTGGACGGTCTTCTACTGGGCCTGGTGGATCTCCTGGACGCCCTTCGTCGGCATGTTCATCGCGCGCATCAGCCGCGGCCGCACGATCCGTCAGTTCGTCGGCGGCGTCATCCTGGTGCCCAGCACCGTCAGCCTCATCTGGTTCGCGGTCTTCGGCGGCAGCGCCATGACGGTCGCCGACCGCGGCGGGCTCAAGGGCGACACGACCCAGGAGGCCCAGCTCTTCGGCCTCCTGAACGAGTACCCGATCGCCACCGTGACCAGCCTGCTGGTGATGATCCTCGTAGGCATCTTCTTCGTCTCAGGAGCCGACGCCGCGTCCATCGTCATGGGCACGCTCTCCCAGAAGGGCGCTCTGGAACCGGGCCGGTTCGTCGTGATCTTCTGGGGCATCGTGACCGGCGCCGTCGGCGCGGTCATGCTGCTCATCGGCGACGGCAACGACGACGCGCTCACCGGCCTGCGCAACCTCACGATCCTGGTCGCCGCGCCCTTCACCATCGTGATGATCGGCATGTGCGTGGCCCTCATGCGGGATCTGCGCCACGACCCGCTGATCGTGCGCGGCGAGCACGGCACGGAGGTCCTGGAGAAGGCCGTCATCGCCGGCCACGAGCACCACGACGGTGACTTCGAGCTCCAGATCGGCCCCGCCAGCGACGACAACGGCGACGGCCCCGAGAAGGACAACGACCCGGTCGCTCCCCGCTGACCGGCGGCCCCAGGAGGCGGCGCCCATCGGGCGGCGCCTCCTCCTGGGCCACACCGCGCGACGACGCCGTCCAGACCGGTCTCGGCAGGTACGCCCTCGACCATGCGTACGCCGACGAGCACGCTCCGCGCCGCAAGACCCCCGTACACGGCGGTGCTGCGCCCGACGACCCCACGGGCACCCGGTATCGGAATGTGCGATGCCGTGCTCACATCAGCCGTCAGGTGGGGATACTCACAGCATGTCTGCCGAGTACGCGACCTTCGGTCTGGCACCGGCCATCCGCGCCGGTGGGGTTCTCGCCAACGGTGACTACCAAGTGCACCGCGATTTCGTCGACTTCATCGTCAACGGCCGCCCCCTCCTCTTCCAGCTCTCCGACCTCGACGCGGTGTCGCCGCTGGCCTCCGACATTCCGCCGGCCATCTTCACCACGCACGTACGGAGGCTGCTCCTGGAGGCGCAGGCGCCGCTGGAGGAGGGGCGCTACGTCATATACGGCTGCCCCGAGTGCGAGGGCCTGGATTGCGGCGCGGTCACCGCGGTGATCGAGAAGTGCGCCGACGGCAGCGACGACTTCGTCTGGCGCGACTTCGCCTGGCAGACGTCGGAACGGGCCGACCTGGAGCTCAACGGCTACCACGGCATAGGGCCCTTCCGCTTCCGCGGCGACGAGTACCGGGCGGCACTCGGGCAGTTGCTCGCCGAGGGCGACGCGCAGAACCGGCGCAGGGTCCTCCTGATCGGCGCCCGCGTGTCGACCCTCGCGAAGCTGGCCGCCGCGCTGCGGACGATCGGTGTCGGCGCGGAGATCGCGGCGGACGCGACGGGGGTGCCGGCCGACGAGCTCCGCACGTACGGGGCGGTGGCCTTCGGTCCCACGGTGCCCGAGGCGACCCGGCGCTCCGTCCGGTCCGCCTTCGACACCGCGGACGTTCCCGTCGCCTACGTGGACGGCCTCGCCCCGATCATCCCGCTCCTGGTCGCCCAGATCGAGGACGCGCTGGACCGCAGCCCCCAGGAACAGCGCCGCCTCACCCGCCTCGCCGCCGGGCCCCGCTCGGCGGAGCTCGAAGTCACCTCGACGTGCCGGGTCCAACTCACGGCGTACCGGATGGACCGCCTGTCCCGCACCCACATCCACGAAGTCTTCGACGAGGTCCTCGAGCCGGGCCACCACCAGGTCCCCCTGGCCCCCAGAACCACAAAGGGCACGTCGTACGTGGTGGCCCGAACCTCAACGCATGTCCTGGTCACCCCTACGTCGGCCCTGCCGGGGTAACAAGTACCCAAGCCGCCGCTCCGCGGCGGAGCCTTCCCACACACCCACCCGTTCGCACGCGCGACGCCCCGCAACGGCCGAAGCCACCGGCACCGACCACGACCACGGCGACCCGCCTGATCCCGCCGACCTACAATTGCCCCCTGATGACCGCAACCCTCGTCGCCAAAGATCTCGCCGCCGGCCACGGCGACCGCACGCTGTTCGCCGGGCTCGACCTCGTCGTCGCCCCCGGGGACGTCATCGGTCTCGTCGGTGCCAACGGAGCGGGCAAGTCCACCCTGCTGAGGCTGCTCGCCGGTCTTGACGCCCCCGAAGGGGGTGAGCTGAGGCTGTCACCCGCCGCCGCCTCCGTGGGGCACCTTCCACAGGAGCCGGACCGCCGCCCCGGTGAGACCATCCGCGCGTTCCTGGCCCGCCGCACCGGCGTCGCCGAGGCGCAGCGCGTCATGGAGCGGGACACCCAGGCCCTGGTCGACGGGGCCCCCGGCGCGGACGACGCGTACGCGGGCAGCCTGGAGCGCTGGCTCGCGCTCGGCGGCGCGGACCTCGACGAGCGCGCCGAGGAGACCGCCGACTCGCTCGGGCTCGCCGTGAGCCTGGACCAGCCGATGACCTCGCTCTCGGGAGGCCAGGCCGCCCGCGCCGGACTCGCCTCCCTGCTCCTCTCCCGCTACGACGTGTTCCTCCTGGACGAGCCGACCAACGACCTCGACCTCGCGGGCCTGGAACGCCTGGAGAGCTTCGTGCGGGGCCTGCGCGCCGGCACGGTCGTCGTCAGTCACGACCGCGAGTTCCTGACCCGCACCGTCACCAAGGTCCTCGAACTCGACCTGGCCCAGCAGCAGATCAACCTCTACGGCGGCGGCTACGACGCATACCTGGAGGAGCGCGACACCTCCCGGCGGCACGCCCGCGAGGAGTACGAGGAGTTCGCCGACAAGAAGGCCGCACTCCAGGGCCGCGCCCAGATGCAGCGCTCCTGGGCCGACAAGGGCGTCAAGAACGCCCGCCGCAAGGCCAAATCGGGCGGCGGCGACAACGACAAGATCGGCCGGAACTTCCGCAGCGACGCCAGCGAGAAGCAGGCGGCGAAGGCCCGCCAGACGCAGCGCATGATCGAGCGCCTGGACGTCGTCGAGGAGCCCCGCAAGGAGTGGGAGCTGCGGATGGAGATCGCCGCCGCACCCCGCTCCGGCGCGGTCGTCGCGAGCCTGCGCGACGCGGAGGTCCAGCGGGGCGCGTTCACGCTCGGCCCGGTCACCCTGCAGATCGACTGGGCGGACCGCGTGGCGATCACCGGCGCCAACGGCTCGGGCAAGTCGACGCTGCTCGCCGCGCTCCTGGGCCGCGTCCCGCTGACCGAGGGCCACGCCGCGCTCGGCTCGGGGGTCCTGGTCGGCGAGGTCGACCAGGCACGCGCCCTCTTCCACGGCGAGGAGTCCCTGCTGGACGCGTTCTGCGCGGCCGTCCCGGACACCGAACCCGCCGAAGTCCGCACGCTGCTCGCCAAGTTCGGCCTGAAGGCGGAACACGTGCTGCGCTCGGCGGTGACGCTGTCACCCGGCGAGCGGACCCGCGCGGGCCTCGCGCTGCTCCAGGGCCGGGGCGTCAACCTGCTCGTCCTCGACGAGCCGACGAACCACCTGGACCTGCCCGCGATCGAGCAGCTGGAGACGGCCCTGGACGCCTACGAGGGCACCCTGCTCCTGGTCACGCACGACCGCAGGATGCTGGACGCGGTCCGCGTGACCCGCCGCCTGGAGGTGGCGGAGGGCAAAGTGACGGAACTGCCACTCTGACCTCCACCCCCTGTCGTGCCCACGACTCGTCAGCGCCGCTTCGGGTCAGCGCCGCTTCGGGTCGACGAGACCGGCCCGCCGCAGCGCCTCGGCCATCGCGTCGTTGGCGGGCGGCGGGCCCTGCCGCTGCGGCTTCTGCCCGCGACCGCCACCGCGCTGGCCCTGGCCCTGAGCCTGGCCCTGCTGGCGTCGGCCCTGACCGCCGCCCTGGCCGCCGCCGCCCTGACCGCGCTGCCGCTGCTGAGGCGGTCGACCGCCGCCCCGCCTCGGCTGCTCCCCGTCCTCGCCGGAGGCGTTCGCCTCGTCGTCGAGACGCAGCGTCAGCGAGATCCGCTTGCGCGGGATGTCGACGTCCATGACCTTCACCTTGACGATGTCGCCGGGCTTCACGACATCGCGCGGGTCCTTGACGAAGGTCTTGGACATGGCGGACACGTGCACCAGACCGTCCTGGTGGACGCCCACGTCGACGAACGCGCCGAACGCGGCCACGTTCGTCACGACCCCTTCGAGGACCATCCCCGCGGCGAGGTCGGAGATCTTCTCGACGCCGTCCTTGAAGGTCGCCGTCTTGAAGGCGGGCCGCGGGTCGCGCCCGGGCTTCTCCAGCTCCTTCAGGATGTCCGTGACCGTGGGCAGGCCGAAGACCTCGTCCACGAACGCGTCCGGCTTCAGCGAGCGCAGCGCCGCCGTGTCGCCGATCAGCGAACCGACCTCCCCGCCCGTCGACTTCACCATCCTGCGCACCACGGGGTACGCCTCCGGGTGCACGCTTGAGGCGTCCAGCGGGTCGTCGCCGCCGCGGATGCGGAGGAAGCCCGCGCACTGCTCGTACGCCTTCGGGCCGAGTCTGGCGACGTCCTTGAGGCCCTTGCGGCTCTTGAACGGGCCGTTCGCGTCGCGGTGCGACACGATGTTCTCCGCGAGGCCCGCGCCGATGCCGGAGACCCGGGCGAGGAGCGGCGCGGAGGCGGTGTTGACGTCCACCCCGACGCCGTTCACACAGTCCTCGACGACCGCGTCGAGGGAGCGCGACAGCTTCATCTCGGACAGGTCGTGCTGGTACTGGCCGACACCGATCGACTTGGGGTCGATCTTCACGAGCTCGGCCAGCGGGTCCTGGAGGCGGCGGGCGATGGACACCGCGCCGCGGATCGAGACGTCCAGGTCGGGCAGCTCCTGCGAGGCGAACGCCGACGCCGAGTACACCGAGGCGCCCGCCTCGGAGACCATCACCTTCGTCAGGTTCAACTCGGGGTGCTTGGTGATGAGTTCACCGGCGAGCTTGTCGGTCTCGCGCGACGCCGTGCCGTTGCCGATGGCGACGAGGTCGACGTCGTGGTCCTTGGCGAGCCGGGCGAGCGTCGCCAGGGACTGGTCCCACTTGTTGGCCGGGACGTGCGGGTGGATCGTGTCGGTCGCGACGACCTTGCCGGTCGCGTCGACGACGGCGACCTTCACGCCCGTACGGAACCCGGGGTCCAGGCCGAGCGTCGCGCGCGTGCCCGCGGGCGCAGCGAGCAGCAGGTCGCGCAGGTTCGACGCGAAGACCCGCACCGCCTCGTCCTCGGCGGCGGTCCGCAGCCGCAGCCGCAGGTCGATGCCGAGGTGCACGAGGATCCGCGTCCGCCAGGACCAGCGGACCGTGTCCTGCAGCCATTTGTCGCCGGGCCTGCCGCGGTCGGCGACGCCGAACCGCTGGGCGACGATGCCTTCGTACGAGGACGGGGTCCCCGGCGTCTCGGCGGGCTCCTCGGGCTCCAGGACGAGGTCGAGGACCTCTTCCTTCTCGCCGCGCAGCATGGCCAGGATGCGGTGCGAGGGCAGGTCGGTGAACGGCTCGGCGAAGTCGAAGTAGTCGGCGAACTTGGCGCCCGCCTCCTCCTTGCCGTCCCGGACCTTCGCGGCGAGCCTGCCGCGCACCCACATGCGCTCGCGCAGCTCACCGATCAGGTCGGCGTCCTCGGAGAACCGCTCGGCGAGGATCGCCCGCGCGCCGTCCAGGGCGGCCTGCGGGTCCGCGACGCCCTTGTCGGCGTCCACGAACGCGGCGGCCGCGGCCCGCGGTTCGACACTCGGGTCGGCGAGCAGCCCGTCCGCGAGGGGTTCGAGACCGGCCTCGCGGGCGATCTGCGCCTTGGTGCGCCGCTTCGGTTTGAAGGGCAGGTAGATGTCCTCGAGCCGGGCCTTGGTGTCCGCCTCGCGGATCCGCGCTTCGAGCTCGTCGGTGAGCTTGCCCTGTTCGCGGACCGAGTCGAGGATCGCGGCCCGCCGGTCCTCCAGCTCGCGCAGGTAGCGCAGGCGCTCTTCGAGCGTGCGCAGTTGCGCGTCGTCGAGCATCTCGGTCGCTTCCTTGCGGTAGCGCGCGATGAAGGGCACCGTGGAGCCGCCGTCGAGCAGGTCGACGGCGGCCTTCACCTGCCGCTCCCGTACGCCGAGCTCCTCGGCGATCCTGCCTTCGATGGATGCTGGGGTGGACGTCTTCAAAGCTGCCACGTTCCGGTACCGCCTTCTCGCTGAGGTTGCCGGGCAATTGTGGCAGGTGGCGCCGACAGGGGGTGATCAGACCCGGCCGGCCCGGCCCGTGTGTCCCGACCGTCGCCCGCCCCGACCCGCGGAACGGGACGCTCCGCCGAACAGCCGGGCCACTGCCCGGAACGGCAGCGTGACGACCGTGGCGAGTGCGGCGCCGATCTGGCGCAGAACGTCCGCTATGGCACGGAACATGAGAGCTCCCCTTTCGTCCCCGGTCCGCCGGAGGTCGGCGGAGCCGGTGGACGAACGGGTACCTCGGACGCGCGAAGCCATGCGCGCCGGGAGGCGATGCCGGGCGCGCGTCCGCTCAGCGCTTGCCGAGCAGATCCGCGGGGAACGCCCCGGCCTGCAGTGCCGTCCCTGTGATGAGCGTGCCGAGTTCGGTGAGCCGTTCGACGCCCGCCGCGCCCAGGTGTTCGTACGGAGCCCGGTCCAGGCGGTCCGTCTCCGCCTCGACGTCCCGGCGCAGCGCCACACCGGCGTCCGTCAACTCGCCCTCGCCGTCGAGCACTCCGCGGCCCCGGAGCCGGTCCACGGCCGCGTCCCACTCCTCCTGGTTCCAGCCGCGGGTGGAGAAGACCCACTTCGGCCGGGTGCCCTTGCCGGTCGCGGTGTGGCTCACCAGCGCTTCGAGGCCGTCGAGTCCGGCGCCGACCAGCGCGGTCAGGTGGCCGTCGCCGCGGTGCTCGCGCAGCAGCGTCGCGGCGTGCCAGTAGGCGAGGTGGGGCTGCTCGGGGACGGGCAGGTCGGCGTGGGCGGCGTACAGCGGGCGGGCGCCGCGCGTGCAGGCCTCGGTGGCGCGCAGGGCGAGGTCCGCCGCCTCGGCCATCTCCGGCGAGGCGACGAGCTCCTCGCCGAGCAGCCGCCGCAGCGTCGTGTCGACGCCCCGCAGACGCGCCGCGAGGACGTCCTCCGGAGAGGCGGTCCGCCATACCTGGGGGACGTGGGCGGCCACCAGGTCGTACTTGTAGTTGTAGAAGGTGGCCGCCACGGTCCCCGGCCCGACGGCGCCCAGCGCCGCCGCGCGCACGGCGAAGTTCACGGCGGTGGGGTGGGTGATGCCGAGGCCGCTCAGCTCCCGGTTCACGTCCGGCGAGAAGTAGTGCGTCGAGTGCAGGGCGTTCAGGACGGAGTGGCAGCGGCGCCCGGCCCGCGACTCCAGCGCCGCGGACGAGGAGGACGAGGTCGTCGAAGAGGTCATGGGTGCACGTTACCTACTGGTCGGTATGTAGTACGTGGGGTGGTCACCCTTCAATGACACCCATCAATGACCCGTCCGTCGCTCACGATGGCAGGAAAGGTGGGCTCCTCGTCATTGCGGACATCGCGGGCCGGGCGAAGAATCGACGGCATGACGCAGCGAACCGTCCTGGTCGTCCTCTTCGACGGCGTCCAGAGCCTTGATGTCACGGGACCCGTGGAGGTCTTCACGGGCGCCGGGCTCTGCACGGCCGACTCCCAGGACGGCTACCTCGTCCGCACCGCCTCCCTGGACGGCAAACCCGTGCGCACCTCCAGCGGCCTCACGCTCGTCCCGGACACCGCGCTCGCCGACGCCCCCGCCCCGCACACGCTGCTGATCCCGGGCGGCCAGGGCACGCGCGGGCAGGACCCGGAGCTGACCGCCTGGCTGCGCGAGAACGGCCCGCGCGCGGAGCGCCTCGTCTCGGTCTGCACCGGCGCGATCCGCCTCGCCGAGGCCGGCCTCCTGGAGGGGCGCAGGGCGACGACGCACTGGGCGTACTGCGAGAAGCTCGCCAGGGACCACCCGGGCATCGACGTCGACCCCGACCCCATCTACGTACGGGACGGGCACGTCGCCACGTCCGCCGGGGTCACCGCGGGCATCGACCTCGCCCTGGCACTCGTGGAGGACGACCTGGGCCGCGAGGTGGCGCTCACGGTCGCCCGCCACCTGGTGGTGTTCCTGCGGCGCCCGGGGAACCAGGCGCAGTTCAGCGTCCAGCTCGCCGCGCAGACCGCGCGGCGCGAGCCGCTGCGCGAGGTCCAGCAGTGGATCACCGAGCACCCGGCCGACGACCTGTCGGTCGAGGCGCTCGCCGCGCGCGCCCGCCTCTCGCCACGGCACTTCGCCCGCGCCTTCCAGGCGGACACCGGCCTGACGCCGGGCAAGTACGTCGAGCGCGTCCGCATCGAGCACGCCCGACGCCTCCTGGAGGACACCTCCGACGGCGTCGAGGAAATCTCACGCGCCTGCGGCTACGGCACCCCGGAAGCCATGCGCCGCGCCTTCGTGAAGGTGCTCGGCGCGGCCCCGGCCGAGTACCGCCGCCGCTTCCACCCCGTACCGGCCGCCGGAGCCACCCGTCACACCGACCACCCACACCGATAGGGACACCATGCAGATCGCCATCGCCCTGTACGAACGCTTCACCGTCCTCGACGCCATCGGCCCCTACCAGACACTGGTCAACCTCCCGGGCGCCGAGACCGTCCTCGTGGCCGAGCAGGCGGGCCCGGTGCGCGACGACAACGGCTCCCTCGCCCTCATCGCCGACAAGTCCTTCGCGGAGGTCCAGCGGCCCGACATCGTGGTCGTGCCCGGCGGTCCCGGCCAGAGCGACCAGATGGAGAACGAGGCGCTCCTCGGCTGGCTCCGCACGGTCGACGCCACGACCACCTGGACGACGTCCGTGTGCACGGGCTCGCTCGCGCTGGCCGCCGCGGGCCTCCTCAAGGGCCGCCGCGCCACCTCGCACTGGCTCGCGCTGGCCGAGCTGGAGCGGCTCGGCGTCGAGTCGACGGGGGAGCGGGTCGTCTTCGACGGCAAGTACGTCACGGCGGCCGGTGTCTCCGCGGGCATCGACATGGGCCTCACCCTGGCCGGCCGGATCGCGGGCGACGAGCACGCGCAGACCGTGCAGCTGCTGGCCGAGTACGACCCGCAGCCGCCCTACGACGCCGGGTCCCCGGAGAAGGCACCCGCACATCTCGTCGCGAAGTTCCGTGCCGGGAGCCGCTTCGGTCAGTAGGAGCCGCTTCGGTCAGTAGGTGAAGCGGGGCTGCCTGCGCTCCAGGAAGGCGGCGACACCCTCCGCGGTGTCGCCGCTGCCGCGCGCCTGCTCCGTCCAGTACGCGTCCCGGTCCGTGCGGCCCGTGGCGAACTCCTTGGCGGCCGCCTGCGTCAACAGGGAGCGCGACGTGAGGACCCGGGTGAACCCGTCGACCCGCTTGTCCAGCCCGCCCGACGGCAGCACCTCGTCCACCAGACCGGTCCGCAGCGCCCGCTCGGCGCCGATCAACTCCCCGGAGAACAGCAGGTACTTGGCGGTGGCGGGCCCCACCAGCGACACGAGTCGACGCGTGGACGACGCCGGGTAGACGATGCCGAGCTTGGCCGGCGTCACCCCGAACGAGGCGCCCTCGTCCGCGAACCGCAGGTCGCACGCGCCCGCCAGCTGTGCGCCGCCGCCCACGCAGTAGCCCCGCACCGCGGCGAGCGTCGGCTTCGGGAAGGCCGCCAGGGCCTCCTCGGCCCGCACCGCGAGGTCCTGCGCGGTGCCGGGCGACTCCCGCAGCGTGGAGATGTCGGCCCCCGCGCAGAACGTGTCGCCCGCGCCGGTGAGGACCACGGCGCGCACGGCCGGGTCCGCGCCGAGGGCAGCGAGGAGTGGCGGCACCTGACGCCACATGTCGGCGGTCATGGCGTTGCGCTTGGCCGGATGGTCGATGAGGACGGTGGCGACGCCGTCCGTGACGGTGTGGCTCAGCTGCGGCTCCATGCGCCGGATGCTATCCGCACCCCTCGAACGTACGATCAAGAAGGGGGCCGAGCGAGAGGGAGACGCTGATGGCCGGACCCAGGGACGACACAGCCACCTCGGAGGCCAGGACGGTCAGCCGCAGCTTCGGCTGGCTCGCCCTGCTGGGCGTGATCCTCGCCGTGGCCGGGCTCGTCGGCCTCGTCTACGCCGGTGTGGCCACGCTGACCTCGATGCTCCTGTTCGGCTGGCTCCTGCTCATCGGCGGCGTCGTCGGCCTGCTGCACGCCGTCCAGTCGCGGGGCACCAGCTTCTTCTGGCTGGGCGTCGTGGTCGCCGCGCTGAACCTCGCGGCCGGTGTCGTCGTCATCCGCAGGCCCGATGTTGCGGCGGAGGCGCTGACCATGTTCGCGGCGCTGCTCTTCCTGACCGGCGGAGTCTTCCGGCTGGTCGGCAGCCTGGTGGTACGGGGCCCGCAGTTCG
Source organism: Streptomyces sp. Je 1-369 (assembly GCF_026810505.1). NCBI lineage: Bacteria > Bacillati > Actinomycetota > Actinomycetes > Kitasatosporales > Streptomycetaceae > Streptomyces > Streptomyces sp. Je 1-369. The sequence continues at coordinate 7,721,713 of NZ_CP101750.1, forward strand.
CCCTGACGCTCCTGCAAGGCGCCTTCGGCCTGCTGATCGGCATCCTGGTCCTCGCGGGCTGGCCCAGCAGCAGCCAGTACGTGATCGGCTGCTTCTTCTCCCTGGCGCTGCTCTTCGACGGCCTGGGCCTGATCGCCACCGGTATCGGCGGGCGCCGCATCGTCAGTCTCGTACAACCTGAAGAACATTTGAAGGCGAAGCGTTCAAGGCGGGGCGAGCAGGACCGGTCGGACAACTGACGGCGTCCGACCGGGGCGGTCAAATCGCGTCGATAGTCGCTGACTTCTGGTCAGTGGAGCGGCCGGGACCAGAGCGTTCCCAACACTCGTGGTGTGGCGACAATCGAGCGCGAGGGCGGCGACCGGACGATGGGGAACGACGGGAGAGGGCCGTGCCCACTCCCACGCAGCGGCGGATCGGTGCCGTACGAGGGGGTGTGGCGCTTCACCGCCCCTGCCGTCGACGCCTCCGTGCCCCAGGCCCGGCACGCGGTGCGCGACCTGCTGGCCCGGCAGGGCGTACCGGCACCGGACGACCTCGTCCAGGGGCTGCTGCTCATCGTCTCCGAGCTGGTGACCAACGCGGTGCGCCATGCGGCCCTGCTGTCGCCGATGCTCGCGGTGGAGGTCGCGGTCGGCGCCGAGTGGGTACGGGTCTCCGTGGAGGACAACCACCCCTACCGCCCGACCGCCTTGGTGGCGGACCACGCACAGACGGGCGGGCGTGGACTCCTCCTCGTACGCGAGATCACCGCGGAGGCGGGCGGTGCCTGCGACGTCGAGCACACCGCGAGCGGGGGCAAGGTCATCTGGGCGGCCCTGCCCCTGAAGCCCAACGGCGCCTGACCACCCGACGGGTGGCCGGTACCCAGCCGCCTACCAGCCCGCGGAGGGGCCCGTCAGCTCCCTGACCGCGGGCCGCGCCGCGTCGAGCACGGTCATGAACCAGGCGGAGAACGGGTCCCGTTCGTGCCGCTCGGCCAGCTCCGCCGCCGTCACGAAGGCGGTACCGCCGATCTCGGCCGGGTCGGGGCGCAGCGGGGACTGCACCATGCCCACGAACAAGTGGTTGAACTCCTGCTCCACGAGCCCCGACTCCGGGTCCGGGTGGTTGTAGCGCACCGTGCCCGCCTCGGCGAGCAGCGACGGCGAGACCCCGAGCTCCTCGTACGTGCGCCGGGCCGCCGCCGCGAACGGGGCCTCGCCCGGGTAGGGGTGCCCGCAGCAGGTGTTCGACCAGACCCCGGGGGAGTGGTACTTGCCGAGGGCGCGCTGCTGGAGCAGCAGGCGGCCCTGCTCGTCGAAGAGGAAGACGGAGAACGCCCGGTGCAGCTGCCCGGGCGCCTGGTGCGCGGCGAGTTTCTCCGCTGTGCCGATCGTCCTGCCCTCTTCGTCGACGAGTTCGAGCAAGATCGCTTCTCCGGTGCCGTTCGACGGGCTGTTCGCCGCGGTGGCAGGTGTGGTCGGCATACGCATCCTTCTCTTCGGTCTTCGAACCCCAAGTCTGCCGTACGTTCCGGACACCTCGGGCACTTCGAGGACCCGCATGTCCCGCCGCGCCGGGGCGCGGCGGGACACGCGGAAGGGGGTCAGACCCCGAAGGCGCCCGGATAGGTGATCGTGCCCCGCGGCAGTTGTGCGGAATCGTCGGATCCGCACAGGGCCAGAGCCATCATCGCCTCGTCCGGAACCTCGAAGTCCGGCCGGATTCCGTACCCGGAAGCGGGCTTGAATCCGAACCTCGGGTAGTACGAGGGATGCCCCAGGACGAGGACGATCCGCTCCCCGCGCGCGCGTGCCGCGTCGAGCACGGCGCGCACGGCCGCCGAACCGGCACCCGTCCCCTGGTGCTCGGGCCGGGTGGCGACGGGTGCGAGGGCCAGCGCGGGCGCCCCGTCCACCCGGCAGCGGGTGAGCAGAGCGTGCGCGGCCACCGAACCGTCGGGCGCCTCGGCGACGTACGACAGGCCGGGAAGCCACGCCTCCGGGTCCGTGCGCAGCGCGTCGACCAGGTCGGCCTCGGCCTCCGTCTCGAAGGCGGCGGCGTGCACGGCGTGCACGGCGGCGACGTCGGCCGCCGTCTCCGGGCGGGTGGGCCAGGAGTTCACGGGCCGCAGCACGTAGCCGGTGTAGCCGTACTCGGCGCCGTGCTCGCGCCGCGTCGCGAGCTCCTCGCGGGTGGCGGCGAGCGCCTCCGTCATGCCGGGCGCACCCGGGTCCGCCGCGTCCGCGCGGGCGGCCAGCGGGCCGTAGTACTCGTCCCAGTCGGACTCGGGCTGCGGGTGCACGCCGAGCACGGAGTACCCGGCGCCGGTCGCCGCCCGCAGGTTCTCCTCGCCGGTGCGCAGCGCGTAGTGCCGCTCCCAGAAGGCGCGGGCGGTGGCGGACGGCTCGTCGGTCGTCCACTCGCACTCGGTGAGGACGAGCGCCCCGCTCGGGGCGAGCAGGCGCCGCCAGGAGCGCAGCGCGGTGTCGAAACCGATGCTGTAGGCCGAGCTCTCCGCCCAGACGACGTCGAAGGAACCGTCCGGATAGGGGAGTTCGCCCATGTCGGCGTTGACGGCGGTGATCGACCCGGCGAGGCCGCGGCCCCCGGCCGCGGCCCGGAGCTCGTCGAGGAACGGCTCGTGGAGGTCGACGGCGGTCACCTCGGCGCCGGCCTCGGCGGCGAGCAGCAGCGCGGACCGGCCGGGGCCGCAGCCCAGGTCGAGCACGCGCGGCCGCTCGGGCAGCGCACCCGCGTAGGAGAGCAGCTGCCTGGTGGTGGCGTCGGAGCCGGGACCCTGCCTCGGAAGCCCGTGGTGCAGGGCGAAGAAGGCGCGGGAAATGGAAGCGTTGTCAGTCAACGTGGAAATCCTTGGGTAAGGACCCGCGGACCGCGTGTACGGGAGACGTACCAGGAGTACGAGTGCCGTACGAGAGGTCAGACGCGCGCCCGGAGAGTGGGGATGCACGTGTCGCCGCGCAGAGCAGCGCGCATCACGACAGTCATCAACCCACCTCCTAGGACTCAAGAACTCTGGCCAGAATAGCACCCGGCGTGACGGGTCACGGGGCCTGATGCGTCAGTGGCAGAGCTTCGCCTCGTGCTCCGCGTGGCCGCTCGGCTCCAGCTGGAACGTGCAGTGCTCGACGTCGAAGTGGTCGCCCAGGCAGCCCTGGAGCTCGTGCAGCATCTTCTCGTGGCCGGTCGCGTCGAGGGCCCAGGAGCTCACCACGACGTGCGCGGAGAGGACCGGCAGGCCCGATGTGATCGTCCAGGCGTGCAGGTCGTGGACCTCCTCGACGCCCGGCAGCTCGAGTATGTGCGCGCGCACCTCCGCCATGTCGACACCCTTGGGCGCCGACTCCAGGAGCACGTTCAGGGTCTCCTTGAGGAGCTTGACCGTACGCGGGACGATCATGACGCCGATGACGAGCGAGGCGATCGGGTCGGCGGCCTGCCAGCCGGTGAGCATGATCAGGACCGAGGCGATGATGACCGTGAGCGAGCCGAGGGTGTCGGCGACGACCTCCAGGAAGGCGCCGCGGACGTTGAGGCTCTCCTTCTGGCCGCGCATGAGCAGCGAGAGCGAGATCATGTTCGCGACGAGCCCGAAGATGCCGAAGTAGAGGGCGAGGCCCCCCTCGGTCTCCGCGGGGGTGACGAACCGCTGCACCGCCTCGTACAGGACGTACCCGCCGACGCCGAGCAGCAGCAGACAGTTGGCGAGCGCCGCGAGTATCTCGGCGCGGGCGTAGCCGAAGGTGCGGTTCTCGGTCGGCGGCCTGTTCGCGAAGTGGATCGCGAGCAGGGCCATGCCGAGGCCCAGCGAATCCGTCGCCATGTGCGTCGCGTCCGCGATGAGCGCGAGCGAGTCCGCCATGAGCCCGCCCACGATCTGGGCCAGCATGACCGTGATCGTGATGATGAGAGCAATGCGCAGCCGCCCCTTGTGGGCGTTGGCCGCGGTCCCCGTCGTCGGGGCCCCGTGCAGGTGTCCGTGATCGTGCCCAGCCCCCATGAAACCGCCCTCCCGTATCCGTCGTAGGTGTGCTGCCCGCTGGTGGCGCGACCACAGTGAACTACGGGTGGGGGGTATCTGGCAACGCGGTACTGAACACCGTTATCACTGCGCTGACCTGCGAAAATGGCAACGGTTCCCGACTGGGGGAGTGGGTGCAGGTCAGCGCGTCGGAACGATCATCCGCGGTGCGCGTCCGGGTGGTGCAGACACCATCCCGCCCACGCCGACTCGACCATCTCGCGCACCCCGCGCCGGGCCGTCCAGCCGAGCTCCGCCGCCGCGAGACGGGCGTCGGCGACCGCTCGCGGCGAGTCGCCCGCACGGGCCGGCTCGACGAGCACGGGACGGGCGTCCCCGCTCACCTCACCGATGACGGTGATCAGTTCGCGAACGGAAACACCCTGCCCCCGGCCGATGTTCACCGTCAGATCGCCCTCGACGCCCTCCGCGAGCCTGCGGGCCGCCGCCAGGTGGGCCTCGGCGAGGTCGGAGACGTGGACGTAGTCACGGACGCAGGTGCCGTCGGGCGTCGGGTGCGTGTCGCCGAAGATCCGCGGCGACTCGCCGCGCCGCAGCCGGTCGAAGACCATCGGGATCACGTTGTAGACCCCGGTGTCCGCGAGCTCCGGCGTCGCGGCGCCCGCCACGTTGAAGTAGCGCAGGCACACCGTCCCGATGCCGTGCGCCCGCCCCGCCGCCCGCACCAGCCACTCACCGGCGAGCTTCGTCTCGCCGTAGGGGCTGACCGGCACGCACGGTGTGTCCTCGCCCACCAGCTCCGCGTCCGGCGGATTGCCGTACACCGCGGCCGACGAGGAGAACACGAACCGCTTGATGCCGGCCTCGGCGACCGCTTCGAGGAGCGTCGTGAGGCCGCCCACGTTCTCCCGGTAGTAGCGCAGCGGCTGCTCCACCGACTCCCCGACCTGCTTGCGGGCCGCGAGATGCACCACACCGGTGACGCCGTACTCGGCGAAGACCCGGCGCAGCAGCTCCCCGTCCAGCGAGGAACCCCTCACGAGGGGCATGTCCGCGGGCAGCCGTGCCGGGACCCCCGACGAGACGTCGTCCAGGACGACGACGTCCTCCCCGGCACCGGCCATGACCCGCGCCACATGTGCCCCGATGTAACCCGCTCCGCCTGTGATCAGCCATGTCATGGGCGCCCACCCTAAGCGAACGCACCCCGGCCGCCCGGCAGGGGCATGTGACCTTCAATCGGGCAAGCCGGGCACCGGCAGGGGCGCGGTTTGTGGGCGCGGCCCCCCATCCACCATGATGATCGCGAAGGCCGGGGCCGTGACACAGGCTCTTATCAGGGCGTGAACGGGTGATGAACGCCCGCTTCCCATCATCCGATAGCCTCAGCCGACGTGCCGCCCGGCCGCCATGGGCCCGGGGGCGCTCCCCTTACACATGTGCCCGGCGCGAGCCGCGCCGGTACTCAAGGAGTGAGTTCGTCTGTCGACCGCCATCCTCACCGGACAGCCGGTCCCCGGGTCGCCGCTCGAAGGCGATCTGCGGTCCCTCGGCTTCGACGTGCGGGTCGCCTCCGACGCGGCGGACGCCGAGTCGCTGCTCGCGGCCGTGCCCGGTGACCAGCGGGTCGCGGTCGTCGACGCGCGCTTCGTCGGACACGTCCACGCGTTGCGCCTCGGCCTCACCGACCCCCGGTTCGCCGCCTCCGCGGTGCCCGGCGCCGTCGCCGCCAAGCCGGAGGCCCGCAAGGAGCTGACGCGCGCGCTGCGGACGACCGCCGCCACCACGGGCGGCGTCGTCACCCACGACGCGCTCCCCGACGACATCGCCACCGCGATGGAGTCCGGCGCCACGGACGTGCACCGCCCCGACCTCGGCACCCTCGTCGCCACCGTGCCCGACGACCCGCAGACGCGGAACGAGGCACGCCAGGCCGTCGCCGCCGTCGACGACGAGGCCGTACGCCTGCGCACCGCGGTCAAGTCGCGGGACGGCTTCTTCACGACGTACTGCATCTCCCCGTACTCCCGCTACATCGCCCGCTGGTGCGCCCGACGAGGCCTCACCCCGAACCAGGTCACCACCGCCTCGCTGCTCACCGCCCTGATCGCGGCGGGCTGCGCGGCGACCGGGACCCGCGGCGGCTTCGTCGCCGCGGGTGTGCTGCTGCTCCTCTCCTTCGTCCTCGACTGCACGGACGGGCAGCTCGCCCGCTACTCCCTGCAGTACTCGACGCTCGGCGCCTGGCTGGACGCGACGTTCGACCGCGCCAAGGAGTACGCGTACTACGCGGGACTGGCGCTCGGCGCGGCCAACGCGAACGGTGACGACGTCTGGGCGCTGGCCCTCGGCGCCATGGTTCTCCAGACCTGTCGCCACGTCGTGGACTTCTCGTTCAACGAGGCGAATCACGACGCCACGGCCAACACCAGCCCCACCGCCGCCCTCTCGGACAAGCTCGACAGCGTCGGGTGGACGGTCTGGGTGCGCCGGATGATAGTGCTGCCCATCGGCGAGCGCTGGGCGATGATCGCCGTTCTCACCGCGGTCACCACCCCGCGCATCACCCTCGTCGTCCTGATCATCGGCTGCGCCCTCGCCGCCTGCTACACCACCGCCGGACGCGTCCTGCGCTCGCTGACCCGCAAGGCGACCCGCACCGACCGCGCCGCCCAGGCCCTCGGCGACCTCGCCGACAACGGCACGCTCGCCTCCGCCTTCGCCGCCGTCGGACCGCGCGGACGCTTCCTGCCCGCCCCCGTGCTCGCCTTCCTCGGCGGCGCCGCCGTCGTCGCGGTGGCCGCCTTCACCTCCTACGGCAGCCCGTGGGTCGTCGTCGCCGCAGTCGTCCACGTGGTCCTGTCCGGCCTGGCGCTCGCGCGGCCGCTCATAGCCCCGCTGGACTGGCTGGCCCCGCCGTTCTTCCGCGCCGCCGAGTACGGCACGGTCCTGATACTCGCGGCCAAAGCCGATGTGAACGGGGCGCTGCCCGCGGCTTTCGGGCTGGTGTCGGCGGTCGCCTACCATCACTACGACACGGTGTACCGCATCAAGGGCGGCGCCGGTGCGCCCCCGCGCCGGCTCGTGCGGGCGATCGGCGGCCAAGAAGGCAGGACCCTCGTGGTCGCGCTGGCCGCCACCCTGCTGTCCACCACCGATTTCACCGTCGCGCTCACGGCACTCGCCGTGGCCGTGGCACTCGTGGTGCTCGTCGAGAGCATCCGCTTCTGGGTCGCCGCCGAGAAACAGGGCGCACCCGCCGTACACGATGAAGGAGAACCCGCATGATCGGCCTCGTCCTTGCGGCAGGCGCCGGACGGCGTCTGCGTCCCTACACGGACACCCTGCCCAAGGCCCTGGTGCCCGTCGATGGTGAGACCACCATCCTCGACCTGACGCTCGGCAACTTCGCCGAGATCGGTCTCACCGAGGTCGCGATCATCGTCGGCTACAAGAAGGAAGCCGTCTACGACCGCAAGGCGGACCTGGAGGCGAAGTACGGCCTCAAGCTGACGCTGATCGACAACGACAAGGCCGAGGAGTGGAACAACGCCTACTCCCTGTGGTGCGGGCGTGACGCCATCAAGCACGACGTGATCCTCGCCAACGGCGACACCGTGCACCCGGTCTCCGTGGAGAAGACGCTGCTCGCCGCCCGCGGCAACGGCCAGAAGATCATCCTCGCCCTCGACACGGTGAAGCAGCTCGCCGACGAGGAGATGAAGGTCATCGTGGACGACGCCAAGGGTGTCCAGAAGATCACGAAGCTGATGGACCCGGCGACGGCCACCGGTGAGTACATCGGCGTCACCCTCATCGAGGGCTCCGCCGCCGACGAGCTCGCCGACGCCCTGAAGACCACCTTCGAGCGCGACCCCGACCTCTACTACGAGGACGGCTACCAGGAGCTCGTCAACCGCGGCTTCAAGGTCGACGTGGCCCCGATCGGCGACGTCAAGTGGGTCGAGATCGACAACCACGAAGACCTCGCCAAGGGCCGGGAGATCGCGTGCCAGTACTGACGAGGCTCATCCCCTCGCCGGTCGTCGTCGACATCCGGCCGGGGGCGCTCGACGACCTGGCCGGTGTCCTCGCCGACCAGCGGATCTGCTCGTCGACCGGCAAGCTCGCCATCGCCATCAGCGGCGGCTCCGGCGCGGTGCTCCGCGAGCGGCTCATGCCGTCGCTGGGCGGCGCCGAGTGGTTCGAGGTCGGCGGCGGCACGCTCGACGACGCCATCAAGCTCGGCGAGGACATCCGCAAGTCGGGGCGGTACGACGCGATCGTCGGCCTCGGCGGCGGCAAGATCATCGACTGTGCCAAGTTCGCCGCGGCGCGCGTGGGCCTGCCGCTGGTCGCCGTCGCGACGAACCTGTCGCACGACGGCCTCTGCTCGCCGGTCGCGACGCTCGACAACGACGCGGGCCGCGGCTCGTACGGCGTGCCGAACCCCATCGCGGTCGTCATCGACCTCGATGTGATCCGTGAGGCGCCCGTCCGTTTCGTCCGCTCCGGCATCGGCGACGCGCTGTCCAACATCTCGGCGATCCGGGACTGGGAGCTCGCCGCCCGCGAGCGCGGCGAGGACATCGACGGCCTCGCGGCCGCCATGGCCCGCCAGGCCGGCGAGGCCGTGCTCCGCCACCCCGGCGGCGTCGGCGACGACGGTTTCCTCCAGGTCCTTGCCGAGGGTCTGGTCCTCACCGGCATCGCCATGTCGATCTCGGGCGACTCCCGCCCGGCGTCCGGCGCCTGCCACGAGATCAACCACGCCTTCGACCTGCTCTTCCCCAAGCGCGCCGCAAGCCACGGCGAGCAGTGCGGCCTGGGCGCGGCCTTCGCGATGCACCTGCGCGGTGCCCACGAGGAGTCGGCGTTCATGGCCCAGGTGCTGCGCCGCCACGGCCTGCCCGTGCTGCCGGAGGAGATCGGTTTCACCGTGGACGAGTTCGTGCAGGTCGTGGAGTTCGCTCCGCAGACCCGCCCGGGCCGCTACACGATCCTCGAACACCTCGACCTCTCCACCGACCAGATCAGGGACGCATACGCCGACTATGCAAAAGCCATCGGTAGCTGAGCTCCGCCCGGTTGTTCACCCCCCGGGGGTGAAGGACCGGCACAGCGGCGAACACTGGGCCGGCCGGCTCTACATGCGCGAGGTCTCCCTGCGCATCGACCGGCACCTGGTGAACACGCGGGTCACGCCCAACCAGCTGACCTACGTGATGACCGTCGCCGGCGCCCTCGCCGCCCCGGCCCTGCTGGTGCCCGGCATCACGGGCGCCGTGCTCGGCGTGGTCGCGGTCCAGCTCTACCTGCTGCTCGACTGCGTGGACGGCGAGATCGCCCGCTGGAAGAAGCAGTACTCGATGTCCGGGGTCTATCTGGACCGGGTCGCCGCCTACCTGTGCGACGCCGCGGTCCTGGTCGGCTTCGGCCTGCGCGCCGCCGACATATGGGGCTCGGGACGCATCGACTGGCTGTGGGCCTTCCTCGGCACCCTGGCCGCACTCGGCGCGATCCTGATCAAGGCCGAGACCGACCTCGTCGGCGTCGCCCGGCACCAGACGGGCAAGGAGCCGGTCAAGGAGTCCGCGGCCGAGCCGCGCTCCTCCGGCATGGCGCTGGCCCGCAGGGCCGCCGCCGCGCTGAAGTTCCACCGGCTCATCCTCGGGGTCGAGGCGTCCCTGCTGATCCTGGTCATCGCGTTCATCGACCAGGCACGCGGCGACCTGTTCTTCTCGCGCCTCGGTGTGGCGGTGCTCGCGGGCATCGCGATGCTGCAGACCCTGCTGCACCTCGTGTCCATCCTCGTATCGAGCAGGTTGAAGTGAGCACCCCGAGCACCCCGAGCCCTTCGGCGGAGAAGCTGAAGGTCGGCGCCGTCATCATCACGATGGGCAACCGGCCGCAGGAGCTGCGGGCCCTCCTCGACTCGGTCGCCAAGCAGGAGGGCGACCCGGTCGAGGTGGTCGTGGTCGGCAACGGCGCCCCCGTGCCCGAGGTCCCCGAAGGCGTACGCACCGTCGAGCTGCCGGAGAACCTCGGCATCCCCGGCGGCCGCAACGTCGGCATCGAGGCCTTCGGACCCGGCGGCACCGACGTCGACATCCTGCTCTTCCTGGACGACGACGGGCTGCTCGCCACCCTGGACACGGCGCGGCTCTGCCGCGAGGCGTTCGCCGCCGATCCGGAGCTCGGCATCATCAGCTTCCGCATCGCGGACCCGGACACGGGGGAGACCCAGCGGCGCCACGTGCCGCGGCTGCGGGCCTCCGACCCGATGCGCTCCTCGCGCGTGACGACCTTCCTTGGCGGCGCCAACGCCGTCCGCACAAAGGTCCTCGCCGAGGTCGGCGGCCTGCCCGGCGAGTTCTTCTACGCCCATGAGGAGACCGACCTCGCCTGGCGCGCGCTCAACGCGGGCTGGATGATCGACTACCGCTCCGACATGGTCCTCTTCCACCCCACGACGGCCCCCTCGCGGCACGCGGTCTACCACCGGATGGTGGCCCGCAACCGCGTCTGGCTGGCCCGTCGCAACCTCCCCGCGCCGCTGGTCCCTGTCTACCTCGGTGTCTGGATGCTCCTCACCCTCGCCCGACGCCCCTCGGGCCCGGCCCTCAAGGCCTGGTTCGGCGGCTTCAAGGAGGGCTGGACCACGCCCTGCGGGCCTCGCAGGCCCATGAAGTGGCGTACGGTGTGGCGGCTGACCCGACTGGGCCGACCTCCCGTCATCTGACAAGCTCGGGTCTGAGAGCATTCGGGCCATACCCCGGTCCCTGGCCCACGCCTACGCCCGACCGGCTGCGCTTTTCGAAGACGAAAGTTTCCACTCGTGAGTGAGACAACGCATGACGGCGGGGTCGCGGTGACTGCATCACCGTCGACTCCGTCGCCCGATGACGGGCTCTCCCGGGCCGAAGTCGCCGCCAAGTACGGTCTGACCGTCAGCGGCGCCCGGCCCGGACTTTTCGAGTACGTCCGCCAGCTCTGGGGACGGCGCCACTTCATCCTCGCCTTCTCCCAGGCGAAGCTGACCGCCCAGTACAGCCAGGCCAAGCTCGGCCAGCTGTGGCAGGTGGCGACACCGCTCCTGAACGCCGCGGTCTACTTCCTCATCTTCGGTCTGATCCTGAACGCCGACCGGGGCTTCCCCCGTGAGGTCTACATCCCGTTCCTGGTCACCGGTGTCTTCGTCTTCACCTTCACGCAGTCCTCGGTGATGGCGGGTGTCCGGTCGATCTCGGGCAACCTGGGCCTGGTGCGCGCGCTGCACTTCCCGCGGGCCTCGCTGCCGGTCTCGTTCTCGCTCCAGCAGCTTCAGCAGCTGCTCTTCTCGATGATCGTGCTGTTCATCATCACGGTCGGCTTCGGCAGCTACCCCAAGCTGTCGTGGCTGCTGATCGTGCCGGCCCTCGCCCTGCAGTTCCTGTTCAACACCGGGCTCGCGATGATCATGGCGAGGCTGGGCAGCAAGACCCCCGACCTCGCGCAGCTGATGCCGTTCGTGATGCGTACGTGGATGTACGCGTCCGGCGTCATGTTCTCCATCCCGGTCATGCTCAAGGACAAGCCCGAGTGGATCGCGGACATCCTGCAGTGGAACCCCGCGGCCATCTACATGGACCTGATGCGGTACGCGCTGATCGACGGCTACGGCGTGGAGTACCTCCCGCTGGGCCACTGGTCGTGGGCGATCGCGGGCGGCTGGGCCGTGCTCATCGCGGCCGGCGGTTTCGTGTACTTCTGGAAGGCTGAGGAGCGTTACGGCCGTGGCTGACCAGGACAAGAACCCCGACACGTCGCACATCCCCACCGTCATCGCCGACGAGCTGCACATCGTCTACCGCGTCAACGGCGCGAAGACGGGCAAGGGCAGCGCCACCTCCGCCCTGAGCCGCATCCTCAGGCGCGGCGAGGAGCGCGGGGTGCGCAAGGTGCACGCCGTACGAGGCGTCAGCTTCACCTCCTACCGCGGCGAGGCCATCGGCCTCATCGGCTCCAACGGCTCCGGCAAGTCGACCCTGCTCCGCGCCATCGCGGGCCTGCTCCCCGCCGAGCAGGGCAAGGTCTACACCGACGGCCAGCCCTCACTGCTCGGCGTCAACGCGGCCCTGATGAACGATCTGACCGGCGAGCGCAACGTCATACTCGGCGGACTCGCGATGGGCATGTCCCGCGAGCAGATCCGGGAGCGCTACCAGGAGATCGTCGACTTCTCGGGAATCAACGAGAAGGGCGACTTCATCACCCTTCCGATGCGCACCTACTCCTCCGGCATGGCGGCCCGTCTCCGCTTCTCCATCGCGGCGGCCAAGGACCACGACGTCCTGATGATCGACGAGGCCCTGGCCACCGGCGACCGCAAGTTCCAGAAGCGGTCGGAGGCCCGCATCCGCGAGCTGCGCAAGGAGGCCGGCACGGTCTTCCTGGTCAGCCACAACAACAAGTCGATCCGCGACACCTGCGACCGCGTGCTGTGGCTGGAACGCGGCGAGCTGCGCATGGACGGGCCGACCGACGAGGTCATAAAGGAGTACGAGAAGTTCACGGGCAAGTAGCCCGATCGAGCCACGGGGGAACACCCGTTCGGCAGCAGTGCCCCGCCGGGAGGAGCCCGGCGGGGCACTGTCGTGACATGGTGTCCCCGGGGTCACTCGGCCACCTCAACTCACCTTCACCAAAGGAGGATTGACGCCGATCGGTGTGTTGTTGTGATGCGCCGAACACCCCGACGGCGCGTGTTGGGTTGTACAACGTAAGCTGTACAGGTGCTGATTCGCGGCAAGTGGGGCGATATCGCGCGGTGTCCCGCTTCGGAGCACGGCCCACCTCGGAGAGAGCCGGGCGGCGTGTCCGAAATAGGATGTATTGGGTCGGCAGTGTAGAACGGGAGATGTGACGGCAATGGCTACGGATGATCTCCAGCTCCGCGATGCTTCCGCCGTCCTCGCCAAGGCCGCGGACGAGAACTTTCCGGTCGCGCCCTTCTTCCTTCCCCGGGCCTGGCGCGACGACCTCATGGCCGTCTACGGCGTCGTCCGCCTCATCGACGACATCGGCGACGGCGACCTCGCCCCCGACGCCGCCCACGCGCGCCACCTCGGGCTCGACGCCGACACGGACGACCCGCTGCCGCTCCTGGACGCCGTCGCGGCCGACCTGGACAAGGTCTTCGCCGGTACCGAGCCGGGCCACCCGCTGGTGCGGGCGCTGCGTCCCGCCGCCGAGCGCGGGACCCTGACGGCCGCACCCTTCCTGGACCTGATCGAGGCCAACCGCCAGGACCAGGTCATCACGCGCTACGAGACGTACGACGACCTCGTCGCGTACTGCGCGCTCTCCGCCAATCCCATCGGCCGCCTCGTCCTGGCCATCACCGGGACGGAGACCCCGGAGCGCGTCCGCCGCTCGGACGCCGTCTGCACCGGCCTGCAGATCGTCGAGCACATCCAGGACGTCGCCGAAGACCTGCGGCGCGGCCGCATCTATCTGCCTGTCGAGGACATGAAGCGGTTCCACGTGAGTGAGTCAGATCTGGCCCTGCCGACAGCGGGCGCATCGGCGCGCGCGCTGGTCGCATTCGAAGTGGAACGCGCCCGCGGCCTGCTGAATGAAGGCACCCCCCTGGTGGGTAGCGTCCACGGCAGGCTGAAGCTGCTGCTGGCCGGTTTCGTGGCAGGAGGGAGGGCGGCCGCCCGGGCGATCGTCGCCGCCGGGTACGACGTCCTGCCCGGGCCGCCGAAGCCGACCAAGCCGCGCCTGCTGCGCGAGACGGGTGCAGTACTGCGAGGAGAGGGGTGAGCCGGGCCGTGGAGTCGGATCCGCACGTGTCCGCGCCGGTGCTCGCCGCGTACAGCTACTGCGAGGCCGTGACCGGCAGCCAGGCGCGCAACTTCGCGTACGGCATCAGGCTGCTGCCGACGCCCAAGCGGCGCGCGATGTCCGCGCTCTACGCCCTCTCGCGGCGCGTCGACGACATCGGTGACGGCGCGCTCGCCCTCGACGTCAAGGCGGAGCGGCTCGGCGACACCCGTGCGCTGGTCGCACGGATCCGCGCGGGCGGGGTGCAGGAGGACGACACCGACCCCGTGGCGGTCGCCCTCGCCCACGCCGCCGCGCACTTCCCCATCCCGCTGGAAGGCCTCGACGAACTGATCGACGGCGTCCTGAAGGACGTACGCGGTGAGACGTACGAGACGTGGGAGGACCTCAAGGTCTACTGCCGCTGCGTCGCCGGTGCCATCGGGCGGCTCTCGCTCGGGGTGTTCGGTACGGAACGGGGGGCGCTTCATGCCGAACGTGCGCCCGAGTACGCGGACACGCTCGGTCTCGCGCTCCAACTGACCAACATTCTCCGGGACGTTCGCGAGGACGCCCTGGACGGGCGGACCTATCTGCCCGCCGACGACCTCGCCAAGTTCGGCTGCGCCGCCGGGTTCGAGAGCTCCGAGCCGCCCGCCGGAGCCGACTTCGCGGGCCTCGTCCACTTCGAGGTGCGCCGCGCGCGTGCCCTGTTCGCCGAGGGCTACCGCCTGCTGCCCATGCTGGACCGGCGCAGTGGTGCCTGCGTGGCCGCCATGGCCGGCATCTACCGCCGCCTCCTCGACCGCATCGAGCGGGAGCCGGAAGCGGTCCTGCGCGGCCGCGTCTCGCTCCCGGGGCGCGAGAAGGCGTACGTCGCCGTGCGCGGACTGTCCGGCCTCGACGCGCGGAACGTGTCACGACAGACCGTCCGGAGGCGTGTGTGATGCGCATCCGGAGTGATCGTGGGGCAGTTGGGGCAACGTTCGCAAAGCGGCGGGCAACCCTCCGCTCCACGGTCGCGTCCCAGACTGCAACGGCCGAAGGGGTGGGTGCATGACGAGGAAAGACATGCAGCCCGAAGGGCTGACCGAGGACGCCGAAGGCCGCTCCGCAGGGGCGGCCGCCGTGGTGGTCGGCGGCGGCCTCGCCGGCATCACCACCGCGCTCGCGCTCGCCGACGCGGGCCTGCGCGTGACGCTGCTCGAAGGACGGCCGAGGCTCGGCGGGCTCGCGTTCTCCTTCCAGCGCGGCGCACTGACCGTCGACAACGGCCAGCACGTCTATCTGCGCTGCTGCACCGCCTACCGCTGGTTCCTCGACCGCATCGACGGCGCACACCTCGCACCTGTGCAGGAACGTCTCGACGTGCCCGTCCTCGACGCCGACCGCAACCGGCTCGGACGCCTCAGGCGCACCGCACTCCCCGTGCCGCTGCACCTCGCGGCGAGCCTCGCCACCTATCCCCATCTGTCGGTCGCCGAGCGCGCCGCAGTGGGCCGCGCGGCGCTCGCCCTCAAGGGGCTCGACCTGGCCGATCCCGCGCTCGACGGCCAGAACTTCGGCAGCTGGCTCGCGAAGAACGGTCAATCGGCGCGCGCCATCGAGGCACTCTGGGACCTCGTCGGCGTCGCGACGCTCAACGCCGGCGCGGGAGACGCCTCACTCGGGCTCGCCGCGATGGTGTTCAAGACCGGGCTGCTCTCCGAACCGGGCGCCGCCGACATCGGCTGGGCCCGGGTGCCCCTCGGTGATCTGCACGATACACTGGCCCGCAAGGCGCTCGACGCAGCGGGAGTCCGTACGGAACTAAAGGCACGAGTCACCTCCATCTCCCGTACGGACAACGGCGGTTGGCGCGTGGAAGTTCCCGGCGAGACCATCGAGGCGGAAACCGTCGTGCTCGCCGTGCCGCAGCACGAGACGCACGACCTCCTCCCCGACGGCGCCCTCGACCAGCCCGACCGGCTCCTCGACATCGACACCGCGCCGATCCTGAACATCCACGTCGTGTACGACAGGAAGGTGCTGAAGCGGCCGTTCTTCGCCGCCATCGGCACACCCGTGCAGTGGGTCTTCGACCGGACCGAGGCATCCGGGCTCACCGAAGGGCAGTACCTGGCGCTCTCGCAGTCGGTCGCACACGACGAGATCGACGCGCCCGTCGCCGCCCTGAGAGAGCGCTATCTGCCCGAGCTGGAACGGCTGCTGCCCGCCGCGCACGGTGCCGAGGTGAAGGACTTCTTCGTCACCCGCGAGCGCACGGCGACCTTCGCGCCCACCCCGGGTGTCGGCAGGCTCCGCCCCGGTGCCCGCACCAAGGCCCGCGGCCTGTACCTCGCGGGCGCGTGGACCGCCACCGGCTGGCCCGCGACCATGGAGAGCGCCGTACGCAGCGGCATCAGCGCGGCCGAGGCCGCCCTCTCCACCCTCGACCGCCCCCGTGATCACCTCTTCGCATTCGAGGAGGCGGCGGCGTGAAGCTCGACCTTCTGGGGTCAGGTCCCCAGCGAAACAGCACCGGAACAAGAGGAGAAACTGTGCCGACTGTGCCCTCGGCCGAGAAAACGGCTGCCGACACGGTGGACGTGACCTCACTGCTCGAGCAAGGAAGGACGCTGGCCACCCCGGTGCTGCGGGCCGCGGTGGACCGTCTCGCGCCGCCCATGGACACCGTGGCCGCCTACCACTTCGGATGGATCGACGCGGAGGGCAACCCCTCCGACGGCGACGGCGGCAAGGCGGTGCGCCCCGCGCTCGCCCTGCTCTCAGCCGAGGCCGCGGGCGCGCCCCCCGAGGTCGGCGTCCCCGGCGCGGTCGCCGTCGAGCTCGTGCACAACTTCTCACTGCTGCACGACGACCTGATGGACGGCGACGAGCAGCGCCGCCACCGCGACACCGTGTGGAAGGTGCACGGCCCCGCGCAGGCCATCCTCGTCGGCGACGCCCTCTTCGCGCTCGGCAACGAGATCCTCCTCGAACTCGGCACCGTCGAGGCGGGCCGCGCCACCCGCCGCCTCATCACCGCCACCCGCGCGCTGATCGACGGCCAGGCCCAGGACATCAGCTACGAACACCGCGACCGGGTCACCGTCGAGGAGTGCCTGGAGATGGAGGGCAAGAAGACCGGCGCCCTCCTCGCCTGCGCCGTCTCCATCGGCGCCGTGCTCGGCGGCGCGGACGACCACACCGCCGACACCCTGGAGAAGTACGGGTACCACCTCGGCCTCGCCTTCCAGGCCGTGGACGATCTGCTCGGCATCTGGGGCGACCCGGAGGCCACCGGCAAGCAGACGTGGAGCGATCTGCGCCAGCGCAAGAAGTCGCTGCCCGTGGTGGCCGCCCTGGCCGCGGGTGGTCCCGCGTCCGAGCGGCTCGGCGAGCTGCTCACCGCCGACTCTAAGAGCAGCGACTTCGAGAACTTCTCCGAGGACGAGTTCGCCGCACGCGCCGCCCTGATCGAGGAGGCGGGCGGCCGCGAGTGGACCGCCAAGGAGGCCAGGCGCCAGCACGCCATCGCCATCGAGGCCCTGGACCACGTCCAGATGCCGGACCGTATCCGGGCGCAGCTCGTCGCGCTCGCCGACTTCGTCGTCGTACGAGAGAGATGATCACTATCGCGCGGATATCCGGGACATCCGGGGGGTGACCCCCGGACCCACAGGCAGTCGCCGGCCGGCGTGACGCGTCGGCCGACGGCGGACCCACAGCAGACGTAGCCACCGCACTGCACGAAGGGGAAGCCATGACAGCGACGACCGACGGAAGCACCGGAGCGGCCACGCCCCGCGCAGCCTCGGCCAGCCAGTCCACCGAACCCGTCGACCTGACCGATACGACCGGGGCGGCCCCCCGCGAGGCCGCCGCGCGCGCCATGCGGCGCTCCACGGACTTCCTGCTCGCCCGGCAGGACGCCGAAGGCTGGTGGAAGGGCGACCTCGAGACCAACGTGACCATGGACGCCGAGGACCTCCTCCTGCGGCAGTTCCTCGGGATCAGGGACGAGGACACCACGCGCGCCGCCGCGCTCTTCATCCGCGGCGAGCAGCGCGACGACGGCACCTGGGCCACGTTCTTCGGCGGACCCGGTGAACTCTCCACCACCATCGAGGCGTACGTCGCCCTGCGGCTGGCCGGCGACCGGCCCGACGACGCGCACATGGCGAAGGCCTCCGCGTGGATCCGCGAACGGGGCGGCATCGCCGAAGCCCGCGTCTTCACCCGGATCTGGCTCGCCCTCTTCGGCTGGTGGAAGTGGGACGACCTGCCCGAACTCCCGCCGGAACTCATCTACTTCCCCAAGTGGGTCCCGCTCAACATCTACGACTTCGGCTGCTGGGCCCGGCAGACGATAGTGCCGCTCACCGTCGTGTCCGCCAAGCGGCCCGTGCGCCCCGCGCCCTTCGCCCTGGACGAGCTGCACACCGACGCGCGCGTGCCGAACCCCACCAAACCCCTCGCCCCCGTGGCGAGTTGGGACGGTGTCTTTCAGCGGCTCGACAAGGCCCTGCACGTCTACCACAAGGTCGCGCCGCGCCCGCTGCGCAGAGCCGCGATGAACAGCGCCGCCCGCTGGATCATCGAACGGCAGGAGAACGACGGCTGCTGGGGCGGGATCCAGCCGCCCGCCGTCTACTCCGTCATCGCGCTGCACCTGCTCGGCTACGACCTGGACCACCCCGTCCTGAAGGCCGGGCTCGCCTCGCTCGACCGGTTCGCCGTGTGGCGCGAGGACGGCTCCCGGATGATCGAGGCCTGCCAGTCGCCCGTGTGGGACACCTGTCTGGCGACGATCGCGCTCGCGGACGCCGGAGTGCCCGCCGACCACCCGCAGTTGGTCAAGGCCGCCGACTGGATGCTCGGCGAGCAGATCGTGCGGCCCGGCGACTGGTCGGTGCGCAGACCCGGCCTCACGCCCGGCGGCTGGGCGTTCGAGTTCCACAACGACAACTACCCCGACATCGACGACACCGCCGAGGTCGCCCTCGCGCTGCGCCGGGTCGCGCACCCCGACAAGGCGCGCCTGGAGAACGCGATCGACCGCGGGGTCCGCTGGAACCTCGGCATGCAGTCGAAGAACGGCGCCTGGGGCGCCTTCGACGTCGACAACACCAGCCCCTTCCCCAACCGGCTGCCGTTCTGCGACTTCGGCGAGGTCATCGACCCGCCGTCCGCCGACGTCACGGGACACGTCGTGGAGATGCTGGCCGTCGAGGGGAAGTCCCGCGACCCGCGCACCCGCCGCGGCATCGAGTGGCTCCTCGCCGAACAGGAGGAGAACGGCGCCTGGTTCGGGCGCTGGGGCGTCAACTACATCTACGGCACGGGGTCGGTGGTGCCCGCCCTGATCACGGCCGGGCTGCCCGCATCCCACCCGGCGATCAGGCGCGCGGTGCGGTGGGTCGAGTCGGTGCAGAACGACGACGGCGGCTGGGGCGAGGACCTGCGCTCCTACCGCGACCGGGGCTGGGTCGGCCACGGCACCTCGTCCGCCTCACAGACCGCGTGGGCGCTGCTCGCCCTGCTCTCGGCGGGGGAGCGCGAGGCGAAGTCGACGGAGCGCGGCATCGCCTGGCTCGTCGAGGCGCAGCGCGCGGACGGGTCGTGGGACGAGCCGTACTTCACCGGCACCGGCTTCCCCTGGGACTTCTCCATCAACTACCACCTGTACCGGCAGGTGTTCCCGCTCACCGCCCTCGGCAGGTACATCAACGGGGAGCCCTTCGCGGGCGGCTCCGGCGCCCGCCCCGCCAAGGGCAGCTGATGGACCGGAACCCGGCCCCGCGGCCGGGCCCCGCGCCCCTCCTGATCGCCTGCGCGCTGGGCATCGAGCACCTCGCCCTGCGCACCGGCGACCGCAAGGGCGCACCGGGAGACATGACCGTGCTGCGCACCGGCATGGGCCCCAAGAACGCCGAGCGCGCCATCACCGGTGCGCTCGGAAAGCACACCCTGCGCGACGCGGCCGTACTGGCCACCGGCTTCTGCGCCGGACTCGCCCCTGGCATGCACCCCGGCGACCTCGTCGTCGCCGAGGAGACCAGGGACGCGCGCGGCAGCACCCCCTGCACGGGAACCGGGCTGCTGGTCGAGGAGCTGGTGCGGGCCCTGCCCGGCCGCACCGTGCACACCGGACCGCTCACCGGCTCCGATCACGTCGTCCGCGGACCCGAACGCGGCGCCCTTCTCGCCACGGGCGCCATCGCCGTGGACATGGAGTCCGCCGCGACGCTGCACGGTGCCGTACGCACCGGTCAGCGGCCCGTTGCGGCCGTCCGGGTGGTCGTGGACGCCCCACAGCACGAACTCGTCCGCATCGGCACGGTGCGCGGTGGAATATCAGCCTTCCGTGTTCTTCGCGCCGTGCTCCCCGCTTTCTTTGAATGGCACCGTTCTTCGCTGCTCCCTCGGAGGTGAGCCAGATGGCCATGCCGCTTCGCCAGTCCATCAAGGTCGCTACGTATCTCTTTGAACAGAAGCTGCGCAAGCGCGACAAGTTCCCGCTGATCGTCGAATTGGAACCGCTCTTCGCCTGCAACCTCAAGTGCGAGGGCTGCGGGAAGATCCAGCATCCGGCCGGAGTGCTCAAGCAGCGCATGCCGGTGGCTCAAGCCGTGGGTGCCGTCCTCGAATCAGGCGCCCCGATGGTGTCCATCGCCGGTGGCGAACCGCTGATGCACCCTCAGATCGACGAGATCGTGCGGCAGTTGGTGGCGCGGAAGAAGTACGTCTTCCTCTGCACCAATGCCATGCTGCTCCGCAAGAAGATCGAGAAGTTCACGCCTTCGCCGTACTTCGCGTTCGCCGTGCACATCGACGGCATGCGAGAGCGGCACGACGAGTCCGTCGCGAAGGAAGGCGTCTTCGACGAGGCCGTCGCCGCCATCAAGGAAGC
This sequence comes from Streptomyces sp. Je 1-369, assembly GCF_026810505.1. Classification (NCBI taxonomy): domain Bacteria; kingdom Bacillati; phylum Actinomycetota; class Actinomycetes; order Kitasatosporales; family Streptomycetaceae; genus Streptomyces; species Streptomyces sp. Je 1-369. Next base: position 7,742,400 of record NZ_CP101750.1, read on the forward strand.
CAAGAAGCGCGGCTTCCGGGTCACCACCAATTCGACGTTCTTCAACACCGACACCCCGCAGACCATCATCGAGGTCCTGAACTTCCTCAACGACGACCTGAAGGTCGACGAGATGATGCTGTCGCCCGCCTACGCCTACGAGAAGGCGCCCGACCAGGAGCACTTCCTCGGCGTCGAGCAGACCCGCGAACTCTTCAAGAAGGCCTTCGCGGGCGGCAACCGGCTGCGCTGGCGCCTCAACCACTCGCCGCTCTTCCTGGACTTCCTGGAGGGCAAGGCGGACTTCCCGTGCACCGCGTGGGCCATCCCGAACTACTCGCTCTTCGGCTGGCAGCGTCCGTGCTACCTGATGAGCGACGGGTACGTCCCCACGTACCGCCAGCTCATCGAGGAGACCGACTGGAGCAAGTACGGCCGCGGCAAGGACCCGCGCTGCGCCAACTGCATGGCGCACTGCGGCTACGAACCGACCGCCGTCCTCGCCACCATGGGCTCCCTCAAGGAGTCCATCCGCGCGGCCCGCGAGACGGTCTCCGGGAACCGCGGCTGACGTCGTGCCCCCTGGAGGCCCGTTTACCGGGCCTCCAGGGGGACAACCAGAGAGGGGGCTCGAGCATGACGATTCTCGACACCATCCGGGGGCCGCGGGACCTGAAGGGACTTTCCGGGGCCGAGCTCGACGAACTGGCAGGGGAGATCAGGGAGTTCCTGGTGCACGCGGTCGCCAGGACGGGAGGCCATCTCGGCCCCAATCTGGGGGTGGTGGAGCTCTCCATCGCCCTGCACCGCGTCTTCGAGTCGCCGGTCGACCGGCTCGTGTGGGACACCGGCCACCAGAGCTACGTACACAAGCTGCTGACCGGGCGTCAGGACTTCTCCAAGCTCCGCGGCAAGGGCGGCCTCTCCGGCTACCCCTCGCGTGAGGAGTCCGAGCACGACATCGTCGAGAACAGCCACGCGTCGACCGCGCTGGGCTGGGCGGACGGCCTCGCCAAGGCGCGGCAGGTCCTCGGCGAGCGGGGGCACGTCGTCGCCGTCATCGGGGACGGCGCGCTCACCGGGGGCATGGCCTGGGAGGCGCTGAACAACATCGCGGCCGCGAAGAACCGGCCGCTGATCATCGTCGTCAACGACAACGAACGGTCGTACGCCCCGACCATCGGCGGTCTCGCCAACCACCTCGCGACCCTCCGCACGACCGACGGCTACGAGCGCGTCCTCGCCTGGGGCAAGGACATCCTCCAGCGCACCCCCGTCGTCGGACAGACGCTGTACGAGTCGCTGCACGGCGCCAAGAAGGGGTTCAAGGACGCGTTCGCGCCGCAGGGCATGTTCGAGGACCTGGGCCTCAAGTACGTCGGACCGATCGACGGGCACGACATCGGAGCCGTCGAGTCCGCCCTGCGACGCGCGAAACGCTTCCACGGCCCCGTCCTCATCCACTGCCTCACCGAGAAGGGCCGCGGCTACGAACCCGCCCTCGCCGACGAGGCGGACCGCTTCCACACCGTCGGCGTCATGGACCCGCTCACCTGCGAACCGCTCGCACCCTCCAACGGACCTACCTGGACGTCCGTGTTCGGGGACGAGATCGTCCGCATCGGCGCCGAACGCGACGACGTCGTCGCCATCACCGCCGCCATGCTGGGCCCCGTCGGCCTGACGAAGTTCGCCGAGGCCTACCCCGACCGGGTCTGGGACGTCGGCATCGCCGAGCAGCACGCCGCCGTGTCGGCCGCCGGGCTCGCCACCGGCGGCCTGCACCCGGTCGTCGCGGTGTACGCGACCTTCCTCAACCGCGCCTTCGACCAGCTCCTGATGGACGTGGCGCTGCACCGGTGCGGCGTCACCTTCGTGCTCGACCGCGCCGGGGTCACGGGCGTCGACGGCGCCTCGCACAACGGCATGTGGGACATGTCGATCCTCCAGGTCGTGCCGGGGCTGCGGATCGCCGCGCCGCGCGACGCCGACCAGCTCCGGGCGCAGCTGCGGGAAGCGGTCGCCGTCGACGACGCGCCGACGCTCCTGCGCTTCCCCAAGGAGTCGGTGGGGCCCGCGATCCCCGCGGTGGACCGGATCGGCGGCATGGACGTGCTGCTCCAGGAGCCGGACGCGGGGGTCGAGGCGGGCGCCGACGTGCTGCTCGTCGCCGTCGGTGTGATGGCGCCCGTCTGCCTCCAGGCCGCCGAACTGCTCCGGGAGCGCGGACTGCGCTGCACCGTCGTCGACCCGCGCTGGGTCAAGCCCGTCGACCCGGAGCTGCCCGCCCTCGCCGCGCGCCACCGTCTCGTCGCGGTCGTCGAGGACAACAGCCGTGCCGCCGGGGTCGGCGCGGCGGTCGCACTCGCGCTCGGCGAGGCCGAAGTCGACGTACCCGTACGGCGGTTCGGCATCCCCGAGCAGTTCCTCGCGCACGCCAAGCGGGGTGAGGTCCTCGCCGATCTGGGACTCACCCCCGTCGAGATCGCCGGCCGCATCAGCGCCACGCTGTCCGCCGACGGGGGCGCGCACCAGCCGGGTCCAGGCAAGGAGTACAGCGTATGACCAAGGAGTTCGACCTCGGCAGGCTCCTCGCCGAGCGGGGCGCCGAACGGTACGAACTGCACGCCCGGCACCTCAACCACCAACTGCCGCGCATGCTGCACACCATCGGCTTCGACAAGGTCTACGAACGGGCCGAGGGCGCGTACTTCTGGGACGCGGAGGGCAACGACTACCTCGACATGCTCGCGGGCTTCGGCGTCATGGGCCTCGGCCGGCACCACCCCGTCGTACGCAAGGCGCTGCACGACGTCCTCGACGCCTCGCTCGCCGACCTCACCCGCTTCGACTGCCAGCCGCTGCCCGGCCTGCTCGCCGAGCAACTGCTCAAGTACAGCCCGCACTTGGACCGCGTCTTCTTCGGCAACAGCGGCACAGAAGCGGTCGAGACGGCGCTGAAGTTCGCCCGCTACGCGACCGGCAAGCCGCGGGTGCTCTACTGCACGCACGCCTTCCACGGGCTCACCACGGGCTCCCTCTCCGTCAACGGCGAGGACGGCTTCCGGGACGGCTTCGCCCCGCTGCTGCCCGACACCGCGGTCCCGCTCGGCGACCTGGACGCGCTCCGCGCCGAGCTGCGGAAGGGCGACGTCGCCGGGCTGATCGTCGAGCCCATCCAGGGCAAGGGCGTGCACGAGACACCGCCCGGATACCTGCGCGCCGCCCAGGAACTGCTGCACCGGCACAAGGCGCTCCTGATCGCCGACGAGGTACAGACCGGCCTCGGCAGGACCGGCGACTTCTACGCCTACCAGCACGAGGAGGGCGTCGAGCCCGACCTGGTCTGCGTCGCCAAGGCACTGTCGGGCGGCTATGTGCCGGTCGGCGCGACGCTGGGCAAGGACTGGATCTTCAAGAAGGTCTACTCGTCGATGGACCGGGTGCTCGTGCACTCGGCGAGCTTCGGCTCCAACGCGCAGGCCATGGCGGCCGGGCTCGCCGTCCTTTCCGTCATGGAGGACGAGAAGGTCGTCGAGAACGCCCGGGTCACGGGCGAGCTGCTCAGGTCCCGGCTCGCCGCACTCGTCGACCGCTACGAACTGCTCAGCGAGGTCCGCGGCCGCGGACTGATGATCGGCATCGAGTTCGGGCGCCCCAGGTCGCTCAAGCTGCGCGGCCGCTGGACGATGCTCCAGGCGGCCCGCAAGGGGCTTTTCGCGCAGATGGTCGTCGTACCGCTGCTCCAGAAGCACCGGATCCTCACCCAGGTCTCCGGGGACCACCTGGAGGTCATCAAGCTGATCCCGCCGCTGACCGTGGGGGAGCGGGAGGTGGACCGCTTCGTGGAGGCCTTCACCGCCGTGATGGAGGACGCGCACAGCGGCGGCGGACTGATGTGGGACTTCGGCAGGACACTGGTGAAGCAGGCGGTCGCGAACCGGTAGCGGAGCCTCCTGCGCCGTGAACAAGGTGTTTTTTGCCTCTCGGGCAAGAAAGTTGCCCGAGAGGCAAGGCTCTGGCTCAATCAAGGTATGAGCCCTGCTGAGCCCAAGGAGCCCGCGGAGCCGCCCGAGGCGGCCGAAGCGCTCCCCGCCGTGGCGCCCCAGCTGCGTGAACTGCGCCGCCGCGCCTCACTGACCCTGGAGGCCGCGGCCCGCACGGCCGGGCTCTCGCCCGCCCATCTCTCCCGCCTGGAGACCGGGCAGCGCCAGCCTTCCCTGCCGATGCTGCTCACTCTCGCACGTGTCTACGGTACGACGGTCTCGGAACTGCTCGGCGAGACGGTCGGCGACCGGGACGCCGTCGTCCGCGCCGCGGACATGGAACCGACCGCGGCCGGCGGCTGGACCTACTGGCAGGCGGGCGCCCCGGGCCGCGGTATGCAGGCGCTGCGCGTGCACGTGCCGCACGGGGCGCAGGGCGACATCGTGCGCGTCCACCCCGGCGAGGAGTGGCTGTACGTCCTGAAGGGGCGGCTGCGGCTGCGCCTGGGGGACACCGCGCACCTTCTCGAGCCGGGGGACAGCGCGCACTTCGACTCGCTGACCCCGCACCGCATCGCCGCCGCCGACCCCGGCGGCGCCGACCTCCTGTTCGTCCACACGCTGCTGCAGAGCCCCGCCACCGCGCTGTGCCTCGGCGGCCCCACTCAGGGAGACCCGACATGACGGAACCGGAACAGCAGGGCCCTGTTCAGCCGGAGCGGCCCGCCCGCAACACCATGGAGGAGAAGTTTCCCCGAGCGCTCTGGGTCCGCCTGATCATCTACGTGGCGGTCGGCCACGTCTTCGCGGCCTTTCTGTACCTGCTGTTCGAGCTGGGCGCGAACAACCAGTAGTCGGCTCGGTCTGCTCGATCCGCTCGGACCGCTCAGTCGAGAAGGCGCTCTCGCAGCCGCTCGCGCGTCTCGGCGCTCAGCTCAAGACCCGTGGTGAGGTACGTGTCCACGTCGCCCCAGGTCTCCTCGATCGTCTCGTACGCCGCCGTCAGGTACTCGGCGCGGGCGTCGAAGAGGGGGTCGAGGAGCTCCATGACCTCGGGCGACATCGCGTTCGCGGAGCTGTCGGAGCGGTGCACCTTGTAGCGGCGGTGCTTCACGTTCGACTTGAGGTAGTCCGCCTCTATCGCGTCGCGCTCCACGCCCACGGCGAGGAGCGCGACGGCTATGGACAGGCCCGCGCGGTCCTTGCCCGCCGCGCAGTGCATCAGGGCCGGCACGCTGTCCTCGGCGAGGGCGTGCAGCACCTTGCTGTGCTCGGCGGTGCGCTCCATGATGATCGTCCGGTACGCGACGGCCATCCGGTCGGCGCCCCTGCCGTCGGAGAGGATCGAGCGCAGCTGGTCGAGGTCGCCGTCGCGCACCATCTTCCAGAACTCGGCGCCGTCGGCCGGGTCGGTCAGCGGCAGATTCACGTTGCGCACGCCCGGCAGCTCGACGTCCGGCCCTTCCAGGCGCTGGTCGGCCGCGTTGCGGAAGTCGAAGATCGTGTGCAGGCCGAGCGAGGAGAGGAACGCGGCGTCGTCGGCGGTGGCGTGCGCCAGGTGACCGCTGCGGAAGAGCCGGCCCCGGCGGACGCGCCGGCCGTCCACGGTCGGCAGTCCGCCCACGTCACGGAAATTGCGCACTCCGGCGAGGTCGGGCTCCGCCAGCTCCATCAGTTCTGCCAGCTCTGTCGGCGGGGACTCCTGCGTCACGGGCTCTCCTCGGACTCTGCGCCGGCGCGGCTCGCCGGTAGATGCGTCTTTGACGATACGACATGGCTTCCCGGGGTGATCAAGCCTCGGCGGAGGCCTTCTCGTGACGCGTCAGGCCAGGGGTTCGCCGGTCTCCAGAAGGGTCTTGAGGCTGGAGAGGATGGCGGGCCAGCCCTGGCTGCACATGGACTGCAGCGTGGCCGCCTCGTCGAACTCGTGCGTGACCGTCAGCTTCACCCGGTCGCCCTCGGGCGCCAGGTCGAAGGTGACCCGGGAGCGGCGTTCGCCGGCGAGCCGTGCGCGCAGCTCCTCGTCGATGCCGTTCGCCTCGGCCCACTGCGGACTGAAGGTGTGCCAGGTGTAGGCGAGCCTGCGGTGCGGTTCGTGGACGAGGACGACCTGCTCGGGGTCCTCGGTCGTGGCGCCCGTCTCGGTCCAGGTCATCGGGGACCCCGGGGTCCAGTCGGTGCCGAAGCTCACGCCCCAGTACCGGCGGGTGAAGGCCGGGTCGGTCAGGGCCTGCCAGAGCCGCTCGGGGGTGGTGCGGATGTACGTGGTGTACACGAACGTCGTGCTGTCGCTGGCCATGGTCGGTTGCTCCAATGCTGTCTTCAGGTCCGCGAGGGCGTTGGCCCGTTCGCGGTCGAACCGGCTGATCCATCGCTCGGTGATGGCGTTGATCGGGGCGGCGTTCAGGTAGTGCAGCTTCTCCCGCCCCTGCCGCACCGTGGTCACGAGCTCGGCGGCCTCCAGGACCGCGAGGTGCTTGCTCACCGACTGCCGGGCCATGTCGAGACCCGCGCACAGCTCCCGCAGGGTCTGTCCGTTGCGGTCCCGCAACCGGTCGAGCAGCTGCCGCCGGCTCGGATCGGCCAGCGCCTTGAACGCTGCGTCCACTGTTCTGCCACCCCCATTCATGCAGCCGGATGGCTGCATCTCCATGTTTGGCAGCCGAACGGCTGCATGTCAACCGGAGCGAATCGGAAGCGTCCGGAGTGACCGGAGCGGCCGGGGTGACCGGAGGGGAGATCGCCGGACGGAGCTGACGCTTATTCCGAAATTGGGTGAATCTTGACCGGTGGCTTATCTCACGCCCCGTCAACCCCTCCCTACGGTGGCGTAGGTCACTTAGAGAGGTGAAGGATGTGACGTCGTGAGCGCAGAGTCGACAACCTTCATCAATCACCCCATCAACAACGGCGTAATCAACTCCTACGCAGCGGTCGGCGACAGCTTCACCGAGGGCGTGGGCGACCCGGCCCCCGACGGCACCTTCGTCGGCTGGGCCGACCGCCTCGCGGTCCTGCTGGACGACCGGGTGCCCGAGCACACCTTCCGGTACGCCAACCTCGCCGTCCGCGGCAAGCTCCTCGACCAGATCGTCGAGGACCAGCTGCCGCGCGCCAAGGAGCTCGCCCCCGACCTGGTGAGCTTCTGCGCCGGGGGCAACGACATCATCCGGCCCGGCACCGACCCCGACGAGGTCGCCGAACGCTTCGAGCGCGCCGTCGCCGACCTCACGTCGGCGGTCGGCACGGTCATGGTGACCACCGGCTTCGACACCCGCGGCGTCGCGGTGCTCAAGCACCTGCGCGGCAAGATAGCCACGTACAACATGCACGTCCGCGCCATCGCGGACCGCTACGGCTGCCCCGTCCTCGACCTGTGGTCCCTCAAGACCGTCCAGGACCGCAGGGCGTGGGACGGCGACCGCCTGCACCTCTCCGCCGAGGGGCACACGCGCGTGGCGCTCCGCGCCGGCCAGGTCCTCGGGCTCGACGTACCCGCCGACCCCGACCAGCCGTGGCCGCCGCTGCCGCCGCGCGGCACGCTGGAGGTGCGCCGCGACGACATCCACTGGGCGCGCGAGTACCTGGTGCCGTGGTTCGGACGGCGCATCCGCGGCGAGAGCTCGGGGGACCACGTGGAAGCGAAGGGCTTCCGCAACATCGACGCCCTCAAGATGCAGATCCACTCCGGCTCCTGAACCCGCGGCGCCTGCCGTACCCGCAACCATCGCCCGCCCGGGGCCGTCTGGACAGGCGGGGACGGAATGGCGGGACGGGGGCGTCGTGGGGGAGAACGGGACGGACGAGGGTGTCTTCGCGCGACTGCGCGCCGATGACTTCGGATACCTCGACGAGACGCGGCAGATCTACCTGGACCACACGGGCGCCGCACCCGCGCCCCGCGCCCTCGTGCGGGCCCAGGCCGCACGGCTGAGCGCCCGGGCGTACGGCAATCCGCACACCGGGAGCCCCGCGTCCACGGCGTCGACCGAGCTGATCGAGGAGGCCAGGCTGCGGGTTCTGCGGTTCCTCGACGCGGATCCCGCCGAGTACACCGTGGTGTTCACGGCGAACGCCTCGCACGCCGTCAAGCTGGTCGCCGAGTCCTACCCGTTCCACCGGCGCTCGGGCGCGCTGCTCCTCACCCAGGACAACCACAACTCGGTCAACGGAGTACGGGAGTTCGCACGCGCCGCACGCGCGAAGGTCGACCTCGTGCCGTTCGCGGGCGATGAGCTGCGGGTCTCCGAAGCGGCGGTGCGCGGGGCACTCGGCGGGCGGCGTGGGGGGCTGTTCTGCTATCCGGCGCAGAGCAACTTCACCGGCGTACGGCATCCGCTGGAGTGGGTGGCGCGGGCCCGGGCGGCCGGGTGGCACACGCTCCTCGACGCGGCGGCGTACCTGCCGACCGGCCGGCTGTCCTTACGCCGCGTGCCCGCCGACTTCGTGGTCGCCAGCTGGTACAAGGTCTTCGGCTATCCGTCCGGCGTGGGCAGCCTGATCGCCCGGCGCGATGCGCTCGCCGGACTGCGCCGCCCCTGGTTCGCGGGCGGCACGATCCAGGTCGTCAGCGCACAGGCACGCTGGCACCGCATGGCGCAGGCCCCCGCCGCCTTCGAGGACGGCACCCCCGACTTCCACGCCGTACCGCAGGTGACCACCGGACTCGACTGGTACGACGAGGTGGGCGCCGAAGCCGTGGGCGCGCACGTGGACCGCCTGACCGCGCGCCTGCTGAGGGGACTCGCCGGGTTACGGCACCCGGGCGGCAGGCCGCTCGTCCGCCTCTACGGCCCACGCGGCACCGTCGGGCGCGGCGGCACGGTCGCCGTGAACCTCCTGGACACCCGGGGCGAGGTCGTCGACGAGCGCATCGTGGCCCGCGAGTGCGCCGCGGCAGGCATCTCGGTCCGCACCGGCTGCTTCTGCAACCCGGGCGCGGGCGAGGAGGCCTTCACCGTCACACCGCGCCTGCTGCGGCGCACCGGCACGGGGCGGTGGCGAGCCGAGACCATCGACGGCTACATCCAGCGGCTCGCGCTGCCCTCCGGTGGCGCGGTGCGCGTCTCACCCGGCATCGCGAACGTCACCGCGGACATCGACCGTCTCCTGGAGTTCCTGCACGCCACCTTCGCCGCCGCCACCCCGGTCAGGGGCGCCCTGGCCCCGCGTCTGGCGTGCTGAGGGCCTCCCCGCGCCAGTGCCGTCATGTGCCGCTCGCCCGCAGCGACGCGGTGATCTCGGCGAGGACCCCGGTGTCCTCGATCGTCGCGGGAACCGTGTGGTCACGGCCGTCGGCGATCGCACGGACCGTGCCGCGCAGGATCTTCCCGGAGCGGGTCTTGGGCAGCCGCGGAACAGCTACCACCCGGCGCGGGGTGGCGACGGCGCCGATCCGGGACCGCACCAGGGAGCGCAGCTCCGCCTCGACGTCGGCGGCCGGACGGTCCACGCCCTGGCGCAGCACGACGAGGCCCAGCGGCAGCTCGCCCTTGAACTCGTCCGCGACGCCCACCACCGCGCACGCCGCCACGTCCGGATGGTCGGCGAGGACCTCCTCCACGGCGCCGGTGGACAGCCGGTGCCCCGCGACGTTGATGACGTCGTCCAGGCGCCCCCATCACGAAGACGTGGCCGTCCGCGTCGAGATGACCGCCGTCGCCGGTCAGGTAGTGGCCGGGGTAGCGGCTCAGGTAGGTGGAGGCGAACCGCTCGTCGCCCGCCTCGTCGAGGACGCGCAGGTCCCAGCCGGGCATCGGCCTGCCGGGCGAGCCGGGCTTGGCGGGCAGCGCCTCGATGCCCAGCGGGTTGGCGACGATGGGCCAGCCCGTCTCGGTCTGCCCTTCGGGTCGTGGTGCGCGCCACCTCGTCGAGCAGCTCCTGATAGGTGAGGCTGCCGACCGTGCCGGTGACGGGGCTGTCGTGGATCAGCGCCGTACGGTCGCCGTGCCCGGCCAGCACGTGCCGGTCCAGGGCGTTGTGACAGGTGTTCAGCTCCCCGCCCGCGAACCACCGGGGCGCGGCCGGCGCGTCCGCGTCCAGGACCGTAGCGGGCGGCACGTACCAGTCGACGGCCTCGGCCGCGCGGCCCCAGGAGGCCGTCGGGTCCAGGAGGCTCTCGCGGTGGGCACTCTCGTAACTCGTCGGCCTTGGCAACCGGTCACTCCGCTCTTCCGAGGTCTCTGCACGGCATCGTGGGGCGAACGCCCGCCATCGTAGGGGGAGTCGGCCGGTGAGGTGACAGGGCTGGAGTGGCGCGGACCCGCGCGGGCACCCCGGTGCTGGGATGACGGCGAACCGTCCCCGCAGGGGCGGGCAGCCGGAAGGAACCCACGTCATGCGCTCAGTACGTTCCGCACTTTCCGTACGTTCTGTCAGTGCCCTCGCCCTGGCGCTCGCCGCTCTCGGGCTGCCGGGCGCTCCCGCCGTCGCCGCCCGGACCGCACCCGCCGCCCACCGGGCCGTCGTGGCCCCCGCCCCGGCGACGGTGAGCGCGACCGGGACGGGCCGCGCGTCGGCCGCACCCGACATGGCCGTGCTCACCGCCGGCATCGAGGTCACCCGGCCGACCATGGGCAAGGCGCTCACCGACCGGAGCGCCGCGGCCGAGGCGCTGCTGGCCGCCGCACGCGCCGCGGGCGTCGCCGAGCGCGACATCAGGACGGCGAACCTCGCCCTGTCCGCGGTGTACCGGAACCGGGACGGCGCCCCGGACCAGCACGACGCCACGGACCCCAGAGGCAAGGACGCGCTCTTCGTCGGCCACCGGGCCACACAGATGTTCTCCCTGACCATCCGCGACATCGGGAAGACCGGCGCCGTGGTCCGCGCGGTCGCCGACGCCCCCGGCGACGCCAGCCGCATCCACTCGGTGACCTTCGACGTCGAGGACCCGGAGACGCTGCGCGCCGAGGCCCGCACGTCGGCGTACCAGGACGCCAGGGACAAGGCCGCCCAGCACGCCCGGCTGAACGGCCGCGGCCTGGGCCGCCTGATCTCGCGGGAGGAGCGCGACAGCGGGCGCCCGCGCCCCGTGCCGGTCCCGGTGGCCTCCTTCTCGAAGGAGCCGGTGCCGGTGGCGCCGGGGCGCATCCGGGACGAGGTCTCGGTGACGGCGGTGTACGAGCTGCGGTGACGAGGGCCTTACGTGCACGGGCCACCGGATCCGGTGGCCCCGCAGGACTCAGCCGGAGCCGGTGGACATAATGGAGAGGCCTATCCATTGCCATCAGGAGGTCCCGTGTCCCGGTCCCTGATCCCCGGGCTGCGCTCGCTGCGGTCCGCTGCCTTCGGAGCGGATCCCTCGGGTGCCCGGCTGGCGCGCATCCGCAGGTCGCCGAATTTCTCGGTGGCCGAGGGGTCCTTCCAGAACCCCGAGGGGGCGCGGACCCGGCCGACCGGGTCGTCCCTGGAATTCGCCAAGATCTACTTCCGCAAGGAGGAGCGCGTACGCCGCGGGCCCGCCGGAACGGTCCCCGTGCACGCCACGACCCTCGCCGACCTCGCCAAGCCGCCTGCCGACGGCTTGCGGGTCACCTGGATGGGTCACTCCAGCGTCCTGGTCGAGATCGACGGGCGGCGCGTCCTCTTCGACCCGGTGTGGGGCGAGCGGTGCTCACCGTTCTCCTTCGCGGGGCCCAAGCGGCTGCACCCGGTGCCGGTGCCGCTCGAAGCGCTCGGTCCCGTCGACGCGGTGGTGATCTCGCACGATCACTACGACCACCTGGACATGCCCACCATCAAGGCCCTCACCGGCACGGACACGGTGTTCGCGGTGCCGCTCGGCGTCGGCGCCCACCTGGAGCGGTGGGGCGTACCGGCCGACCGGCTGCGCGAACTGGACTGGCACGAGTCGGCGAAGGTGTCGGGGCTGACCCTCACCGCCACCCCTGCCCGGCACTTCTGCGGCCGCGGCCTGCGCAACCAGCAGCACACGCTGTGGGCGTCGTGGGTGGTGGCGGGCCCCGAGCACCGCGTCTACCACAGCGGCGACACGGGCTACTTCGCCGGTTTCCAGGAGATCGGCGCCGCGCACGGGCCGTTCGACGTGACGATGATCCAGATCGGCGCTTACTCCGAGTACTGGCCGGACATCCACATGACACCGGAGGAAGGCGTGCGGGCCCACCTGGACCTCCAGGGCGGCGAGCCGCGCGGCGTGCTCCTGCCGATCCACTGGGGGACGTTCAACCTCGCCCCGCACGCCTGGACGGAGCCGGGCGAGGAGACCATGGCGGCGGCGCGCCGCGCGGGCGCCCCCATCGCGCTGCCCTGCCCCGGCGAGCCCTTCGAGCCGGGAGCGGGGTCCGTGCCCGCGGCGCCGTGGTGGCGGGGCGTCGCCCTCACCCCGAACGGCGGCTGGCCCGAGCCGGCGGTGGCGGACGCCGCAGGGCCCACCGAGCGGACGCGCCCGTCGGACACCGGGGAGCCGGAGGCGGCGCCCGTCGGGTGACGCGGGGACCGGGGGCGCGGCGTCCCGCGCCTCCCGGTTCACCTCACGCGGCGCGTGCGCGGTGTCTGCGTACCGCGTCCCGGTTGGCGCAGCGCTGCGAGCAGTAGCGCTGCCGCCCCGTGCGCGAGGTGTCGGCGAAGACCGCCGTGCACCCGGTCACCGCGCACCGCCGCAGCCGGTGCATGCCCCGGCCCGCCAGATGCAGCGCGGTACCCACCGAGATCAGTGAGCAGAGCAGGTCGCCGAGGGGCCGGTGCTCCTCGCGGTAGTGCAGGTGCCAGCCGCTGCCCGCGTGATCGGTCAGCCGCGGATGGGCGGCTGCCGCGGCCAGCATGGCGTTGACCAGCGCCGCCCGCTCGTCCTCGTCGACCGCGTCGACGACCTTCTCCCAGGCGTCCAGGGCCTCCAGCGCGCGCACCAGGTCGACGTGCGCGACCGGGCGTTCCAGTGTCAGTCCCGCGGCACGGCAGCGGTCCGCGAGCTCCTCCGCGTCGACCGGCCGGCGGTTGACCAGCTCGGCGGCCAGGTTCACGGCGTCCTCGCCGTAAGGGTTGAGGTGCATACGGGCATTACAGCAGCACACACGAATCGGACCCGCGTACGAGGTGTCATACCAGAGCGGGACGCTGCCCCGCTGACTTTGTCAACTGCCCACCGCACGTGATGCGTTGCCGACTACCGTGAGTGGCCGTCGGGCGACGCAGGGATCACGACGCAGGGCTGACGTCGCGACCTGCCGACCGGCACGGCGATGCCGCAATCACGCCGCAAAGAGGAGCCCGGCCGACCGCCGGACCCTCGTCGCAACGTACCGAGGACGCAGATGTCTCACCTACGCGCACCGGCCGCCCGCGCAGACCGCCGTGAGGGCGGCCGGCACGGCAGGCCGGGCAGCCGGACCGCCGCCGCACTGCCCGAGACCCACATACGGCCGCAGCTCCTGCGCATCGCCGTGCTGCCGGCCGTCGCCGTGGGCCTGAGCGCCTGCGCGGCCGTGCTGTTCACCCTGCGCTCGACCGGCGCCCGGCCCGACCCCGTCCTGCTCGCCGTCCTCACCGCGGCCGCCCTGGTGGGCCTCGCCGGTATCGTGACCGCCGCCATCGCCGCCGAGCGCGCCGCCAAGACCGTGCGCGACCGGATCGTCGTACTGCGCCGCGCCACCGCCCGCGGCCAGACGGAACTGCGCGACGTCGTCGAGCAGTTGCGCCGCGGTGACCAGCCGCCGACCCCCGCCGCCCCGGCCCGGATCAGGGCCGGTGGTGACGAGTTCGACCAGCTCGCCGACGAACTCAACCGCGCCCAGGAAGCCGCCGTCGGCGCCGTCGTACAGGCCTCGCAGCTCTCCAGCCACGCGGGCAGCGAACAGAAGGTCGAGGTCTTCGTCAACCTCGCCCGACGGCTCCAGTCGCTCGTGCACCGCGAGATCTCCCTGCTCGACGACCTGGAGAACGAGGTCGAGGACCCCGAACTCCTCAAGGGCCTCTTCCACGTCGACCACCTCGCCACCCGCATCCGACGGCACGCCGAGAACCTCGCCGTGCTGGGCGGCGCCGTCTCGCGCCGCCAGTGGAGCAACCCGGTCTCCATGTACGAGGTGATGCGCTCCGCCATCGCGGAGGTCGAGCAGTACTCGCGCGTCAAACTGGTGCCGCCCATCGACGGCACCCTGCGCGGCCACGCCGTCGCCGATGTCATCCACCTGCTCGCGGAACTCGTCGAGAACGCCACGGTGTTCTCCGCGCCGCACACCCAGGTCCTGCTGCGCGCCAACTTCGTGACCGCGGGGATCGCCGTGGAGGTCGAGGACCGCGGCCTCGGCATGCCCGTCACCGAGCAGAACAAGATGAACCGCCTGCTCACCGACCCCGACCAGGTCGACGTCGCGAGCCTGCTGCAGGACGGCCGCATCGGCCTCTTCGTGGTCTCCGCGCTCGCCCGCAGGCACGGGGTCGCGGTGCGGCTGCAGTCCAACATCTACGGCGGCGTCCAGGCCGTACTGATCCTGCCGCAGGAACTCCTCGGCGAGGAGCAGGAGGCCGACCAGGTCACCCGCCGCCGCCCGGCGGCCGAGGCGGCGTCGCGGGGCGCGGCCGAGGGCGGGGAAGGGGGCGGGGAAGGGCGTGGGGGAGAGGGCGCGCGGCACGCGGCACGCGCTGTCGTGCACGCGGACGCTCCGGTGTGGCCGGATGCCACGCCGCTCCAGCCGCACACGCACGCGCATACGCACCCTCAGCCTCTGTCGCAGCCGACCTCTCTGTCTCAGCCGAGTTCTCAGTCCGAGCTGGACCCTCTGTCTCAGCCGACCTCTCTGTCTCAGCCGACTCTTCTGTCCGAACTGGACCCTCTGTCTCAGCCGACTCCTCAGTCCGAGCTAGACCCTCAGTCCCAGCTGCCCGCCCTTCAGCCTCGGCCCACCCCCCAGTCTCAGTCGACCCTTCTGTCGCAGCCGAGCCCTCAGTCCCAGCCAGCCCCCCAGTCGCACCCCAACTCCCCGTCGCTGCCCACCCCCCAGCCTCATGACGACCACCCCGAGTCCCACCCCGCCGTCCCGGCCCCCGCCCCCGCCCCACCCCAGCCGCGCACCGCGAACGGCGGGCGGCCCGCGCCCCTCCCCGTGCGTGGTTCCCGCCAGGGCAGGCCGACGCCCGCCGATGCCACCCCCGGCATCAGGCCGGAGGACCGGCAGGCGGCCGCCGAGCACGCGGCGGCACCGCCGACACCCCGCAACGGCGCCGTCCGCGGCCGGGTCGGCAGACCGCAGCTGCCCAAGCGGCGTGCCCAGGAACACATCGCACCGCAGCTGCGCGGCACCCCGTCGCCGCGGCCCGAGAGCGACCAGATCGTCGGCCACGACCCGGGCCTGATGGCCGCGTTCCAGCGCGGCATCGGCCTCGCCCAGGCGCAGGACGCGCGCGAACCCACCCCGCGGGAGCACCGGGCCGGTGCCCCGCACGACGGGCAAGGACACGGCGGCTGACCAGTACCCCGGGCCCGACCCCAACCCCCCACCTCTGCACGCGCAGACCTACGTACGTCCGTACCTCAAGGAGTCGATCCACCATGGCGAGCGATGCGCCGACCGGCCATGTATCCGATCTCGACTGGCTGATGAGCGGCCTCGTGCAGCGCGTGCCGCACACGCACAGCGCGGTCCTGCTCTCCTCCGACGGACTCGTGAAGTCGGTGCACGGCCTCGACCCGGACAGCGCCGACCACATGGCCGCCCTCGCCTCTGGCCTCTACTCCCTGGGGCGCAGCGCTGGCATCCGTTTCGGCGACGGCGGTGATGTCCGCCAGGTCGTCGTGGAACTGGACTCGACCCTGCTGTTCGTCTCCACCGCGGGCTCGGGCACCTGTCTGGCGGTGCTCGCAGGGCGCGACGCGGACGCCGCCGTCCTCGGGTACGAGATGGCGATGCTGGTCAAGAGCGTGCGGCCGTACCTGATCACCGCCCCCCGGCAACCCGTCGGCGAACCCGCGCAAATGAGGCGCTGAGGATGGCGGCCCCGCACGACGGGCCCTGGCTCGACGACGCCGCGGGGCGGCTGGTCCGCCCCTACACCGTCAGCAACGGACGGACGAGACCGAGCAGCCAACTCGACCTGCTGTCCCTGGTGATGGCGACAGGCGCCACACCGCTCGGCTACCTCGGGCCCGAACATTCCACCGTCCTCGGGCTGTGCGAGGAGCCCACCTCCGTCGCCGAGATCGCGGCCCAGCTGAAACTGCCCGCGGTCGTGGCCAAAGTGATCCTCTCGGATCTCCTCGACTGCGGGGCCCTCACCCAGAAGGCCCCGGACTTCTACCACAACCCCACTGACCGGTCCCTGTTGGAGGCAGTGCTCGATGGATTACGACGACAGCTCTGACCCCTTCCCCACCGCACTGAAGATCCTCGTCGCGGGTGGCTTCGGGGTCGGCAAGACGACCTTCGTCGGTGCGGTCAGCGAGATCGCGCCGCTCAGCACCGAGGAGCTGCTGACCACGGTCAGCGAGGGCACCGACGACCTGTCGGGCGTGGAGAACAAGACCACGACGACGGTCGCCATGGATTTCGGAAGGATCACACTCGACCCGGAACACGTGCTGTACCTCTTCGGGACGCCAGGACAGGAGCGCTTCTGGTTCATGTGGGACGAGCTCTCCGAAGGGGCGCTCGGCGCGGTGGTGCTCGCCGACACACGGCGCTTGGAGGACTGCTTCGCCGCCGTGGACTTCTTCGAGCAGCGCGGCATGGGCTTCATCGTGGCGATCAACGAATTCGACGGCGCCTACCGCTACGAACCCGACGAGGTGCGTTCCGCGATCGACCTCGACCCGCAGGTACCCGTCGTGCGCTGCGACGCACGGATCTCCAGCTCCGGCATCCAGACCCTCCTCATCCTCGTCAAGCACCTCCTCAACCACGCCCCGGCGGCCAGCTACGGAGCCCACACGTGATGCATGACCCGACCGGGCGCCTCCTGCTCACGCCGGTGGACAACGAGGCGCCCGCACGGGTGCGGAGGCTGCGCGGGCTCGGGATCGGGCAGTACCCCGAACCGGCCTTCGACGCCTTCGCGGACCGCCTCGCCGACATGACCGGCGCGCCGTACGCCATGGTCAACTTCCTCGACGAGAACGGACAGTTCTTCGCAGGACTGCACGCCCCGGGGCACCCCGAGCGTGCGGCCGGCCGCTACATGACCCGCGACCACGGGTACTGCCCGCACGTGGTCGTGCGCCGCAGAGCCCTCGTCCTGGAGGACGTCCGCGACTTTCCGCGCTTCGCGGGCAACCCCGTGGTCGACGAGACGGGCATCCGCTCCTACCTGGGCGCACCGCTGATCGACCGCACGGCGACGGTCCTCGGCACGGTCTGCGTCGTCGACGTCGAGCCGCGACGCTGGGGCACGGCGGGACTCGACACGATCAAACGCATGGCCGGGGAGCTGGTCGAGCAGATCCATCGGCGGGAGGAGGGCGGAATCTGACCCCCTGTTCCGAGCGTGGTCGGACCCGCTGAACCCCAGGGTCTGAAGGAAAGCTGCGGCGGCGCTTAAGAAATCCTCGATGGACCGGGGCGCCGCCGTAGGGAAGATTCCTGTGTCGTCGGGGGAAGAAGCGACGTACGACGGGAGCCGTGGCGTTGAAGGCGCTGGTCAAGGAGAAGGCGGAGCCGGGTCTCAGCCTCAAGGACGTACCGGAGCCGGTCATCGGCCACGGTGACGTGCTGATCAAGGTGCTCCGCACCGGGATCTGCGGGACGGACCTGCACATCAGGGCGTGGGACGGCTGGGCACAGCAGGCGATATCCGCACCGCTGGTGGTCGGGCACGAGTTCGTCGGCGAGGTCGTGGAGACCGGCCGCGACGTCGCCGACATCAAGATCGGCGACCGGGTCAGCGGCGAGGGCCACCTGGTCTGCGGCAAGTGCCGCAACTGTCTGGCCGGACGGCGGCACCTGTGCCGCGCCACGGTCGGCCTCGGGGTCGGCAGGGACGGCGCCTTCGCCGAGTACGTGGCGCTGCCCGCGTCGAACGTATGGGTACACCGCGTCCCCGTGGACCTCGACGTGGCCGCGATCTTCGACCCCTTCGGCAACGCCGTGCACACGGCCCTGTCCTTCCCGCTGGTCGGCGAGGACGTGCTGATCACCGGGGCCGGACCGATCGGCCTGATGGCGGCGGCCGTCGCGCGGCACGCCGGCGCCCGCAACGTCGTGGTCACCGACGTCAGCGAGGAGCGCCTGGAGCTCGCCCGCAAGGTCGGCGTCAGCCTCGCCCTCAACGTGGCGCAGTCGACGATCGCCGAAGGACAGCGTGAGCTCGGCCTGCGCGAGGGCTTCGACGTCGGCCTGGAGATGTCCGGCAATGCGCGCGCCATGCGCGACATGGTCGCCAACATGACCCACGGCGGCAAGATCGCCATGCTCGGCCTGCCCGCCGAGGAGTTCGCCGTCGACTGGTCGCGGATCGTCACCTCGATGATCACCATCAAGGGCATCTACGGCCGGGAGATGTTCGAGACCTGGTACGCGATGTCGGTGCTGCTCGAAGGCGGCCTCGACCTGGCCCCGGTCATCACCGGACGGTACGGCCACCGCGACTTCGAGGCCGCGTTCGACGACGCGGCGAGCGGCCGCGGCGGCAAGGTAATCCTCGACTGGACGGCCTGACGGCCTGACGGCCTGACGGCCTGACGGCCGTCGCCCGCCCCGGCCCTCCGCTCTCCACCCCGAACTCCCGAAGGAATCCCGCATGTTCGACTCCGTACGCGAAGACCTCCAGGCCACCCTCGACGAGATCCGCGCCGCCGGTCTGCACAAGCCCGAGCGCGTCATCGGCACGCCGCAGTCCGCGACGGTCGCCGTGACCTCGGGCGGCCGCCCCGGTGAGGTCCTCAACTTCTGCGCGAACAACTACCTCGGCCTCGCCGACCATCCCGACGTCGTCGCCGCCGCCCACGAGGCGCTCGACCGCTGGGGCTACGGCATGGCCTCCGTCCGCTTCATCTGCGGCACGCAGGAGGTGCACAAGGAGCTGGAGGCGCGCCTGTCCGCGTTCCTCGGCCAAGAGGACACGATCCTCTACTCCTCCTGCTTCGACGCCAACGGAGGCGTCTTCGAGACGCTGCTCGGCGCCGAGGACGCGGTGATCTCCGACGCCCTCAACCACGCGTCGATCATCGACGGCATCCGCCTCTCCAAGGCCCGCCGCTTCCGCTACGCCAACCGTGACCTCGCGGACCTGGAGCAGCAGCTGAAGGAGGCGACGGAGGGCGGCGCCCGCCGCAAGCTGGTCGTCACCGACGGCGTCTTCTCCATGGACGGCTACGTCGCCCCGCTGGCGGAGATCTGCGACCTCGCCGACCGCTACGACGCCATGGTCATGGTCGACGACTCGCACGCCGTCGGCTTCGTCGGCCCCGGCGGTCGCGGCACGCCCGAGCTGCACGGAGTCATGGACCGCGTCGACATCATCACCGGCACCCTGGGCAAGGCCCTCGGCGGTGCCTCCGGCGGCTACGTGGCCGCCCGCGCCGAGATCGTCGCCCTGCTGCGCCAGCGCTCGCGCCCGTACCTCTTCTCCAACACCCTCGCCCCGGTCATCGCCGCGGCCTCCCTGAAGGTCCTCGACCTCCTGGAGTCGGCGGGCGACCTGCGCGAACACCTCGCCGCGAACACGGCCCTGTTCCGCTCCCGGATGACCGACGAGGGCTTCGACGTCCTGCCCGGCGACCACGCCATCGCGCCGGTCATGATCGGCGACGCGGCGGTGGCCGGCCGCATGGCCGAGCTGCTCCTGGAACGCGGCGTCTACGTGATCGGCTTCTCCTACCCGGTGGTACCGCAGGGCAAGGCCCGCATCCGCGTCCAGCTGTCCGCCGCACACTCCACGGAGGACGTGAACCGCGCGGTCGACGCGTTCGTCGCTGCGCGGGCCGAGCTGGAGCGGGAGTCCGGGCAGGCCTGACGTGTTCCGGCTCCGGCCAGGGCCCGCGCTCCGGCCCCAGCCAGGGCCACCCGCTCCCGCCAGGGCCACCCCCGTCCAGGCCCCGTCGTGCGCCGGTAGCCCCCCGTTTGGGAGAATCGGCGCATGATCGAAGCGCGGCGGCTGCACATCCTCCGGGCGGTGGCCGACCACCGCACGGTCACGGCCGCTGCCGCCGCGCTCTACCTCACCCCGTCCGCGGTCTCCCAGCAGCTCGCCGCCCTGGAGCAGGAGACCGGGCACCGGCTCGTCGAGCGCTCGGCGCGGGGCGTGCGGCTCACCGCGGCCGGCGAGATCCTGCTGACGCACACCAACGCGGTGCTGGCCCAGCTGGAGCGTGCGGAGGCCGAGCTCGCCGCGTACAGCTCCGGTGAGGCGGGGACCGTGACCGTCGCCGCCTTCGCCACCGGCATCGGCCTGGTAGTCGCCCCCGCCCTGGCCCGCCTCGCGGACTCCGCCCCCGGCATCCGGGTCCGCGTCCAGGACGCGGAGGGCGACGCGAGCCTGCCGATGGTCCTGGACCGGCAGGTCGACGTGGCCGTCGCCGTCGAGTACCGGGGCGCGCCGGGCGCGGACGACCCGCGGCTCACCCGCGTCCCCCTCTACGCCGAGCCCTTCGACGCGGTGCTCCCGCTGGGCCACCGGCTCGCGGACGCGGAACGGGTGGCTCTCGCCGAGCTCGCCAAGGACGCGTGGATCGGCCCCTTCGCCGGCAACCCCTGCCACGACGTGGTCGTCCTTGCCTGCGAACAGGCCGGTTTCCAGCCTCTGTTGGAACATTGGTCGGACGACTTCCGGGCAGTTGTCGCTCTCGCATCGGCAGGCGCGGGAGTCGCCCTCGTACCGCGCTCGGCGCTGCGCGGCATGGATGTGTCGGGGGCGGTGGTGCGCCCGGTCGAAGGCGTGGCCCCCACGCGTCGCGTGTTCGCGGCCGTACGGTGCGGCGCGGAGGACCATCCGCTGATCCGTCCGGTGCTCGACGCGCTGGGGGAGGCGGCCGCCTGAGCGCGGCCTCCGCCCCCTCCCGGCGTCCCCTCCGCCCGTCACACCGCCTTGACGGAGTTGCCGTCGATGATGTGGTCCGCTCCAGTGATGCTCGCGGCGAGCGGTGAACCCAAGTAGACGACGAGCGCGGCGACTTCCCCGGGGTCGACGAGCCTCCCGGTGACCATGCCCGCGGTGCCGGGCAGGCCGTCCAGGAGCTGCGCGTGGGGGACTCCCAGGGACGCGGCGAGCTGTGCACCGTATCCGTCGGGGCTCTCCCACATGGCCGTGCGGACGGGACCAGGCGAGACCGTGTTGACGCGCACGCCCCGCGGCCCCACCTCCTCGGCCAGAGCCTTGCCGAACGCGGTCAGGGCCGCTTTCGCGGTGCTGTACGCGATCGGCCCGGCGTGCGGCGTACGGGCGCTGGTGGACGAGACGTTGACGATGGCGCCACGGGCCTCGGTGAGGTGGGGCAGCGCGGCCCGCGCGGTGCGGACCGAGGCGAAGAAGTTCACGTCGAACGCGTCCGACCACTGTTGGTCGGTGACGTCGAGGAAGCCGCCCGTCCAGTTGGCGTCCGCGTCCCCGCCGCCGACGTTGTTGACGAGCAGGTCAAGACCGCCGAGCTCGGCCAGGGCCCGGTCCACGAGGCGGGCGGGCCCGTCGGCCGTGGTCAGGTCCACGGCGACGCCCCTCGCACCCGTGGCCCGGAGCTCCGGAGTGATCGTGCGGGCCGCCGCCACGACACGCACGCCTTCCGCGAGGAGCGCGGTCACGGTGGCCAGACCGATGCCGCGGCTCGCTCCCGTCACCAGCGCGGTCTTTCCGGTCAGTTGCAGATCCATATGAGCCCCTCTTTCCTTGTCCGCTCTGCCCGAAATCTTGGCCCTTTGGGGCATCAAATCACCCGAATAGCATTGATCAGGACATTGGGCGACACGTTTCGGCCGTGCGCCATTTCAAAGATTGCCATGTACAGGAGTCCTACAGGATCGTCATCGTGCAAGCGCAAAACGTTTCCCGGAAATGGTCGTCAAATGGCCATGTACGGGCCCGGAATCAGGGAGTACTTGTGCTGTCGAAAACCAAGAGGGTCGCCCGCTCCGCGACCGTGGCGATCGCTGCGGCCGCCGCGTTCACCGTGGTGATGCCCAGCGGCAACGCCTTCGCCATCGACCACGTCGAATGCCGTGGCGGCGAGAACTTCTTAAAGATCTGGTCGCACAGCGGCGGCCGCTCGAGCGTGGACTGCTACGCCAACAAGGGCCGTACCGGCTTCGGCAACTGGTGGGTCGACCGCATCTCCACGGGCAACAACGACCTGATCTACTACGACGCCAATGGCGACTCCGTACGCATCAACCGGTGGACCGACATCACCTTCCCGCACCGTCCGCCGCAGGTGAAGGACATCGAAATCCTGTGACGAGTCAAAGGCTCCGGTAAATAGGAGTCAATAACTCGGTAAACCGGTGGCCATCTCCGCACCATGGCCATTTACGAATCACGTCGGCCACGCCTTTTCGGGCGTGGCCGATTTCGGCTTTTCATCGCACCTTCCGGTGCTTCCCCCGTAACACCACCACCACCGCGCCGCCCGCCTCCGCCGGCGCCGTGCGGTAGGCGGTCTCGCGGCCCTCCTCCCGGAACGTGCTCGTCGGCATGACGAGCAGCCCGCGCTCGGCCCCTCGCCGCACCCCCACGGCCACGGCGCGCGCCGCGAAACTCAGGTCCGACCTATTGACCCTGCGGCCGGCCACTCATTAGCGTGGCGGACGGCCTATCGGAAAGCGCTTTCTGCAAGCGTTTTCTGACATCGATGCTGCTTCCGCATTCGCTCTCCGCAACTGCCTCCGAAGTTCGCCGAATGTCAGGGGAGTTCACCGTGAGCCAGAGCGCTGTGACCAGAACTCCCGTGCGGGCGGCGGGGGTTGCCGAACGGGAACGCCCGAGCTTCGGGCGCCGTACCGCCGAAGTGGCCGAGAAGAGCTGGCGCCCCCTCGCGCTCCTCGTCGTCTGCTTCGCCGCCTGGTGGGTCGTCGCCGCCACCGAGATGGTCGAGGCCTACCTGGTGCCCTCGCCCGGCGCCACCCTCGACGTCATCCTCGACAAGCCCGACTACCTGTGGCAGCACAGCTGGGTCACCACGTACGAGACCCTGATCGGCTTCGTCATCGCCGTGGCCGTCGGCGTCCTGTCCGCCGTCCTGATGGTCGCCTCGACCACCGTCGAGAAGACCCTCTACCCCATCCTGCTCTTCGCCCAGGTCGTACCGAAGATCGCGATCGCCCCGCTGTTCGTCGTCTGGCTCGGCTTCGGCATCGCCCCGAAGATCCTCATCGCGGTCCTGATCGCCTTCTTCCCCGTCGTCATCTCGATGGTCACCGGACTCAAGGCCGTGGACCCGGAGATGCTGCAGCTCTCCGCCACGATGGGCGCGCGGCCCTGGCAGACCTTCCTCAAGATCCGCTTTCCGGCGTCGCTCCCGCACCTCTTCTCCGGCCTGAAGGTGGCCGTCACGCTCGCCGTCACGGGTGCGGTGGTCGGCGAGTTCGTCGGCGCCAACGAGGGCCTCGGCTATGTGATCCTCCAGGCCAACGGCAACCTCGACACCCCGATGCTCTTCGCGGGCCTGCTGGTCATGTCGCTCATCGGCGTGGTCCTGTTCGCGCTCGTCGAGATCGCGGAGAAGCTGCTGCTCCCGTGGCACGCGAGCCGCAGGGACCAGGGCGCGACCACCACGTACTGACCCCCGCCCGACGTTTTCCCTCCCCTGTCCTCCGTACGCGAGAAGGGCCGTCCCATGCACGCGCGCAGACTCCTCACCGCCCTCGTCCCCCTGGCGCTCGTCGCGGCGACCGCGACGGCCTGCGGTGACGACGACCGGACGAGCACCAGCGCCTCCGGCAAGAAGCTGGACAAGGCGACCCTGACGCTCAACTGGTACCCGTACGGCGAGCACGCGCCGTTCTACTACGGCAAGAAGCAGAAGATCTTCGAGAAGCACGGCATCGACCTGGAGATCAGGGCGGGGCAGGGCTCCCAGAAGACCGTGCAGGCGACGGGAGCCGGGCAGACCGACTTCGGCTGGGCGGACACGCCGGCCGTTCTCGCCGGTGTCGACCGGGGCGTCGACGTGAAGAGCCTCGGGGTGTTCCTGCAGACCACGCCCGCGTCCGTGCAGTCCTTCGCGGCCGAGGACGTCGCGTCGCCCGCCGATCTCAAGGGCAAGACGGTCGCGGGCACGGCGGGCGACGCACTCACCAAGACGTTCCCGATCTTCCTCCAGAAGAACGGCATGGACGTCTCCGACGTCAAGGTCCAGAACACCGACCCCGCGGGCAAGATCGCCGCCGTGATCTCCGGCAAGACCGACGCCCTGCTCGGCTACGCGAGCGACCAGGGCCCCACCATGCGGAACAAGGCCGAGAAGGACGTCTCGTACCTCCGCTTCTCCGAACACGGCCTCAACTTCTACTCCAACGGCCTCATCGCGGGCAGCAAGACCCTCCAGGGCAGGGGCGATCTCGCCGAGCGGATGACCGCGGCGGTCAGCGAGGCGTGGGCGGCGGCCGAGAAGCGGCCGGGCCCCGCGGTCGCGGCGATGGAGGGCGCCTCCGAACAACTCCCGCCCAAGGACGTCCTGTCGGAACAGTTCAAGACGACGCTGACGCTGCTGCACACCGACGCCACGAAGGGCAAGGCGCCGGGGGTCAACACCGAGGGGGACTGGAAGCGGACCATTGCGGTCTTCTCGGAGGCGGGCCTGGTCAAGGACCCCAAGTCCGTGACGGAGTACTGGGATTCGGCCAACGGGATCAAGGGGTGACCATGCCCAACGACGCGACGCTCAGAAAGCCCGGCGGACGTGCGGAGACGGACGCGGGAGGAGCCACTGCCACCGGCGTGGGCGCGGCCGCACCCGCCGTGCGGATCGGTGACGTCGCCGTGCGCTTCCGTACGAAGAAGAAGGACGTCACCGCGTTGCGCGACGTCTCCCTCGACATCGGCGCCGGCGAGTTCGTCGCGATCGTCGGCCCCTCGGGCTGCGGCAAGTCGACGCTGCTCAAACTGGTCGCGGGACTCCTCGCACCGTCGTCGGGCGAGGTGCTCCTCGGCGGTGAACGGGTGCGGGGGCCGCGCCCCGACATCGGGTACGTGTTCCAGCGCGCCGCCCTCCTCGACTGGCGCTCGGCGCGCCGCAACATCCTCCTTCAGGCGGAGATGCGCAGGCTCCCGTCGGAACGGGCACGCGCGCGTGCCGACGATCTGATCCGCATGACCGGGCTCGACGGCTTCGAGGACGCGTACCCGCACGAGCTGTCCGGCGGCATGCAGCAGCGGGTGGCGCTGTGCCGTGCGCTGCTGCACGAGCCGCCCGTACTGCTCATGGACGAACCGTTCGGCGCACTCGACGCGCTGACGCGGGAGCAGCTGAACGTCGAGCTGAACCGCATCTGGCGCGAGACCCGCACCACGGTGCTCCTGGTGACGCACTCGATCGCGGAGGCCGTGTACCTGGCGGACCGCGTCGTGGTGATGAGCCCGCGCCCGGGCACGGTGACGGAGGTCATCGAGGTCGGCCTGCCGCAGGAGCGGGGGTACGCGGAGACCCTTGCCTCGTCGGAGTTCCGCGCGGCGACCGGGCGGGTCAGGGAACTGCTCGGGGCGGTGTCGGCGCACGACTGAGTCGCGTAGCGAGGCCACCTCGCAGCGGGCCGTGTCGGGACCTCATTTACCTTGTTGCCGTCCCGAATTCGGGATAGCGTCCCGGATATGGAACACGATGGAGAGGGAGTCGACGCGCGCCTCGCCGCCCGTCTCTCCGAGTTGCGCGCCGAACGCGGCTGGTCCCTCGGCGAGCTGGCCGAGCTCAGCGGGATCAGCCGCTCCACCCTGTCCCGCGCCGAACGCGCGGAGATCAGCCCCACCGCAGCCCTGCTGAACCGTCTCTGCGCGGTCTACGAACGGACCATGTCGCAGCTCCTCAGTGAAGTGGAGGCGGAGCCCGCCCAGCTGGTGCGCGCCGTCGACCAGGCGGTCTGGGCGGACGACGAGGCGGGCTTCATGCGCTGGGCCGTCTCGCCGCCCCGCACCGGGATGCGCGGCGAACTGGTCGAGGGCAGGCTGCAGCCGGGCGCCGACATCGCCTACGACCGCCCGCCCGTACCCGGCCTCGAACAGCACATCTGGGTGCTCGAAGGGGCCCTGGAGGTCACGGTCCAGGGCGAGCCGCACACCTTGCGCACCGGCGACTGCCTGCGCTTCCGACTGTGGGGCGCGTCCCGGTTCCGCTGCGCGGGCGAGGAGGCGGTGCGGTACGCACTCGTGGTGGTGAAGCCGTGACCCACGGCCTGCGCCTCGAACGCCTCACCGCCGCCGGGCTTCGCGCCGTCGCGGGGCAGCTCGGAGACCTGTTGGCCGACACGGTGCGGGGCGGGAACTCGCTGGGTTTCCTCGCGGGTCTGGACCGGGCCGCGGCGAGTGGCTGGTGGCGGGGGCTCGGGCCGGACGTCGAGGCGGGGCGGCTCGCCGTCTGGGTGGCGCGGGACGGGGAGCGGGGCGACTCGCGGGTCACGGGCACCGTCAGCGTCGCCTTCACCGACAAGCCCAACGGGCGTCACCGCGCTGAGCTCGCCAAGCTGATGGTGCACCCCGACGCCCGCGGACAAGGCCTCGCCCGCGCCCTCCTGACCACCGCGGAACACGCGGTGACGCAAGCGGGCGTCACGCTCCTCGTCCTGGACACCGAGACCGGCAGCCCGGCCGAGACCGTCTACCGCAGGGCCGGCTGGACCGAGGCCGGAACCATCCCCGACTACGCGGCGGACCCCTCGGGCGCCCTCCACGCGACGACCCTCTTCTACAAGCGTCTCGGCACGGCGGCCCGGCGCCGGTTGACCGACGCCGAGCCGGAGCGGGCGGCGCGTCAGTAGCGCAGCGCCGCCAGATACGCGTAACTGTTCCGCGCCGTCGCGAACGGGTCCGCGGGGGAGTCGTGCTCGACCAGCCACTGCCGAACACCCCCCACGCGCGCGTGGGCGAACATCGCGGCGAAGTCGAGCGTCCCCGAACCGACGTCGGCGAACCCGCCGTCCGGTGCCATGTCCTTCACGTGCAGCGCGGGGAACCTCCGCGGATGGCGCCGGAAGTACGTCGCGGGGTCGGCGCCGCCCTTCACGGCCCAGTACACGTCCAGCTCGAAGCCGACCAGCTCGGGATCGGTCTCGGTGACCAGGACGTCGTACAGGTTCGTTCCGCCGACCACCACATGGTCCGAACCGTGGTTGTGGAACAGCACGGGGCCGAGCCCCGCCTCGCGCGAGGCGCGCCCGATCCAGTTGAACTGCCGCGCCGCCTCCCGGAACCCGTCCGGCGTGTGCAGCGCACCCGGCAGGCTCGGCACGACGGGCCACTTCGCGCCCAGGGCGTGCAGGTCATCGAGAGCCTGGGGGAGCCCGGGGCCGGTGAGCGTGGGATAGGCGACGTGCTCAAGGACCGCACGCAGCCCCACGGCGTCGAGCATCCGCCGGATGGCCACGGCGTCGTACCCGTGGCGGCCGCTCACCCCCACGGTCGCGTAGCCGATGTCGGAGAGCCGCTCCAGGGTGCCCGCGAAGTCCCGCGCCAGGGCGTCGCGCATCGTGTACAGGTGCATGCCGATGCCGCCGCGCGGAAGGCGCCGCTTGTACGCCCGCTCCGCCGCCCGCGCGGGCAGCGCCCCGCCAGCGGCTGCCGCGAGTCCCAGCGACGTACCGACGCACGTACGGAGAAAGGCACGTCTGGCGACGCCGTCGACGATAGACGCGCCCGCACATCCGGTCATGGCCGTCCTACCCCTCTCATGGGCGTGCTCGCTCAGCGGTGACGCGGACGGCGCCGGTCGTCGTGTCGCCCTTGTCGTCGGTGACGGTCAGATGCGCCGTATACGTCCCCACGCGCGCGTACGTGTGCTCCGCGCTGCCGCTCTCCGTGCCGCCGGGCTTGGAGTTGTCGCCGAAGTCCCAGTGGTACGAGGCCGCGGTACGGCCTGCCGGGAGCCGCACCGTGCTCGTGAGCTTGACGGCGAGCGGCGCGGGACCGCTGCCCGGGGCGGCCTTGACCGTCACCTTCGCCCCGGCCCTCTTCTCGACCCCGGGGCCGTTGAAGTGCAGCCAGTCGACCGTGAGCAGGTCGGCCTTCTCGGACGACCACTCCGGGTTGGTGAATACGGCGTACACCTTCGTCGTTCCGTCGTGAGGGGCCAGTTCGGTGGTCGGCGAGACGAAATTGCCCCACCCTCCCGTGTTCGGCACGCTCACCTTGCCGAGCAGCTCACCCGTGGGGGACCCGGCACGGAACTCGACGTCACCGCCGAGACCACCCGAAGCCGCCCCGACCGTCACCGAGTCGACGCCCTTGAGGTGCACCGGGTCGAAGGAGACCCAGTCCCCGTCCTCGATCTCGATGAGCCGCTTGCCGCCGGACGCGTCCGCGCGGTCACCGATGTCGGCCCCGCCGTGCGCGCCGCCCGTGGCGGTCCGGTGCTCGGCCTCACGGAACGACGTCCGCAGCGTCAGCGAAGCGGATCCCGTCAGGGCGGGCACACCGCTCGCGCCCTTGTCCTCGTACTGCGCAGTGATGCCGTAGTACAGGTTCTGCCCCGGGCCGTGGCTGTCGCCCGCGTCCGTCACGATCTCGCCCGCACAGCCGGTGTAGTTGTCCAGCGGGTGCAGATGCGTGTCGTGGCCCAACTGGGACTGCACGACGACCCGCTTGCAGTCGATCCGCTCGTCCTCGCGGTCCGTCACCTCGACCTTGAACGGGATGGTGTCCCCGAAGCTGAACGTCCCGCCGTTCGGCGGCTGCTGAATCGTCACCTCCGGCCGCGTGTTGCCGACCGTGATGTCCCGTACCGCGAGATTGCTCAGCTCCTTGGGCCCGGTCACCTTCAGGCGGGCCGTGAACTGCCCCTTCTCGGTGTACTTGTGCGTCGGGTTGGCCTCGGTCGAGTCGGTCCTGCCGTCGCCGTCGAAGTCCCAGGCGTACGTGACCGGCGTGCCGCCCGGCAGCCCCGAACCCTCACTGGAGAACTTCACGGTGAGGGGCGTACTCCCGTTGTCGGGCGTCGCGCTGACCCGGGCGTCCGGGAGGCGGCCGTCCGCCACGTAGTCGATGCGGTAGATGCCGGAGCCCTCGTTGCTGCCGCCGCGGCCCGTGCCGCTGCCGAGCCCGAAGTCGATCACGTACAGCGCCCCGTCGGGCCCGAAGTCGGCATCGAAGGGCTGGTTCCACTTCATGTCGGAGAAGACGGAGTTGATCGACTGCAGATCGCCCGCCTTCGCCGGAGGGAAGCGCGGATCGGAGAACGACTGGTCCTTCTCCTGGATCGAGAAGGCCTTGAACCACTGCCGGGTCAGCTCGTACGCGAGCCACTTCCCCTCGAAGTACTCGGGGAACTTCGTCTTGTACGTGTTCGCCGCGTCGTAGTCGTACACGGGACCGCTCATCGGCCCGCCGCCACCTGTGCCGAGCTCGGGGAACTCCTTGGACTCGGAGTAGGCGTACCAGACGTCCGCGGGCAGGGCGGGCGGCAGCTCGCGCAGGCCGGTGTTGTTCGGCGAGTCGTTGACGATCTTCGCGCAGTCGAACGCGGCCTTCGACGTCTTCGTCGCGAAGTCGTAGTCATGGAACGGCGTGTTGTCGCCGATGCAGTACGGCCATCCGTAGTTGCCGGCCTTGGTGATCCGGTCGAACTCCACCGTCCCCTCGGGACCGCGGCCCGCCACCGCCTTCTTCGCGTCGGGTCCGTAGTCCGCCATCAGCAGGGCGCCGCTGACCGGATCCGTCGTGATGCGGAACGGGTTGCGCAGCCCCATCGCATACACCTCGGGACGCGTCCTGTCCGTCCCGGGCGGGAAGAGGTTCCCCTCCGGCACGGCGTACGTCCCGTCGTCCTTCGGCGTGATCCGCAGAACCTTGCCGCGCAGATCGTTCGTGTTCCCGGAAGTGCCCTGCGCGTCCCAGGCGCGGCGCCCCTCGCGCTCGTCGATCGGCGCGAAACCGTCCGACGCGAACGGATCGGTGTTGTCGCCCGTCGCGACGTACAGATCACCCTTCTTGTCGAAGGCGATCGACCCCGCCATGTGCGAGTTGGCCCGGCCCTCGCCGCGCCACGTCGGAATCGTGAGCAGCCGCTTCTCCGACGCCGCGTCGACCTTCCCACCCGCCTCGGTGAAACGGGAGAGATTGATCCGCTTCTCCGTCTTGTCGGAGTGCAGCAGATACAGCCAGTGGTTGTCCTTGAACCGTGGGTCCAGCGCGAGACCGAGCAGCCCGTCCGACTGGCTCGTCATCTCCGGCGTGTACGCGAGATCGAGCGCCGTGGAGACCTTGAGCGACTCCTGATCGATGATCTTCAGCTTCCCGGTGCGCTGGACGAAGAAGACCCGGCGGTCGGGCGCGACGGCCAGCTCGAACGGGTCGGCGAGGTCGGCGGTGGCCAGCGGAGTGCGCTGGAAGGCACCCGTCTTGGTGGCCGTGCAGTCGCCCGGTCTGTCACCGGCGGCCCACTGGATGCCGCCGAGGACGTGCCGGAGGAACCCCTCTTCCTGGAAGGCCGACGCGGCATGCCCGCCCGCCGTGTACCAGGAGCGGCCGCCGTCGTAGTTCTGGCACCAGGACCACGGGTGGTCGGCGCCCTCGTCGAGCCCCGAGACGCCGTCGCGCACCTTGATCTGCGCGAGGGTGTGCACCTTCCCGGTCGGATTGGTGCGCCAGTTGTACCACTCCTCCTCGCGCTCCCAGAGCTCCGGAAGCCCCTTGGTGGACGGGTGCGCGTGGTCGAGCACCTTGACGCGTCCCTTCTGGACGGCGGGGTGCTTGTCGAAGATCGCCCCGACCAGGCCCTCGTACCACTTCCAGTCGCGCTCGCTCGCCGACGCCGCGTGCAGCCCCACCCAGCCGCCGCCCGCCCGGACGTACTTCTGGAACGCGGCACGCTGTCCCGCGTCGAGCAGATCGCCCTTCTCGGGCGTGGAGTTCGTGTTGTTGAAGACGACGGCCTGGAAACGGGCCAGGTTGGCGTCGGTGAACGCCCCGGCGTCGTCGGTGGCCTCGACCTCGAACCCGTGCTCCCCGCCGAGCTTCCTGATCGCCTCCACACCCGCAGGGATCGAGTCGTGGGGGAAGTTCGTCACCTTGGAGAAGACCAGGACACGGAAGGCGGGCGCGGCCTCGGCGCGGGGCGGGGCCGCGATGTCGAGACCCACGACGAGCGCGAGCAGGGCGACGAAGACGAGCAGGGCTCTCGGCGCGCCTCGCGGCGCTCTCCTCGGAGCCACGGAACTCATGGGACTCATGGAACTCATGGCGCTCCCTGGGCTGGGCTGGCTTGGCTGATGGCCGGCTGCCGGTTGCCGGGTGTGCGGTGAGTCGCGGGCGTGTCGGTGAGTTGCGTGTGCGCGGTGCGCGGTGCGCGGTGCGGAAGGCGGCGCTGCTCGCTTAGAAAGCGCTTTCGCGGCGCGGGAATCAGGTTAGGTTCCGGTTCCGCGGAGGGTCAATGGGTCGGACGAGCCGGGTGGGTTCCGGCCGGGTGGGCCCTGCATGACGTCCCGCGTGTGGGGGAGGCTGGCCGGGAGACGGTCGACCGCACTCGTGCAGACCGTCGACTGTATGCAGGCTGACCGCCGACCGTATGCAGGATGCCCGCCGACCGTATACACGAAGACCGCCGACCCGTATACGCGAGAACCCCGCCGACCACCGACCGTACGCACCAGGGAGCCCGCGCGATGCCCGACCGAGCCGATGACACCACCGCCACCGCCACCGTCACCGCCACCTCCGCCGCCCCCGCCTACACGGCGGGACTGCTCAACGCCGCGGACGGCGTGCCCGTCGCCACGTACACCTGGCTGCCTGCCGACGGCAGGCCCCGTGCGTACGTGCAGATCGCGCACGGAGCCGCCGAACACGCCCTCCGCTACGACCGCTTCGCCCGCCACCTGACCGAGCACGGCTACGGAGTGGTCGCCTCCGACCACCGCGGCCACGGCGCCACCGCGCAGGCCACCGGCGGCTACGGAGTGACCTCCGAGACGGCGGGCCCCGACGACGCCGACAGCTGGCGGGCGATCGTCGACGACTTGAAGGCCATCGGCGACCAGGTGCGCACGCTGTACCCCGGCGCCCCGTTCTTCCTCCTGGGGCACAGCCTCGGCTCGATGCTCGCGCGGGACTACGCCCAGGAGTACGCCGACGGACTGGCCGGAGTGATCCTCTCCGGTACGTTCCGCTCGCTGCCCGGCGCCGAGATCGAGGGTTCCATCGCCCGCCTGGAACGCGAGGTGGCGGACGGCGGCCGCGCCGCGCGGTCGTCGTACGTCTCCGAGCTCTTCGCCTCGTTCAACGACCCGTACGAGCACCGCACCGGCTTCGAGTGGCTCTCGCGGGACGAGTCCGAGGTCGACGCGTATGCCGCCGACGAACGCTGCGGATTCGCCTTCTCCGCGGGCCTCTCGCTGGACTGGGTGCGCGCCGTACGGAAGATCAACGATCCCCGCAACATCGCGCGCATCCCCGCCGATCTGCCGATCCACGTCGCCGTGGGCGAGCAGGACCCCTGCAACCAGCGCATGACCCTCGTGCACGAACTCCTGGAGGACTTCCGCTATGCGGGCGCGGAGGACCTCACCTGGAAGGGCTATCCGGACGCCCGCCACGAGATCCTCAACGAGACCAACCGCGACGAGGTCCAGGAGGACCTGACGGCGTGGCTGGACAAGCGGGTGCTCTGAGGCGCCGGAGTCGTCGACCGGTGGTTGTCAGTGGCGTTGGTTACGGTTCATCGCATGTCGAAGTCCAGATCCCGCGCCCGCGTCACCTCCGATGACGTGCGCCGCATCGCGCTCGCCCTGCCGGAGACGGTGGAGAAGGTCGCGTGGAGCATGCCCACGTTCCGGGTCGCCGGAAAGATGTTCGTGACGGTTCCCGACGACGAGACGTCCTTCGCCGTGCGCTGCCCGAAGGCCGAGCGCGACGAACTGGTCCTCGCCGAGCCGGACAAGTTCTGGGTCGCGGCTCACGAGGCGGGCTCGGCGTGGGTGCGGGTGCGTCTCGCGGCCCTGGACGCCGACGAACTCACGGACATCCTGGCCGACTCCTGGCGCCAGGCCGCGCCGCCCCGACTTCTGGAGGAGCACCCCGAGTTGGGCGTGGTGGCATGATCCCACCGTTGCCGTAGGGGAGGAGAGGGGTGGGGGACGTGCAGAAGGACTCGGGGGCGCATACGCGGGCACGAGGTAGGGGGGACGGCGGCATCTGGTCCCGCGACTTCGGGCTGTTCTTCGCGGCCCGTGCCGTGGCGAAGCTCGGCGACACGATGCTGCCGGTCGCGCTGGCCGCCGGTCTGCTGCGGCACGGACACGGCGCCGGAGCGGTCGGCCTCGCGATGGCCGCCACGACCGTGTGCTTCGCGGGCCTGGTGATCTTCGGCGGGGTCTTCGCGGACCGCTTCAGCACGCGGCTGCTGATGATCGGCGCGGATGTCGTCCGGCTCGGCACCCAGTCGCTCGCGGCGGTGTTCTTCTTCACCGGTCACGTCGTCCTCTGGCAGATCTGCGCGATCGGCGCGGTCAACGGCGCGGCGGCCGCACTCTTCCAGCCGGGCGTCGCCAGCACGGTCCCGCGCCTCGCCGCCGACGTGCAGAAGGCGAACGGCGCGATACGCGTGGCCGAGTCGACCGCTTCCCTCGCGGGCCCGGCCGCCGCAGGTGTCCTGGTCGGCCTCGCCTCGCCGGGCGCCGTCTTCGCCGCGCACGCGGCGACGTACGGACTCAGCGCCCTCTGCCTCCTCCTGCTGCGACTCCCACCGGCCCGTCCCGGATCGCGGCCCCACAGTGACGGCTTCCGTGCCGACCTCGTGCAGGGCTGGCGGGAGTTCAGGTCCCGCACGTGGCTGTGGGGCGTCATAGCCGTCTTCGGTGTGCTGATGATCACGACCACGGGCCCGACCGTGCCGCTGGTGGCGACCCTCGTGGTCCAGGAGCACGGTTCCGGCGCGTACGGCCTCGTGAACTCGGCCCTCGGTGCGGGCACCGTCCTCGGCGGCCTCCTCGCCCTGCGGCTGCGCCCCCGCCGCATGCTCCGCGCCGGTGCGATCGCCCTGGTCGCCTACGCCGCCTTCCCCGCGGCCGTCGGCGCCCAGCTGAGTGTGCCGCTGATGTCGGCGGGCGCGGCCGTGGCGGGCGCGGGCGTCTCTTTCTGGGGAGTGATGTGGGCGACGAGCGTCCAGACGCAGGTCCCGCCGGACGTCCTCAACCGCATCCACGCCTACGACGTCGCGGGCTCCCTCGCCCTGCTGCCGGTCGGCCAGGCCCTCGCGGGCCCCGCGGCGGCGGCCTTCGGCGCGGAAGCGGTGCTGCTGACGGGCGGGGCGATGACGGTGGGCGTCTGTATCGCCCTGCTCGTGATCCCGGCGATCAGCGGCCTGGTCCGCGCGGACGGGCCCACGCTGTCGGGTCCGGCACTCTCGTCCTCGTCCTCGTCCCCGTCTCCGTCCCCGTCCCTTTCGCGACAACGGCGTGCGCGGGCCGGGCAGGGCCGTGGCCGGTGATCCGGGTCACAGAGGCACCCCGGTGGTCTCGCGCGCGAGCCCGATACGGGCGGGGTAGGGGCGGCTCGTATACGCCGGTGCCCGCATCCGGCCCGGGAAAGGCGTGAGCGATCACCGGTCGGAGTGCGGTATTGTTTCGGTGCGCGTTCGGCCAGGGGAAACCCCAGGTCACACGGGCAACGGGACGTGGCGCAGCTTGGTAGCGCACTTGACTGGGGGTCAAGGGGTCGCAGGTTCAAATCCTGTCGTCCCGACTCGTGAGAGTCGCAGATCAGGGGCCGTTTCAGAGCAATCTGAAACGGCCCCTTGATCATGTTCGGAGCATGGTCGGCGTGTCCGGTCGCGCGGAGAAATCGCGTGCCGTGTGAAGGGGTGCCCGCCAGGATGAGGGCCATGACTGGTGAGACGTCCGTGGGGAATCGGCAGGACGTGGGAGACGGGGGGCAGCCGCTTGCCCTGGTCACGGGGGCGGGACGGTCGGCGGGGATCGCGGCGTCCGTCGTACGGGAGCTGGCGCGGGCCGGGTGGGACGTGGCCTTCACATACTGGACGCCGTATGACGCGCGGATGCAGTGGGGGAGCGAGCCGGGTGCGCCCGAGGAGCTGCGGGAGCAGGCGGCATCCCTCGGGGCGAGAACGTTCGCGGTCGAGGCAGACCTGAGCGACCCGGCCGTACCGGCAGGGCTCTTCGACGATGTCGAGCGTGAGCTGGGAAACGTCACCGCGCTGGTGCTCTGCCATTGCGAGTCGGTCGACTCCGGCTTGCTTGACACCACCGTGGAGAGCTTCGACCTGCACTACGCGGTCAACGCGCGGGCGACCTGGCTGCTGATCCGGGAGTACGGGACGCGGTTCCGCGGGCGGCACGGCAGCGGCCGTATCCTCAGCCTGACCAGCGACGACACCGCGGGGAACCTGCCGTACGGTGCCAGCAAGGGGGCGATGGACCGGATTACGCTGGCCGCGGCGCTGGAGCTCGCGCACCTGGGAGTGACCTGCAACGCGATCAATCCTGGACCGACCGACACCGGGTGGATGACCGATGAGCAGAAGGCGGACATGATCCGCTTCACGCCGTTGGGACGCCTCGGCGTACCGCGGGACTGCGCGCATCTAGTCACGTTCCTGTGCTCCGCAGAGGGCGGATGGATCAACGGCCAGCTTCTCCAGAGCAACGGTGGCATGACATGACAGACCCGACTCAGGACCCGGGCTTCCTTCAGAACCCGTACCCGTCCTACGCGGCCATGCGCTCCGCCTGTCCGGTGCAGCCTGTCTCCGCCGGGTCCGGCGGGCGTACCAGCTACCTGATCACCGGCTACGCGGAGGCCAGGACGGCTCTGGGCGACGCGCGGCTGTCGAAGGACACGGCCGTCTTCTTCGCGGACAAGGGCTCACGCCGCCGCCTGCACCCGGCGGTCGCGCACACCATGCTGGCCAGCGACCCGCCCCGGCACACCAGGCTGCGCAAACTGGTGACCAAGGCGTTCACGACAGGGGCCGTCAGGAAGCTGCGTCCGTTCATCGCACGCACCACGGACGATCTGCTGGACGAGTGGCCGGAGGGCGGGCGATGCGACTTCGTGGCGGGCCTCGCGGTGCCGCTGCCAGTCATGGTCATCTGCGAACTGCTCGGAGTTCCGCAGGCCGACCGGCCGGACGTCCAGCGCTGGTCGGCGGAGCTGTTCGCGGCGGGAGAACCGGACGTCATCGACGCGGCCTCCCACGCGCTGGCCGACTACATGACGGGTCTCATCGCCGCCAAGCGCCTGGCACCCGGCGACTCGCTCCTCGACCGGCTCATCGCGGCCCGCGACGGGGACGACCGCCTGGGCGAGGAGGAGCTCGTCTCCCTGGCGGTGCTGCTGCTCGTCGCCGGACACGAGACCACCACCAACTTCCTCGGCAACGCCGTCCTGGCGCTGCTCCAGCACCCGGACGAGCTGACCCACCTCCTCGGGAACCCGGACGACGTCCCTGGCGTGCTGGACGAGTTGCTCCGCCACGACTCGCCCGTGAGCACGGCCACCTTCAGATTCACCAAGGAAGCCGTCACGCTCGGCGGTACCGACATCCCGGCCGGCGCCCCGGTCCTGGTCGCTCTCGGAGCAGCCAACCGCGACCCGGCACGCTTCCCGTCCCCGGACTCGCTCGACCTGGAGCGAGACGCTTCCGCCCACCTCGGCTTCGGCCACGGCATCCACCGCTGCGTCGGCGCTCCCCTGGCCAAGGCGGAGGCGGAGATCGCCCTGCGAGCGGTGCTCACCCGCTTCCCCGCGATCCGGCTCGCCGTCCCGCCCGACCAATTGACCTGGCGCCGCACCCGCCTCGTACGCGGCCTCGCATCGCTCCCGGTCCTGACGTAGCCGCGTGGTGTCCGCGGACTCGCCCTCTCAGAACCTGAATCTGAAGCCCTGTGCACGCAAGTGAAGGCCAGTGGTTGCTACGGATCCGGCGGCGGGCTGACGCTGCTGGAGCAGGGGCGGGGCTCGTCGTCGGCGGCACACGGAGTGCATCTCCCGCATCCTGCTGGAGGCCCGCCGGGCCGGTCTGCGTTTCCCGCAGCTGCTGGCGGCCTGTGAACTCACGCCTGCCCAGGCACGGCCGGGGCTGGCGATGCTGAGGGACAGCATCACCGACCGCGGCTGGCCGCCGCTGGTGCTCAGCGGCCTGGCCGGGTACATGTTCACCGCTGACCCGGATGAGCTGGAGCACTACGAGGTGGCCGAGGTCCGCGAGAAGCTCACCGAGGTGCGCAGGCTGCTGACCGCAACGGTCGCGCCCGCACGCCCGCCTTGGGCCGGATGACCGCAGGGTGCGGCACATCGTCATCCAGCTCAACTCCGTGGAGTTCACCCTCGACTTGATCCTGATCGCCTGAGGCGGGGTTGCGATGCGTGAGCGCTGCTATCCCTCGGACACCTCCGACGCGGAGTGGTCGATGATCGCACCTCTGTTGCCGCCGCCGACCTGGACGACCCCACGCGGCGGCTGGCCAGAAGCCCATCCACGCCGGGAGATCATCGACGCGATCCGGTACGTGTGCTCCGAGGGCTGCCGCTGGCGGGCCCTGCCCGCCGATTTTCCCCCGCCGCCAACCGTTTGGAACCCGTCTCGGAACCCCCAGCGAAGGTTCCGAGACGAGTTCTGAGCAGGGCTTTCAGCGCACCCGCATGACCGCCACCGTCGCATGCCGCGTCGTACTCGCGGCGACCTCCACCACCAGCCCGGCCCCAGTCGTCGTGTACTCCTCCCTGTCATCCGTCCGTGCCCGCCGCCCGGGCCCGGAGTCCGCGATCAGGCGTGCCACGGCGGCCGCGAGCGGAGCCGTCAGCGCCTGGTACTGGCTAACGGTGGAGTCGGGTATTGGAACTGCCTGAATGCCCCGGCTTGATGCGTCGGGGACGCTGACCGTTGCGGCGTCAGTCGTCAGCTGCGATGAGGAGGGTGAGTGTCGCTGTCGGGCGGTCGATAAGGACGAGTTCGTGGTAGTCGATGTGGATCGGGCCGTAGTCGTGGAAGGCGTCCTCGGGGAGTCGTCCCAGCAGGTATCTGCTGGTTGCCTTAAGGATCGGGGTGTAGATCTCCTGCTGTAGGCGTGATGCGAGTGATTCCGGGATGTCTCCGTGCTGGTTGGCCCAGGAGCGGATGACAGCGACCGCCATCTCGGCATCGACGGTCTCGTAGGTGTCAGGGGCGATGCGGTCGAGCCACCACTGGCCATGCCGTGGCCAGTCTTGAACGCCGGCTCCGTCGTACGTGTCCCGAAATTGAGGATGCGCGATCAAGGCAGCCAGCACGTCTCGGTCGTCAAGCGTCTCGGACGACAGCTGGAAACGCTTGACAGCGATCCAGCGGTAACCGTGAGAGCCCTCGCCGAAGTCGAAGTCCCGGAAGTTGATGAAAGGGCTGTCCAGGTGGACGAGGGCGGGCAGTGGTTCCATGGTGGTCATCGTAGATCTTGAGGCCACTCAACCCCGTCGGTGATCGGCGGTCTGACCAGTGACTATTCCTGCCGGTGCCCGTGTCCGGGACCGGTATTTCCGCTCGGATGCACGGCTCGTGAAGTCGTGCGTCGGCTGACCTCGGCTGCCTAGGCGGCCCAGTCGCCGGCGGCGGCGCGCTGCCATTTGACGGCGACGGTGATGTCGATGCCGAGGGTGCGGGCGAGGACCGCGGCGGGCAGTTGGGTAGCGAGCTGGAACAGCGCGGTCGAGCGGGCCTGGGCGAGCCGGATGCCGAGTTTGCGGAGTCGTTCGCCCATGGCCCAGGCACTGATCGGGCGGCCGGGCTGGCCTCCGGGAAAGAGCCAGGGCGAGTCTGTCCGGCCGAGGACGGCATGGCTGCGGCGAACCGCGACCTGTTGGAGGGCGAGTTCAGCGACGGGTGCGGGAAGCTCGACCGGGACGGCGCCGAGACGGATGCGAACGCCTCCGTCCGTCTCCTCGATGTGGTCGACGGTGAGCCGGGAGATCGCTGCGGGCCACTGGGCATAGAGGAGCAACAGCAGGCCGGCGAGGTGGCTTCGGGCTTGAGAGTGCCGTCGTGCAGCAGACGTCGGGCGGTGGCCCAGCGGGCCTCGTCGTCCATCGGCTGGGAGGGGCCGTTCCATCGCTCGGCCGGGAAGGTGAGATCGCGGGCGATCTTCTGGGCCAGGGCCCAGCGCACGAAGTGGCCTGCCTCCTGGCGAAGACGGGCGTCGTCGCTGGTCGTCCAACGTTCGAGGTCGGCCTGCCGGCAGGTGACAAGGGTCAAATTCTGGCCTTCGAGCCAGTTCAGGAGGTAGACGCCCGCCCGCAGGTGTTGCCGCGCGACCTGGAGCTGGTAGTACGTGGTCTCCTTGCCGCGGCTGCGACGGCGAAGCCGGCGCAGGAGGTGCCAGGCCGCGTACCGGTGCAGGATTTTGCGTCCCTCGGCCGTCGCATGGGAGGTGATGAGGTCTTTGACGTGCCGTTCGAGACGGACCATCTGCTCGTCCCGCGTGGGCAGGGCGCCGCTGGCGACGAGGACGCTGCGGATGTGCTCGACGACCTTGCCTTCGGGGAGTTCGTCCAGGGCTTCGTGGGTGAGAGGGCGGTTGCCGGAGCCGAGGTCGGACAGAACGGTGGAGACGATGCCGCCGGAGAGCCAGCGCAGCCCGGTGGAGGCTCGTTCGGTGCTGGCCAGGGCGTCGTGGAGGGCTTGAAGCTTCGGGGGTAAGGAGCCCGAGCCGTTGGTGAGGAGTTCGTGGAGCCGCTGCTTGAGCGTGCAGCGAGGGCACGGACCGGAGGATCGCAGGCGTTCTGCTTCCCCGCAGGTGGGACAGGGGCGCCAGAGCTCGGCGTCCGGCGCGGTGCAGGGGCCGCAGACGGGTTCTTCCAGGGTGCCGGAGTGGATGCCGCGGATGTGCCCGCAGCTGCTGCAGTGGGCTTGTCGCTGGTCACAGGCCCCGCCCCGGGGTTGGCCTGTCAGGCGGGAGTGAGTGCCGGGTGCGGTGCGACCGCAGATGGAGCAGACCAGGATGGGCAGCGGCTTGCAGTTGGGGCAAAGGGGGCCGTCGGTCGTGCGGTTCTGGACCCGTCGTCGTTCGCCGCAGCCGATGCAGACCTCGGCGTTCGCAGGATCGGTGATCAGGCAATTCGGACACAGCGGTCGTCACCTGAGTATCGCGGGTGGCGGGCTCGCGGTGAGCGCCGCAGCGTACGCATTCTTCGACGCGGGACTTGGCGATGCAGTTGCGGCAGACCCGCTGCCCATCCAGCGGCTTGTGGAGGCGTACGACTCGGTGACAGAGGGGCAGGCAGGCCGGACGATCCCCGTGACGTCGGAGTCATGAAGCACATTGATCAGCCGGACGATCGCGGGAGTGGGGGCAAGGTGCCCGTTGCCGGTCAGCAGGGAGGGGTCGGCTTCCAGAGCCCAGGCCAGTTTCTGCTGGTCGGCGGCTCGGGGCATCGTCCGGCGGATCGCGTCGGCGATGAGGTCGGCGTCCACGTGCGGATCCAGGCCGCAGATCACACTGTGGACAACGGCGAGGGGATCGCGACCGTCGGTGTCCGGGCACTTCGCGCATCGCGGCTGGCCGGACCGGTCCCGGGTGGAGATGCGACGGTTCTTCCCGCAAGCGGAGCAATCGACATAGACGGGTCCGCAGACTCCGCAGTACCAGTCATGGCCGCGGCGTTGGAGCGTACGCAGGTGTTTGCCGCACTCGGTGCAGACCGGCGGAGAGATCGCCTGGGCCCCGGCCTGGCGCAAGGCGATGAGCAGGTCACCGAGGGCCCGCGGCGCTGGGGATCGGCCGTCGCCCAGCAGTGTTGGGCGACGGTTCAGGGCGGCGGCGAGCGTGCGTGACTTGGCCCGTCCGCCTGCGACGGTGGTGACCACGGCGCGGATCGTTTCGGGTCCGAGTTCCTTCTCGACGTCGGCGACGAGGTCCGTGATCAGACCGATCGGGTCCGCGACGACGCGGTCAAGCTGGTCAGCAGTGGACACGACTGATCAACGGCCTTGATCCTGGCCCGCTTTGGCCGCAGCCCGCCAAGTCCCTCTGAACCGGATGACGGGCCGCCACCGACGGCCGCCTTCTTCGGCTTCTTCACGGCCCCGGCCACCGCGATGGGCTCGATGAGGTCGTCCATGGTGCAGTCGAGGATGTCGAGCAGGGCCATGAGGATCTTCAGGCTCAGTCGCTCCGGTCGCTCGACGACGAGCCGGTAGACCTGGCTCGACGACAGGCTGATGCCGCGTTCGGCGAGCGGAGGGATGAGGTCGGTGGTGGAGAACATCCCGCGGTCGGCCATGACTTTGCGCAGGTGCCAGTGGTAGTCGAGCTTGGCGGCCATCGCCGGATCCCTCCTGTCAGGCCCCGGCGAATGCCGGCGCCAGTGCCTTGTGCAGGGACCGCTGGATGTGGTGGCGGGGAAGCAGCCGCAGCGCACACCCCGCCGCACAGAGCCTCCCGGCACATGCGCACCCCCTCCTGCCCTGCCCTTCCCCTCTGTGCAGGGTTTGCGGTGGGGCGGCGACTCGGTGAGGTTCCTGGGTGTCGCGGAACAAAAAATGGTTGGATAACTGCGTGTACGGGCCTTCCGAGTCAGGTCCTCAGGGGATGCGCCACGCCTCCTCGTTGATGCCCAGATCCTGACGTGCGCTCTCGTGGTACGTGTTGAGACGCTCGTGGAGGTTGCCGCCTACGGGCGGCGGCTCGTGCTCCCGTGCCAGCTTCTCCATCTGCCAGACCGCGACGTTGACCTCGTGCGCGGCGACCACGACCGGCGCGGCAGCGAGCAGCACCAGCGCCTCGAAGAGTGCCGACCGCTTGCGTTCGCCCTCGTCCATCGACGCGATGAAGTGGTCGAACTCCTCCGACCCCGCGGCGGCCAGCCGCGCGAACTTCGAGGCGTCGGCGACCTCTTTCACACACGCTGCGTACTCGATGTACGCGTTGAGCTTCCGCTCGTCCCACCGCGTCGCCAACGCCCGCCGGTGCTTGGCGCGTTCGGCCATGGTGACGGAGAAGTACGACGTCAGGGCACCGATGAGCACACCTACGAGTGTCACTATCTGCGTGATCATGGCGTGGACGATACCGACGTTGGTTGGGACTTCCTTGGTTCAGGGTCGGAAGGCCTACGGGCGAATCGTGAGCTCCGGGCGCATCTGGTCAAGTTCCGAGCAACCGCGTCTTCTGTTTGTCGAACTCGTCCTGCGTGAGCACTCCTTGTTCGAGAAGTGCCTTGAGTTTGCTGAGCTCGTCGGCCACCGACTGAACCTGAGGCTGAACTTCTGGAGGCAGCGGGGCGGATCCCTCCTCGGCGGCCAGCAGTGCGGCGAGCATGTTGAACGCATTCACGTATTGGTTGGCCGCGCGCAGGTTGGTGGAGTCCGGTGTCACGCTGTACGTCTGCGCAGCCCCGTTCCCAAAGG
The DNA here is from genome assembly GCF_026810505.1 of Streptomyces sp. Je 1-369. Taxonomy (NCBI): domain Bacteria; kingdom Bacillati; phylum Actinomycetota; class Actinomycetes; order Kitasatosporales; family Streptomycetaceae; genus Streptomyces; species Streptomyces sp. Je 1-369. Next base: position 7,784,778 of record NZ_CP101750.1, read on the forward strand.
TCACGTTGATGACCGCCGCGCCTTTGTTCTTGCGTCCGGTGGCCAGGGCGGAGAGGCCACCTGTCGCGACTCCGCCGGCGAGCCTTGTGGCCGTCCACGCCTTGTGAGCGCCGGCATCCACGAACTCTGCTTGCCCGCCGAGCACCGGTCCTTGCGAGGTCAGACCGAATTTTGATGACGGCCACAAGTGCATCATTGCCGCGGTGTTCATCGTCTTCTCAGCAGGGTGCCGGTTGCGCCATGCCTTCAATGCCTCTTTCTCCGCATGCCGTTTGTCCGCTGCTTGCGCTCGGGCGCGCTGCTTCTCTTCGCGCTCAGCAGCCTTCTGCGCAGATTTCTCCGGGTCGCGCTTGAACATGGTCCTCACCAGCCCTTTTGGTGTTGGGGAGCGGCTCCGCACCTCGGTCCACTATCTCGTAGCGGCAAAGGACGGCACAGGGCAAATGGGCGTCTGATCCTGGGAGTTGACGTTCGCTGCGCCGGGTGGGAGCGTTCCGTCAGTCGGCGGGCCGGGATGGGCGGGCCAGGTGGCGCTGGAGTTCGATGTGGCGAAACTGGTACATGGCTCCTACCTGTCGAAGAACGCCCCTCCGGTGAGCGTCCATGAGGAACGTCATCAGGCGCCATGGGACTCGGCGTGACAGAGCCAGGTAACACCGGGCAAGCCCGTAGGATCCCCAGGCCGTGAGGCCGAGGCTGAGGACGAGTCCGCTGATGAGGCCTTTCAAGACCCCCGAACCGGCTCCGACTCCGGCGCTGATTCCCGGTCCGATGTTGAAGGCGATCACGGTTCCGGTCACGAAAGGGGGCACGAATGCCAGGCCGACCGCGATGCGCAAGCTCATTCGTCCCCCGATGGCTGCACAGAACCCAACTCCGAACCCCACCAGCACGGCGGACACCAGACCGGTCTCGATGCCGGCGTTGGTGCGGCCCTCCACCCCACCTGTGATCCCGCCGACCAGCCCGCCGCCTCCTCCGCCCAGCAGCAGGAGGATGCGGAATGTTCGACGATCCCGAGCGAGCAGCAGGGCCGGATCCACCGTCTTCGTCAAGTCCGGGCGGGACACTCCGAGGGTGAGCGGAGCTGCTGACGCAAGGGCTGCCGCCGCACCGAAGCCAAGACCGCCCGAGCCCGGCGATGAGTGCGAAGGGGAGGCCGAATGCGCAGCATGTGCCCGAACCGAGCAGAAGACGTCGGGCGCATGGGGAAAGAGCGTAAGGGAGGTCCCACCAGAAGAAGTCAGGACTCCCGCGGTGGTTGTCCTCCAAATGACGGGCCAGGAAGGCGAAGGTGCGACGAGCCTTCTCGGGTGAGCAGTGTGCGTGGGTGGCATAGGCACTCGGGACGAAGGCGTTGAGCAGATGGGCCTCCACACGCGCCCGGGTCGGGAAGCGCCGGCTGTCGCAGAGGTCGTCCGGGTGTGATGCGTGGGCGGGTTCGGCGCCGGGACGGGGGTTGTAGATCGTACGAGCCAGGAAGAGCCCGAACGGCGTGCTGAGTGCCTGTCCCACGGGGGTGCCCGTGCCCAGCAGCCGAGTGACTGTGTGCCAACGATGGGCGGCCGGACTGTGTGGCCCTCCGGCGTCTCGACGCAGGTACGTGGCTGCCTGCTCGGGCGTGAGGGGGAGCAGGCGGATGCCTGCGGCTCCGTTGAATCGGGCGACGGTGCCCAGGCGGAGGTATGCCGCCCGATATTCCGCGGTGCGGCTGGCCAGCACGGCTGGATGGCCAGGCGGGAGCGCCTGGTTGATGGCGTCCAGGGCGAGAGCGCGCAGGCCGACGGGTAGTTCGTCGAACCCGTCCAGGAAGGGCAGGATCCGGCCGCTGTCCAACAGGGCGTGTGCCAGGTCGGACGTTTTGCCGGTCCTCGGGTTGGTCACCGGCGCGGTCAAAGCGGGATGCGCCCGACGCAGGCGCTGGGCCATCCACGAGAACAAGGGTTTACGACTGGGGTCCCAGGAAGCCAGCGATAGAAGTACTGGTACGGGGCCGTGTGCGGGGCGCTGGTGCAAGAGCCCCAGGAGAAGCCGGATCAGCAGCACCGTCTTGCCCGCTCCGGGCTCTCCCAGAACGACCAGGCGGCGGGTGGGGAGACGCCGGGAGAACACCTCGACGATGTCCGGGCCGCTGCCGGCCAAGCCTTCCGAGTCTGCTGGCCATAAGGCCGAATCGACCGGCAGACCGCACGGGCCCGCTCGGGCAAGGCTGCAGAGCAGCGACCACTCCTCGAAGAGGTCGGGGTCGCCGCTCCTCCAGGAGACCGGCAGCGGGTAGGGGTCGTGCAGCCTGCGCAGCCGTGCCTCGCTCTCCCACACCCGTTGCTCTGCCAGCGACAGATCTTCGGCGACCGCGTCCAGGTCCGATGACATGGCTTCCTCACCGCGGGCATGGCGGAATGCCGCCCAGGCCAGGTAGGTCGGCCCCAAAGAGGTCAATAGTGTGACGGCGATCGCCGCGGTTCCCAGACTGAAGCGAGTCGCCAGCAAGAGCGATCCCACTGCTCCGGTCAACGTGAACAGCAGATAGATCCGTCCGATCCGCCCCATGCGTGCGGGACTTGATCGGCGCCCCCAGGTCTCCATGGCCACCATCGTGCGCCCGTGCCGACCGCCGGGCACAGGCAGAGGGGCGGGTGAATGACTGCGCGGCTCCAGCTCGTAGCCCGCTGACGAAGCGGGTGTCTTGGGGCGTGTCCTCGCGGGTGTCGGTCATTGGCGGTGCGCGACCCGAAGGCGTGGGGTGCTCGGGGCGCGCGGCACGTGTCCCGGTTCAGGCGTCGCAATTCCTGCGGGTGTCCAGCACCGCGCTCGTGACGTAGGACGTGGAGTCCCGGCGGGGTGTGGGCGCGGGCTGGTCGCCGGCGCGTGCGGTGGGGTCGATGAGCCTGCTCGGCGTGTGCGAGGCCGTGGAGCCGGACCGGACCGCTGTTCGCTATGCGCCGCACCATTCCGGACCAGGACCGCGTGCTGGGAAACGGGGGTGGGAAGCAGGGGCAGGTATGACGGGTGCCCGCCATACCCTTACCCCGTACCGAAGCTCGCCGACGTGTCGAGCGGCCGAGGTGCTGGGAGAATCAGTGGTGGTGTTCAGGTAACCGCTGTTTCTGATCGGCCGATCGCAGCGGAACGAACCATCTCTCCGTTCGTCAGGGTTCTCCCTGGGCGGGCACGGAGGTACTCCCATGAGCAGTTACGGACGCACGCGTCGTATCACCCGTACCACCGCACTGGCCGCCGCCGCGGCCATCGCCGCCCCGGTGGGGCTTCTGGCAGGTGCCGGGAGCGCATCGGCGGCAGCTCCCACCTGTCGGACGGATCAGCTTCGGGCGTCGTGGAGCGACAAGGGCACCGTCAAGTCCGGTGCCCCTACGGGCAAGCAGGAGAAAGCCGTCGTGGAGCTGAAGAACTCCGGCTCCGAGACCTGCACCCTCAAGGGGCAGCCGGACGTGACCCTGACGCAGAAGGGGGAGGACAGCGAGACGCTGCGGGGGAGCGGTGCCAAGGTCGAGGAGAAACTCGTGGCCCTCGATCCGGGCAAGAGCACGACGTTCGGTCTCGTCTTCCTCAGCGAGAAGGACGAGCCGAAGCAGGGCTTCACCCCGGGGACGGCGGTCGTGACCCCTCCGGGCAGCAAGGGTTCCCTGGACCTGCCCTGGAAGTGGGGGCCGGTGACCAGGCAGGAGGCTGCGACCCACCCGGGCAACTGGGTCGGACCCGTCGGCGCGGACGTTCAGGTGTCCGGGGAGAACGGCGGCGGGAAGAGTGGCGCCACGAAGGATGTCGACTGCGGCCAGGGGTGGCACGGTCTGAGCATCCGCGCCGTCACCGAGCACGGCAAGGCCGCGTGTCCCACGGCGCAGAAGGTTACCGACGCGTACGGCAAGGCCTTGGACGCGAAGAAGAAGCCGCCCGTCACCGTGACCGTGAACGGCTCGGCGTGGAAGTGCGACGAGAAGCAGGGCGAGGTGAACCCCTACCAGGAGTGCGTCAGCACGAAGGAGCAGGGCGAGAAGGTGCAGCTGCTCTCCTGATGGGGGTGGAGTAGCAGGGGTGCAGTAGCAGTGCAGGGCTCACGGCACCTCGGCATGGTGTCACCGTTCTCCCTCGCGGTGGCGCCACGCCCTCGTGCCACCGTGCGTGCCACGCCCTCGTGACGCCGCGCCGACAAGCTCCTGCAATCCAGTGACCGGATGCGTGTCGAGCGCCGGGTCGCTTACCGCTTCCCGCGCAGCACCTACGTTTTTCTCCGCAGTGCAGACCGGGTTTTCTCGGAGGAAACTCGGCGCCCGTCGCCAAGGAGAAATGACGACATGATGTTTCGTAACGCCGTGAGCGGATGTATGGCCATTGCGCTCGCTTCCGTGGCCTTCACCGGTGTCGCGCAGGCGGACACCCAGCACGTGCGGGACGCCGGCGCCCCGGTGGCCGCCCCGGCCGCGGCACCGGTCAAGGGCACGGTCACCTCACGGATCGGAGTCAACGTACGGCAGTACCCGACCAGCAACTCGAAGATCGTCGGGTCCTACCGCTACCGTCAGGTCATCGACCTGGTCTGCAAGAAGACGAACGGGCAGCCGGTCAACGGAAACCGCGTCTGGTACAAGGTCAACAAGCCCAACGGCTGGGTCACCGCCCGCTTCGTGAAGAACCACGCCGAGGTGCCCCTCTGTAAGTAGGCAGGCAGTCGTACTTTCTTTCGGCCGGGCGCTCCGTGCGTCCGGCCGAAGCCGTATTGGCCTTTTGGTCAATGGAGACTGGCCTTTTAGTCGAAGCGCTCGGCGGTGTCCGACTCGTAGCGTTATGGGTGTCGGAGGAAAGGAAAAAGGCTTTTCCTCACCGCAGAGAAATGAGCGATTCAATGCGTCACTTCACGTCCCGCCGCACGATCCGGACCACCGCCGTCACCCTGGGTGCCGTCGTCGCCCTGGGTGCCCCCGCCGCGGCCTTCGCCGCCGACCAGCCCACCGGTGCGGACCAGAGCGTCAGCGCGTCTGTCGTCGCGAAGCGGAAGCTCGTCAAGACCCAGCGTCTGGTCGACGGCTCGGTCGGCAAGATCTACAAGGTCGGCGACCGCTTCGAAGCCGACATCTTCTACAAGGGCAAGAAGATCGGGTCGCTCAACGCCCGCACGACCGTTCTCAAGCACCACGGTGTCAATTACAGCTTCCACCCCTATAAGGGGACTCTGTACGCCGAGAAGGCGGGCAAGGTCGGCAATCCCGCTCCGCAGACGGACGAGCGCAAGGATGACGAGGGCATCACCGATCCCATCCCCAACCCCACGCCGGACGACGAGAGCGGCACCTCGCAGGCCGTCGTCACCGGGCTCGAGAAGGGCAAGGGCGGCCAGAAGCTGGTCCGCGTGAACGGTCTCGTGGACGGGTCCGTCGCCAAGGTCTACAAGGTCGGCAAGGGCTACAAGGCGGAGATAACGTCGAAGGGCAGCCGAGTCGGCACGATCAACGGCCGCGGTGAGATCACGTACGGCGAGACGGGCGGTCTCGGCGTCGTACACGCCAAGATGACCCCGAACGGCAAGGTCACCTCATGGCTGACGAGCCCCAAGCCGAAGCCGGGCGCCGCCGCGCCGGACGACCAGCAGCAGGACGACAAGCGCCAGGACGACGTCGACCCGCAGCCGCAGCCCCAGCCGCTGCCGGAGGACGCCGCCCCGGCCGGAGTGTGAACGGTTGAGACAGCGACTGTATGAGGACAGTGGTGCGCCACCCCCGCGGAACCGCACGGGTGGCGCACCGCTGTCGTTGTCGCCGCCTACCTGCCTAGAGCACGGGACGCGGCGTCGTCGCAGGGCGCAGCGGCAGCACGGCGACGTTCTGCCAGCCGCCGCCCGGCAGCGGACCCGTCCGGAGGCTGCCGCCCATCGCCGCCGCCCGCTCCCGCATCCCCTCGATGCCGAAGCCGCCGCCCCTGGCCCGCTCGGGCAGTGCCGCCGCGGTGCGCCCGTCGTCGACGATCTTCAGCTCCAGGTCGGAATCGACCGTCGTGAGGGTGATGCGTACGTGCCGTGCGTCGGCCGCGTGCTTGCGCACGTTGGTGAGCGCCTCGCGAACGATGCGGTGCACACCGGCCGTCACGTCGGGCGGCAGAAGGTCCTCGATGCCGGGTTCGATGAACAGGGAGATATCAGGGCAGTCGCCCCCGGCGAAGTCGGCTACCAGCTTCCGCGTGTCCGCCAGGCTCGCCACGGGTGCCGTGGTCACGGGCCTGCCCGGGTCGGCGCGCCGCATCACGGCCACGAGCCGGCGCATGGCGCCCAGGGCCTCCGTCGCCTCCCGCTCGATGCGTTCCAGCATGGCGGATGTCTCCTGAGGGACACGCGCACCCTCTTCCGGGTCCTGCGCGGCGAAGCGTGCGGCCTTGGTCTGTACGACGATGCCGGTGACGTGATGCGCGACCACGTCGTGCAACTCGCGGGCGAGCTCGCGCCGTTCGGCCGCGCGCAGTGCGTCGAGGTCTCGTACGCGCTGCTCCGACTGCGTGCGCAGCAGGAGCGAGAAAGCCGCGACGATCACCGTGATGAGCGTGATCGCCAGCGTCCATTCGTGCGGGTCCGAGTCACGGGCGGGAATCGCGATGCAGGCCACGGCCAGGGGAGGCCCCAGGATCGCCGCGGCGTGGTCCGAGCCCCGCCACACCGTGCCCACCAGCAACAACAGAAGCGCGACGAGCTCGCCCACGCCCCAGGCGCCGGCGGCGTCGTCGCCCGCGAGGAGGAAGAGCGTGGTGGTCCACGAGGCGACCACCGCGATGCCTGCCCTGATGGTGCGCGACACGCTCTCCAGCGGGACCGCGCACAGGCCGGCCACGACCGCCGAACCGACGGCGAACGCGTTCTGCAGGGGCGGGAGCCGTTCCAGCAGGACGTCGTCCAGCACCGTCAGGGACAGCAGGAAGGCCGCCACCGCGCACTTCTGCGCCGTGGACCAGGACGGGTGATCCGCCCCCCAGTCCGAGAGGCGCTTCAGGAGCACGTGACGAGCGTAGGAAAGGTGGCGCGGGCCCGCTCTTTTTGCTGCTCCGGTGGGGGCGCTGCTCTGGTGGGGGCGCTGCTCCGGTGGGGGACCGAAGCGCGGGGGAGCAGTCGTCGGTCGTCACTCGAACGGACGACACCGCGCGTCACCGTGACGTCGGCCGCCCTAGCGTTGCCGGAGTCGAAAGGGTGGTTCCGTCATGTGGCGACTTCCTGTGGCCGGTGCCGTCTGGGCTGTCTGCGCCGGGGCCGTGTCCCTGTCGGGCGCCCTGCTCGCTCCGGCACGCGGCGACTCCGATGCCCCGGCCTCCCCGGCGCCCGCGGCCTCCCTGGCCTCCCCGGCGCCCGTCGCCGAGGTCGCGCCCGCGCGGGCGCACCACGGCGACTCCGTCACGCTGACGCTGTACGGGTGCGGCGACCCGGACGCGGGCGGCCGGGCCGAGGGCGAGCCGGTCGGGGACGGGACGACCGCGCGTACGCCCGTCGAGGTGACGGACCTGCGGGCCGGCGTCGACGGCGTTCTCCAGGGGCGGGCCGAGATCTCGCCACGCGCGCGTACGGGCCGCGCCGAGATCTCCTTCGCGTGCTCCGCGGACCCCACGCACGTGGTCACGGCCACGGTGACGATCCTCGCCCCCGCCCCTGCCGCATCCTCGTCCCCTCGGGGCGCGGTCGAAGCGGGCAAGTGAGCGCGCATGGCGATCAGCGTGGTCATCGCCGATGACCAGGACATGGTCCGCATGGGTTTTCGGATGATCCTGGAGAAGAGCCCGGGCATCGACGTCCTCGCCGATGTGGCGGACGGCGACGCCGCGTTGGAGACGGCACGGCGCCTGAAGCCGGATGTGCTGCTCGCCGACATCCGGATGCCCGGAATCGACGGCCTGGAGGTCACGCGTCGGCTGTGCGCGGAGGCGACGACCCTGGAGGACTGCCGGCCCCGGGTGCTGATCGTCACCACCTTCGACGACGACGAATACGTCCGTAAGGCCTTGCAGCACGGAGCCAGCGGGTTCCTGCTCAAGGACGCCAGCCCCGAACTGCTCGTGGAGGCCGTGCGCGCGGCTGCGGCCGGGGACTCGCTGATCTCGCCGGCCATCACCGTACGGATGCTGAAGGACTGGACGTCCGCCGGGCCTACCGCGAGTCGGCAGCCGACGGAGGAACTCACCGGCCGCGAGCGTGACGTCGTACGGCTGCTGGCCAACGGCATGACCAACGCGGAGATCGCCGGCGAGCTGTTCGTCTCCCAGTCGACCGTCAAGGCGCACCTTGCCCACGTGCAGACGAAACTCGCCGCGCGCAACCGCGTCGAGATCGCCGTGTGGGCCTGGGAGAGCGGTCTGGCCCGCGGCTGAGGGCATGTTTGTGCCCCCGGGGCGGCCGCGTGCTTCCGGGGGCGGGGGGTGCTTCGAAGGGCCGGTGGCCCGCGGGGCTATGCGGTCGTGTGGGCGAGTTCCTGGCCGAGGTGGTGGGCGAGCTGGGCCGGGGTCGGGTTCTCGACGATGGCGACCATCGCGATCTCCATGCCGGTCAGCGTCATCAGGGTCTTGGTGAGTTCGAGGGCGGTGAGGGAGTTGAGGCCGTTCTCCAGGAAGTTGCTGTCGTCGCTCAGCGTGGTGTTGAGGAGGGTGCCGGCCTGCGTGCGGATGGTGTCGGTGAGGAGCTTCTCGCGCTCCTCGGGGGTGGCCGCGGCGAGCTGCTTCTCCAGCTCGGTGGCGTCCTGGCCGGGAGTGTTGTCGGTGCTGGTCATGAATGCTCCTGTGTGAGTGGGGTGTTGACGTGACACACCGTGTGTCACACCGCGGTGTGCGTGGTGTGGTCGTGCAGCCAGTAACGCGTGGCCTGGAAGGGGTACGTCGGGAGGTCGATGGTCCGGGGCCGCGGTGTACGCCGTGTGAGGGGCGTCCAGTCGACCGTGCCGCCCGAGGTGTGGAGCCGCGCGAGCGCCGTCAGCACCGTGTGCACGGCGAGCGAGTCGGGGAAGGTGCTCAGGTCGAGGAGGGTGTGGGTCTCGGGGTCAGGGGTGGGGGTGGGGCCGGGGGCCGCGGAGGTGAGGTGGTGGTGCCAGTAGTCGGGGGAGGACAGGGGGGTGTCGGCCGGGGCGGTGCCGGTGAGCGCGAGCGTCGCGGGCCGGAACGTCAGGTCCTTCAGCACCGGTTTGTACGTCTCGGGGGTGGGCGGCCCGCCCTCCGCGGAGGCCGTGAAGTGGGTCGCGGCCAGGCGGCACGCGTCGTCGAGGTCCAGGACGCCCGCCGCGTAGGCGGCGGTGATGTGGCCGGTGCCGGTCCCGCCGACCGTGTGGGCGTGCACTCCGGCCTCCAGCAGCACGCGGGCGAGCGCCGTGTGCAGCGCGAAGTGCAGGGACTCGGATGCGGTGGCGGGGAGAGACGCGGTGAGGGACGCGGCGACGTGGGTGTCCAGGAGGGTCCGGATCTCGGCGAGCGTTGCCGCGAAGAGGGGGAAGGCCGCGCTGAGGTCGGCGGCCGCTGCCCCGATGCCGACGGCAGGCGTGCCGTCGAAGTGCCAGGCGACCCTCTTGGGAGTGGCGTCCGCGGGCGTGCGGGTCAGGTCGGGATGGTCGTCGCCCGCGGCCAGGGCACGGGCGACGCTGAGGAGGCCGGTGGTGTCCGTGCCGGTGAGGACGGCTCGGTGCTCCAGGGGGCTGCGGGTGGCGGCGAGTGAGTGGGCGACCTCGGCGGGGGAGGGGGCGGGGTCGGCGGACGTCAGGTGGGTGACGAGTGCCTTCGCCTGTTCCTGGAGGGCTTCGGGGGTACGTGCGGACAGGGGCCAGGCCACCGGGAGTCCGGGCACCGCGGTGTCGGTGTCGACGGGGGCGTCCGGCGCCGGAGGCTCTTCGAGGATGAGGTGGGCGTTGGTCCCGGACGTGGCGAAGGCGGAGATGCCGACCCGGCGGGGCTCGTCGCGGCGCGGCCAGTCGACCGCCTCGGTGAGCAGCCGGACCGCGCCCTTCTTCCAGGCGGCGAGCGGGGTGGGCCGGTCGACGTGGAGGGTCGGCGGCAGCGTGTCGTGCTTGAACGCCTGGACCATCTTGATGAGCGCCGCGGTACCGGCCGCGCCCTGCGTGTGCCCGGTGTTGGACTTGACGGAGCCGAGCCACAGGGGACGATCGGGGGAGCGTCCCGCGCCGTAGGTCGCGAGGAGGGCCTGCACCTCGATGGCGTCGCCGATGGGCGTGCCCGTCCCGTGTGCCTCGACGGCGTCGACCTGGTCGGGGGTGAGCCCGGCGTCGGCGAGCGCGGCGCGGATCACGTGCTGCTGGGAGGGGCCGTTGGGGGCCGCCAGGCCGTAGCCCGCGCCGTCCTGGTTGACCGCGGAGCCGCGGATGACGGCGAGTACGGGATGGCCGTTGCGCCGGGCGTCGCTGAGCCGCTCGAGGAGGACCAGGCCGACCCCCTCGCCCAGCCCCATGCCGTCCGCCGCGGCCGCGAACGGCTTGCAACGGCCGTTCTGCGCAAGGGACTTCTGATGCGCGAAGGCATGGAAGGTGTGCGGGGTCGACATGACGGTGCCGCCGCCCGCCAGGGCCAGCCGGCACTCGCCGCGGCGCAGCGCCTGACAGGCCAGGTGGAGGGCGACCAGCGAGGACGAGCAGGCCGTGTCGACGCTGATGGCGGGGCCTTCGAGGCCGAGGGCGTACGCGATGCGGCCGGAGACGAGACTGCCGGACGTGCCGCCGCCGAGATAGGGCAGCAGCTCGTCGGGTGCGGTCTCCAGGCGTGTCGCGTAGTCGTGCCCGGTGGCGCCGACGTAGACGCCGGTCAGGGTGGAGCGCAGCGTGTGCGGGGCGATGTGGCCGCGTTCGACGGTCTCCCAGGCGAGGTGGAGCATGAGCCGTTGCAGGGGTTCGGTGGCGACGGCCTCGGTCGCGCCGATGTCGAAGAAGCCCGCGTCGAATCCGGCCGCGTCGTCGAGGAAACCGCCGAGTTGCGCGTACGGGGGGTCCTCGGGGAGCTCCCACGTGCGGTCGTCGGGGAAACCGGTGACGGCGTCGCGCCCCTCCGACACCAGGTCCCACAGGTCGTCCGGGGTGCGGGTCCTGCCGGGGAGCCGGCAGGCCGTCGAGACGACGGCGACCGGCTCGTGCTGTGCGGCCTTGAGGTCGCGCAGCTGCTGCTGGGTCTGGTGCAGCTCGGCGGTCGTCCACTTGAGGTACTCGACGAGCTTCTCTTCGTTCGCCACGGGAATCGTCAGCCTTCCTGTTCTCGCGCGTGAAGCCTCAGGTGGGACGGTGCGGGCAGGCGTGAGCCGCACGCTGTCGTTGTCAGGGTTGCCGCGGCTGCTTAAGCGGGTCTAACTCCCGCCTTGTCGCCGGGACGCGGCTCTCTGGCGGGCGCCGTCACCTCGCGGGCGCCGTCACCTCGCGGACCCCGTCACCTCGCGCGCCAGGAGGAGGAGGTCGGCGGCGATCTCGTCGGGTGCGCCCGCGTGCAGATCGTGGTCGGAGCCCGGATACCAGCGCACGCTCACCTGTTCCAGGGCCGCCTCCGCCGCGGCGACCCATGCGCGTACCTGCTCGGACAGTTGGGGGATGGCGGGGATGAGGGGGAGCAGCCGGACCGGCACGGTGATCTTCGGGTACCAGTCGGCGGGGGCCTCGCGTTGCAGGCTCTCGACGATCGACATGACCTGTTCCGAGGTCATGCGGGGGATGAGCAGGCCGTCCGGTCCGACGCGGTAGTCCGCGAGGCGTGCCTCGACGGAGGTGGACGACCACTCCGGGTGCGTGGCCTTCAGGTAGGCGCGCATGTCGGCGGCGCTCGTGGTGCCCTGCTGAGCGCGCCGCACCACGTCGGCGGTGCGTTCCCAGAAGGCCCGCATCACCGGTCCGTCGAACTCGTACCAGCCGCCGTCGATCAGGGCCAGACCGGCCACCAGGTCGGGGCGTTCGGCCGTCAGGCGCAGCGCGAGGTGCGCGCCCCAGGAGTGCCCGGCCACCAGCGCGCCGGACAGGCCGAGGGCGGTGACCGCCTCGACCAGGTCCGTGACGACGGCCGCGTTCTCGTAGCCGTCCGGTGGTGCGTCCGACTCGCCGTGGCCGCGGTGGTCGACGGCGTACACCGGGTGCCCGGCGGCGGCGAGCCGCCCGGAGACCTCGTCCCACATGCGGGCGTTCGACAGCATGCCGTGCAGCAGCAGGAACGGACGCTCCGCGGCACCCGATCCGCCTGCGGGCAGGTGCCGGACGTTGAGGGAGACGGTCTGCGACACGGGGACGCGGAGGTTCTTCACAGGCGGGCCCTTGGGGTGGAGGAGGGGAGCCGGGGGATGTGGTGTCAGGGGCGCTGTGCGGTGGCGAAGATGTAGCCGAGTTCGGGCATCTTGCCGAGGGCGGCCTGGTTGTGCAGGAAGAGCTCGTAGCCCTCTACGCCGATGATGTCGACGTACTCGTCACGGTGGGCGCGGATCCACTCGACGTAGCCGTCGTACGTCTTGGCGGTCTCGCTGGTGATGTCGGTCAGTTCGAGGACCGTCCAGCCGGCGGCGCGGAAGATGCCGGGGTAGTCGCCGATGTCGGTGAGCGCGGCGTAGATCGTGGTGTCGCTGACCGTGGCGGTACGCGGCTTGCTCGGGTCGGGGTTGAGGTAGACCATGTCGGCGATCGGCATCCGCGCGCCGGGCTTCACCACGCGGAGGGCCTCGGTGAGGACCTGCTGCTTGTCGGGCATGTGGAGCATGGACTCCAGGGCCCAGCAGTGGTCGAACGACGCGTCGTCGAACGGCAGGTTCATGGCGTCGACCTGCTCGAACCTGACCCGGTCGGCGAGCCCCGCCGCACGCGCCCTGCGGTTGCCGCGCTCGACCTGGCGGGCGCTCACGGAGATGCCGACCACTTCGATGTCGCGGGCGCGGGCCAGTTGCATGGCGGGGGTGCCGTTGCCGCAGCCGATGTCGAGGACGCGGTCGCCGGGTGCGGGGTCGAGACGCCGGATCATCTCGTCGGTCATCTGGACCATGGCCTGGTCGAACGTGGCCTCCTGCTCGCCGCTGTCGAACCAGTAGCCGTAGTGCAGGTTGCCGTCTCCGAGCTGAGTCATCAGGTCGAAGACCTTGTGGTCGTAGTAGTGGCCGATGTCGCTCGGCTCGGGGGCGACGGTCTTGTTCACCGTCGGGGGCTTCTTGGTCGTCGCGTTGTCCGTCACCACCTCAGCGTCACGGCGTGGCACGCGGTGTCACAACCCCACCCCTGCCCCTCAACAGCCCCTAGGGCGCCCCTGGGCCCACCCCTAGTAGGGGCGCGCACCCCTCGTAAGGACCGGGGAGGACCGGGCCCTTCACGGCTTCTTGACGCGTTCCATACGGAACCCCTGGTACCGGGAGATAAAAAATGAGAGTACGCTCCGACTAGATATTGAGCTCTCTTTAGGAGGTCGACTCTCGTGTCAGCAGATCTGGGTGCGCGGCGGTGGTGGGCCGTCGGGGCTCTCGTGCTCGCCTCAATGGTGGTGGGCTTCGATGTGACGATCCTGAGCCTGGCGCTGCCGGCCATGGCCGACGATCTGGGTGCGAACAACGTCGAGCTGCAGTGGTTCGTGACCTCGTACACGCTCGTGTTCGCCGCCGGAATGATCCCCGCGGGCATGCTCGGTGACCGGTTCGGGCGCAAGAAGGTGCTGCTCGTCGCCCTGGTGATCTTCGGCATCAGCTCGCTGGGCTGTGCCTACGCCCAGGACTCCGGCACGTTCATCGGCGCGCGTGCGGTGCTCGGCCTGGGGGCCGCACTGATCATGCCGACGACACTGTCGCTCCTGCCGGTGATGTTCTCCGACGAGGAGCGGCCCAAGGCCATCGGCGCGGTGGCGGGTGCGGCGATGCTCGCCTATCCGCTCGGCCCGATCCTGGGCGGCTACCTCCTCAACCACTTCTGGTGGGGCTCCGTCTTCCTGATCAACGTGCCCGTGGTGATCCTCGCCTTCCTCGCGGTGTCGGCCTGGCTGCCCGAGTCCAAGGCCAAGGAGGCCAAGCCGTTCGACGTGGGCGGCCTGGTGTTCTCCAGCGTGGGTCTCGCGGCGATGACGTACGGCGTGATCCAGGGCGGCGAGAAGGGCTGGACCGACGTCACCACCCTCGTGCCGACCCTCGGCGGCATGCTCGCCATCGTGGTCTTCGTGATCTGGGAGAAGCGGGTGGCCGACCCGCTGGTCGACCTCTCGCTGTTCCGCTCGGCCCGGTTCACCTCGGGCACCATGCTCGGCACCGTCATCAACTTCACGATGTTCGGCGTGCTGTTCACGATGCCGCAGTACTACCAGGCGGTCCTCGGCACCGACGCGATGGGCAGCGGCTTCCGGCTGCTCCCGATGGTCGGCGGCCTCCTCGTCGGTGTGACCGTCGCCAACAAGGTCGCCAAGGCACTCGGCCCGAAGACCGCCGTCGGCATCGGCTTCGCGCTCCTCTCCGCCGCCCTCTTCTACGGCGCGACGACCGACATCAGCAGCGGCACCGGCCTGGCGGCCGCATGGACGGCGGCGTACGGCCTCGGCCTCGGCATCGCCCTGCCCACCGCCATGGACGCGGCACTCGGCGCGCTCAACGAGGACGCCGCCGGCGTCGGCTCCGGCGTCAACCAGTCCATCCGCACCCTCGGCGGCAGCTTCGGCGCGGCCATCCTGGGGTCCGTCCTCAACTCCGGCTACCGCGGCAAGCTCGACCTCGACGGAGTGCCCGAGCAGGCACAGGGCGCCGTCAAGGACTCCGTGTTCGGCGGTCTCGCCGTGGCCCGCGCGCTCAAGAGCAACGGGCTCACCGAGTCGGTGCGCTCAGCCTACGTCCACGCCCTGGACGTCGTCCTCGTCGTCTCCGGCGGCCTGGGACTGCTCGGCGTGCTGATCGCTGTGGTGTGGCTGCCACGCCATGTTGGTCAGAGCACCGCCAAGCCCGCAGAATCTGAGCATGAAGCAGCAGACGCAGTCTGACCAGGGCGGAACAGTGCCTGGACTGAGAGAACGCAAGAAAGCCAGGACCAAGGCCGCGATTCAGCGGGAGGCGGTGCGCTTGTTCAGGGCACAGGGGTACACCGCCACGACCATCGAGCAGATCGCCGAAGCCGCCGAGGTCGCCCCGAGCACCGTCTTCCGCTACTTCGCGACCAAGCAGGACCTGGTCTTCTCGCACGACTACGACCTGCCCTTCGCCATGATGTTCCAGGCCCAGTCACCCGACCTGACGCCGATCCAGGCCGAACGACAGGCCATCCGGTCGATGCTGAACGACATCACCGAGCAGGAACTGGCCCTGCAGCGCGAACGCTTCGTGCTCATCCTCTCCGAGCCGGAGCTCTGGGGGGCCAGCCTGGGCAACATCAGCCAGACCATGCAGCTCCTCGCCGAACAAGTCGCCAAGCGGGCAGGGCGCGACCCGGGGGACCCCGCGGTCCGCGCCTACACCGGAGCCCTGTTCGGAGTGATGTTGCAGGTCTCCCTGGACTGGGCGAACGATCCGGAGATGGACTTCGCGGCCACTCTGGACGAGGCGCTCTACTGCCTGGAAGACCTGCGTCCCTGATGTCGTACGCGACAGCCCTCGGCGGGCGGCCGCGTACGAAGTAGGACGACCGCGCGCGGCCACCGCCCCCCGGCTGCCGCGTCCGGTCCAACCTGGCGTGCTCCGGCTTCCCTCGACGGAGCACGCCAGGGGTCTTTCCCGGCCATGCCCGTACCCGTGCCCGCCGTTACGTTCCGGATGTTCCGGCCGTCACTGCCAGCGCCGCGGTCACGATCGCCGCCACCTGCTCCTGACAGCTGTCGAGGTAGAAGTGACCGCCGGGCAGCACCCGGAGGTCGAACGCCGCACCGGTGCGCTCCCGCCACGTGCCGGCCTCCTCGGGCGAGGTGCGCTCGTCGGCGTCACCGATCAGCGCCGTGATCGGGCAGTCAAGACGCTCAGGCCCCGGTGCGTCGTACGTGGCCACGGCCCGGTAGTCGGCCCGCAGCGAGGGCAGGATCAGCTCCTGCAGCTCCGGGCTCCTGAAGAACCGCTCGTCGGTGCCGCCCATCGCCCGCAAATGCGCCAGGATGTCCGCGTCGTCCAACGTTCCCGACCGCCCGGCGGGACGGTAGGGCCGGGCGAGCCCGCCGGAGGCGAACAGATGCACGGGGCCGGTTCCCCCGGGGCCGGAATCCCGCAGGCGCCGCGCCACCTCGAACGCCACGATCGCGCCCAGGCTGTGTCCGAACAGTGCGAAGGGCCGCCCGTCGGACGGCAGTTGGTCCACGACGCCGTCGGCGAGCGCGGCCACCGACTCCAGGCACGGCTCCTTGTGCCGGTCCTGCCGACCCGGATACTGCACGGCCAGCACGTCGATGCCGGGCGAGAGCAGCTCGGAGAGGCCGAACCAGTAGCTTGCCGAGCCGCCCGCGAACGGGAAGCAGACCAGCCTCACCGGTGCCGGAGCGGAGTCGTGGTACCGCCGCAGCCACACCCCGGCCCCCGTGTTCCGCGGCGCCTGCGCAGTGCCCCTGTCCATCGCTCTCCCTCTCGTCCCGCGGTCGTTCCGCTGTCGTCCCGCTCGCGATCCGCTCTTGTTTCCGCCCCCGATGCTGGCCGCGGCCCATAGCGCCCGTCTAAAGCGGCGGACGGCTAGCCGGGGTTTGGTTCGCCTTTAGAGAGCCCGCTCACGATGAGCCCGGTACTCGAAGCGATCTCCGATTTCGGACCGGGAGCGCCGTTGATGTTTTCTGGCAGCCAGGAGCGGATCGCAGGCCCCGAGCCGATCGCGGTCGTCGGGATGGCCTGCCGGCTGCCCGGAGCGTCCGACCCGGCGGCGTTCTGGCGGCTGTTGAGCGAGGGCCGCAGCGCCGTGCGCGACACCCCGCCCGAGCAACGGCGCACCGACTCGGGCCTGCGCGGCCCCGGCGGCTATCTGGACCGGATCGACGGCTTCGACGCCCCCTTCTTCCACATCGGCCCGCGCGAGGCCGAGGCGATGGACCCGCAGCAACGGCTCCTCCTCGAACTGAGCTGGGAAGCGCTTGAGGACGCCGGTATCCGGCCGCCCACGCTCGCCCGCAGCCGCACCGGGGTCTTCGTCGGCGCCCTCTGGGACGACTACGCCGACGTCCTGAACCGCGCCACGCGCAACGCCGTCACCCGGCACACCATGACCGGCGTCCACCGCAGCATTCTGGCCAACCGCATCTCGTACGCGTACCACCTGGCGGGGCCGAGCCTGACCGTCGACACCGCACAGTCCTCGTCGCTCGTCGCCGTGCACCTGGCCTGCGAGAGCATCCGGCGCGGCGAGTGCGAGACCGCGTTCGCGGGCGGCGTCAACCTCATCTGCTCGCCCCGCTCCACCGCACTGGCCGAGGCCCGCTTCGGCGGCCTCTCGGCCACGGGCCGCTGCCACACCTTCGACGCACGCGCCGACGGGTTCGTACGCGGCGAGGGCGGCGGACTCGTGGTGCTCAAGCCGCTCGGCGCGGCGCGGCGCGACGGCGACACGGTGTACTGCGTCGTCCGCGGCAGCGCCGTCAACAGCGACGGAGCGACGGACGGACTCACGCTGCCCAGCGGGCAGGCGCAGCGCGACGTGGTGCGCACGGCGTGCGATCAGGCGCAAGTGAGGCCTGATCAGGTGCAGTACGTCGAACTGCACGGCACGGGTACGCCCGTCGGCGACCCTGTCGAGGCGGCGGCGCTCGGGGCGGCGCTCGGCGCCGCGCCCGGTCAGGACGGTGCGCGGACCGCGCCGCTCGCCGTCGGCTCCGCGAAGACGAACGTCGGCCATCTCGAAGCGGCGTCCGGGATCGTCGGACTGCTCAAGACGGCACTGAGCATCCACCGCCGCAGGCTGGCACCGAGCCTCAACTTCAGTACGCCCAATCCGGCCATCCCACTGGCCGACCTCGGCCTGACCGTGCAGCGCGAACCGGCGGACTGGCCGCGCCCCGAGCAGCCGCTGATCGCCGGGGTGTCGTCGTTCGGCATGGGGGGCACGAACGGACATCTTGTGGTGGCTGATGCGTCTGTGGCCCGTGTGCCCGTGGCCGAGAAGGCTGCTTCCGTGGAGCCGTCGGCTGTCGTCCCGTGGCCCGTGAGTGCCCACAGCGCTGCCGCGCTGCCCGCCCAGGCCGCACGGCTGCGCACACACCTCGCCGCCCACCCCACCACTCCCGACGCCGCCCGGATCGGCCACGCCCTCGCCACCACCCGCACCCCCCTCGCCCACCGCGCGGTCCTGCTCGGCGCCGACACCACCGACCTGCTCGGCTCCCTGGACGCGCTGGCCGCGGGCGAGGAGACCGCGGCCGTGGTGTGCGGCGAGGCGTACTCCGACGGCAAGCCGGCCTTCCTCTTCAGCGGACAGGGAGCACAACGCCCGGGCATGGGACGTGAGTTGTACGCGGCCCATCCGGTCTTCGCCGACGCCCTCGACGAGGCGTTCGCGGCGCTGGACGTACATCTGGACCGTCCGCTGCGGGATATCGTCCTCGGCGACGACGCCGAGCGGCAGGGGCTGCTCGACCGGACCGAGTACACCCAGCCCGCACTCTTCGCGATCGAGACGAGCCTGTACCGGCTCGCGGCCGCCCACGGCCTGACCCCCGACTACGTCCTCGGCCACTCGGTCGGCGAGATCACCGCCGCGCACGTGGCCGGAGTCCTCTCCCTGGCCGACGCGAGCGCCCTGGTCGCGGCCCGCGGACGGCTGATGCAGGCGGTGCGGGCGCCGGGGGCGATGGCCGCGTGGCAGGCGACCGCGGACGAGGCGGCCGAACTGCTCTCCGGGCACGAGGAGCGGGTCGCCGTGGCCGCCGTCAACGGCCCCGAATCCGTCGTGGTGTCCGGCGACCGTGACACGGTCGAGGAGCTGACGGCCGCGTGGCAGGCGTACGGCCGCAAGGCCCGTCGCCTGAAGGTCAGCCACGCCTTCCACTCCCCGCACATGGATGCCGTCCTCGACGAGCTGCGCGCCGTCGCCGCGGGACTGACCTTCCACGCGCCGGTCATCCCTGTCGTCTCCAACGTCACGGGTGAGCCCGTCGCGGCGGACGGTGGCGAGCAGGCCGACCCCGAGTACTGGGCACGGCATGCGCGCGAACCCGTGCGGTTCCTGGCCGGGGTGCGCGGGCTGTGCGAGCGCGGCGTGACGACGTTCGTCGAACTCGGCCCGGACGCGCCCCTGTCGGCGATGGCGCGGGAGTGCTTTCCCGTGACCGCTTCCGTGGACTCGGCCTCGGGTGGCGGTCCCGGCCGTCCGCGCCCCGCCGCGGTGGCCGTGTGCCGGCGCGGGCGCGACGAGGTGCACACGTTCATGACGGCACTCGCGCAGGCGTACGTGCGGGGCGTCGATGTCGACTTCACCGCCGCGTACGGTGCGCGCGGCGGCGCGCAGCGCCTGAGTCTGCCCACGTACGCCTTCCAGCGGGAGCGGTACTGGCCCGACGCGGAACCCGCGGAGTATCGGGAGGCGTCCCGGGAAGCCTCCCCGCCGGATGAGGCCGGACAGCGCCCGGACGGCAGCGCGCGCACCGAACTCGCCGAGCGGCTCGCCGCGCTCTCCGTCGCCGACCAGGAGCGCACGCTGCTCGGTCTGGTCGCCAAGCAGGTGGCCTTCGTGCTCGGCGGCACCTCTTCGACGGTGGAAACAGCGCGCACGTTCAAGCAGTTGGGCTTCGACTCGATGGCCGCCGCCGAGCTGAGCGAACGGCTCGGCACGGTCACGGGGCTGCCGCTGCCCGCGACCCTCACCTTCGACCATCCGACGCCGCTGGCCGTCGCGGCGCGGTTGCGCGCGCGGCTCATGGGGACGGGGGACGAGAACCTCGCACGGTCCGCAGGGCCGGACGGTACCGGCCCGGACGGCACCGGTTTCGACGGTGCCGACCCGTCCGGCACGGATGACGACCCCATCGCCATCGTCGCCATGAGCTGCCGTTACCCGGGGGGTGCCGGTACGCCGGAGGACCTGTGGCGGCTGATCGCGGACGGCGCCGACGCGATCGGCGCGTTCCCCACCGACCGCGGCTGGGACCTGGAGCGGCTCTTCCACCCCGACGCGGACCGGTCGGGCACCAGCTGCACGCGGCAGGGCGGGTTCCTGTACGAGGCCGCCGACTTCGACGCCGAGTTCTTCGACATCAGCCCGCGGGAAGCGCTGGCCGTCGACCCGCAGCAGCGGCTGCTCCTCGAATGCGCCTGGGAGGCCTTCGAGCGGGCAGGACTGGACCCCCGGACGCTCAAGGGCAGCCCCACCGGCGTGTTCGTCGGCATGACGGGCCAGGACTACGGCCCCCGGCTCCACGAACCGTCCCAGTCCACCGACGGCTACCTGCTGACCGGCAGCACCCCCAGTGTCGCCTCGGGCCGCCTCTCGTTCAGCTTCGGCCTGGAAGGGCCCGCGCTGACGGTCGACACGGCGTGTTCGTCGTCGCTGGTCACCCTCCATCTGGCGGCGCAGGCGCTGCGGCGCGGCGAGTGCGACCTGGCGCTCGCCGGGGGCGCCACGGTCCTCGCCACGCCGGGCATGTTCACCGAGTTCTCGCGCCAGCGCGGGCTCGCCCCCGACGGGCGCTGCAAGCCGTTCGCGGAGAGCGCCGACGGCACGGGGTGGGCCGAGGGCGTCGGCCTCGTACTCCTGGAACGTCTCTCCGAGGCGCGGCGCAAGGGGCATGAGGTCCTCGCGGTGATACGTGGTTCAGCGGTGAACCAGGACGGTGCCAGCAACGGCCTGACCGCGCCCAACGGACCCTCGCAGCAGCGTGTGATCCGTGCCGCA
The DNA here is from genome assembly GCF_026810505.1 of Streptomyces sp. Je 1-369. Classification (NCBI taxonomy): domain Bacteria; kingdom Bacillati; phylum Actinomycetota; class Actinomycetes; order Kitasatosporales; family Streptomycetaceae; genus Streptomyces; species Streptomyces sp. Je 1-369. The sequence continues at coordinate 7,805,513 of NZ_CP101750.1, forward strand.
CTCGCCGACGCCCGGCTCGCCGCCGACGAGGTCGACGCCGTGGAGGCGCACGGCACCGGCACGACGCTGGGCGACCCGATCGAGGCGCAGGCGCTGCTCGCCACATACGGTCAAGGGCGTTCTCCGGAGCGGCCGTTGTGGCTGGGTTCGGTGAAGTCGAACATCGGCCATACGCAGGCTGCCGCCGGAGTCGCCGGTGTGATCAAGATGGTGCTCGCGCTGCGGCACGGTCTGCTGCCCGCCACCCTGCACGTGGATGAGCCGAGCGGGCACGTGGACTGGTCGACGGGTGCGGTACGGCTGCTCACCGAGCCGGTCGGCTGGCCGCGCGGCGACCGTCCGCGCCGGGCGGCGGTGTCGTCCTTCGGCATCTCCGGGACGAACGCGCACCTGGTGCTCGAAGAGGCGCAGGCGGATGACGGGGCGCCCGCGGCCGCTCCTGCCGAGTCGGACGGCGGGCTGCTGCCGTGGGTGGTCTCCGGGCGCAGCGGTGAGGCGCTGCGTGAACAGGCGCGCCGATTGGCGGAGTTCGTCGCGGAGGGCGGTCCTGGCGGGACCGCGTCCGCCGCGGAGGTGGGCCGGGCGCTGGTCATGACGCGGTCGGTGTTCGAGCACCGGGCTGTGGTGGTGGGCCGGGATCGGGATGCGTTGACGGTTGGTCTTGAGGCGTTGGCGTCCGGTGTGGTGTCGCCGGATGTGGTGTCGGGGGTGGCGTCCGGTGATGTGGGTCCTGGGCCGGTGTTGGTGTTTCCGGGGCAGGGGTCGCAGTGGGTGGGGATGGGGGCTCGTCTGTTGGATGAGTCGCCGGTGTTCGCGGCGAGGGTTGCTGAGTGTGAGCAGGCCTTGTCCGCGTATGTGGACTGGTCGTTGTGTGAGGTGTTGCGCGGGGGCGGGAGTGAGCTGGCGCGGGTGGAGGTCGTGCAGCCCGTGTTGTGGGCTGTGATGGTGTCGCTCGCCGAGGTCTGGGCTGACCAGGGGATCGTCCCGGCTGCCGTCGTCGGACACTCTCAGGGCGAGATCGCCGCGGCTGTCGTGGCCGGGGCGCTCACGCTGGAGGACGGGGCCAAGATCGTGGCGCTGCGCAGCCGGGCGCTGCGGCAGCTCTCGGGCGCGGGCGCCATGGCCTCCCTCGGCGTGGGGCAGGAGCAGGCCGCCGTTCTCGTCGACGGGCAGCCCGGGGTGGGCATCGCCGCCGTCAACGGGCCTTCGTCCACCGTGATTTCCGGCCCGCCGGAGCAGGTCGCCGCCGTCGTCGCGGACGCCGAGGCGCGCGGGCTGCGGGGTCGCGTCATCGACGTGGACTACGCCTCGCACAGCCCGCAGGTCGACACCATCACCGACGAGCTGACCCGCATCCTGGCAGGCATACGTCCCGTCCAGGCGCCCGTGGCGTTCTACTCGGCGGTGACAGGCAGCCGTATCGACACCACCGGGCTCGACACGGACTACTGGGTCACGAACCTGCGCCGCCCGGTCCGGTTCGCCGACGCCGTCACGGCGCTCCTCGCCGACGGACACCGGGTCTTCATCGAGTCCAGCAGTCATCCGGTCCTCACGCTCGGCTTGCAGGAGACGTTCGAGGAGGCCGGGGCCGACGCCGTCACCGTTCCCACGCTGCGACGCGAGGACGGCGGCCTGTCACGCCTCGCCCTCTCACTGGCCCAGGCCTTCACGGCGGGGTGCGCGGTCAGGTGGGAGAAGTGGTTCCCTGGAGGTGGGGTGACGGGCGGCGCGGAGTTGCCCACGTACGCCTTCCAGCGACGTCGCTACTGGTTGGAGGCCGCCGCCGGCGGCCAGGACGCGGTCGGCCTCGGGCTCGCCGAGGCCGGGCACCCGCTCCTCGGCGCGGCCGCGGAACTCGCCGAGGGCGACGTACGGCTGCTCACCGGCCGTATCGGCAGGCAGAGCCACCCCTGGCTAGCCCAGCACACACTCTTCGGTACCGCTGTCGTGCCTGCATCCGTGCTCGCGGAGTGGGCGCTGCGCGCCGCCGACGACGCAGGTTGCGCGGGCGTCGAGGACCTCACGCTCCAGGCGCCCCTGGTGCTGCCCGACGCGGGGGGCGTGCAGGTGCAGATCGTGGTGGGGGCGGCCGATGGGGAGGGCGGGCGCCGGGATGTTCATGTCTACGCACGAGCTGACGACGAGGATGCCCTCGACGGGGGTGGTGCGGCGTGGACGTGTCATGCGGCGGGGCAGCTGGTTGCCGAGTCTGCGGGTGCGGGTGACGGTGACGTAGATGATCAGGAGGGGGCGTGGCCGCCTGCTGGTGCCGAGCCCGTCGACCTGAGCGACTTCTACGAGCGGGCCGCCGCGACCGGCGTCGGCTACGGGCCGGTCTTCACGGGTCTGCGCAGCCTGTGGCGGCGGGGAACGGAGCTGTACGCCGAGGCAGTACTTTCTCAAGAGGCGCCGGACGGGGCCGGGTTCGGCCTGCACCCTGCCCTCCTCGATGCCGCGCTGCACCCCGCTCTCCTCGGCGAGCCGCCGACCGGCGCCGACCAGGTGTGGCTGCCGTTCAGCCTGTCCGGGGTGTCCCTGTGGGCCACCGGCGCGACATCCGTCCGCGTCCGCCTCACACCGCTGGACGACGACATGCCGCTCTCCGAACGCTCGGGCCGCACCTGGCAGGTCGCGGTGAGTGACCCGACCGGGGCGAAGGTGCTGACGTGCGAGGCCCTGGTCGTGGTCGCGGCGGGGCGGCGGGAGCTGCGGGATACCGGTCGGAGTGGGGCGTCCGATCTGTATGCGGTGCGGTGGGTACCGGTGGCGGAGCCGGAGTCGGCAGCGGGGGTGGTTTCGGCGGGGGAGGCTCCGTCGGACTGGGTCCGTCTGGGTGAAGGTGGCGTCCGCGACCTGGACGCTTTGCGTGCGGGCGTTGACGCGGGTGCTCCGGTTCCGGCCGTGGTTCTCGCCGATGTGGAGAGCACCGGGGCGAGTGAGGCGCCGGCCGCGGTGGAACGTACCGCCACACTGCTGGATCAGTGGCTCGCCGACGCGCGATTCGGCGACGCCCGTCTGGTGCTGCTCACGCACGGCGCGGTCGCCGCGGGGGGCGGATCGCTGCCCGTCCCGTCGGCCGCCGCGGTGCGCGGCCTCGTGCATCAGGCGCAGGTCGAGCACCCGGGCCGCTTCCTCCTCATCGACACGGGTGTGGGTGCGGGTGGTGGGGTTGGGGTGGGTGACCCCGCCCTGCAACATGCCGTGGCCGCCGCCCTGGCCGGGAACGAACCCCAACTCGCCCTCCGGCACGGCCACATCCTGGCACCCCGGCTCCTCGCAGCCGCCCCGACAGCAACGTCCGCGACCACCGACGAGACGCGGCCGCTCGACCCGGACGGCACGGTGCTCCTCGTCGGATCGGCCGGGGCACCGGTCGCCGCCCTCGCGGAACACTTGGTACGCACCGATCAGTGCAGGCATCTGCGGATCCTGAGCGATGGACAACTACCGTCGGTCGCAGCCGAGTTGCGTGACCTTGGCGCCACCGTGCAGCTGGACGCCCTCGACCCCACCAACCCTGCCGCGCCGACAGAAGCGGCCGTAGCCGCCGTCGGCGCGGACCACCCCCTCACAGGAGTCATCCACGTCACCGGCGCCTCGACGAGCGGCTCGTTCGCCGACGGGTGGGCGGCGCGAGCGGCTGTCACCGCTGCCCTGGACGCCGCGACGGCACACCTTCCCCTCGCCCTGTTCGCCGTACTGTCCCCGGCCGGCGCCGACCTGGGAATCCCGAGGTCGGCTGCCGACGCCGGAGCCGACGCGTTCCGTGGAGCACTCGCCCTCCACCGGCACACCGCCGACACGACGGGCATCGTCCTGACCTACGCCCCACCGCCCACCGAGCCGAGCGCCCACACACCCCGCACCCCTGGGATCGGCATCAGGGCGATGGAGCCCGGACAACTCCCCGCCCTGCTCGACGCGGCCCGCGCACACGGCGGCACCCCCCTGGTCGGTGTCCGCCTCGCCCCACGCACGCTTGCCTCCGTAGACCCCGACGTCCTGCCCGCGCCGCTGCGCGCACTCGCCGCGTCGCGGGTCCCCGCACGGCGTACCGCCGCCGACCGTACGCCGCCCACGGACTGGTCGGCCCGGCTGGCCCCCCTGTCCGCCGCCGAGCAGCTCCGGCTGCTCACCGGCGCCGTACGCACCCACGCCGCCGCGGTCCTCGGCCGCACCGACCCGGAGGCGCTGCGCGGCGACGCCACGTTCAAACAGCTGGGTCTGGACTCGCTGACGGCCGTCGAGCTGCGCAACCGGCTCGTGGCGGACACCGGGCTGCGCCTGCCCACGGCCCTCGTCTTCCGCCACCCCACCCCCGCCGCCGTCGCCGTCCATCTGCGCGAGCGGCTGACCGGCGGCGGCGAGCGGCCCGCGCGAGTCCCTGCCGGACCGTCCGCCCCGGGTGCCGTGCTGAGCGACCTGACCCGCATGGAGGGCAGCCTCGCCGCGCTCGCGACCCGGCTGACCCACGGCGAGACGGGCGAGATCACCACCCGGCTGGAGGCGCTCCTCGCCCGCTGGAAGACCACGAACGCCACGACGAACGCCACGGCGAATGCCACGCCCGACGTTACGGCGAACGGCACGGCGACGGGCGCGGCCAACGGCACGGCCGACGTCACGACGGACGACGACGGCGGCGCCGCCGACCGGCTCAAGGTCGCGTCCGCCGACCAGATCTTCGACTTCATCGACAACGAGCTGGGTGTCGGGCCCGACACCTCGCGCGCCACCCCCACTCCGAAGGCCGGGTGACCCCACATGGCGAGTGAAGAGCAACTGGTCGAGTACCTGCGCAGGGTGACCACCGAGCTCCACGACACGCGTCGGCGCCTGGCGCGGGAGGAGGACCGCAGGCACGAGCCGATCGCGGTCGTCGGGATGGCCTGCCGTTTCCCGGGCGGCGTCGCCTCGCCCGAGGACCTCTGGGACCTCGTGGCCGCGGGGAAGGACGCCATCGAGGACTTCCCGACCGACCGTGGCTGGGACCTGGAGTCGCTCTACCACCCGGACCCCGCCAACTACGCCACCAGCTACGTGCGCCACGGCGGTTTCGTGGACGACGCGGGCTCCTTCGACGCCGACTTCTTCGGCATCAGCCCGCGCGAGGCGCTGGCGATGGACCCGCAGCAGCGCCTGATGCTGGAGACTTCCTGGGAGCTGTTCGAGCGTTCCGGCATCGACCCCGTCTCCCTCAAGGGTAGTCTCACGGGCGTCTACGCGGGTGTGTCGAGCGAGGACTACATGTCCCAACTCCCGCGCATTCCCGAAGGGTTCGAGGGACACGCCACCACGGGCAGCCTCACCAGCGTCATCTCCGGCCGGGTGGCCTACAACTACGGTCTCGAAGGCCCCGCCGTCACCGTCGACACGGCCTGCTCCGCGTCGCTCGTCGCCATCCACCTGGCGAGCCAGGCACTGCGCCAGGGCGAGTGCGACCTGGCCCTCGCGGGCGGGGTGCTCGTGCTGTCGAGCCCGCTGATGTTCACCGAGTTCTGCCGCCAGCGGGGGCTCGCGCCCGACGGCCGCTGCAAGCCGTTCGCCGCCGCGGCCGACGGCACGGGCTTCTCCGAGGGCATCGGCCTGATCCTGCTCGAACGCCTCTCGGACGCCCGCCGCAACGGTCACAACGTCCTGGCCGTCGTCCGCGGCTCCGCGGTGAACCAGGACGGCGCGAGCAACGGTCTGACCGCCCCCAACGACGCCGCGCAGGAACAGGTCATCCGCGCCGCCCTCACGAGCGCCCGGCTCACCCCGGCCGACGTGGACGCGGTCGAGGCCCACGGCACCGGCACCAAACTGGGCGACCCCATCGAGGCGGGCGCCCTGCTCGCCACCTACGGCCAGCACCGTGAGCGGCCCCTACTGCTCGGCTCCCTCAAATCCAACATCGGCCACACGCACGCCACCGCCGGTGTCGCCGGAGTCATCAAGACGGTCATGGCGATGCGCAACGGCCTGGTGCCCGCCACCCTCCACGTCGAGGAACTCAGCCCGCACGTCGACTGGGACACGGGCGCGGTCGAGGTCGTCACCGAGCACACTCCCTGGCCCGACACCGGCCACCCGCGCCGGGCCGGAGTGTCCGCGTTCGGGATCTCGGGCACGAACGCGCACCTGATCCTGGAGGAGGCGCCGGAGGAGGTGCCGGAGAGGGTGCCCGGCGTCGCCCCGTCCGTGGCGGGGAGTGCCGTGGTTCCGTGGGTGGTTTCCGGCAGGACACCCGAGGCGTTGCGTGAACAGGCGCGGCGGCTGGGCGAGTTCGTGGCCGGGGACACGGAGGCGCTGCCGGGCGAGGTCGGCTGGTCGCTGGCGACGACGCGGTCGGTGTTCGAGCACCGGGCTGTGGTGGTGGGCCGGGATCGGGATGCGTTGACGGTTGGTCTTGAGGCGTTGGCGTCCGGTGTGGTGTCCGCCGATGTGGTGTCGGGGGTGGCGTCCGGTGATGTGGGTCCTGGGCCGGTGTTGGTGTTTCCGGGGCAGGGGTCGCAGTGGGTGGGGATGGGGGCTCGGCTGTTGGATGAGTCGCCGGTGTTCGCGGCGAGGGTTGCTGAGTGTGAGCAGGCTTTGTCCGCGTATGTGGACTGGTCGTTGTGTGAGGTGTTGCGTGGGGATGGGAGTGAGCTGGCGCGGGTGGAGGTCGTGCAGCCCGTGTTGTGGGCGGTGATGGTGTCGCTCGCTGCGGTCTGGGCGGATCAGGGGATCGTCCCGGCTGCCGTGATCGGGCATTCGCAGGGCGAGATGGCCGCCGCGTGTGTTGCGGGCGCGCTGTCGCTTCAGGATGCGGCACGGATCGTAGCGGTACGAAGTGACGCACTGCGGCAGCTTCAGGGGCACGGCGACATGGCGTCCCTGGGGACCAGTGCCGAGCAGGCCGCGGAGCTGATCGGCGACCGTCCTGGTGTGAGTATCGCCGCCGTCAACGGGCCCTCCTCGACCGTCATCTCGGGGCCGCCCGAGCATGTCGCGGCCGTCGTCGCCGACGCGGAGGCCGCCGGGCTGCGCGCCCGCGTCATCGACGTCGGCTACGCCTCCCACAACCCGCAGATCGACGCACTCCACGACCTCCTCACCGAACGCCTCGCCGACATCCGGCCCGTGTCGACGGATGTGGCGTTCTATTCGACGGTCACGGCTGAACGTCTCGCGGACACCGCGGCGTTGGACACGGACTACTGGGTGACCAACCTCCGTCAGCGGGTCCGGTTCGCCGAGACGGTGGAGGCGCTGCTTGCCGATGGCTACCGGTTGTTCATCGAGGTCAGCGCCCATCCGGTGCTGGGTCTTGGTATGGAGGAGACGATCGAGCGGGCGGATGTGTCCGCCACGGTGGTTCCGACTTTGCGGCGTGATCACGGTGGTGTCGCTCAGTTGACCCGTGCTGCCGCGCAGGCGTTCGCGGCGGGTGCGGAGGTCGACTGGCGGCGCTGGTTCCCGGCCGGGCCGACGCCTCGTACCGTCGACCTGCCCACGTACGCCTTCCAACGCCGACGCTACTGGCTCGCCGACACGGTGAAACGGGACGACGCCGGATCGCAGGGGGCGACCGGGTCGGGGCACGCGCAGTTGGGCACCGTCGTCGCGCTCGCCGACGGGCGAGTGGTGCTCAATGGCCGGGTCTCCGCCGAGCGCGGAAGCTGGCTGGGCGGGCACGTGGTCGCCGGGACCGTGCTGGTGCCGGGGGCCGCGCTGGTCGAGTGGGTGCTGCGGGCCGCCGACGACGCGGGCTGCGCGACGCTCCGGGAACTGACGCTCCAGGCGCCTTTGGTGCTCCCCGAGACCGGGAGCCTCCAGGTCCAGGTCGTCGTGGACGCTGCCGACGACCAGGGCGGGAGTGACGTACGCGTGTACTCGCGTCCTGAGCGGGACGCCGGGGCGGTGTGGGTGTGCCATGCGGTCGGCGAGCTCGCGCGGGAGTCGGGGGCGAGGCCGCTGCGGCAGGCTGGTGCGTGGCCCCCGGCGGGGGCGGAGCCGGTGGACGTGGGCGAGTTCTACGAAGGTGTCGCCGCCGCCGGATACGAGTACGGCCCCGCGTTCCGCGGGCTGCGCGCGATGTGGCGGCAGGGCGAGGAGCTGCTGGCGGAGGTGGAGCTGCCTGAGCAGGCCGGTTCGCCCGCCGGGTTCGGCATCCACCCGGCGCTGCTGGACGCCGCTCTGCACCCGCTGCTCGCACAGCGCAGCCTGGACGGCGCTGCGGATGGGCAGGTGTTGTTGCCCTTCACCTGGAGCGGTGTCTCACTGTGGGCGACCGACGCCACGACCGTACGCGTGCGCATCAGTGGGCTCAGTGCGCTGCTTGGGAGCGGTGCGGAGACGGTCTCGCTGATCGTCACCGATCCCACCGGGTGGCCCGTGCTCGACGTCGCGGAGCTGCGGCTGCGGTCGACCAGTGCCCGACAGGTGCGGGCCGCTGTGGGGGCGGTCGGGTCCGGTGCCGATGGACTGTACGAACTGCGGTGGACGTCGCTTCCCGGCCAGGCGGTCGTGGACAGGCTCGGCGCGATCGATGCCGCCGGGTGCGTGACGCTCGGTGGGCTGGACGTCGAGGGCGTGCGTGGGCTCGCCGGAGCCGATGCCTCGCCGCCCTCCATGGTGCTGGCCCCCGTGGACACACCGGACGCCGCGTCGAGCGAGGACGGACTCGCCCTGACGGCGCGCGTGTTGGGCGTCATTCAGGAGTTCCTTGCCGAACCCCGCCTCGAGCAGACGCAGCTCGTCTTCGTCACCCGGGGCGCGGCCGGTCCTGACGAGGCGGGCGGGGTGCCGTACGCCCCGGACCCGGCGGGCGCGGCCGTATGGGGCCTGGTCCGCAGTGCGCAGTCGGAGAACCCGGGCCGCTTCGTGCTGCTCGACGCCGACGTCGACACCGACGTCGACGTTGACACCGACCTCGGCACCTACGTCGATGACGCGGAGTTCGGCCGCGGCGACCGCGCGATTCTGCGCGCGGTCCGTTGCGCGACCGACGCGGACGAGCCCCAAGTCGCTCTGCGCGGGGATCGCGTACTGGTGCCCAGGTGGGCGCGCGCCGACGTACCGGCCGAGTTGTCCGGGCCGTCCGGCGCCCGGGCCTGGCGGCTCGTGGGTGGTACGTCAGGGACGCTGGATGCCGTCGAAGCCGTGGCCTGCGACGAGGTGCTGCGTCCGTTGGAGCCGGGGCAGGTCCGTATCGCCGTGCACACCGCCGGCGTCAACTTCCGCGACGTACTGATCGCACTCGGCATGTATCCGGACGCCGACGCGCTGCCCGGCACCGAGGCGGCCGGTGTGGTGACGGAGGTCGGGCCCGGCGTCACCCGCCTGTCGGTGGGCGACCGTGTGATGGGCATGCTGGAGGGCGCCTTCGGGCCGTGGGCCGTCGCCGACGCGCGCATGCTGGCGCCCGTCCCGGCAGGCTGGGACACGAGGCAGGCGGCCGCGGCCCCGGCCGCGTTCCTCACCGCCTGGTACGGGCTTGTCGAGCTGGCCGGGTTGAAGGCGGGCGAGCGCGTGTTGATCCATGCCGCCACGGGTGGTGTGGGGATGGCGGCGGTGCAGATCGCCCGGCATCTCGGTGCCGAGGTGTTCGCCACCGCGAGTCCGGCCAAGCACGGCGTGCTGGAGGAGATGGGGATCGACGCCGCCCACCGTGCTTCCTCACGTGACGCGGGGTTCGAGGACGCCGTCCGCCGGGCCACCGGTGGGCGTGGCGTGGACGTCGTACTCAACAGCCTCACCGGCGAACTCCTGGACGCCTCCCTCCGGTTGCTCGGCGAGGGCGAGGGCGAGGGCGAGGGTTCGGGTGAGGGTGGGGCTACGGGCACAAGTATGGGTGGACGTTTCGTCGAGATGGGCAAAAGCGATCCGCGCGACCCCGAACTGATCGCGCTGAAGCACCCCGGCGTGCGGTACGAAGCCTTCGACCTGGTCGCCGACGCCGGGCCCGAGCGGCTCGGGCGGATGCTCGACCTGCTCGGCGGCCTCTTCGCCGACGGGACGCTCGTACCGCTGCCGGTCGCGGCGCGGCCCCTGGGGCGGGCGCCCGAGGTGTTCCGTTTCATGAGCCAGGCCAAGCACACTGGCAAGCTCGTGCTCGACGTACCCGCTCCGCTCGACCCCGACGGCACCGTCCTCATCACCGGAGGCACCGGCACCATCGGGGCCGCTGTGGCCGAACACCTGGCGCGCACGGGCGAGAGCAGGCATCTGCTCATCGCAAGCCGCAGCGGAGGCGCGGCCGTAGGTGCGTCCGAACTCGCCTCGCGTATCGCCGAGCTGGGGTCCGACGTCACCTTCGCCGCCGTCGACGTGACCGAGCCCGGCGCCGTCGCCGCGCTGGTCGCCGGGATCGATCCGGCGCACCCGCTGACCGGAGTCGTACACGCCGCCGGTGTGCTCGACAACGCCATGATCGGCAGCCAGAACCCCGACAGCCTCGCCCGGGTGTGGGCGGCCAAGGCGGGCGCCGCGCACGAACTGCACGAAGCGACGCGGGAGATGAGGCTCGGCCTCTTCGTGATGTTCTCCTCCTTCGCCTCCACCATGGGCACCCCGGGTCAGGCCAACTACGCCTCCGCCAACGCCTATTGCGACGCGCTGGCCGCGCGCCGCCGCGCCGAGGGCCTCGCCGGGCTCTCCGTGGCATGGGGGCTGTGGGAGGCCACCAGCGGCCTGACCGGCACGCTGTCCGCGGCCGACCGGGCCCGCATCGACCGGTACGGCATCAAGCCGACCGGCGCGGCCCGCGGCTGCGCCCTGCTGGCCGCCGCGCGCACCCACGGGCGCCCCGACCTGCTCGCGATGGACCTGGACCCCCGCGTCCCCGCCGCCTCCGACGCCCCGGTCCCCGCCGTACTGCGCACGCTGGCGGCGGCCGCCACCGGAACATCCGCCACCACCCGTCCCACCGCGGCCGCGGCGGGCGAGGCGACGGACTGGTCGGACAGGCTCGCGGGCCTCACCGCCGACGAGCGACGCGACCTCCTCACCACGCTGGTCCGCACCCAGGCGGCCGGAGTCCTCGGCCACGCCGACCCGGACGCCGTGCAGGTGGACACGCCGTTCAAGGAGCTCGGGTTCGACTCGCTCACCGCCGTGGAACTGCGCAACAGGCTCGCCGCCGTGACCGGCCTGAAGCTGCCCGCGGCGCTCGTCTTCGACTACCCGCAGGCCCACGTGCTCGCCGCCCACCTGGCCGAACGGCTCGCCCCCGGCGCGGCGGCGCGGGCCACGAACAGCGACATGACCGCCCAAGTCCTCCAGGAGGTGGCCCGGGTCGAGCACGCCCTGTCCGCCGCCGTCGCGCAGGGCCTGGACCAGGCGGCCGTCGCGGCCCGCCTGGAGGCGCTGCTCGCCCGCTTCGCGGCGAGCACGGCCGCCGCGCCGGACGGCGACGACGCGGCGGACCAGCTGGAGACGGCCACCGCCGAGCAGGTACTGGACTTCATCGACAACGAACTCGGGGTGTGAGCCGCGTGCCGGCCGCACACCTCGCGTCGCGATCACGGGCGGGGAGCTAGAGCGCACATGGTGAGCGAAGAGAAACTGGTCGACTACCTCAAGCGTGTCTCCGCGGACCTGCACGCCACTCGGCAGCGGCTGCGCGAGGCGGAGGAACGCGACCAGGAACCGGTGGCCGTGGTCGAGATGGCCTGCCGCTACCCCGGCGGTGTCCGCACCCCCGAAGATCTGTGGGAGCTGGTCTCCGCGGGCGGCAACGCACTGGGCGCCTTCCCCGACAACCGCGGCTGGGACCTGGAGCGGCTCTTCCACCCCGACCCCGACCACCCCGGTACGAGCTACGCGCGCGAGGGCGGGTTCGTCCACGACGTCGACCGGTTCGATCCCGAGTTCTTCGGCATCAGCCCGCGCGAGGCCACGGTCCTCGACCCGCAGCAGCGGCTGCTCCTGGAGTGCGCCTGGGAGGCGCTGGAGCGCGCGGGCATCGACCCGCAGTCGCTGCGGGGGAGCAGCACCGGCGTGTACGCGGGCGCCGCACTGCCCGGCTTCGGCACGCCGCACATCGACGCGGCCGCGGAAGGCCACCTGGTCACGGGCAGTGCCCCGAGCGTCCTCTCGGGCCGCCTCGCCTACACCTTCGGCCTGGAAGGGCCCGCGGTGACGATCGACACCGCCTGCTCGTCGTCGCTCGTCGCCGTGCACCTCGCCGCGCACGCGCTGCGGCGGCGTGAGTGCGACCTGGCGCTCGCGGGCGGCGTCACCGTCATGCCCACGCCGTACGTCTTCACCGAGTTCTCCCGCCAGCGCGGGCTGGCCGCCGACGGCCGCTGCAAGCCGTTCGCGGCCGCCGCCGACGGTACGGCCTTCTCCGAGGGCGCCGGACTCCTCGTACTGGAACGTCTCGCCGACGCCCGCCGCGCCGGGCACCGGGTACTCGCCGTGATCCGCGGCTCGGCCGTCAACCAGGACGGTGCGAGCAACGGGCTCACCGCCCCCAACGGGCCCTCCCAGCAGCGCGTGATCCGTGCCGCCCTCGCAGGGGCGCGGCTCTCGCCCGCGGAGGTCGACGCGGTCGAGGCGCACGGTACGGGGACCCGGCTCGGCGACCCGATCGAAGCCGACGCGCTCCTCGCCACGTACGGGCAGGAGCGGCACGAGGGTCGGCCGCTGTGGCTCGGCTCGGTCAAGTCCAACATCGGGCACACACAGGGCGCGGCAGGGGCCGCGGGCCTCATCAAAATGGTGCAGGCGCTGCGGCACGAGACGCTGCCCGCCACGCTGTACGCCGACGAGCCCACGCCGCACGCCGACTGGGAGTCGGGCGCGGTACGGCTCCTCACGGAGCCGGTCGCCTGGCCGCAGGGCGACCGGGTACGCCGGGCCGGTGTCTCGTCCTTCGGCATCTCCGGCACGAACGCCCACCTCATTCTGGAGGAGGCGCCTTCGGTCGAGGAGGCGCCTTCGGCCGAGGTGGCGGCAGAGGGGGTTGCTGACGGTGCTCGGGCCTCGGGGGTGCGGGCACCGGTGCCGTGGCTGCTTTCGGCGCGCACGTCTGAGGCGTTGCGGGCGCAGGCGGAGGCGGTGGGGGGCTACGTTGCGGCGCTGGGCGACGAGGCCGGTTGCGCCGATGTGGGCGGGACCCTGCTTCGTCGCACCCTCTTCGAGCACCGTGCGGTCGTGCTCGGTGGGTCTCGTGGTGAGCGAGGCGAAGGCGGCGAAAGTGGTGAACGCGGTGAGCTCGCTGAGCTCGGTGAGCGGGGTGCCGCGCTGGCCGCTCTCGCGGGGGGACGTGCGCACCCCGCCCTCATCCGTGCCGCGGGCCCGGCCCGAAGCGGCGGTACCGCCTTCCTCTTCACCGGACAGGGAAGTCAACGTCCGGGCATGGGCGCCCAGTTGTACGACGCCTTCGACACGTTCGCGCAGTCACTGGACGAGACGTGCGCACTGCTGGACCCGCTGCTCGAACAGCCCCTGCGCGCTACCTTGTTCGCCGCCGCCGACTCCGCACAGGCCGCCGCGCTGCACGGCACCGGTGTGACCCAGGCCGCCCTGTTCGCGCTCGAAGTCGCCCTCTACCGCCTGGTGACCTCCTTCGGGATCACCCCCAGCCACCTGACGGGTCACTCCGTCGGCGAGATAGCCGCCGCGCACGTCGCCGGGGTGCTCACCCTGCCCGACGCCTGCACGCTGGTCGCCGCTCGCGGACGCCTCATGCAGGCACTTCCCGGGGGCGGCGCGATGCTCGCCGTGCAGGCGGCCGAGGACGACGTACTGCCGCTGCTGGCGGGGCGCGAGGAAGCCCTCTCCCTCGCCGCGGTCAACGGTCCCGCCGCGGTCGTCGTGTCCGGTGACGCCGGTGCCGTCGCGGACGTCGAAGAGACCCTGCGCGGGCGCGGGCTCAAGACCAAGCGGCTCAACGTCAGCCACGCCTTCCACTCCCCGCTCATCGAGCCCATGCTCGACGACTTCCGTGCCGTGGCCCGCACCCTCACCTTCCACGCGCCGACCCTCCCCGTCGTCTCCAACCTCACCGGTCGCCTCGCCGACGCGGAGCTGCTCGCCGACCCCGAGTACTGGGTACGGCACGTGCGGCAGCCCGTGCGGTTCTACGACGGGCTGCGCACCCTGGGCGACCAAGGCGTCGTGCGCTACCTGGAACTGGGGCCCGACCCTGTCCTCGCCACCATGGTCCAGGACTGCCTCCCGGTCCGGACGGGCGACGCGGGGGACGCGAGGGGCGTGGAGGGCGTGAAGGGCGCGGTGGACGCGGTGGACGCGGTGGACGCGGAGCCGGTCGTCACCGCCGCGCTGCGCTCCGGGCACGACGAGGCCCGCACGCTGCTCGGCGCCGTCGCCGCGCTCCACGTCGACGGGCAACCGGCCGACCTCACCGCCCTCGTCCCCGCCGACGCTGCGCAACTGCCCCTGCCCACCTACCGGTTCCAGCGCCGCCGCTACTGGCGCGTCACCCCCGACCCCGCCGCCCCGGCCCGCGAGGCCGGCCTCCAGGAGACCGGCCACCCCCTGCTGCCCGCCGTCATCCGGCAGGCCGACGGCGGCCTCCTGCTCGCGGGACGCCTCTCCCTGCGTACGCAACCGTGGCTCGGCGACCACGCCATCGCGGGCGGCGTACCGCTGCCCGCCACCGCCTACGTCGAACTCGCGCTGCTCGCGGGGCGGCACGGGGACTGCGACGCCATCGACGACCTGACGTTGGAGACGCCGCTGCTGCTCGACGACTCCGGCGCCGGAACGCATGGTGAAGGTGGCACTGACGCCGTGAAGGTCCAGGTCGCCCTCGGCGCGCCCGACGAGTCCGGCCGCCGCACCCTCACCATCCACTCCCGGCCCGCGGGCGCCGAAGGCGACGACGAAGTGGGTGGAGGCGGCGAGGTGGGTGGTGACGGCGAGGACGGCGACCCGTACGGGTGGCGCCGCCACGCCACGGGCGTCCTCACCACGGGCCGGGCCACCGAGCCGCCCGCCCCCGACACCGCTCCGTGGCCGCCCGCCGACGCCACCGCCCTCGACGTGGACGCGCTCTACGCCCGTCTCGACGCGCAGGGCTACAGCTACGGACCCGCCTTCCGCGCCGTACGCGGCGCCTGGCGGCACGGCGACGACCTGTACGCCGACGTCCGCCTCGACGACGAACAGCGTGCCGACGCGGCCGCGTTCGCGCTCCACCCGGCCCTCTTCGACGCCGCTCTGCACGTGGTGGACGAGCTGTACCGAAACGCCGGGGGCGGAACGGAACTCGCTGACGCACCGGAAGCGCCGGTGCGGCTGCCGTTCTCCTTCAGCGACATACGCCACCACGCCACCGGCGCCACACGCCTGCGCGTCAAGCTCAGCCCCCAGGGTGACGACCGGCTGCGCCTCACCCTGACCGACGCGGAGGGTGCTTCCGTCGCCACGGTCGACACCCTGCAACTGCGGCTCGTCGCCGCGGACCGCTGGCGCTCCGCCCATCCCGCGGCGGCACCGCCGCTCCACCACCTGAACTGGCAGCAACTCTCGCTGCCGGACGCGCCGTTGACGCCCACCACCTGGGCCGTGCTCGGCAGCCCTG
This sequence comes from Streptomyces sp. Je 1-369, assembly GCF_026810505.1. Lineage (NCBI taxonomy): Bacteria > Bacillati > Actinomycetota > Actinomycetes > Kitasatosporales > Streptomycetaceae > Streptomyces > Streptomyces sp. Je 1-369. The sequence continues at coordinate 7,821,030 of NZ_CP101750.1, forward strand.
ACGACGCGGGCCTCGGCGCCGCCGCGCACCGTCACCCGGACGTGGCCGCCCTGACGGACGCGATCGCGAACGGCGAACCCGTACCGGACATCGTCGTCGTACCCATACCCCCCGATGACACGGAGGCGGCAGGCGCGCAGGACGAGGCCCCGGGCCAGGGCAGGCCATCGGGTGACCTCCCCACCCGCGTACGGGCACACGCGCAGCACGCCCTCGACCTGCTGCGCGCCTGGTTCGCCGCGGACACGCTCAGCTCCGCCCGCCTGGTCATCCTCACCACCGGCGCCGTCACCGCCCACACCGACGACACCCCCGCCGACCTGGCCACCGCACCCCTCTGGGGCCTGGTCCGCGCAGCCCAGGCGGAACAGCCCGACCGCGTCCTGCTCGTCGACACGGACGCGACCCCGGCATCACACCGTGCCCTCCCCGCCGTCGTGTCCGCGGCACTCACGCACGCCGCCGAGACGGAACTCGCCCTGCGCACAGGCACGGCACTGGTTCCGCGGCTCACGGTGACCCAAACGCTGCCACCGACGCCGACGCCGACGCCGACGCCGACGGCGACCTCACCCCGAACCACCACCACTCCCACTCCCACCCCCACCCCACCCTTCCCCCCAACCGGCACCACCCTCATCACCGGCGGCACAGGTGGCCTGGGGCGGGCCGTTGCCCGGCACCTCGCCGCTGTGCACGGCGTTCGCCACCTGCTCCTCGTGAGCCGACGCGGCGACGCCGCCGAAGGGGTCGCCGAGTTGCGGGCCGACCTCGCGGACGACGGCGTCGACGTACGCGTCGCCGCCTGCGACATCACCGACCCCGAAGCGCTGGCCCGGCTCCTGGCGGACATCCCCGCCGCCCACCCCCTCACCGCCGTCGTCCACACCGCGGGCGTCATCGACGACAGCCTCATCGCGTCGATGACCCCCGAACGGCTCGACGCCGTCCTCGCCCCCAAGACCGACGCGGCCTGGAACCTGCACGAACTCACCCGCGACATGGACCTGACCGCGTTCGTCCTGTTCTCCTCCGGCGCGTCCGTCCTCGGCAACGGCGGTCAGTCCAACTACGCCGCCGCCAACACCTTCCTCAACGCCCTCGCCGAACACCGCCGCGCCCAAGGCCTCGCCGCCACATCCCTGGCCTGGGGCCTGTGGGAGTCCGCGTCCGGCGGCATGGCGGCCCGGCTCGGAGACACCGACCGCGCCCGCATCCACCGCACCGGCGTCGCCGCCCTCACCGACGCGCAGGCCCTCGCCCTCTTCGACGCCGCCCTGACGGCCCCGCACCCCACGGTCCTCGCCACCCGCTTCGACCGCGCCGTACTGCGCGCCCAAGCCGTCGCCCACGCCCTTCAGCCAGCCCTGCGCGGCCTCGTGCGTACGCCCCGGCCCACCGCGGCCGCCGCCCAGAACAACACCGCGGCACCCACCTCCTGGAGCGGCCGTCTCGCGCGCCTCTCCGCCGCCGACCGTGACCGCGCCCTCAGCGACCTCGTCCGCGAGCAGATCGCCACCGTCCTCGCCCACCCCTCACCCGAGGCCCTCGAACTCGGCCGCGCCTTCCAGGAGTTGGGCTTCGACTCGCTCACCGCCCTGGAACTCCGCAACCGCCTCTCCACCGCCACAGGCATCCGCCTCCCCGCCACCCTCATCTTCGACCACCCCAGCCCCACCGCCCTCGTACGCCACCTCCGCAGCCACCTCCCCGACACCGACACCGGCACCCCCACCTCCCCGGCCGCTCCCGCCCCAGCCGCCCGCACCACCGCCACCGACGACGACCCCATCGCCATCGTCGGCATGGCCTGCCACTATCCGGGCGGCGTGACCTCGCCCGAGCAACTGTGGCGCCTCGTCGCCACCGGCACCGACGCGATCGGACCGTTCCCCGAGGACCGCGGCTGGGACACGGCCAACCTCTTCGACCCCGACCCCGAGCAGGTCGGCCACAGCTACACCCGAGAAGGCGGCTTCCTCTACGACGCCGCCCGCTTCGACGCCGGGTTCTTCGGCATCAGCCCCCGCGAGGCCGCCGCCACCGACCCGCAGCAGCGCCTGCTCCTCGAAACCGCCTGGCAGGCCTTCGAACACGCGGGCATCGACCCGGCAACGCTCCGCGGCACCCCGTGCGGCGTCATCACCGGGATCATGTACGACGACTACGGCTCCCGTTTCCTCGCCCGCAAGCCCGACGGCTTCGAGGGCCGCATCATGACCGGCAGCACCCCGAGCGTCGCCTCCGGCCGGGTCGCCTACACCTTCGGCCTGGAGGGCCCCGCCATCACGGTGGACACGGCGTGCTCCTCCTCGCTCGTCGCCATGCACCTGGCGGCCCAGTCCCTGCGCCAGGGCGAATGCGAGCTCGCCCTCGCGGGCGGCGTGACCGTCATGGCCACCCCGAACACGTTCGTGGAGTTCTCCCGCCAGCGCGGCCTGGCCCCCGACGGCCGCTGCAAACCGTTCGCCGCCACCGCCGACGGAACCGGCTGGGGCGAGGGCGCGGGCCTCGTCGTCCTGGAACGCCTCTCCGACGCCCGCCGCAACGGCCACCGGGTACTTGCCCTGCTGCGCGGCTCGGCAGTGAACCAGGACGGCGCTAGCAACGGTCTGACCGCCCCGAACGGCCCCTCACAGGAACGCGTCATCCGCGCCGCCCTCGCGGGCGCGGGCCGCGGCGCCGACGACGTGGACGTCGTGGAGGCCCACGGCACGGGCACGACGCTGGGCGACCCCATCGAGGCGCAGGCCCTGCTGGCCACGTACGGCAAAGGACGCACCGACGAACGGCCGTTGTGGCTCGGCTCGGTGAAGTCCAACATCGGTCACACGCAGGCCGCGGCTGGTGCGGCCGGCGTCATCAAGATGGTGATGGCGCTCCAGAACGACCTGCTTCCGGCGACCCTGCACGCCGACGAGCCGACCCCACACGTGGAATGGGACGGCGGCGGCGTACGACTGCTGACCGAGCCCGTCCCGTGGACCCGCGGCGGCGAACGCGCACGGCGCGCCGGGGTGTCGTCCTTCGGCATCTCGGGGACGAACGCGCATCTGATCTTGGAGGAGGCGCCGGAGGACGGGGTTTCGGCCGGTTGTGTTGCGTCGGTGCCGGATGGTTCGGTGGTGCCGTGGGTGGTTTCCGGGCGGACGCCTGATGCGTTGCGGGAGCAGGCGCGGCGGTTGGGTGAGTTCGTGGCCGGGGACACGGAGGCAGCGCCTGGAGAGGTTGGCTGGTCGCTGGCCACGACGCGGTCGGTGTTCGAGCACCGGGCCGTGGTGGTCGGTCGGGGGCGCGATGAGCTGGTGGCCGGGGTGGCGGCGCTGGCTGCCGGTGAGGTGTCGGCGGACGTGGTGTCCGGCGCGGCTGCCTCGGCCGGTGCGGGGCCCGTGCTCGTTTTCCCGGGGCAGGGGTCGCAGTGGGTGGGCATGGGCGCCCAACTGCTGGATGAGTCTCCCGTGTTCGCGGCACGTATCGCCGAGTGCGAGCAGGCCTTGTCCGCATATGTGGACTGGTCGTTGCGTGAGGTGTTGCGCGGGGACGGGTCCGAACTCTCCCGAGTCGAGGTCGTGCAGCCCGTGTTGTGGGCGGTGATGGTCTCGCTCGCCGCCGTCTGGGCTGATCAGGGGATCGTCCCGGCCGCTGTGATCGGGCATTCGCAGGGCGAGATGGCCGCCGCGTGTGTCGCGGGCGCGCTGTCACTGAAGGATGCGGCACGGATCGTGGCGGTACGAAGTGACGCGCTGCGGCAGCTTCAGGGGCACGGCGACATGGCCTCCCTGGGCACCAGTGCCGAGCAGGCCGCCGAGCTGATCGGCGACCGGTCGGACGTGAGCATCGCCGCCGTCAACGGGCCCTCCTCGACCGTCATCTCGGGGCCGCCCGAGCATGTCGCGGCCGTTGTCGCCGACGCGGAGGCCGCCGGGCTGCGCGCCCGCGTCATCGACGTCGGCTACGCCTCCCACAACCCCCAGATCGACGCACTCCACGACCTCCTCACCGAACGCCTCGCCGACATCCGGCCCGTGTCGACGGACGTGGCGTTCTACTCCACCGTCACCGCCCAACGCCTCGACAACACCCAAGCGTTGGACACCGACTACTGGGTCACCAACCTCCGCCAACCCGTCCGCTTCGCCGACACCATCAACGCCCTCCTCACCGACGGCTACCGCCTCTTCATCGAAGCCAGCCCCCACCCCGTCCTCAACCTCGGCATGGAAGAGACCATCGAGCAGGCCGACGCCACCGCCACCGTCGTTCCCACCCTGCGCCGCGACCACGGCGACACCGCCCAGCTCGCCCGCGCCGCGGCCCAGGCCTTCACCGCGGGCGCCGACCTCGACTGGCGGCGCTGGTTCCCCGCCGACCCCACCCCCCGCACCGTCGACCTCCCCAGCTACGCCTTCCAGCACCAGCACTACTGGCTGGAGGAACCCACCGGACTCACCGGAGACGCCACCGATCTCGGCATGGCTTCGGCCGGGCACCCGCTGCTCGGCGCCTGCGTCGAACTCGCCGAGACCGACTCGTACTTGCTCACCGGACGGCTCTCCCGTACGGCCCCGACATGGCTGGCCGAACACCACGTGGCCGGAGCGGCCCTCGTGCCGGGCGCCGCGATCGTGGAGTGGGTGCTGCGGGCCGCCGACGAGGCGGGCTGCGCGACCGTCGACGAGCTCATGCTCCAGGCGCCGCTCGTGCTGCCCGACGACGGTGGCCTGCAGATCCAGGTGACCGTGGGGGCGGCCGACGAGCAGAGCGGCCGACGTGACGTACGCGTGTACTCGCGTCCTGATCAGGTGGGCGGCAGCGACTGGCTGTGTCATGCGGCCGGTGTGGTGAGCCAGGAACCCGCCGCCGAATCGACCGTGTTGGACGGATCGTGGCCGCCGGCCGGTGCTGAAGCCGTCGACGTGGAGGGTTTCTACTCGCGGGCCGCGGAGGCGGGTTACGAGTACGGTCCCGCGTTCCAGGGGCTGAGCGCCCTGTGGCGGCACGGGACGGAGCTGCTCGCCGAGGTGGAGCTGCCCGAAGCGGGCGGCTCGCACGACGGATTCGGTATCCACCCGGCCCTGCTGGACGCCGTCCTGCATCCGCTGATGCTCCTCGACCGGCCCGAGGGCGGGCAGATGTGGCTGCCGTACGCGTGGAACGGCGTGTCGCTGCGTGCGGACGGGGCGACCCGCCTCCGCGTCCGGCTCTCCCCGCAGGGGGAGTCCGCCGAGCGTGACCTGAAGGTGGTCATCGCCGATGGGACGGGCGCGCCCGTCATGGGCGTCGACGCGTTGACGCTCCGCGCGGCCGACCCCGCCCGGCTGGTGGCGGCGGCCGCCCCCGGTGGCGTCGACGGCCTCTACACCGTCGACTGGACGCCCCTCCCCGCCCCGGCCTCCGAAGACATGGAGGGCGGGGACTGGGTCACGCTCACCGATGGTGCCGGGATGGCCGATGTGGTGGCGGTTTCCAGTGCCGGGGGCGCGGTGCCATGGGCGGTGGTGGCTCCCGTCCAAGGCGCCGCGGGCGACGGCCTCCGGGTCGCCGAGCGCGTGCTGTCGGTGGTGCAGGACTTCCTCGCCGCACCCGGGCTGGCGGAGTCCCGTCTGCTCGTGGTGACGCGCGGGGCCGTGGTCATCGAGGGAGTCGGCGACGACAACGACGTGGACCCCTCCGCCGCCACCGCGTGGGGCCTCGTGCGCAGTGCCATGTCGGAGAACCCCGGCCGCTTCGTCCTGCTCGACACCGAAAGCGACATCGTCACCATCACCGGTACCGACGGCGGCACCGGCACCGGCACCGGCACTGACGGCGACGTACTGCCTCAAGCCGCCGTACACCACGCCGTCACCGTCCTCGACGAGCCTCAACTAGCGCTCCGTGAAGGAGCCTTGTACGTACCGCGCCTGACCCCCGCACGCGCCCCCGAAGAACTCGTCCCGCCCGTCGGGTCGTCCGCCTGGCGGCTCGGTACCTCCGGTACCGCCACCCTGGAGAACCTGGCGGTGATCGACGCCCCGGAGGCGCTCGCTCCGCTGGAGGCCGGACAGGTGCGGGTCTCCGTGCGGGCCGCGGGGATGAACTTCCGTGACGTGCTGATCGCGCTGGGCATGTATCCCGACAAGGGGACCTTCGCGGGGAGCGAAGGGGCCGGTCAAGTGACCGAGGTCGGGCCCGGCGTCACACATCTCGCCGTCGGCGACCGTGTGATGGGGCTGTTCGAGGGCGCCTTCGCGCCGCTGGCGGTCGCGGACGCCCGGATGGTCGTCCCGGTGCCGGAAGGGTGGAGCCTCCAGGAGGCCGCGGCCGTGCCCGTCGTGTTCCTGACCGCCTGGTACGGGCTCGTGGACCTAGGCCGTCTCCGCGCGGGCGAGACACTGCTCATCCATGCCGGAACCGGCGGCGTGGGCATGGCCGCAACGCAGATCGCCCGCCACCTCGGCGCCGAGGTGTACGCCACCGCCGGCCCCGCCAAGCACGGTGTGCTCGACGGCATGGGCATCGACGCGAACCACCGCGCCTCGTCCCGGGACCTCGACTTCGAGGGGACCCTGCGGGGGGCGACGGGCGGACGCGGCATGGACGTCGTACTCAACAGCCTGGCGGGGGAGTTCACCGACGCCTCGCTGCGGCTGCTCGCACCGGGCGGGCGCATGGTCGACATGGGTAAGACCGACAAACGCGACCCCGCGCGCGTCGCCGCCGAACACGCGGGCGCGTGGTACCGGGCCTTCGACCTGGTGCCGCACGCAGGACCCGACCGGATCGGGGAAATGCTCGCGGAGATGGGCGAGTTGTTCGCCTCCGGTGTGCTGGCGCCGCTGCCCGTGAAGACGTGGCCGTTGGGTCGGGCGCGGCAGGCGTTCCGGTTCATGAGCCAGGCGAAGCACACCGGCAAGCTGGTGCTGGAGATCCCGCCCTCCCTCGACCAGGAAGGCACGGTCCTCATCACCGGCGGTACCGGGGTACTGGCCGCCGCGGTGGCCGAGCACGCGGTCGAGAAGTGGGGCGTACGACACCTGCTGCTGGCCGGGAGGCGTGGAGCGGAAGCGCCCGGGTGCGCTGAACTCGTCGACCGGCTCACGGAGTCGGGCGCCGAGGTGACCGTCGTCGCGGCCGACGTCAGTGAAGCGGACGCGGTGGCGGAACTCGTCGGCAAGACGGATCCCGCCCACCCGCTGACCGGGGTCATCCACGCGGCGGGCGTCCTCGACGACGCCGTGGTCACCGCGCAGACGACCGAGAGCCTCGCACGGGTCTGGGCGGCGAAAGCCACCGCCGCGCGACACCTGCACGAGGCGACACGGGAGTTGCGGCTCGGCCTGTTCGCGGTGTTCTCCTCGGGAGCGGCGACACTCGGGAGCCCGGGGCAGGCCAACTACGCGGCAGCCAACGCCTATTGCGACGCGCTCGTCCAGCGTCGCCGTGTCGAGGGTCTCGGCGGCGTTTCGGTCGGCTGGGGGCTGTGGCAGACGGCGAGCGGCATGACCGGGCACCTCGGCGAGGCGGACCTGGCGCGCATGAAACGCAGTGGATTCACGCCGTTGACGACGGAGAAGGGCTTGACGCTCCTTGACGCGGCGCATGCCCACGGCCGACCGCACGTCGTCGCGGTGGACCTCGACGCGCGCGTCGTCGCTGGCCGGCCCGTCGCGTCCCGGCCCCCGCTCCTGCGCGGGCTGGGCGGTGCGGAGAGCCCGGGAACGCGAAGGGTGCGCCGCACCGCCGCCGCGGGCGCCGCCGCCTCGGCGGACGGGCTCGCCGCGCGGCTCGCCGGGGTCCCGGCCGCCGAACGGCGCCGTCTGCTGCTCGACCTCGTCCGCGGCAACGTCGCGGGCGTCCTCGGGCACGCCGATCACGACGCCGTCCGCCCGGACACGTCGTTCAAGGAGCTCGGCTTCGACTCTCTGACCGCCGTGGAACTGCGCAACAGGCTCGCCGCCGCGACCGGCCTGAAGCTGCCCGCGGCACTCGTCTTCGACTATCCGGAGTCCGCCGCCCTCGTCGAGCACCTCCTGGAGCGCCTGGCGCCCGACGGCGCCCCGCCGCCCCTCAAGGACGCCGCCGACCCCGTGCTCAACGAACTGGGCAGGATCGAGTCCTCCCTGGACGCTCTCTCCCTCGACGACGAGGCGCGGGGTCGCGTCACCCGGCGCCTCAACACCCTCCTGTCCAAGCTGAACGGCTCCGGATCAGGCTCGGGCCGCGGCTCCGGTCCCGGCGGTGGCGCCGTGGCCGGCATGGCGGACCTGGACGCCCTCGACGACGTGTCCGACGACGAGATGTTCGAGTTCATCGACCGTGAGCTGTGACCCGCCGCCCCCGTCCCCCTGTGCCTTCGCTGAGCTGATGGAGAAGTGACGTTCGATGTCGAGTGCTGAAGTGTCGAGTACCGGAGCGCCGAGTACCGGAACGCCGAGTACGGAAGCCAAGCTCCGTCAGTACCTGAAGCGGGTCACAGTGGACCTCGGCCAGGCCCGCCAGCGCCTGCGCGAGGTGGAAGAGCGGGCCCAGGAGCCGATCGCCATCGTCTCCATGGCGTGCCGGTTCCCGGGCGACACCCGTACGCCCGAAGCCCTGTGGGACCTGGTAGCCGCGGGCGGCGACGCCGTCGGCGACTTCCCCACCAACCGGGGCTGGGACCTGGAGAACCTCTACCACCCGGACCCCGAACACCCCGGGACCAGCTACGTGCGCCGCGGCGGCTTCCTCCACGACGCCCCCGGCTTCGACGCCTCGTTCTTCGGGATCTCCCCGCGCGAGGCCCTGGCGATGGACCCGCAGCAACGCGTACTCATGGAGACGGCCTGGCAGCTCCTCGAGCGGGCCGGTATCGACCCCGCGTCCCTGAAGCTGACGCCCACCGGCGTCTACATCGGCGCGGGCGTCCTCGGATTCGGCGGCGCGCAGCCCGACAAGGCGGTGGAGGGCCACCTCCTGACCGGCAACGCGCTGAGCGTCCTGTCCGGCCGTATCTCCTTCACGCTCGGCCTGGAGGGTCCGTCGGTCAGCGTCGACACGGCGTGCTCCTCCTCGCTGGTGTCGATGCACCTCGCGGCCCAGGCCCTGCGGCAGGGCGAGTGCGACCTGGCCATGGCGGGCGGCGTGACCATCATGTCGACGCCGGGCGCGTTCACGGAGTTCTCCCGCCAGGGCGCGCTGTCCCCCGACGGGCGCTCCAAGGCGTTCGCGGCATCGGCCGACGGCACCGGCTTCTCCGAGGGCGCGGGACTGCTCCTCCTGGAGCGCCTCTCCGACGCGCGCCGCAACGGCCACGAGGTCCTCGCGGTCATCCGCGGCTCGGCCGTCAACCAGGACGGCGCGAGCAACGGTCTGACCGCGCCCAACGGCCCCTCCCAGGAGCGCGTCATCCGTGCCGCCCTCGCCAACGCGGGCCTGGGCGCCGCGGAAGTCGACGCGGTCGAGGCCCACGGCACCGGTACGAGGCTCGGCGACCCCATCGAGGCCGGCGCCCTGCACGCCACCTACGGGCGCGAACGCGACGACGACCACCCGCTGTGGCTCGGCTCGGTCAAGTCCAACATCGGGCACCCGCAGGGCGCCGCGGGTGTCGCGGGCGTCATCAAGATGGTCATGGCGCTGCGGCGCGAACTGCTGCCCGTCACGCTGTACGTCGATGAGCCGACCCCGCACGTCGACTGGTCCTCCGGCACGGTCAGGCTGCTAACCGAGCCGGTCCAGTGGAAGCGCGGCGAACGTCCGCGCCGTGCGGGCGTGTCCGCGTTCGGCATGTCGGGGACGAACGCGCACGTGATCCTGGAGGAGGCACCGGAGGCACCGGAGGCGCCCGATGAACTCGCTCCTCGACCCGCAGCCGATGTCGCGGCGCGGGAACAGTCCGCGGCCGCCGTCGTCCCATGGGTCGTCTCCGCGCGCGGTGAGGACGCGCTGCGCGCGCAGGCCGCGCTGCTGGCCGCGCACGTCGACGACGACCGGCGGCAGGCCCCGCCCACGGACGTCGGATGGTCGCTCGCCACGACACGCTCGGTGTTCGAGAACCGTGCCGTCGTCGTCGGCACGGACCACGCCGCACTCCTCGACGGACTGCGGTCGCTGGCCGACGGCGAGGCGTCGCCGGACGTCGTCTCGGGAGCGGCCGGCGCCACGGGGCCCGGCCCGGTCATGGTGTTCCCCGGGCAGGGCGGCCAGTGGGTGGGCATGGGCGCCCGGCTCCTGGACGAGTCCCCGGTGTTCGCCGCCCGCATCGCCGAGTGCGAGCAGGCCCTGTCCGCGTACGTCGACTGGTCCCTGACCGACATGCTGCGCGGGGACGGGTCCGAACTGTCCCGCATCGACGTCGTCCAGCCCGTGCTGTGGGCCGTCATGGTGGCCCTCGCCGCCGTCTGGGCCGACCAGGGCATCGAACCCGCCGCTGTCGTCGGCCACTCGCAGGGCGAGATCGCCGCGGCGTGCGTCGTGGGCGCCATCTCCCTGGACGAGGCGGCGCGCATCGTGTCCGTCCGCAGTGTCCTGCTGCGGACGCTGTCCGGGCGCGGCGGCATGGCGTCCCTGGGCATGAGCCAGGAGCAGGCCGCCGAGCTGATCGATGGGCATCCGGGCGTGGTCGTCGCCGCCGTCAACGGCCCTTCCTCCACGGTCATTTCCGGCCCGCCCGAGGGCATCGAGGCCGTCGTCGCCGACGCCCAGGAGCGCGGGCTGCGGGCCCGTGCCGTCGCCTCCGACGTCGCGGGGCACGGCCCGCAGCTGGACGCGATCCTGGACGAGCTGACCGACAAGCTCGCCGGTATCCGTCCCGCCGCGACCGACGTGGCGTTCTACTCCACCGTCACCGCGGCACACCTCACCGACACCACCGTCCTGGACACCGCGTACTGGGTGCGCAACGTCCGCCGTACCGTGCGCTTCGCCGACACCATCGACGCGCTGCTCGCCGACGGCTACCGCCTGTTCATCGAGGCCAGCCCGCACCCCGTCCTCAACCTCGCCCTGGAAAGCATCGTCGAACGGGCGGACGTGTCCGCCTCCGTCATCCCCACCCTCCGCCGCGACCACGGCGACACCGCTCAACTCGCCCGCGCCGCCGCCCAGGCGTTCACGGCGGGCGCGGACGTCGACTGGCGCCGCTGGTTCCCGGCCGACCCCGCCCCCCGTACCGTCGACCTCCCCACCTACGCCTTCCAGCGGCAGGACTTCTGGATCACCCCCACCGCCGGACGTTCCGGCGACCCCGCGGGACTCGGCCTCGCCGCGTCGGGGCACCCCCTCCTCGGCGCCTCCGTGGGCCTCGCGAGCGGCGACGTACACCTGCTGAGCGGCCGGGTGTCGCGGCAGTCGGCCGCGTGGCTGGACGACCACGTGGTGGCCGGGCACGCGCTGGTGCCCGGCGCCGCCCAGGTGGAGTGGGTGCTGCGCGCCGCCGACGAGGCGGGCTGCCCGGCCCTGGAAGAACTGACGCTTCAGACACCGCTCGTCCTGCCCGACGCCGGAGGCCTGCGGATTCAGGTCGTCGTGGACGCGGCCGACACGGACGGCCGTCGCGACGTACGGCTGTTCTCCCGCCTCGACGACACCGACTCCGACGACGCCTTCGCGTCGGACCGGCCGTGGACCTGCCACGCCACGGGTGCCCTCGGCCCCGAGAGGCCCTCCGAGAGGCCCTCCGAGGAGGTCCTCGGGGACGCGGAGCCCGAGCCCTTGGACGGCGCCTGGCCCCCGTCCGGCGCCGAGCCCGTGTCCCCCGACGACCTCTACGCGCAGGCCGACCGCACCGGCTACGGCTACGGCCCCGCCTTCCGCGGCGTACGCGCCCTGTGGCGCCACGGCAGGGACGTCCTTGCCGAGGTGACACTGCCGGAGGAGGCCGGCGACCCGGACGGCTTCGGCATCCACCCGGCGCTGCTCGACGCGGTTCTGCAACCCGCGGCCCTGTTGCTGCCGCCCACCGAATCCGCGCAGGTCTGGCTGCCGTTCGCATGGAACGACGTGGTCCTGCACGCCGTACGGGCCACCGCGGTCCGGGTACGCCTCACGCTGCTCGGCGAGCGCGTCGACCAAGGCCTGCGGATCGATGTCGCCGACGCGGTGGGCGCGCCGGTGCTCACCGTCCGCGATCTGCGCTCACGCCCGACCGATACCGAACGCCTCGCCGCGGCGGGCGTCCGCGAACGGCACGGGCTGTTCGACCTGAAGTGGCTCGCGCCGGACCACGCGGGCGGTCACGAGGTGTACGGCACCCTCGACAGCGCGCCCGACAGCTGGGTGACCCTGGGTGAGGACGTCGCCGACCTCACCGCTCTCCTGACGTCCATCGAGTCCGGCGCTCCGACGCCGCCGCTCGTCGCGGCCTCCGTCGCGCCCGCCCCGGCCGACGACGGCCTGGCTCTCGCCACCCACGTACTCGACCTCGTACAGGCCTGGCTGGCCGTACCGCTGCACGACAGCCGTCTGGTGCTGGTGACGCGGGGAGCAGTGGCATACGACGGGAACGGGAATGGGAATGGGGGCGGGTGCGGCGACGGCGATGTGGACGTGGCCGCCGCGGCCGTGTGGGGGCTGGTCCGCAGCGCCCAGTCGGAGAACCCCGACCGCTTCACGCTGATCGACCTCGGCCCCGACGACACGCTCGCCGACGCCATGGACGCGGTACGCCTCGATGAGCCCCAACTCGCGTTCCACCACGGAGAGATACGGGTCCCAAGGCTGATCCGAGCCGCACAGGACGGCCGGGCGGGCGAAGGGGTGAGTGAAAAGCAGACGCAGCTCGACCCCGACGGCACGGTCCTCATCACGGGCGGATCCGGCGTGCTCGGCCGACTGGTCGCCGAACACCTCGTCAGGGAGTGGGGCGTACGCCACCTGCTGCTGGCGAGCCGACGCGGCGACCGGACACCAAACAGCGACGAACTCCGCATGCTCCTCACGGAGTTGGGCGCCACCACCGTGGACATCGCGGCGGCAGACGTCGCCGACGCGGAAGCGGTCGCGGCCCTGATCGCGTCGGTGGACCCGGCGCGCCCGCTGACCGGTGTGATCCATGCCGCCGGTGTCCTGGACGATGCCGTGGTCACCGCGCAGACCCACGAGAGTCTCGCGCGGGTGTGGGCGGCGAAGGCGACGGCGGCACGCCTGCTCCACGAGGCGACGCGGGAGATCCCGCTCGGCCTCTTCGCGGTCTTCTCCTCGGCGGCGGCGTCCCTCGGCAGCCCGGGCCAGGCCAACTACGCTGCGGCCAACGCCTATTGCGACGCCCTGATGCAGCACCGCCGCGCCCATGAACTCGCGGGCCTGTCGATCGCCTGGGGTCTGTGGCGGGCGACGAGCGGCATGACCGGACAGCTGAGCGACACGGACCTGGCACGCATGAAGCGCACCGGCTTCGCCGCGCTGACCGACGAGGGCGGCCTCGCCCTGCTCGACGCGGCCCGCGCCCACGACCACGCCTACGTGGTCGCGGCCGACCTCGACCCGCGCGCCGTGACCGACGGCCTCTCCCCGCTCCTGCGCACCCTCACCGCCCCCGCCACGCGACGGCGGGTGGCCTCCGAGGGCCTCGCCGACGGAGCGCTGGCCGCACGCCTCGTGGGCCTAGACGAGGACGGGCGCCTTGAACTGCTCACCGGTGTCGTACGCGAGTACGTCGCCGCCGTCCTCGGCCACGGCTCCGCGTCCCGCGTGAGCGTCGACACCGCCTTCAAGGACCTGGGCTTCGACTCGCTGACCGCGGTGGAGCTGCGCAACCGCCTCTCGGCCGCCTGCGACGTACGGTTGCCCGCCACGCTCATCTTCGACCACCCGACCCCGCAGGCCCTCGCGACCCACCTGGTCCATCGCCTCGCGGGCACCTCGGTGCCCGCGCCGACACCCGCCGCCCCTCGCCGCCGCCCCGCGACGACCGACTCCGCGGACATCGACGACCCGGTGGCGATCGTCGCCATGACCTGCCGTTTCCCCGGCGGTGTCAGCTCCGCCGACGACCTGTGGGACCTGCTCGACTCCCGTACGGACGCGATGGGCGGATTCCCCACGGATCGCGGCTGGGACCTCGGCCGCCTCTTCCATCCGGACCCCGAACACACCGGCACCACCTACGCCGACCAGGGTGGATTCCTGCCCGACGCGGGTGATTTCGATGCGGCGTTCTTCGGGATCAATCCGCGGGAGGCGTTGGCGATGGATCCGCAGCAGCGTCTGTTGCTGGAGGCGTCGTGGGAGGTGTTCGAGCGTGCGGGCATCGACCCGACGACGCTGAAGGGCAGCCTGACCGGCACGTACGTCGGCCTGATGAACCACGATTACGCAAAGTCCTTCCCCGAGGCCGACGCCCAGCTGGAGGGCTACGCCTACCTGGCGAGCACCGGCAGCATGGTGTCCGGCCGCGTCGCCTACACCTTCGGCCTTGAGGGCCCTGCGGTGACGGTCGACACGGCGTGCTCGTCGTCGCTGGTCTCCATCCATCTGGCGGCCCAGGCGCTGCGCCAGGGCGAGTGCGACCTGGCCCTCGCGGGTGGCGTCACCGTCATGGCCGACCCGGACATGTTCGCGGGCTTCGCCCGTCAACGGGGCCTGTCACCCGACGGCCGCTGCAAGCCGTACGCGGCCGCGGCCGACGGAGTCGGATTCTCCGAGGGTGTCGGCGTGCTGCTGCTGGAGCGGTTGTCGGACGCGCGCCGCAATGGGCATCGGGTTCTGTCGGTGGTGCGGGGTTCTGCGGTGAATCAGGACGGTGCGAGTAATGGTCTGACGGCGCCGAATGGTCCGTCGCAGGAGCGGGTGATTCGGCAGGCGTTGGCGAGTGGCCGGTTGGTGGCTGCTGATGTGGATGTGGTGGAGGGGCACGGGACGGGGACGACGCTGGGTGATCCGATCGAGGCGCAGGCGTTGCTGGCGACGTATGGGCAGGGGCGTTCGGTGGGTCGGCCGGTGTGGTTGGGGTCGGTGAAGTCGAATATTGGTCATACGCAGGCGGCTGCGGGTGTTGCGGGTGTCATCAAGATGGTGATGGCGATGCGGCATGGTGTGGTGCCGGCGAGTTTGCATGTGGATGAGCCGACGCCGCATGTGGATTGGGGTTCGGGTGCGGTGCGGTTGGCGGGGGAGGCGGTGCCGTGGCCGGATGCTGATCGTGGGGTTCGTCGTGCGGGTGTGTCGTCGTTCGGTGCGTCGGGGACCAATGCGCATGTGATCGTGGAGCACGTTCCCGAGCCTGCTGGCGAGCCGGTGGTTGCGGCAGACGACGACGGTGCGTTGGTGCCGTGGGTGGTGTCGGCGCGGAGCCCGCGGGCGCTGCGTGGCCAGGCACGCCGACTGAGCACCTTCGCCGAGGATGTGTCCCGCGCACCGCTCACCGAAGTGGGCTGGTCGCTACTCGGCACGCGTGCGCTGCACGAGCGCCGGGCCGTGGTGCTGGCCGCGGACCGCGCCGAGCTGGTGGCCGGACTTGATGCGCTGGCGGCGGGAGAGCCGCATCCTGCGCTGATCGTGCCGTCCTCGTCGCAGTTGCCGGTGGGCGATGACGTGGTCTGGCTGTTCAGTGGTCAGGGCAGTCAGGTGGTGGGGATGGGGGCCGGGTTGTATGAGCGGTTCCCTGTGTTCGCGGAGGCCTTTGACGAGGTGTGCGGGCTGTTGGATGTGGAGTTGGGTGGTTCGGTTCGGGAGGTGGTGTTCGAGGGGCCGCGGGAGCGGTTGGATCACACGGTGTGGGCGCAGGCGGGGTTGTTCGCGCTCCAGGTGGGTTTGGCGAGGTTGTGGGTGTCGGTGGGTGTGCGGCCGGATGTGGTCGTCGGGCACTCGGTCGGGGAGATCGCGGCGGCGCATGTTGCGGGGGTCTTCAGTCTGGCGGATGCGTGCCGGGTGGTGGGTGCGCGGGCGCGGTTGATGGGTGCGTTGCCCGAGGGCGGTGCGATGTGTGCGGTGCAGGCCACGCGGGAGGAGCTGGCGGCGGACGTTGACGGTTCTGGCGTGAGCGTCGCGGCGGTCAACACCCCTGACTCCACTGTCATTTCGGGTCCGGTGGTTGAGGTCGAGAGGGTCGTCGCGCTGTGGCGGGAGAAGGGGCGTAAGACCAAGGCGTTGTCGGTGAGTCATGCCTTCCATTCGGTGTTGATGGAGCCGATGCTCGCGGACTTCACCGAGGCGATACGTGGGGTGGAGTTCGCGGAGCCGACGATTCCGCTGATCAGCAACGTCACGGGTGAGGAGGCCGGGGCTGAGATCACGGCTTCGGGGTACTGGGCCAGGCATGTGCGGCAAGCCGTCCTCTTCCAGCCCGCCATCGCCCAAGTCGCGGACCGTGCGGGCGTGTTCGTGGAGCTGGGCCCCGCCCCCGTCCTGGCCACCGCCGCTCAGCGCACGCTCGATGACGTCGCTGATACGCGAGGAGGGTTCGAGCCCGTCGTCACCGCCTCCCTGCACGCGGGCCTGCCGGATGACGTCGCCTTCGCGCAGGCCATGGCCCGTCTCCACGCCGGCGGTGTGGACGTGGACTGGTCGGTCTTCTTCCCTGCTGGTCCGGCGCCTCGCACGGTCGAGTTGCCCACGTATGCGTTCCAGCGGGAGCGGTTCTGGTTGGCGGGGCGTGCGGGGAGTGGGGATGCGGCGGGGCTGGGTTTGGTGGCGGCGGGGCATCCGTTGCTCGGTGCGGCGGTGGAGTTCGCCGACCGGGGTGGTTGCCTGTTGACGGGGCGGCTGTCGCGTTCCGGGGTCTCGTGGCTTGCTGATCACGAGGTCGGCGGGGCTGTGCTGGTGCCGGGTGCGGCGTTGGTGGAGTGGGCGTTGCGGGCCGGTGATGAGGTCGGTTGCGCGACGCTGGATGAGTTGATGTTGCAGGCGCCTGTGGTGGTGCCTGAGACGGCCGGGCTGCGTGTGCAGGTTGTTGTGGACGAGGCGGGTGAGGATGGGCGGCGTGGCATACACGTCTACAGCCGCCCGGACGTCGACGCCTCCACGGTGCTGGACGGTGACGACTCGTGGGTCTGCCACGCCACCGGCCTACTCGCCCCCGAAAGCCCCCTTGCGGTAGGCGAGATGGCCGGGGCCTGGCCGCCGGTCGACGCTGAGCCGTTGGGCGTGGAGGGGTTCTACGCGACGGCAGCGGCGGACGGCTACGGGTACGGCCCGGCGTTCCAAGGCCTCCAGGCCGTATGGCGGCACGGTCAGGATCTGCTGGCCGAGGTCGCCCTTCCGGAGGCCGCCGGTACGCACGACGGCTACGGCATCCACCCCGCCCTCCTCGACGCCGCCCTCCACCCTCTCCTCGTCTCGCGCCTCCAGGAGAATTCCGGGGACGATCAGCTCTACGTGCCGTTCGCGTGGACCGGGGTGTCTCTGCGGGCCGTGGGTGCCACGACCGTCCGTGTGCGCCTGCGCCCGGCCGGGGAGAGCGCCGAGCACGGGGTGAGCGTGACGGTCACGGATGCGACCGGCGGTCTCGTCCTGAGTGCCGATGCCTTGCAGACACGTCCCGTGCAGCGAGGGCAGCTCGTCGCCGCCCAACAGCGCGACGTACGCGGGCTGTTCGCGGTGGAGTGGACGCCACTGATGCTTCCGTCGTCCTTGGAGGGCGCGGGAGTTGGCAGTGAGTGGGTCGCGCTGTCGGGCGAGGGCGGCGGCCTGGCCGGTGTGGTGTCGGTGGTGGGTGACGTGGCGCCGTGGGCGGTGCTGGCGCCTGTTGATGCCTCCGGTGGTGATGGGTTGCGGGTTGCCGAGGGTGTGTTGTCGTTGGTGCAGGAGTTCCTGGCCGCGTCCGAGTTGGAAGAGTCTCGGCTCCTCGTCGTCACCCGCTCTGCTGTCGATACGTCTGGTGACGGCGATGTGGACGCTTCCGCGGCTGCGGTGTGGGGGCTTGTGCGCAGTGCGCAGTCGGAGAACCCGGGCCGTTTCGTCCTGCTCGACATCGATGGCGACTTGCGCGCGGACGATCCCGACGTGGTACTGCCGCAGTCTCTGCTGCGTCAGGCCGTCGAAGACCTCGGCGAGCCCCAACTCGCCCTCTGTGACGGGGTACTGCACATCCCTCGCCTCACCCGGGCGCGCCGCTCCTCCGGCATCGTCGCTCCGCCCGGCGAGGCGGCCTGGCGTCTGCGGATGGTGAACGACGGCTCGCTGGACGACCTCGCGGCGGTCGCCTGCCCGGAGGTGCTCGAACCCCTGGCGTCCGGACAGGTCCGGCTCTCGGTGCACGCCGCGGGCATCAACTTCCGTGACGTGCTCGTCGCGTTGGGCATGGTCCCCGCGTACGGAGCCATGGGTGGTGAAGGCGCCGGTGTCGTGACGGAGGTCGGGCCCGGCGTGACGCACCTGTCGGTCGGCGACCGGGTGATGGGCGTGTTCGAGGGCGCGTACGGGCCCGTGGCGATCGCCGATGCGCGGATGGTCGCGCCGGTGCCGCGGGGCTGGGACATGCGGGAGGTGGCCGGTATGCCGGCGGCGTTCCTCACCGCTTGGTACGGGCTTGTCGAGCTGGCCGGGTTGAAGGCGGGCGAGCGCGTGTTGATCCATGCCGCTACGGGTGGTGTGGGGATGGCGGCGGTGCAGATCGCCAGGCACCTCGGTGCTGAAGTGTTCGCCACCGCGAGTCCGGCCAAGCACGGCGTGCTGGAGGAGATGGGGATCGACGCCGCCCACCGTGCTTCCTCCCGGGACCTCGCCTTCGAGGACGTGTTCCATCAGGCCACCGACGGCCGAGGTGTCGATGTCGTACTGAACAGCCTCGCCGGAGAGTTCATCGATGCCTCCCTGCGGTTGCTGGGGGAGGACGGGGGTCGGTTCCTGGAGATGGGCAAGACCGACGTACGGGCTGCTGAGGAGGTGGGCGCGGAGTACCCGGGCGTCACGTACACCGTCTACGACCTGGTCGGCGATGCCGGGCCCGAACGTGTCGGCCGCATGCTGGACCAGCTCGGCGAGTTGTTCGCCTCAGACCGGCTTAAGGCCCTCCCGGTACGTTCCTGGCCGCTGGGCAAGGCGCAGGAGGCGTTCCGGTTCATGAGTCAGGCGAAGCACACGGGCAAGCTGGTGCTGGAGATCCCGCCTGCCCTCGACCCCGAGGGCACGGTGCTGATCACCGGTGGCACCGGCGCGCTGGGGCAGGTCGTGGCGGAGCACCTGGTGCGGGAGTGGGGCGTACGGCATCTGCTGCTGGCGAGTCGACGCGGTCCCGGTGCGCCGGGAAGTACCGAACTGGTCGCTCGGCTCGCGGAGTTGGGTGCAACGGCCGACATCGTCGTGGCTGATGTGAGTGATCCGGTGTCGGTGGCGGAGCTCGTCGGCAAGACGGACCCCTCACATCCGCTGACAGGCGTCGTTCACGCCGCGGGTGTGCTGGAGGACGCGGTGGTGACCGCGCAGACGCGGGGCGGGCTGGGGCGTGTGTGGGCCGCCAAGGCCACCGCGGCGGCGAACTTGCACGAGGCGACCCACGACCTGCGCCTCGGACTGTTCGTCGTGTTCTCCTCCGCGGCGGCGACACTCGGCAGTCCGGGACAGGCCAACTACGCGGCCGCGAACGCGTACTGCGATGCGCTGATGCAGCACCGCAGGGCCCATGGCCAGGCAGGACTCTCGGTCGGATGGGGCCTCTGGGAATCCACGCACGAAAAGACGGGCAACGCTACGGACGGCACGACGGGCGCAGGGGCAGGCGGAAAGACAGGCGGAGTGACAGACGGTATGACCGGCGGTATGACCGGCGGACTCACCTCCACCGACATCGCCCGCATGAGCCGCATCGGCGTCAACGGCATGACCGACGCCCACGGCCTCGCCCTGCTCGACGCCGCGTACCGCAACGGCCGCCCCCACCTGGTGGGATTCAACCTCGACCTGCGCACCCTCGCCACGCACCCCGTGGAGACCAGGCCGGCCCTGCTGCGCGGCCTCGCCGCCCCCACCACGGGCGGAGCGAACAGGCCCACCGCGACGGCGGGCGGGCAGCCCGCGGACCTGGCAGGCCGACTGGCCGCCCTGCCGCCCACCGACCGGCACCACACCCTGGTGCGGCTCATCAGGGAGCAGGCCGCCACCGTCCTCGGGCACCACCCCGACAGCTTCACCCCGGGCAGCACCTTCAAGGAACTCGGCTTCGACTCCCTCACCGCGGTCGAACTGCGCAACCGACTGTCCGCCGCCACCGGCCTCCGTCTTCCCTCCGGGCTCGTCTTCGACCACCCGGACGCCGACGTCCTCGCGGAACACCTCGGCGCGCAGCTCGCCCCCGACGGCGACACGCCCACCGGAGGGCAGGAGGCCACCGACCCGCTCCTCCGCGACCTCGCGAAACTCGAGCACGCCCTGTCCTCCGCCCACGTCGAACACCTCGACGCCGACGCGGTCACGTCCCGGCTGGAATCGCTCCTGTCGAAGTGGAAGTCGGCCAGTGCGGTGCCCGGCTCGGGCAGTACGAAGGAGCAGCTCAAGGTTGCCACGACCGACCAGGTCCTCGACTTCATCGACAAAGAACTGGGTGTGTGAAACGACCGTGCACGGCGCGACAACCACGCTGAAGGCTGGGTGAACTCTCATGGCGAGTGAAGAGGAACTGGTCGACTACCTCAAGCGGGTCGCCGCCGAACTGCACGACACCCGGCAACGTCTGCGTGAGGTGGAGGACCGCAGGCAGGAGCCGGTGGCCGTCGTCGGCATGGCCTGCCGTTTCCCCGGCGGCATCGAGACCCCCGAAGGCCTGTGGGACCTGGTCGCCGCCGGTGACGACGCCATCGAACCCTTCCCCACCGACCGCGGCTGGGACCTGGAGGGCATCTACCACCCGGACCCCGACCACCCCGGAACCTGTTACGTCCGCGAAGGCGGCTTCCTCACCGCCGCCGACCGTTTCGACTCCGACTTCTTCGGGTTCAGCCCGCGCGAGGCGCTGGCCAGCAGCCCGCAACTGCGACTGCTCCTGGAGACGTCCTGGGAGGCACTCGAACGGGCGGGCATCGACCCCGCCTCGCTCAAGGGCAGCCCCACCGGCGTCTACGTCGGCGCCGCCACCACCGGCAACCAGACCCAGGGCGACGCGGGGGGCAGGGCGACGGAGGGCTACGCGGGCACCGCACCCAGCGTCCTCTCGGGCCGTGTCTCCTTCACGCTCGGCCTGGAGGGCCCGGCGGTGACCGTCGAGACAGCCTGCTCCTCCTCGCTGGTGGCGATGCACCTGGCGGCCAACGCGCTGCGCCAGGGCGAGTGCGATCTGGCCCTGGCGGGCGGCGTCACCGTCATGTCCACCCCGGAGGTGTTCACCGGCTTCTCGCGCCAGCGCGGTCTGGCCCCCAACGGCCGCTGCAAGCCGTTCGCGGCAGCGGCCGACGGCACCGGATGGGGCGAGGGCGCGGGCCTGATCCTCCTGGAACGCCTCTCCGACGCCCGCCGCAACGGCCACAACGTCCTCGCGGTCATCCGCGGCTCCGCCATCAACCAGGACGGCGCCAGCAACGGCTTCACCGCACCCAACGGCCCCTCGCAGCGCCGCGTCATCCGCCAGGCACTCGCCGGCGCCAACCTGTCCACGTCGGAGATCGACGTCGTCGAGGCACACGGCACGGGCACCAAACTCGGCGACCCCATCGAGGCCGAGGCGCTCATCGCCACGTACGGCAAGGAGCGCGAGGACGACCGTCCGCTGTGGCTCGGCTCGGTCAAGTCCAACATCGGTCACACGCAGGCCGCGGCGGGCGTGGCGGGTGTCATCAAGATGGTGATGGCGCTGCGACGCGAGCTGCTGCCCGCCACCCTGAACGTCGACGAGCCGACCCCGCACGTCCAGTGGGACGGCGGCGGAGTACGCCTCCTCACCGAGCCCGTGCCGTGGTCGCGCGGCGACCGCCCACGCCGCGCCGGCGTCTCCTCCTTCGGCATCTCGGGCACGAACGCGCACGTCATCCTGGAGGAGGCGCCCGCGGAGTCGGCCGAGGCAGCCGAGGACTCGGAGGCGGTGCGGCCGCCGGAAACGGCGCCGGGTGCGGTGGTGCCGTGGGTCGTTTCCGGACGGTCCGAAGAGGCGTTGCGCGAACAGGCGCGGCGGCTGGGTGAGTTCGTGGCCGGGGATGTGGAGGCGGCGCCGCCCGGAGAGGTTGGCCGGTCGCTGGCCATAGCGCGGTCGGTGTTCGAGCACCGGGCTGTGGTGGTGGGCCGGGACCGGGATGAGCTGGTGGCCGGGGTCGCGGCGCTGGCCGCGGGCGAGGTGTCCGCCGATGTGGTGTCGGGGGTGGCGTCCGGTGATGTGGGTCCTGGACCGGTGTTGGTGTTTCCGGGGCAGGGGTCGCAGTGGGTGGGGATGGGGGCCCAACTGCTGGATGAGTCTTCCGTGTTCGCGGCACGTATCGCCGAGTGCGAGCAGGCGCTTTCCGCGTACGTGGACTGGTCGCTGAGTGAGGTGCTGCGCGGGGACGGGTCCGAACTCTGCCGAGTCGAGGTCGTGCAGCCTGTGTTGTGGGCGGTGATGGTGTCGCTCGCTGCGGTGTGGGCTGATCAGGGGATCGTCCCGGCCGCTGTGATCGGGCACTCGCAGGGCGAGATGGCCGCCGCGTGCGTTGCGGGCGCGCTGTCGCTGGAGGATGCGGCGCGGATCGTGGCGGTACGTAGTGACGCGCTGCGGCAGTTGCAGGGGCACGGCGACATGGCGTCCCTGGGGACCAGTGCCGAGCAGGCCGCGGAGCTGATCGGCGACCTGCCGGACGTGAGCATCGCCGCCGTCAACGGGCCCTCCTCGACCGTCATCTCGGGGCCGCCCGAGCACGTGGCGGCCGTTGTCGCCGAGGCGGAGGCCGCCGGGCTGCGCGCCCGTGTCATCGACGTCGGCTACGCCTCCCACAACCCCCAGATCGACGCACTCCACGACCTCCTCACCGAACGCCTCGCCGACATCCGGCCCGTGTCGACGGACGTGGCGTTCTACTCGACGGTCACGGCCGAACGCCTCGCGGACGCCGCGGCGTTGGACACGGACTACTGGGTGACCAACCTCCGTCAGCAGGTCCGTTTCGCCGACACGGTGGAGGCGCTGCTTGCCGATGGCTACCGGTTGTTCATCGAGGCCAGCGCCCATCCGGTGCTGGGTCTTGGTATGGAGGAGACGATCGAGCGGGCGGATGTGTCCGCCACGGTGGTTCCGACTTTGCGGCGTGATCACGGTGATGTCGCTCAGTTGACCCGTGCTGCCGCGCAGGCGTTCGTGGCGGGTGCGGAGGTCGACTGGCGGCGCTGGTTCCCGGCCGGGCCGACACCTCGTACCGTGGACCTGCCCACGTACGCCTTCCAACGCCGACGCTACTGGCTGCCGGTCGACGGCGTCGGGGATGTGCGTTCCGCGGGGCTGCGGCGGCTGGAACACGCGTTGTTGCCCGCCGCGCTCGGGCTCGCCGACGGTGCGCTCGTACTGACGGGACGGCTCTCGGCGACCGGTGGTGCCGACTGGCTCGCCGACCACGCCGTGGCGGGCACGACGCTCGTCCCCGGCGCCGCACTGGTCGAGTGGGCTCTCCAGGCCGCCGACGAGGCGGGCTGCCCCACCCTGGAGGAGCTGACGCTCCAGGCACCCCTGGTGCTGCCGGGTACCGGAGGCCTTCAGGTCCAAGTCGTCGTGGGCGCGGCCGACGAGCAGGGCGGCCGACGGGAGGTACGGGTCTTCTCGCGCACCGAATCCGAATCCGAATCCGAATCCGCAGGCGCGGGCGCGGGCGCGGGCGCGGGCGCGTTCGATGGTGGGTCGGGCCGGGACGGGGACTGGCTGTGCCACGCGACCGGTGTGCTGAGCCCCGACCCCGGTGACGTACACGATGGGCTGAGCGGACAGTGGCCGCCGACGGACGCCGAACCGGTACAGATCGGTGATCTCTACGAGCGGGCCGCGTCGGCAGGGTACGAGTACGGGCCGTCGTTCCAAGGCCTGCGTGCCGTATGGCGGCAGGGGGATGACCTGCTCGCCGAGGTACAGCTGCCGGAACAGGCGGGCTCGACGGACGGCTTCGGCATCCACCCCGTCCTGCTGGACGCCGCGCTGCACCCGGCGCTGCTCCTCGCCGGGGACACCTCCTCCGACGCGAACCGGACCCCCGATCTCCCGTTCGCGTGGAACGGGGTGTCCCTGTGGGCGACGGGCGCCGCCACCGTACGGGTGCGGCTGACCCCGTACGGAGGCGGGGACGGAGACGGGGACGAGGGTGAAGGCGGTGGCTCGCTGCGCGTGACCGTCGCCGATGCCACGGGTGAGCCCGTGCTCAGCGTGGACTCCCTGGCGCTGCGCCCGGCCGACCCCGAGGTGCTGCGCTCGGCGGGCCGGGTGGGTGGCGTCATCCCCAACCTGTTCACTGTGGAGTGGAACGTGCTGCCACTGGTGCCCTCGGCGCCTTCGGCGGCAGTTGCGGGGGAGAGCGGCGACGGGTGGGTGGTGCTCGGTCAGGAGGCGCCTGCTTGGGCGCATCCGGACACCCCTCAATACGCCGATCTACCGGCGTTGCTGGCCTCCCTGGCCTCCTCGGCCTCCTCGGCCTCCTCGGAAGAGGGGACGCAGGCTCCCGCGACCGTCCTGGTCGAGGCCGCCGTCTCCGCCTCCGCCTCCGGGACGGTCGACGCGCAAGGGCGGGCCGCCGCCGAGCACGTCCTGAGCCTGCTCCGGGAGTGGCTCGCCGAGCCGCGTCTCGCCGAGACCCGGCTCGTACTGGTCACCCATGGCGCGGTGCCTGTGTCCGTACCGGCGTCGATTCCGACGGCCGACGCTGAGGACGACCGCAACCCCGACCCCGGGGCCATCGACGTTCCCGCGGCCGCGCTATGGGGCCTGATACGCGCCGCGCAGGCCGAACACCCGGACCGCTTCGTCCTGTTGGACACGTTGGCCACGTCCGAGACGTCCGAGACGTCCGAGACGGCGGACACGATGGGCGCGGATGCAGCCGTCGTCGCCGCAGCCCTCGCGACCGGCGAGCCCCAGCTGGCCGTGCGGGGGGAAGTCGCACTGGCCCCCCGCCTGGCCCGAGCTACTGCTACCGCAACCGCAACCGCAACCGCCACCGCCACCGGCGATGATTCCGCATCCGACGCACCGAAGACCCCACCCCTCACCCCCCACGGCACCGTCCTCATCGCCGGTGGCACCGGAATGATGGGCGGCCTCGTCGCAGAGCACCTGGTCAGCGCATGGTCGGTACGGCACCTCCTGCTCGTCGGCCGACAAGGCCCCGACGCCCCCGGCGCCCGCGAACTCGCCGACCGGCTCACCGCTCTCGGCGCCGCCGTCCACATCGTCGCGGCCGACCTGACGGACGCGCGAGCCACCGCCGACCTGGTCGCGTCGGTCGACCCCGCGCACCCGCTGACCGGTGTGATCCACGCCGCCGGTGTCCTGGACGACGCCGTGGTCACGGCACAGACCACCGAGCAGCTGGCGAGGGTATGGGCGGCCAAGGCCTCCGTCGCCGCCAACCTGGACGCGGCCACCGCGGACCTGCCGCTCGGTCTCTTCCTCATGTTCTCCTCCGCGGCCGGTGTACTCGGCAACGCGGGCCAGGTCGGCTACGCCGCCGCCAACGCCTTCGTCGACGCCCTGGTAGCTCGCCGCCGCGCGGCAGGCCTGCCGGGCCTGTCGATCGCGTGGGGCCTGTGGGCGCGCGGCAGCGCCATGACCCGCCACCTGGACGACGCCGACCTCGCGCGGCTGCGCGCCAGTGGTGTGAAGCCGCTGCTGGACGAGCAGGGCCTCGCCCTCCTCGACGCGGCACGCGCAGCCGCGACGCGCACCTCGCTGCTGGTCGCGGCGGGCATCGACGTACGCGAACTGTCCACCGATGACGTACCGGCGATCCTGCGCAACCTCACGGGCCGGGCCCGCCGGAAGGCCGCGGCCGACTCCGCCGTGGACAAGGGCGCGCTGGAGCGACGGCTCGCGGGCCTGGACGACACGGAGCGCCGGGCCGCCGTCACCGATGTCGTACGTGAGTGCGTGGCGGCGGTGCTGGGCCACAGGTCGCTCTCAGACGTACGGACCGAGGCCAACTTCAAGGACCTGGGCTTCGACTCGCTCACTGCCGTCCAGCTGCGCAACCGCCTCTCGGCGGCCAGCGGCCTTCGCCTGCCCGCCACACTCGCCTTCGACCATCCCACCCCCCAGGCTCTCGCGGCCTACCTCTGCACCCGCCTGGGCGGAGTGACCGCGGCCCCCGCCGCGCCGGTCGCGCTGCCCGCCGCCACGACGGACGACCCGGTGGTGATCGTCGCCATGGCCTGCAAGTACCCGGGCGGCGTGGCATCGCCCGAAGGACTCTGGGACCTGGTCGCGGCGGGCGTGGACACGGTCGGCGAGTTCCCGACCGGCCGCGGCTGGGACCTGGAACGCCTCTTCCACCCCGACCCGGACCACCCCGGCACCAGCTACGCCGACGAAGGCGCCTTCCTCCCCGACGCGGGTGATTTCGATGCGGCGTTCTTCGGGATCAATCCGCGGGAGGCGTTGGCGATGGATCCGCAGCAGCGTCTGTTGCTGGAGGCGTCGTGGGAGGTGTTCGAGCGTGCGGGCATCGACCCGACGACGCTCAAGGGCAGCCTGACCGGCACGTACGTCGGTGTCATGTACCACGACTACGCGGCCGGCCTGGCCCAGGACGCCCAGCTGGAGGGCTACTCCATGCTCGCCGGTTCCGGCAGCGTGGTCTCCGGCCGGGTCTCCTACACCCTGGGCTTGGAGGGCCCTGCGGTGACGGTCGACACGGCGTGCTCGTCGTCGCTGGTCTCCATCCACCTGGCGGCCCAGGCGCTGCGCCAGGGCGAGTGCAGTCTCGCCCTCGCGGGCGGCGTCACCGTCATGGCGACCCCCGAGGTCTTCACCGGTTTCTCGCGTCAGCGCGGCCTGGCCCCCGACGGCCGCTGCAAGCCGTTCGCGGCCGCGGCGGACGGCACGGGCTGGGGCGAGGGTGTCGGCGTGCTGCTTCTGGAGCGGTTGTCGGACGCGCGCCGGAATGGGCATCGGGTTCTGTCGGTGGTGCGGGGTTCTGCGGTGAATCAGGACGGTGCGAGTAATGGTCTGACGGCGCCGAATGGTCCGTCGCAGGAGCGGGTGATTCGGCAGGCGTTGGCGAGTGGCCGGTTGGTGGCTGCTGATGTGGATGTGGTGGAGGGGCACGGGACGGGGACGACGCTGGGTGATCCGATCGAGGCGCAGGCGTTGCTGGCGACGTATGGGCAGGGGCGTTCGGTGGATCGGCCGGTGTGGTTGGGGTCGGTGAAGTCGAATATTGGTCATACGCAGGCGGCTGCGGGTGTTGCGGGTGTCATCAAGATGGTGATGGCGATGCGGCATGGTGTGGTGCCGGCGAGTTTGCATGTGGATGAGCCGACGCCGCATGTGGATTGGGGTTCGGGTGCGGTGCGGTTGGCGGGGGAGGCGGTGCCGTGGCCGGATGCTGATCGTGGGGTGCGTCGTGCGGGTGTGTCGTCGTTCGGTGCGTCGGGGACCAATGCACATGTGATTGTTGAGTACGTTCCTGAGCCTGAGCCTGGGCCTGCGGATGTGGTGCCGTCGCCGGGGGCTGGGGGAGTTGATGGCGGTGCGCTCGTGCCGTGGTTGGTGTCGGCGCGGAGCCCGCGGGCGTTGCGCGACCAGGCACGCCGCCTGCGCGAGGCAGTGACGGATGACGCGGCTGCGGCGGTACGTGACGTGGGCTGGTCGCTGCTGCGGTCGCGCTCATCGTTCGAGCAGCGCGCTGTGGTGATCGGGTCCGAGCGCCCCGAACTCCTTGCGGGACTCGATGCGTTGTCCGCCGGTGAGGCACATCCGACCTTGACGCGGACCCCAGAGGGCACGCTGGCCCCGAGCGGGAACACGGTCTGGTTGTTCAGTGGTCAGGGCAGTCAGGTGGTGGGGATGGGGGCTGGGTTGTATGAGCGGTTCCCTGTGTTCGCGGCGGCCTTTGACGAGGTGTGCGGGCTGTTGGATGTGGAGTTGGGTGGTTCGGTTCGGGAGGTGGTGTTCGGGGGGCCGCGGGAGCGGTTGGATCACACGGTGTGGGCGCAGGCAGGGTTGTTCGCGCTCCAGGTGGGTTTGGCCAGGTTGTGGGTGTCGGTGGGTGTGCGGCCGGATGTGGTGGTCGGGCACTCGGTCGGGGAGATCGCGGCGGCGTATGTTGCGGGGGTCTTCAGTTTGGCGGATGCGTGCCGGGTGGTGGGTGCGCGGGCGCGGTTGATGGGTGCGTTGCCCGAGGGCGGTGCGATGTGCGCGGTGCAGGCCACGCGGGAGGAGCTGGCGGCGGACCTTGAGGGTTCCGGTGTGAGTGTCGCGGCGGTCAATACCCCTGATTCCACCGTTATTTCGGGCCCTGTGGGTGAGGTGGAGAGGGTTGCTGCGCTGTGGCGGGAGAGGGGGCGTAAGACCAAAGCTCTCTCGGTCAGTCATGCGTTCCACTCGGTGTTGATGGAGCCGATGCTGGCGGAGTTCACCGAGGCGATACGTGGGGTGGAGTTCGCGGCGCCGAAGATTCCGTTGCTGAGCAACGTCTCCGGTACGGAGGCGGGGGCTGAGATCACCGCTCCGGAGTACTGGGCCAAGCATGTGCGGCAAGCGGTCCTCTTCCAGCCCGCGATCGCCGAGGTGGCGTCTCGCGCGGGCGTGTTCGTGGAGCTGGGCCCCGCCCCCGTACTCGTCACCGCCGCCCAGCACACCCTGGACGACCTCGTCGACCCGCAAGCGCCGGAGCCGGTACTCGTCTCCTCACTCGCCGGTGAACGCCCCGACGAGCAGGCGTTCATGGCAGCGATGGCCCGTCTCCACACGGCTGGGGTCGCCGTGGACTGGGCGGCCTTCTTCCCTGCTGACCCGGCGCCTCGCACGGTCGAGTTGCCCACGTATGCGTTCCAGCGGGAGCGGTTCTGGTTGGCGGGGCGTTCGGGGAGTGGGGATGCGGCGGGGCTGGGTTTGGTGGCGGCGGGGCATCCGTTGCTCGGTGCGGCGGTGGAGTTCGCCGACCGGGGTGGTTGCCTGTTGACGGGTCGGCTGTCGCGTTCCGGGGTCTCGTGGCTTGCTGATCACGAGGTCGGCGGGGCTGTGCTGGTGCCGGGTGCGGCGTTGGTGGAGTGGGCGTTGCGGGCCGGTGACGAGGTCGGTTGTGCGACGCTGGATGAGTTGATGTTGCAGGCGCCTGTGGTGGTGCCGGAGACGGCCGGGCTGCGTGTGCAGGTTGTTGTGGACGAGGCGGGTGAGGATGGGCGGCGCGGCATACACGTCTACAGTCGCCCGGACGTCGACGCCTCCACGGTGCTGGACGGTGACGACTCGTGGGTCTGCCACGCCACCGGCCTACTCGCCCCCGAACCCGAGTCCGTAACCGTCGAGGGATCGGCAGCCGGAATGTGGCCCGGAGTGGGCGCCGTGCCGGTGGACCTGGCAGGCTTCTACGAGCGCGTGGCCGACGCGGGCTATGCCTACGGCCCGGCGTTCCGGGGCCTCCAGGCCGTGTGGCGGGACGGCCAGGATCTGCTGGCCGAGGTCGCCCTTCCGGAGGCCGCCGGTACGCACGACGGCTACGGCATCCACCCCGCCCTCCTCGATGCCACCCTCCACCCGGCCCTGCTGCTCGACTGGTCGGACGGGCAGCCGCAGGGCGACGGCAAGGTCTGGCTGCCCTTCACCTGGAACCAGGTGTCCCTGTGGGCCGCGGGGGCCGGCACTGTACGTGTGCGGCTGTCGCCCGGCGAGCACGGCGAGCACGATGAGGCCGAGCGGGACGTACAGGTCATGGTCACCGACACCACCGGGGCGAACGTCCTGAGCGTGGGATCGGTGAAGATGCGGCCCGCCGATCTCAAGCAGTTGCAGTCCGCGCAGACGCAGGACGACGGCCTGTTCACGGTCGACTGGACGCCGCTTCCGGCTCCGCGGGCAGAGATGCCCGACAGTGGTGGTTGGGTTGCGCTCTCGGGCGAGGGCGGCGGCCTGGCCGGTGTGGTGTCGGTGGTGGGTGACGTGGCGCCGTGGGCGGTACTGGCGCCTGTTGATGCCTCCGGTGGTGGTGATGGGTTGAGGGTTGCCGAGGGTGTGTTGTCGTTGGTGCAGGAGTTCCTGGCCGTGCCCGAGTTGGAAGAGTCTCGGCTCCTCGTCGTCACCCGCTCTGCTGTCGACACGAGTGGTGACGGCGATGTGGACGCGTCCGCGGCTGCGGTGTGGGGGCTTGTGCGCAGTGCGCAGTCGGAGAACCCGGGCCGTTTCGTCCTGCTCGACATCGATGACGACTTGCGTGCGGACGACCCCGGCGTGGTGCTGCCGCAGTCTCTGCTGCGCCAAGCCGTCGAAGACCTCGACGAGCCCCAACTCGCCCTCCGTGAGGGAACACTCCTGATCCCGCGACTCGTTCGCTCAAGCGGGGGCGACAGTATCGCCCTGCCCCATGACCGCGCCTGGCGCCTGGACAAGGGGAGCGCCGAGACGCTGGAAAGCGTGGCGCCGGTCGCGTACCCCGAGGTGCTGGAGCCGCTGGGCCCGGGTCAGGTGCGCCTCGGCGTCCACGCCGCGGGCATCAACTTCCGCGACGTCCTGGTCAGCCTCGGCATGGTGCCGGGACAGATCGGCCTGGGCGGCGAGGGCGCCGGTGTCGTGACGGAGGTCGGCCCCGACGTGACGCATCTGTCGGTGGGCGATCGCGTGATGGGCGTACTCCACGGTTCCTTCGGTCCGACGGCTGTCGCGGACACGCGGATGGTCGCGCCGGTCCCGAGGGGCTGGGACATGCGGCAGGCAGCCGGGATGCCGGTCGCGTATCTGACGGCTTGGTACGGCCTGGTCGAGCTGGCCGGTCTGAAGGCGGGCGAGCGCGTGCTGATCCATGCCGCCACGGGTGGCGTGGGGATGGCGGCGGTGCAGATCGCCCGGCACCTCGGTGCTGAGGTGTTCGCCACCGCCAGTCCGGCGAAACACGCCGTCCTGGAGGAGATGGGGATCGACGCCGCCCACCGCGCGTCCTCCCGGGACCTCGCCTTCGAGGACACGTTCCGGCAGGCCACCGACGGCCGAGGCATGGACGTCGTACTCAACAGCCTCACCGGCGAGTTCATCGACGCCTCCCTGCGGTTGCTGGGGGAGGGCGGCGGCCGCTTCCTGGAGATGGGCAAGACCGACCTGCGGGTGCCGGAGGAGGTGGGCGGCGAGTACCCGGGCGTCACGTACACCGTCTACGACCTCGTCACCGACGCCGGGCCGGGCCTCATCGAAGCCATGATGCGAGACCTCGGCGAGAGGTTCACGTCAGGGGCCCTGGCCCCTCTGCCCATACGTTCCTGGCCCTTGGACAGGGCACGTGAGGCGTTCCGGTTCATGAGTCAGGCGAAGCACACGGGCAAGCTGGTGCTGGAGATCCCGCCTGCTCTCGACCCCGAGGGCACGGTGCTGATCACCGGTGGCACCGGCGCGTTGGGGCAGGTCGTGGCGGAGCACCTGGTGCGGGAGTGGGGCGTACGGCATCTGCTGCTGGCGAGCCGACGGGGTCCCGATGCGCCGGGGGCTCACGAACTGGTCGCTCAACTTACTGAGTTGGGTGCTGAAGTGACCCTCGCTGCGGCTGACGTGGGTGATCCGGTGTCGGTGGCGGAGCTCGTCGGCAAGACGGACCCCTCACATCCGCTGACAGGCGTCGTTCACGCCGCGGGTGTGCTGGAGGACGCGGTGGTGACCGCGCAGACGAGGGACGGGCTGGGGCGTGTGTGGGCGGCCAAGGCCACCGCGGCGGTGAATCTGCACGAGGCGACCCGTGACCTGCGCCTTGGTCTGTTCGTCGTGTTCTCCTCCGCGGCGGCGACACTCGGCAGTCCGGGACAGGCCAACTACGCGGCGGCGAACGCGTACTGCGACGCGCTGATGCAGCACCGCAGGGCCCATGGCCAGGCAGGACTCTCGGTCGGATGGGGCCTCTGGGAGGCCTCGCACGACAAGAGCGGCAACGAGACGCGCGGCGAGACCGCCGGAAGGACGGGTGAGACGGCCGGAAGGGCCGGTGAGACGGCCGCAAGGATCGGTGAGACGGCCGCAAGGATCGGAGAGACCGGCGAGACCGACGGTATGACCGGCGGGATGCCCAGCGAAATGGTCGCCGGAATGACCGGCGCCCTCAGCGACGTCGACGTCGCCCGCATGGCCCGCATCGGCGTCAAGGCAATGACCACCGCCCACGGCCTCGCCCTCCTCGACGCCGCCCACCGCCACGGCCGCCCCCACCTGGTGGCCGCCGACCTCAACCCCCGCGCACTCGCCGGCAAACCCGCCGCCGCCCTCCCCCCGCTCCTCCGCGCCTTCGCGGGCGGCCGGGGATCCGCGCGGCCGACCGCCACCACCGCGGCCCGGCAGAACATCGACTGGGCGGGCAAACTGTCCGCGCTCACCACGGAAGAACAGCACCGCACCCTGCTCGACCTGGTGCGGACACACGCCGCGGCCGTCCTCGGACACGCCGGGACCGACGCCGTCCGCGCCGACGCCCCCTTCCAGGACCTCGGCTTCGACTCCCTCACCGCGGTCGAACTGCGCAACCGGC
Source organism: Streptomyces sp. Je 1-369 (assembly GCF_026810505.1). Classification (NCBI taxonomy): domain Bacteria; kingdom Bacillati; phylum Actinomycetota; class Actinomycetes; order Kitasatosporales; family Streptomycetaceae; genus Streptomyces; species Streptomyces sp. Je 1-369. The sequence continues at coordinate 7,853,510 of NZ_CP101750.1, forward strand.
TGTCCGCCGCCACCGGCCTGCGCCTGCCCGCCACGTTCATCTTCCGGCACCCCACCCCGTCGGCCATCGCCGAAGAGCTGCGCACACAGCTGTGCCCGGCGGGCGCCGACCCGTCGGCGCCGCTCTTCGGCGAGCTGGACAAGCTGGAGACCGTGATCGTCGGGCACGCGCACGACGAGGACACGCGCGGCCGCCTCGTGACGCGCCTGCAGAGCCTGCTGTGGCGCCTGGACGACACCGCGAGCGCGGCGGGCGACACCGGCGGGGACGCTGCCGAAAGCGACGACCACGACCTCGAATCCGCGTCGGACGACGAGCTCTTCGAGCTGATCGACCGAGAACTGCCCTCTTGACCAGGAGTGGAGAAGACATGCCGGGTGGGAAAGACATGCCGGGTACGGAGGACAAGCTTCGCCACTACCTGAAGCGCGTGACGGCGGATCTCGGGCAGACCCGGCAGCGCCTGCGCGACGCAGAGGAGCGGCAGCGGGAACCGATCGCCATCGTCGCGATGGCCTGCCGGTACCCGGGCGGCGTGGCCTCGCCGGAACAGCTCTGGGACCTGGTGTCCTCGCAGGGCGACGCCATCGAGGAGTTCCCCACCGACCGCGGCTGGGACCTGGGCGGCCTCTACCACCCGGACCCGGACCACCCCGGCACCACCTACGTACGCGAAGCCGGGTTCCTCCGGGACGCCGCCCGCTTCGACGCCGACTTCTTCGGAGTCAACCCGCGTGAGGCGCTCGCCGCCGACCCGCAGCAGCGCGTACTCCTCGAAGTGGCGTGGGAGCTGTTCGAACGGGCGGGCATCGACCCCGGCACACTCAGGGACACGCTCACCGGCGTGTACGCGGGGGTCTCCAGCCAGGACCACATGTCGGGGGAGCAGGTACCGCCGGAGGTCGAGGGATACGCGACCACAGGCACCCTGGCCAGCGTCATCTCCGGCCGCATCGCGTACACCTTCGGCCTCGAGGGCCCGGCGGTGACGCTCGACACGGCGTGCTCGGCATCGCTGGTGGCGATCCACCTGGCCTGCCAGGCGCTGCGCCAAGGAGACTGCGGCATGGCCCTCGCGGGCGGCGTCACCGTCCTGTCCACGCCCACGGCCTTCGTGGAGTTCTCACGCCAGCGGGGCCTGGCCCCGGACGGCCGCTGCAAGCCGTTCGCGGAAGCCGCCGACGGCACGGGGTTCTCCGAGGGCGTCGGCCTGATCCTCCTGGAACGCCTCTCCGACGCCCGCCGCAACGGACACCAGGTACTCGGCGTCGTACGCGGATCCGCCGTCAACCAGGACGGCGCCAGCAACGGCCTCACCGCCCCCAACGACGTCGCCCAGGAACGGGTGATCCGCCAGGCCCTCAGCAACGCCCGCGTCACCGCCGACGCCGTCGACGCCGTGGAGGCGCACGGCACCGGCACCACGCTCGGCGACCCCATCGAGGGCAACGCGCTCCTCGCGACGTACGGGAAGGACCGGCCGGCGGACCGGCCGCTGTGGCTCGGCTCGGTGAAGTCGAACATCGGCCACACGCAGGCCGCCGCGGGCGTCGCGGGCGTCATCAAAATGGTCATGTCGATGCGCCACGGAGAGCTGCCCGCCTCCCTCCACATCGACCGCCCCACGGCCCACGTGGACTGGGAGGGCGGGGGAGTGCAGCTCCTCACCGCCCCCGTCCCGTGGCCCCGTACCGACCGCCCCCGCCGGGCGGGTGTCTCCTCCTTCGGCATCAGCGGCACCAACGCCCACCTGATCGTGGAACAAGCTCCCGCACCGTCCGCCGCCGAAGGTTCCGAGCCGCCCCGACAGGACCTCGTGGTGCCGTGGGTGGTCTCGGCACGCAGCCGGGAAGCGCTACGGGCGCAGGCCCGCGCACTCGCCGAGCGAGCCCACGAAGACGACCGGTCGGATACCGCCGTCGACGTCGGCTGGACCCTCCTGAAGGCGCGTGCGCTGCACGAGCGGCGGGCCGTGGTGGTGGGCGCGGACTGCTCCGAGCTGGTGGCGGGACTTGCGGCGCTGGCGGCGGAGGAGCCGTACCCGGCACTGGTGGGACCGCCTCCGGCGCCGGTCGGTGGGGGCAGGGACACGGTCTGGTTGTTCAGTGGTCAGGGCAGTCAGGTGGTGGGGATGGGGGCCGGGTTGTATGAGCGGTTCCCTATGTTCGCGGAGGCCTTTGACGAGGTGTGCGGGCTGCTGGATGTGGAGTTGGGTGGTTCGGTTCGGGAGGTGGTGTTCGGGGGGCCGCGGGAGCGGTTGGATCACACGGTGTGGGCGCAGGCGGGGTTGTTCGCGCTGCAGGTGGGTTTGGCGAGGTTGTGGGTGTCGGTGGGGGTGCGGCCGGATGTGGTGGTCGGGCACTCGGTCGGTGAGATCGCGGCGGCGCATGTTGCGGGGGTCTTCAGTTTGGCGGATGCGTGCCGGGTGGTGGGTGCGCGGGCGCGGTTGATGGGTGCGTTGCCCGAGGGCGGTGCGATGTGTGCGGTGCAGGCCACGCGGGAGGAGCTGGCGGCGGACCTTGAGGGTTCCGGTGTGAGTGTCGCGGCGGTCAACACTCTTGACTCCACTGTTATTTCGGGCTCTAAGGGCGAGGTGGAGAGGGTTGCTGCGCTCTGGCGGGAGAGGGGGCGTAAGACCAAAGCGCTCTCGGTCAGCCATGCGTTCCACTCCGCCTTGATGGAGCCGATGCTGGCGGAGTTCACCGAGGCGATACGTGGGGTGGAGTTCGCGGCGCCGAAGATTCCGTTGCTGAGCAACGTCTCCGGTACGGAGGCGGGGGCTGAGATCACCGCTCCGGAGTACTGGGCCAAGCATGTGCGGCAGGCGGTCCTCTTCCAGCCCGCCATCGCCCAAGTCGCCGCCCGGGCAGGCGTGTTCGTGGAGCTGGGCCCCGCCCCCGTCCTGGCCACCGCCGCCCAGCACACCCTCGACGCCGTCGCCGACCCGCAAGGAGGGTTCGAGCCCGTCGTCACCGCCTCCCTGCACGCGGGCCTGCCGGACGACGTCGCCTTCGCGCAGGCCATGGCACGTCTCCACACGGCTGGGGTCGCCGTGGACTGGTCCGGCTGGTTCCCGGCCGACCCTCCGCCCCGCACCGTCGACCTGCCCACCTACCCCTTCCAAGGGCGGCGCTTCTGGCTGGCGGACGTCGCCGTGCCCACCGCCGCCTCCGTGGCGGACGGCGAAGAGGCCGGGTTCTGGGCGGCTGTCGAAGGCGAGGACGTCCAGGCCCTCTGCGACACCCTGCATCTGAAGGACGACACACACCGGACCGCACTGGAGACGGTGTTCCCGGCCCTCTCCGCGTGGCGGCGTGAGCGGCGTGACCGGTCGACCGTCGACGCTTGGCGGTACCGCGTCGACTGGCGGCGCGCAGACCTCCCGACGCCCGCGCCGGGGACCGGGGCCTGGCTGGTCGTGACCCCCGAAGGCGGGGCTGAGGCCTGGTCGCGTGCGTGCGTACGGACGCTGGAGGAGGCTGGTGCGCCGGTACGTCTCGTCGAGGTCGGGCCGGGCTGCGGCCGTGCCGAGCTCGCCGACCTGATCCGCTCGTGGCAGTCGACGTACGCGGACGACGACGCATCCCTCGGCGATGACACCCCCCTCGGCGCCGACACATACCCAGGCGACGGCACACCCCTCCGCGGGGTGCTCTCCTTGCTGGCGCTCGGCGACGGTACGGACGGCACCGCCCTGACCCTGCTCCACGGCCTCCTCGACGCCGGAGTCGAGGTGCCGCTCTGGTGTGCCACCCGGGGCGCGGTGTCGTGCGGCGACGCCGATCCGGTCGTCGCTCCGGAGCAAGCCACCGTCTGGGGCATCGGCCGCGTGGCAGCCCTGGAGCACCCCGAGCTGTGGGGCGGGCTCCTGGACCTGCCCGCCGACCCGGCCGCGCTCGACCCCGCCGCGCTGTACGCGGTGCTGTGCGGCGACAGCGGCGAGGACCAGGTGGCCCTGCGACGCGGTGGGGTCCTCGGCCGACGCCTGGTGCCCGACGCGCCGGCCGGCGGTGAGGCGGCCGCAACCTGGCGCCCGGAAGGTGCCGTCCTGGTCACGGGCGGCGTCGGCCCACTGACGGAACAGGTCGTACGGTGGCTCGCCGTGTCCGGCGCCGAACACGTCGTACTGCTGGACACGGCCCCTGACGACGGTCGCGACAGTCATCGGAACGGCCGAAGCGGCGAGCTCGCCGCCGAAGTCGACGCGCTGGGAGCCCGGTTCACCGCACTCTCCGTCCCGCACGGAAGCAACAGCCAGGACCAGAGCCGCGGCCGCGCACTCGCCGCCCTCACGGACGCCGCTCTCACGGACGTAGACATACGAACCGTCATCCACACCTCCCTGCCCGGCGAGCTCGCGCCCCTCGCCGAGGTCACGCCCGACGCGCTCGACGCGGCCACGGCCGCGGCCATGGAGCTGGGAGAACTGACGGCCGCTGTCGGATCCGGCGGCGGCTCGGTGGACACCGTGCTGTACTTCTCCTCCGTAGCCGCCACGCTCGGCAGCAGGGAACACGGCGCGTACGCCGCCGCCAACGCCTGTCTCGACGCGCTGGCACAGCAGCACGGCACCGAGGGCGAGGGGCCCCGAACCGTCTCCGTGGGATGGGGCATCTGGGATCTGCCGGACGACGGGGACCTCGCGCGCGGCGCCGCCGGGCTGTCGCGGCGCCAGGGCCTGCCGCCCCTGGAACCCCAGTTGGCGCTGGGCGCGCTGCACTCCGTGCTCGACGCGGGCCGGGGGCACAGTCTGGTCGCCGACATCGAATGGGAGCGGTTCGCGCCGCTGTTCACCCTGGCCCGTCCGACCCGCCTGCTCGACGAGGTACCCGCGGCCCAGAAGATCCTCGACGCCGCCTCGGATACCGCCGAGAGCACCGAGAACGCCTCCGCGCTGCGACGCGAGCTGGCCGCGCTGCCCGTGCGGGAGCGGACCGGAAGGCTGCTCGACGTGGTCCGCGAGCAGGTCGCCGGCGTGCTGCGGTACGAGCCGGGGCAGGAGGTGGAGCCGGAGAAGGCCTTCAAGGACCTCGGCTTCGACTCCCTCGTCGTGGTGGAGCTGCGCAACCGGCTGCGCGCCGCCACGGGGCTGCGTCTGCCCGCCACCCTGGTCTACGACTACCCGACGCCCCGCGCCCTGGCCGAACACCTCCTGGACAGGGTCCTGCCCGACGGCGGCGCGGGCGAGCTCCCCGTGGCCGGGCATCTGGACGACCTGGAGGAGGCCCTCGGCGGACTCGCGGTGGACGACCCGCGCCGCAAGGGCCTGATCCGGCGCCTCCAGACACTGCTGTGGAAACAGCCGGACACCGCGGTGCCCCAACTCCCCGCTGCCAAGGGCGAGGACGAGGACGAACAGGGCTCGACGGATGACCTGACGACCGCGAGCGCCGACGACATGTTCGCGCTGATCGACCGCGAGTGGGGCACACAGTGACACGACGCGCCGCCGAGCACGGAGCGGTCGACCTGGTCGAACGGGACGAGGAACTGGCCGCCTTGCAGGGCGCGTACGAGGGCGACGCGGATACGCGCGGCAGCGTGGTGGTGATCGGCGGAGCGGTCGGCACCGGCAAGACCGCGCTGCTGCGGGCGTGGACGGAGCGGGTCGCGCCCGACGCGCTCGTGCTGACCGCCACCGCCTGCCGGGCCGAGCGCGATCTGCCCCTGGGAGTCCTGGAGCAACTGGTGCGCGGCTGCCCGGAACTGCCCGCCGCGACAGCGGAACGCACGCTGGCGTGGTGCGACGAAGCCGCCACCGCACCCGCGCCACTGCCCCCGTCCCTGACCCCGCCCCCGTCCCTGACCCTGGCTCCGTCCCCGTCCCCGTCCCCGTCCCCGTCCCCGCCCCTGCCCCTGCCCCTGGCTCCGTCCCCGTCCCCGTCCCCGACCTTGCCCCTGCCCCTGTCCCTGACCTCGCCCTTGCCCCTGCGCCTATCCCTGACCTCGCCCCTGCCCCTGCCCCTGACCTCCCCCCTGCCCCCCCCTGCCCCCGACCCGCCCCCCGCCCTCGCCCCCCCGCCCCCCCCCACTGCCCCCCCCCCCGCCCCCGGCCCCCCCTGACCCGCCCCCGACCCGTCCCCCCCCCCCCGACCCCGCTCCCCCCCGACCCGCCCCGCCCCTCCCCCCCCCCCGACCCCGCCCCCCCCCGACCCCGCCCGCCCCCGACCCCGTCCCTGCCCCCGGCCCCGACCCCGCCTTCCCCAGTCTCGCCCGCGCTGCGCGGGCTCTGCGAGGCGCTGCGCGGGCTGGGTGCCGAGCGGTCTGTCCTGATCGCCGTCGACGACGCGCACCACGCCGACGCGGCTTCACTCCAGTGCCTGCTGTACCTGATGCGCAGGCTGCGCTCGGCGCGGCTCCATGTGCTGTTCACCGAGTACGTCCATCAGAAAGCGGACAACGCCCTGCTCGGCAGCGAGTTCCCGCACGAGCCCACGCTGCGGAGGATCCGCCTTGAGCCGCTGTCGAAGGCCGGAGTGGAAGCCGTGCTCGCCCGGCACCTCGACCAGGAGGCGGCCCAGGACCTCACGCCCGTCGTCCACGGCATGAGCGCGGGTCACCCGCTCCTCGTACGGGCACTGGCCGACGACCTCCGGTCGACGGGCCGCGCCGACGAGGCGTTCGGGCGGGCCGTGCTCGGCTTCCTCTACCGGCACGAGGCCCCGGTGACCGAAGTCGCCCGCGCCGTCGCCGTGTTGGGGGAACAGGCCGCCCCGGCCCTGGTCGGCCGGCTCCTCGACGTGGACGCGGCCTCCGTGGACCGCGCCGTGCACCAGCTGACCCTCGCGGAGGTGCTGCACGAAGGGCGCCTGTGCCATCCGGCGTTCGGAGCGGCGGTCCTGGACGGAATGCCGACGGACGAGCGTCGCGCGCTGCACGGGCGCGTGGCCGCCCTCCTGCACGAGGAGGGCGCCCCGGCGGACACCGTGGCCGCCCACCTCGTCGCCGCCGACCCGTCGGACACGCCGTGGGCGGTGCCCGTGTTCGAGGAGGCGGCCCAACTCGCCCTGGACGGCGATCGGGTGGAGACGGGGGTGGACTACCTGCGGGCGGCACATGAGCGGTGCCGTGACGTCGTACGGCGTACCGCGGTCGTGGGCGCGCTCGCCGACGCGGAGTGGCGCCTGGACCCCGCGAAGGTCCTGCGCCACCTCCCCGACCGAACCACCCCGCCCACCGCAGCCACCAGGACCACCACCCCTGTACCCCTCTCCCTCCCCACCCACCTCCTCTGGCACGGCCGGGTCGACGAAGGCCTGGACGCGATCAGTGCGCTCACCGGACCGAACCCGGCCGGCGCACCGCCCATGAACGCCGCGGACCTCGACACCCCGTGGCTCTGGGGCGCCTACCTCTACCCCGGACACGTCAAGGAACGCCTCGGCTCCGGCGTACTGTCCGCGCAACGCGCGGCCCCGCCCGCCGTCACCCCCGAACTCCAGGGCGCGGGTACCTTGATGCACGACCTGCTGCACGGCGGCGAGAGCCACCCGACCCACCCGGCCGATCCGACCCACCCGGCCGATCGGGCCGATCCGGCCGACCTGACCCGCCCACCCGACGCGATCGACGCGGCCGAACGCACCCTCAACCGCTACCGCCTCGGCCCCCGCACCGTCGCCGTCCAGACCGCCGCCCTCGCCACGCTCACCTACCGCGACCGGCCGCATCGGGCAGCCGCCTGGTGCGACGGGCTCATCGCCCAGGCAGGCGAACGCAACAGCCCCACCTGGCAGGCATGGTTCACGGCGTGGCGTGCCCTCATCCACCTGCGCCAGGGCGACCCGGCCGCGGCACAACAGCGCGCCGACGCCGCGCTCGACATGCTCGGCCCCAAGGGGTGGGGCGCCGCGATCGGCCTTCCGCTCGCGGCCGCCGTACAGGCGAAGGCCGCCGTCGGAGACGTCGACGGCGCGGCGGCCCTCCTCGAACGCCCCGTGCCGCAGACAGTGTTCCAGGCCCGCACAGGACTGCACTATCTGGCGGCACGCGGCCGCTACCACCTGGCCACCGGCTGCCACTACGCCGCCCTGTGCGACTTCTACGCCTGCGGTACGCGGATGAGCAGCTGGGGCGTCGACCTGCCCGCACTGGAATCGTGGCGGCTCGGCGCCGCCGAAGCGTACCTGGCCCTCGGTGAGTCCCTCCTGGCCCGCCAACTCGTGGATGAACAAACCAAGTTGGCCGCGCCGACCGACGGGCGCACCTGGGGCATGACGCTGCGGCTGCGGGCCGCCACCTCGCCCGCCCCGGACCGCACCGAGCTGCTCGACGAGGCCGTCACCGTGCTCAGGGGTGCCGGTGATGTCTTCGAGCTGGCCCGGGCCGTGGCCGAGCAGAGTGAGGCGGTACGGGAAGGGGGCGAGCCGGAACGCGCCCGGCTGCTCGCCAGAAAGGCCCAGCTCCTGGCGCGCCGCTGGGGCAGGAGCGGGGGCAGTACACCCCCGCCCACGACCACGACTACGACAACCCCCGCGTCACCGCCCCTGCCCGGCGGCCACCCCGAGCCGGACGCCGAACTGACCGAAGCCGAACGCCGCGTCGCCGAGCTGGCCGCCGACGGGTTCACCAACCGGGAGATCTCCCGCAAGCTGTACGTCACGGTCAGTACGGTCGAACAGCACCTGACCAGGATCTACCGGAAACTCGACGTCAAACGGCTGGACCTGCAAGCGGTGCTGGGCTGACAAACGGCCCCAGGAGGATAGACGGCGCTCGGAGAGCAAACAGCGCTGAGAGGACAAGCGGACCGGCAGGTGGAAACCGCGGACCGTGCAACCTTCCCGCTGCCCGGGCAGTCATGCAGGCATGATCGTTGCCTCCGAAGACCCCGGTCTGTGGGTTCTGCCCGTGCTGTTCCTGTTGGGGGCGGCCATCGTCGCGCCCCTCGCCGGCGTGGTGCTCGCCGGGCGCGTCGTCCTGCGCATCGCGCGGTCCGCGGCCGCCGGTGACGTCTGGAGCGCGCTCACCCCCGGCACGTGGCTGCTCGCCGCCGGAGCGGGTGCGCTCGGCGCGGGGATCCGGCTCTCCGCGTCGCAGTTCGACAGGCCCGCCCCCTGGGTCGAATCCGTGAGCCTCGTCTGCGGCAGCTTCGCCCTGGCCGCCGCGGCGATGGCGGGGCTCACGGCAGTCCTGGACCGTCACCTCAAGACGGCGCGCGACACTCCCCGGCCCGTTTCCGCGCGCGGTACGCGGCGACCTTGACGACCTTCCCCTACGTCGGGCCTACGTCGGGCCTACGCCGGTCCCACGTCGTCCTACGCCGTCAGCCGGAGCGTGCGCATCTCCCACCGCCGCCGCAACCAGCGGTCATGGCTCGCGAGGACGATGGCCCCGGCCCCCGCCGTTCTCGCCGATGCGGTGGCCGGGAGAGGCGGCCGGGGGGGCGGTGGTCGTCAGATGTCGTCTTCACCCACCACGTCTGCGACTCCTCGATCAAGCGGGTCCAGGTCTTTCGGAGCGCAGCAGCTTGCCTGCCGCGTCAGTCGGGCCACTCCCACTCGATCCCGTAGATGCCCGGCTTGCAGTGCGTGGGGAGCAGGTGGGTCGTGTGGAAGGAGTCGAGCGCGGTGCGGCGGCGGTGACGCGGCTCGGCGCCGATCTGCTCGCGCTGATAACTCCAGCAGCCGGTGGGCAGCGCAAGGGGGTGGAAGCGTACGTGCAGCAGGTAGGCCCGCAGGGGCGTGATGACGCGGCGCTCGTGCTGGTGGGAGACGTCCGACGCGGCCCGGAGCGTGTAGGCGACGACCGCGGTCTCGGTCCTGGCCAGTTGCCGCCCGAGCGGAATGTCGGCGGCCACACACCCGAGCTCCGGCAGGAAACGGGTGCGCGGCGGTGGCCCGTAGGGGACGGCGAGGTCGACCGTGCCCGCCTTCGGGGAGTCGAGGAAGTGGACGACGGTCAGGTGCTTGACGTCGTCGCGGACGGCTTGCACCACGGTCGTGATGGACGTCTCGTGGATGGACCGGTGTTCGTCCAGGCACACCGTCTCCTGGATGGTCAGCGGCCGCAAACCCTCGTTGAACTGCGGGAACGCGTCACCGAGAGCCTGTTCCACGTCCGAGTTCTCGCCGTAGACCGTGCGGGCGACGGTCGGGTCGACCGGAGGCGCGCCGCCGCGCGGCCGGTGCGGGCCGAGCAGGGAGCGCAACGTGCCGGTGGGCAGGTTGAGGAGCGGCTCCAACGCGTCGACGGCGCGCAGGGACTGGGCGCGCTCCGGCTGGCTGCGTCCGCGCTGCCAGTGGCTGAGCGTGGCGAGGCTGACGGTGATCTGCTGGGCCCTGAGGTGGTCGCGTATGCGTTCCAAGGGCAGCCCACGCTGTTGGAGGGCCCGGCGGAACACGGTCGCGAAGGTCGTATCGGGGCCTTCGGTGCTCGTGTCGGGCCCTTCGGAGCGCGTGTCGGGCCCTTCGGCGTGGGGGGAGTTCGGCATGGCGTCTTTCGGCGGGCGGGAGTCCCTCGCCCCGATGAGGGCGGCTCAGCGACGGTTTCAGGCCACACAGGCGACCAGGGGCCGCCCACCTTAGCCGGTGGGCGGCCCCTGGTCTTCCCTCGAAGGCCGGTCAGTTGGTGTTGAGCGTCAGCCCGTAGTACGAGAGGGCGTCGTCGAGCGGCTGGAAGTAGGAGGAGCCGCGCGAGTTCACACCCCCGGTGCACTGCTGGTTCACCGGACCGCCGGAGGTCATGCCCTGGGCCTGGTTGCCGGAGATGTACGCGCCGCCGCTGTCGCCGCCCTCGGTGCAGACGCTGGAGGTGGCGAGACCCGTGACGACCGTGTCGGGGCCGCCGTTCTGGTCCGTGTAGGTGACGGAGACGTTGTACGAGCCGACCTTGCCGCACGTCCACCCGGTGGTCGCGCCGGACTTGCAGAGCGCGGCGCCGGACGAGGCGCGGCGGCTGCCGTTCACGGCGACGTTGCCGGCCTGGCCCCAGGTGCCGACCTTGGTCGTGATCGAGTGGCCGGAGCCGATGGCGGCGACGCCCATGTCGACGCTGTTCGTGCCGACCGCGAAGCGGGTGTGGGTGCCCTTGGCGAACGCGGTGCCGCCGTAGCGCAGGGTGGGCAGACCGGCGACGCAGTGGCCGGCGGAGACGAGGTACTGCTTGCCGGACCGGTCGTGGGCGCCGTAGCCGACGGAACACCAGCCGTTGGTGTCGTTGATCGTCATCTTGCTGCCGGGGGCGATCGCGGCCTGCGGGGCGCGCTTCTCCTGGTCCCGGACGACCTTGACGGCGGAACCGTACGTCGCGGCCTTGGCGAGGAACGCCTTCGCCGCCGCTCCTCGGTCACTGTTGACCTTGACGGTGACCTTGTCCGACGCCAGGTCCACGGACCAGTCGACGACACCTGCGGGGGCGCGCCGTTCGGCCGCGGCGTCGAGCCGTGCCTTGATGCCGTCGAGCTTGTCCTCGCCACGGGCCGGCACGCGGGCGTCGAGGCCGGCCTTCTCGATGGCGGTGACATCGGCCTTGCCGTCGGCGTTGACGGTCAGCCTGCCGGAGGCGTCGAAGAACGCCCCGTCATCGGATATCCCGCTTTTCCTCAGCTCGGCGAGCCGGGCCTGCTGGGCGTCCTGCCGGTCCAGCCGCTCGGTCGCGGCTTTCTCGCTCACACCGAGCGAAGCGGCGAGCGCCCGCACCATCTCGGGCTGGTAGCGCGCGGCCGGAGCGGCGTCCCGCACCGGCGTCTGGGCCTGCGCCGTTGCCTGGGTTCCCACGACCACTGATGCCGAGAGCAGAGCGGCCACGGCGGCGAATCTGTATCTACGAGAATGCGACACACTGATTCCTTCCGAATGGCAGGCAGGAACTCTCCGTAAAGCGAGAAAAGGGGGGTGGGTTCCTGCCTGGCAGCGAGCGTGGGGCTCGCTGCGGTTGGAACTCTGGCCCAGTGATCAGCCCTTCAACAAGGTCTGTGACAAGGGCAGCTTTTAACAGAACATCAAGGGAACTGTTAAAACCGTGCCCTCCCGCATCGGCTATTACGGATGGGAAAGACCGACGGCCGCAGGTGTGATCTTGGCCGGATCCAGCTCCACCACGGCCAGCTCCTCCGGGCTCAGTGGGGGAGCCGTCAGCTCCGGCAGGCGTTCGTCGGCGCGCATCGCCATCAGGAAGCGGTTGGAGCCCAGTTCGGTCTGCGGCGCGTTGAGGCTCATCACGTCCGTGACGATCTCGGACGCCTTGGGGGAGCGGATCGACGCGGCCGTGATGGCCTCCGCGAACCGCAGACGCTGCTCCGTGTCCATCCCGATGAGGCGTGGATCCGTCGCGGATACCCGGCAGTTGACGTAGTCGATGTCCTTGGTGGCGGCCAGGATCCACGGGTCGTCGACGGCCGCGCCGATCGCCTTCTGGAGGCGCAGCGCGGACCCCGTGCCGCCCTGCGGATGCTGCCGGAACTCGCGGTCGATCGTGTCGGCGCAGCGCGCGGCCGAGCTCATCCCGTGCCCGTAGATCGGGTTGAACGCGGTCAGCGAGTCACCGATGACGAGCAGCCCGTCGGGCCACTCGGCGAGCCGCTCCGGATACAGGCGGCGGTTCGCGCCGGAACGGGAGCCGAAGACCGGGGTGAGCGGCTCCGCGTCACGCAGGAGCTCGGCGAGGATCGGATGGTTCAGGTTCTCCGCGAAGGGCAGGAACTCAGCCTCACCACTGGGAAGTTGAGCGCCCCTCGTGCAGGACAGCGTCGCCAGCCAGCGCCCACCCTCGATGGGGTAGACCACACCGAAACGCCCGGGCTCGCGGACGCGGTCGTCGGCGGCGATGTTGACGGCGGGGAAGCGGGTCGTCGCGCCGGGCGGGGCCGTGAAGAGGCGGGTGGCGTAGGCGACGCCCGCGTCCACCACGTCCTCTTCGAGTGCGGGCACGCCAAGCGCCGACAGCCACTGCTTGAGACGGGAGCCGCGCCCGGTGGCGTCGATCACCAGGTCGGCCTCGAGTGTCTCCTGCGTACCGCTGTCCACATCACGTACGACGACACCGGTGACCCGGATCCCGCCGCCCGACACGTTGCTGCCCGACGACTGGCCGCCCGACAACTCGACGGCTTCGGTGTGCTGCCGAACGGTGATGTTCGGTGCGGTCAAAGCCTGTTGACGTACCGTCAGGTCAAGTAAAGGGCGGCTGGCGACCAGCGCGAACTGGGTGGCGGGAAAGCGGTGCTGCCACCCCTGCCCGGTCAGCGTCACCAGGTCCTCGGGGAAGCCGAGACGGCGCGCCCCGGCCGCCAGCAGACGGTCGGTGGTGCCGGGCAGCATCTCCTCGATGAGGCGGGCGCCGTTGGACCACAGCAGGTGGGCGTGGCGGCCCTGCGGGACACCCTTGCGGTGCTGGGGCTCCTCGGGCAGGGCGTCACGTTCCACGACGGTCACGGCGTCGACGTGGCGGGCCAGGATGTGGGCCGCGAGGGCGCCTGCCATGCTGGCGCCCAGCACGACGGCGTGTGCGGGTCGGGTGGTGGTCACGCGCGGATCCCTTCGGGGTGGGTGGTGTCGGCGGGCCCGTCCATGGTCACGTCGGTGACTCCCCAGAACGCCTGGACCCGGCGGCCGAGCCCGTTCTCGTCGAGCTCGACGATGCCGACGATGCGGAAGGTCATCGGTCGCGGCCGTTGCACGGTGACCGTCGTCGGCGTCACCACGAAACGGTCGTCCATCGACGTCATCGGCGGCTCGGGCACCTCGTGCGTACCGCAGGAGACGGCCAGTTCGAGATGCCTGCGGAGGTCGTCCTTGCCCACCATCGGCGGCCGCCCCACCGGGTCCTCGAAGACGATGTCGTCCGTGAACAGGTCGAGGACGCCCTCGATGTCACCGGCGTTGATCCGCTGGGCGTAGTCGACGGCCATCTGCTTGCGCGCGGCCTCGTCGGGCATGGCACCTCCAGGAAGGGTGGGCAGACCTTTTGCAACTCGTCGCGGTCCTGCGGTTCTGCGGCCCCGCGGTTCTGCGCTTCAGCCGAGGACCGTGAGATCGGACGTGCCCCAGTACGACTTGAGGTGCCGGACGAGACCGGCCGCGTCCATGCGGATCACGAGCATCGCCGTGCGCCGGATGCGCGCCGTCTCCGGGGCGTCGGGTGCCTTGAGCCAGCCCCGCTCGGCGTACTGGGGACCCAGGGGCAGGTAGTCCATGACGGAGGTGATCTGGATCAGCGCGTGCGTCGCGTCCTGACCGGCGACGGGCTCGGCCGCCTCCTCGCGCAGGTGCGCGGAGAGGAGCGGCCCGTAGTGGGCGCGCAGCGCGTCGTGCCCGGCGAGGGGCGGCAGGCCGACCGGGTCCTCGACGACGGCGTCGGGCGCGTACAGCTCGACGAGCGCGTCCAGATCCCCCGCGTTGATCCGCCGACTGTGCTCCAGGGCACGCTTCTTGCGGGCGAACTCGTTCATCGCTGTCCCTCCACTGCCTGTCCGTTGCCCTGTCCGTCGCTCTGCCCGTTGCCGTTGCCGTTGCGGTGGCCGTTGCCCCTGCCGAGGTCGCGGTCGATGAACGCGAAGATCTCGTCGGCCGACGCGTCCTGGATCCGAGCCGCCACCGCCGCCTCCTCGGCCACCTCTTCGGCCGTCTCCCGCGGCACGTCGAGCCGCGCCAGCGTGGCGCGCAGCCGCCCGGCAAGCTCGGCCCTCGCCGTGCCGTCCTTCGACGAGACGGACAGGAGCGAGTTCTCCAGACGCTCGAACTCCGCGAGGACGTCCACGAGCGGGTCGGCCGCGCGCGGCGCGAGCTCCTGCCGCAGGTGCGCGGCGAGCTCCGCCGGGTTCGGGTGGTCGAAGACGAACGTGGCGGGCAGCTTCAGTCCCGTCGCGGTCGAGAGCCGGTTGCGCAGCTCCACCGCCGTCAGCGAGTCGAAGCCGAGTTCCCGCAGCCCTTGGGTCGCGTTCACGGGAGTCGCCGCGTCGTATCCGAGCACGGCCGCGATGTGCGTGCACACCAGGTCGAGCAGCGCGTCCTCCCGCTCCGCGTCGGACATCGCACCGAGCGATTTGCGCAGCGCGGTCGCGCCCGCCGATACGGTGGTCCCGCCACCGCCCCTGCTTCCCGCACCGCGCACCAGGTCCTGGAGGAGCGCCGGCGCGGGGTGGCTCTCGGCCTGCCGTCGCATCCGGGCCAGGTCGAGGCGGACCGGCGCGTACAGCGGAAGGCCCCCGGCCCAGGCCGTGTCGAGCAGGGCGAGGCCCTCGTCGGCGCCGAGCCCGACCACACCGGCCCGGGCGTGACGTGCCCGGTCGGCGTCGGTGAGCCGCCCCGACATCCCGCTGTCCAGGTCCCAGTACCCCCACGCCAGGGACGTCGCGGCCGCACCGCCGTCCTGCCGGTGCCGGGCCAGCGCGTCCAGGAACGCGTTGGCGGCGGTGTAGCTGCCCTGGCCGGGGCCGCCCAGGAGCCCGGCGACCGACGAGTACAGGACGAACGCGGAGAGGTCGGCGTCCCGCGTCAGCTCGTGCAGGTGCCATGCGGCGTCCGCCTTCACGCGCATGACCTCCTCGACCTGTTCGGCGGTGAGGTTCTGCACCACCGCGTCGCTCACGGTGCCCGCGCAGTGGAAGACGGCGGTGAGCGGGTGTTCCGCGGGCACCGACTCCAGGAGTGCGGCCGCCGCGTCCCGGTCACCGGGGTCGCAGGCGGCGAACGTGATGTGCGCGCCGAGCGCGGAGAGGTCGGCGGCCAGTTCGAGGGCGCCCGGCGCGTCGGCGCCACGCCTGCTGGACAGGAGCAGATGCCTGGCTCCGTGGCGTCCCACCAGGTGGCGGGCCGTCAGGGCGCCGAGGGCTCCGGTTCCGCCGGTGACGAGTACGGTGCCTTCCGGGTCGAAGGCGACGGGCAGGGTGTACACGGTCGTCGTGCCCGGGGTGGGCGGGGCGGCCGCGGCGGCGGGGGCCTGCCGGACGTCCCAGGCGGTGACGTCGAGCGGTACGAGGGGGCCGCCGTGACGCACGTCGACGTCCTCCGCCGGGCCGATGGGCCGCAGCAACTCCGCCAGTTCGGCGAGGATTTCCCGTACGCGGCCGGGCTCGGGCGGAGCGACGACCTGGCCCCCGTCCGAAGAATCCGCTCGCCGGACGACCAACGCCCCGTCACGATAGAGGGTGCAGTCGGCCGCACCGTCCAAGTCGGCCGCACCGTCCACGATGTCCACGCGCCGGTGCGACGCGAGCCGCGTCACTGCCCGCCCCACAGCGCCCGTCTCCACCGCGACGTGCAGTGGCCCCCCGCCGCTGGGCAAGACGACATCCGTCAGTACGTGGTACGCCGCCACATAGGCGCCCAGCGAACCGGCAGCCTCAGTCCAACTCCAGTCGCCCGGAACCGTCGTGAGCAGCGCCGCGTCGGTGACGCCCACCGGCCCCACCGCTTCGAACAAGCCCATGACCCGGTCCCCCACGGCCACCGGACCGGCCGCACCGCCGACCTCCGTCACGACACCGGCACCCACGGCCTGGCCCGCCGCCCCGAGCGTTCCCGGGTCCGGCGAGGCGGCCCGCACGGCGACCCGCACCTCGTGTGGCTCCAGCACCCGCCGGGCCTCCGGAGCATCCACCAGAGCCAACTGCTCGCCCACGGACGTCCCTTCGCTCCCGGAGAGACGCCACGCGGGCGCCCCGACCGGCGGCGCGAGCCGCGCGGAGGCGTCGTCACGTACGAGCCGCGGCACGAACGCCCGCCCGCCCCGCAACGCCAACTCCGGCTCCGCGAGCCCCAGTACGCCAGGCAGCGCGGCCAACGCCCCCGCCACCGCCGCCGCATCCATGTCCACGTCCATGTCCACGTCCAGCAGCGTGAGGCGTCCCGGATTCTCGGCCTGCGCGCTGCGCACCAGACCCCACAGCGACGCACCCGGCAGATCACCGACCGCCTCGCCCGGTCGTGCCGCGACCGCACCCCGCGTGACGACGACGAGACGGGTCGCCGCGAACGCGGGGTCATCGACCCACTCCTTGAGCAGCGACAGAAGGGTCACGGCAGCGAGCCGCGCGTACCCGGCCGCATCCTCCTCGAACCCGTTCGCGCCGCCCGCACCGGGCGTGGCGCACACGGCGAGCACGACATCGGGCGCCTCACCCCCGCCCGCCACACCCTCCCGCAGCGCGGCGAAGGTCTCCCGCACGGGAGCACCGGACAACGCGTCGGCGATCCCAGTACCCAGCGGCTCCCCGGCAGGCGCGACAACAGCGGGCCGCACGGCGGCGCCACCCCCATCGGCCCGCGCGGCAGCCTCCGTCCACACGAGCCGGAACAGCGCGTCCCGGTCCGCCGTACGGGCACCGGCGATCTGGTGGGCGGCCACCGGCCGCACCGTGAGCGACTCCAGCGTCAGGACCGGCGCCCCACCGTCGTCGACGGCCGTCAGGGCCAGCTGATCCGGCGCGGTGCGTGCGATGCGTACCCGCAGACTGTCCGCACCCGGCGCGTGCACCCGCAATCCGCTCCAGGAGAACGGCAACAGTACCTGGTCGGTGTCGGCGGACAAGGTGACCGCGTCCAGGATCAGCGCGTGCAGAGTCGCGTCGAGCAGCACCGGATGGACCTGGTAGCGGTCGGCGCCGCCGCTCTCCGCCTCGGGCAGCGCCACCTCGGCGAAGAGGTCGTCCCCGAGCCGCCACGCGGTGACGAGGCCCTGCGAGCCAGGACCGAAGTCGTAGCCGTACGAGGCGAGTTCATCGTACGGATCCTGCCCGCCGACAGGAGTGGCGCCGGGCGGCGGCCAGGCACCGCCCAACGATCCGTCCGCGGCGACAGGCCCGGCGGGAGCCACGGTGCCGGTGGCGTGCCGGGTCCAGACGGAGTCCTCGCCCTCACCCGTGGGCCGTGAGTGGACGGACACGGGACGCCGCCCGTCCTCCGCCACGGCACCGACCGCCACCTGCAGATCCACTGCTCCGGTGCCCTCGTCCCCGAAGGCGAGCGGCGTGTGCAGCGTCAGCTCCGCGAGCGCCTCGCAGCCGGCACGCACCGCCGCCTGCATCGCGAGCTCCACGAAGGCGGACCCCGGCAGCAGCACCGTGTCCATGACCCGGTGCTCGGCCAGCCACGCCTGGTCGCGCGGGGAGATCCGCCCGGTCAGCAGATGGCTGCTGCCGTCCGCGAGCTCCACGGCGGCGCCGAGCAGCGGGTGCCCCGCCGAGGCGAGCCCGAGCCCCGCCGGATCCCCGGCGAGCCCCCGGCGCCCCTCGAGCCAGAACCGCTCCCGCTGGAAGGCGTACGTCGGAAGATCCACGACCCGCGGCAACGGAACCGCGGGGAACCACCCCGTCCAGTCGACGTCGGCCCCCGCGGCGAAGGCCTGGGCGGCGGCACGGGTGAGCTGAGCCGTGTCGCCGTGGTCGCGGCGGAGGGTCGGGACGACGGTGGCAGGCAGGTCGGCCCGCTCGATGGTCTCCTCCATGCCGAGGTTGAGGACGGGGTGGGGGCTGGCTTCGATGAAGAGGCGGTAGCCGTCGGCGAGGAGGGCGTCGACCGTCTCGGCGAAGCGGACGGGTTGGCGGAGGTTGGTGACCCAGTAGTCGGTGTCCAACGCTTGGGTGTTGTCGAGGCGTTGGGTGGTGACGGTGGAGTAGAACGCGACGTCCGTCGGGACGGGCCGGATGTCGGCGAGGCGTTTGGTGAGGAGGTCGTGGAGTGCGTCGATCTGGGGGTTGTGGGAGGCGTAGCCGACGTCGATGACGCGGGCGCGCAGCCCGGCGGCCTCCGCGTCGGCGACAACGGCCGCCACGTGCTCGGGTGACCCCGAGATGACGGTCGAGGAGGGCCCGTTGACGGCGGCGATACTCACACCAGGACGGTCGCCGATCAGCTCAGCGGCCTGCTCGGCACTGGTGCCCAGGGATGCCATGTCGCCGTGTCCTTGCAGCTGTCGCAGTGCGTCACTTCGTACGGCTACGATCCGTGCCGCATCCTCAAGCGACAGCGCGCCCGCGACACACGCGGCGGCCATCTCGCCCTGCGAGTGCCCGATCACAGCGGCCGGGACGATCCCCTGATCGGCCCAGACGGCGGCGAGCGAGACCATCACCGCCCACAGCACGGGCTGCACGACCTCCACCCGCGCCAGCTCGCTCCCGTCCCCGCGCAACACCTCGCTCAGCGACCAGTCCACGTACGCGGACAAGGCCTGCTCACACTCAGCAATCCGCGCCGCGAACACCGGCGACTCGTCGAGCAGCCGAGCCCCCATCCCCACCCACTGCGACCCCTGCCCCGGGAAAACCAACACCGGCCCCGCGCCGGAGGCACCCTGTACGGCGCCCTCCACGACGTCCGGTGACGGCTCGCCCGCTGCCAGGGAGCGAAGCCCGGCGAGGAGCGCGTCGCGGTCCCTGCCCACGACCACGGCACGGTTCTCGAACACCGACCGGCTCTTGACCAGGGACCAGCCCACGTCCAGGGGCGACGCCAGCTGCGGGTCGGCCGTCGCGCGCTCGGCCAGCAGCGCCGCCTGCGCCCGCAGCGCCTCCTCGCCGCGTCCCGACACCACCCACGGCACCACTCCGGCAGGCGCGTCGGCCACGTCCGACGGAGTGGGCGCGGGCTCCGGGGCGTCCGGGGCCTGTTCGAGGATGAGGTGGGCGTTCGTGCCCGAGATGCCGAACGCGGAGACTCCGGCGCGGCGCGGGCGTTCGCCGCGCGGCCAGGCCACCGGCTCGGACAGGAGCCGGACTCCGCTGCCGTCCCAGTCCACGTGCGGCGTGGGGGCGTCGATGTGCAGCGAGGTGGGCAGCTGCTCGTTCCGCAGCGCCATCACCATCTTGATCACCCCGGCGACACCGGCCGACGCCTGCGCGTGCCCGATGTTCGACTTGATCGAGCCGAGCCACAGCGGCCTGTCCTCGGGCCGCTCCTTGCCGTACGTGGCCACGAGCGCGCTCGCCTCGATGGGGTCGCCCAGCATCGTGCCCGTGCCGTGCGCCTCCACCGCGTCGACGTCGTCGGCGGAGAGCCGTGCGTTGGCGAGGGCCTGGCGGATCACCCGCTGCTGCGCCTGCCCGTTGGGTGCCGTGAGCCCGTTGCTCGTACCGTCCTGGTTGATGGCCGAGCCGCGGATCACCGCGAGGACCTTGTGGCCGTTGCGCCGGGCCTCCGAGAGGCGTTCGAGGACGACCAGGCCGACGCCCTCGGCCCAGCCGGTGCCGTCGGCGGCGGACGCGAACGGCTTGCACCGCCCGTCCTTGGCGAGCCCGCGTTGCAGCGAGAACTCCACGAAGGAACCCGGCGTCGCCATGATCGTCGCGCCGCCCGCGAGAGCGAGCGAGCACTCGCCCTGCCGCAGCGCGTGCGCCGCCTGGTGGATCGCCACAAGGGACGACGAGCACCCGGTGTCGATGGTCATCGCGGGGCCTTCGAGGCCGAGTACGTACGACACGCGGCCCGAGGCGACGCAGCCGAGGTTGCCGGTGCCGATGTAGCCCTCGACCTCGGTGGGCCGTTCCCCGACGAGCGCCAGGTAGTCGAAGATGGTCAGGCCCGTGTACACCCCGGCGTTACTGCCCTTCAGGGCCTCACGGTCGAGCCCGGCGCGTTCGATCGCCTCCCATGCGGTCTCCAGGAGCAGCCGCTGCTGCGGGTCCATCGCGACGGCCTCGCGCGGGCTGATGCCGAAGAAACCGGCGTCGAAGTCGCCCGCGTCGTAGAGGAAGCCGCCCTCGCGGACGTAGCTGGTGCCGCGGCTCTCCGGGTCCGGGTCGTACAGCGTCTCCAGGTCCCAGCCCCGGTCGTCGGGGAAGTCGCTCATGGCGTCCTTGCCGGCCGTGACCAGGTCCCACAGTTCCTCGGGGGAGCGGACGTCGCCCGGGTAGCGGCAGGCCATGCCGACGATCGCGATCGGCTCGTCGTCGGCGGCCGCGGTGGTGGCGCGTGCCGCTTCGGTGGACGCCGTGTCGCCCGACAGCTCCGACTGGAGGACGTCGGTGAGCGCGTCGGGCGTGGGGTGGTCGAAGACGACCGTCGTCGGCAGGGTCAGACCGGTGCTCTTGTTCAGCCGGTTGCGCAACTCCACCGCGGTCAGCGAGTCGAAGCCCAGCTCCTGGAACGGCTTGGTCGCGGGCACGGCGTCGACGTCCGAGTGCCCGAGCGTGGCCGCCGCCTGCGAGCGCACGTGCTGCAACAGCAACTGCCGCTGCTGCGCGGGCTTCGCCTCGGTCAGCTCCTGCTGCAACGACGACGTCTCCGAGGCGTCCTCCTGCGCCACGGGCGCGCTGGCGCGGCGGTTCTCGGGCAGGTCGGCGAGGAGCGGACTGGGCCGCTGTGCGGTGAACGTCGACGTGAACTGCGCCCAGTCGAAGTTCGCCACCGTCAGCGTCGTCTCGCCCGCGTCGAGCGCCTGGTGCAGCGCCTTGACGCACAGGTCCGGGCTGAGCGGGTGGAGGCCGAAGCGGCTGAAGAACGTCAGCGCGGCCTGGTCGGCGGCCATCCCGGCTTCGGCCCAGGGTCCCCAGGCGATGGAGGTGGCGGGCAGGCCCTGGGAGCGGCGGTGGTCGGCGAGCGCGTCGAGGAAGTGGTTGGCGGCGCCGTACGCGCCCTGCTGGCCGCTGCCCCACACACCGGCGCCGGACGAGAACATCACGAACGCGGAGAGATCCAACTCCCGTGTCAGTTCGTGCAAATGGAGCGCGGCGAGCGCCTTCGGCCGCAGCGCCTCGTCCAGCTCGGCACCCGTCACCTCGCCGAGGCCGATGTAGTTCGGGACACCGGCGGCGTGCACGACGGCGGTGAGCGGGTGCTCGGTGGGTATGCCGTCGACGAGGCGGCGCACCTGCTCGCGGTCGCCGACGTCGCATGCGGTGACGGTGACGCGGGTGCCCAATGCCTCCAGCTCGGCCGCGAGTTCTTGCGCGCCGGGGGCGTCGGGGCCGCGGCGGCTGGTGAGGTGCAGGCGCGGGGCGCCTTCACGGGCGAGCCAGCGGGCCAGTACGGCGCCGATACCGCCGGTGCCGCCGGTGATGAGGGTGGTGCCCCTGGGCTCCCAACTCACCCCGCCGTTCGCGGTGGTGGCGGGCGCGTGCGTGATCCTGCGTCCATGGACGCCGGAAGGGCGTATCGCGATCTGGTCCTCGTCCTGCGCGGCAGGCGCGGGGGAGAGGGCCGCGGCGAGACGGGTCAGCGACTGGTGGTCGATGCGCGCGGGCAGATCGACGAGCCCGCCCCACAACCGCGGATACTCCAGCGCGGCCACCCGCCCGAGACCCCAGACCTGCGCCTGCACGGGGCGGCTGAGGGCATCGGCGGCGCCGGTCGAGACGGCGCCTTGCGTGAGGGTGCGCAGGACGACGTCGGTGCCGTTGTCGCCGAGGGCCTGGACGAGAGCGGTCGTCGCGGCGAGCCCGGCGGGTACGGCCGTGAACTCGGGGTGCGGCTCCTCGTCGAGCGCCAGCAGGTTGACGATGCCTGCGTGCGGCTCGTCGCCCATCACCGACCGCAACTCCTCGGCCAGCACGGCACGTTCCACGACGCGCGTGTCGAGTACGTGACGTCGTACCTCGCCGCCGTGCGCGGCGAGCGTCTGTGCGGTCGCAAGGACGGCGGGGTGCTCGGTGTGCGCGGCGGGCACGAGCAGCAGCCAGGTGCCGCCGAGCTCCGGTGCCGCCGCGTCGGGCAGATGCTTCCAAGTGACGTGGTAGCGCCAGGAGTCGACCGTGGACTGCTCCCGGTGCCTGCGCCGCCAGGCCGACAGGACGGGCAGCGCGGGCTCCAGCGCCCCGAGGGTCTCCGCCTGCCCGTCGATCTCCAGGCTGCTGGCGAGGGCGTCGATGTCCAGATCCTCGATCGCCTGCCACACCCGGGCCTCGACCGGATCGTGCCCACCGCCCCCGGACGCCACCGCCGCGGGCGGCTCCACCCAGTAGTGCTTGCGCTGGAAGGCGTACGTGGGCAGGTCGACGGTAGGGGGAGTGGGGTCGGCGGGGAACCAGCGCCGCCAGTCCACCGCGGCCCCCGCGGTGAACGCCTGCGCGGCGGCGTGCGTGAGCTGGGTGCGGCCTCCGTGGTCCCGGCGCAGGGTGGGAACGGTGGTGGCCGTGACCCCGGCCTGCTCGATGGTCTCCTGAATGCCGAGGTTGAGGACGGGGTGGGGGCTGGCTTCGATGAAGAGGCGGTAGCCGTCGGCGAGGAGGGCCTCGACCGTCTCGGCGAAGCGGACGGGTTGGCGGAGGTTGGTGACCCAGTAGTCGGTGTCCAACGCCGCGGTGTCCGCGAGGCGTTCGGCCGTGACCGTCGAGTAGAACGCCACGTCCGTCGACACGGGCCGGATGTCGGCGAGGCGTTCGGTGAGGAGGTCGTGGAGTGCGTCGATCTGCGGGTGGTGGGAGGCGTAGCCGACGTCGATGACGCGGGCGCGCAGCCCGGCGGCCTCCGCGTCGGCGACGACGGCCGCGACATGCTCGGGCGGCCCCGAGATGACGGTCGAGGAGGGCCCGTTGACGGCGGCGATGCTCACGTCCGGACGGTCGCCGATCAGCTCCGCGGCCTGCTCGGCACTGGCCCCCAGGGACGCCATGTCGCCGTGCCCCTGCAACTGCCGCAGCGCGTCACTACGTACCGCTACGATCCGTGCCGCATCCTCCAGCGACAGCGCGCCCGCAACGCAGGCGGCGGCCATCTCGCCCTGCGAGTGCCCGATCACGGCAGCCGGGACGATCCCCTGATCAGCCCATACGGCTGCGAGCGAGACCATCACCGCCCACAGCACGGGCTGCACGACCTCCACCCGCGCCAGTTCACTCCCCTCCCCGCGCAACACCTCACGCAACGACCAGTCCACGTACGCGGACAAGGCCTGCTCGCACTCGGCGATACGTGCCGCGAACACGGGAGACTCATCGAGCAGTTGGGCGCCCATGCCCACCCACTGCGACCCCTGCCCCGGGAAAACGAGCACCGGCCCAGGACCCATATCGCCCGCGACCCCGGAAATGACATCCGCGGTTGCCTCGCCCGAGGCCAGTGCCTCCAGTGAGGCGATCGCCCGGGCGGAGTCCTGCCCGACCACCACGGCCCGGTGCTCGAACACCGCGCGGCTCGTGGCCAGCGACCAGCCGATCTCCGTCGGATGAGCTGCCGAGTCACCTGCCGCGTACTCCCCGAGCCGACGCGCCTGTTCGCGCAGCGCGTCGGCCGTCCGCCCGGAAACGACCCACGGCACCACGGAATCCGGGGGCGCCGCGGCGGCAGCCTCCTCCGTAACCGCTTCCTCCCGCGGCGCCTCCTCCAGGATCAGATGCGCGTTCGTCCCCGAGATGCCGAACGCCGAGATCCCCGCACGCCGCGTCCGCTCCGACCGCCACTCGACCGGCTCGGAGAGCAGCCGTACGCCGCCCTGCTCCCACTGGACGTGCGGTGAGGGCGCGTCGATGTGCAGCGAGGTGGGGAGCAGCCCGTTGCGCAGGGCCATGACCATCTTGATGACACCGGCGACACCGGCGGCGGCCTGCGTGTGACCGATGTTGGACTTGATCGACCCGAGCCACAGCGGCCGGTCGTCCGGGCGGCTCTGCCCGTACGTGGCGAGGAGCGCGTTGGCCTCGATGGGGTCGCCGAGCGTCGTGCCCGTGCCGTGGGCCTCCACGGCGTCGATGTCCTCGGCGGACAGGCGGGCGTTGGCGAGGGCGGCGCGGATGACGCGTTCCTGCGAGGGGCCGTTCGGCGCGGCGAGGCCGTTGCTCGTACCGTCCTGATTGACGGCCGAACCCCGCACCACCGCAAGGACCTTGTGGCCGCGACGGCGAGCCTCGGAGAGCAGTTCGAGCGCCACGACTCCGGCGCCCTCGCCCCATCCGGTGCCGTCGGCGGCGGCCGCGAACGGTTTGCAGCGGCCGTCGGGCGCCAGCCCGCGCTGCCGCGAGAACTCGGTGAACGAACCCGGCGTGGCCATCACGGTCGACCCGCCGGCCAGTGCGAGCGAGCACTCGCCCTGCCGCAGCGCCTGGCTCGCCAGGTGGATCGCGACGAGGGACGACGAGCACGCCGTGTCGACGGTCACCGCGGGACCTTCGAGCCCCAGCGTGTAGGAGATGCGGCCCGACACGACGCTGCCGAGGTTGCCGGTGCCGATGTACCCCTCGACCTCACTGGCCGTCTGGCTGATCAGCGTCAGATAGTCGTGGGCGCTGACTCCGGTGAAGACACCGGTGTCGCTGCCCTGCAGTCCCTGTGGGTTCAGGCCCGCGTGCTCGATCGCCTCCCAGGCGGTTTCCAGGAGCAGCCGTTGCTGCGGGTCCATCGCGACGGCCTCGCGCGGGCTGATGCCGAAGAAGTCGGCGTCGAAACGGCCCGCGTCGTACAGGAACGCACCGTCCCGCACGTAGCTGGTCGCCGGGTGCTCAGGGTCCGGGTGGTACAGGGACTCCAGGTCCCAGCCCCGGTCGTCGGGGAACCCCGCGACGGCGTCGCCCCCGTCGCGCACCAGCTGCCACAGGTCCTCCGCGGACCGGGCGCCACCGGGAAAGCGGCAGGCCATGCCTACGATGGCGACCGGCTCGGCCGACTCCTTGTCGCGGAGCTTCTGGCGGGCCTCGCGCAGCTCCGCGGTGACCCACTTGAGGTGATCGAGAAGCTTCTCCTCGTTCGACATCTGACCCAGGCTCCTTGGCGCTACGTGGTGATCGGGGAGGATTGCGGGCGGGGGTGCGGGTGACAGGACGGGTATGGGGGGATGGGGGGGATGGGGGGTGTGGGTCGGGAGGTGCAGAAGGCTCAGGACTTCCCGAACTCGCTGGAGATGAGGTCGAAGATGTCGTCCGCGCTCGCCGTCTCCAGGTCGGCGTGGCCGGAGTCGCCGCCCTCCGGCCCGTCCTGCGCCGGGCTCCACTTCGAGACCAGCACGTGGAGCCGTCCGACGATGCGGCGGCGGGCCGCCTCGTCCATCCCCGCCGTGCCGTACGCCGCGTCCCACTTGTCGAGCGCCGCGAGCACGCCGCTCTCACCGGTGGTCTCGCCGTCGCCGCCCAGCTGCCCGCGCAGATGCGAGGCGAGGGACTCAGAGGTGGGATGGTCGAAGATCACCGTGGCGGGCAGGGAGAGCCCGGTCGTGGTGTTGAGCTGGTTGCGCAGCTGGACGGCGGTGAGCGAGTCGAAGCCGAGTTCCTGGAACGGTTTCGCCGCCGGGATGTCCTCCGCCGTGCGGCCCAGCGTGGCGGCCGCGTGTGTCCTTACGTGCTGGACGAGGAAGCCGTGCCGCTGTGCCGCGGGTGTCTTCGCGAGCTCCTCGCGGAACGCGCTGGTCTCGGCCGCGGAACCGCCCTGCTCGGCCTCGCGCTGGTTCTCCGGGAGGTCGTCGAGGAACGGGCTCGGCCGCTGTGCGGTGAACGTCGGTGTGAACTTGGCCCAGTCGAAGTTCGCCACGGTCAGGGTGGCGTCGCCCGCGCCGACCGCCTGGTGCAGCGCCTTGACGCACAGGTCCGGGCCGATCGGGAGCAGACCGAAGCGCTTGAAGTACGAGAGCGACTCCGGGTCCGCGGACATCCCGGCCTCGGCCCAGGGTCCCCAGGCGATGGAGGTGGCGGGCAGGCCCTGGGAGCGGCGGTGGTCGGCGAGCGCGTCGAGGAAGTGGTTGGCGGCGCCGTATGCGCCCTGCTGGCCGCTGCCCCACACACCGGCGCCGGACGAGAACATGACGAACGCGGAGAGGTCCGACTCCCGCGTCAGCTCGTGCAGGTTCCAGGCCGCAGCGGACTTCGACCCGAGCACTTGGTCCAGGCGCGCGGTCGTCAGATCGGTGATCGAGGTCAGATCGCTCATGCCCGCCGCGTGGATGACGGCGGTCAGGGGGTGCTCGGGCGGCGTCCGGTCGAGGAGGCCGCGGAGCTGCCGCGGGTCGCTGACGTCGCAGGCGGTGAGGGTGACGGTGGTGCCGAGTTCGTGGAGTTCGGCGGCGAGTTCTTGTGCGCCGGGGGCATCGGGGCCGCGGCGGCTGGTGAGGTGCAGATGGGGCGCGCCTTCGCGGGCGAGCCAGCGGGCGAGTACGGCGCCGATTCCGCCGGTGCCGCCGGTGATGAGGGTGGTGCCGCGGGGCTGCCATCCCACACCGCTGTCCGGGAGGGTGGCGGGGGCGTGAGTGAGGCGCCGGGTGTGGGTTCCGGTGGGGCGGACGGCGGTCTGGTCCTCGTCCTGCGGGAGGAGCGCGGCGGCGAGGCGCGCGAGGGTGTGCTGGTCGATACGGGCCGGGAGGTCGACGAGCCCGCCCCACATGCGGGGATGCTCAAGGGCGGCGACGCGTCCGAGTCCCCAGACGTGGGCCTGTAGGGGGTGGGTGAGCGGGTCGGTGGCGCTCGTGGACACGGCTCCCTGCGTGACGGTGTGCAGGGGTGCGGTCGTGCCGTTGTCGCCGAGTGCCTGGATCAGGGCGGTGGTCGCCGCGAGTCCGGCAGGCACGGCTGCGTGCTCGGGGTGCGGGGTCTCGTCCAGGGGCAGCAGGTTGACGATCCCGGCGAGCCCTGACGTGTCCACGGCCGCCAGCGCCTCACGCCGAACCCGTCCGGTCTCCACGGGGTGCAGCCGGACGGAGGCGGCGCCGTACTCACTCAGGGCCTCGGCGGTGGCCCGTACGGCCGGGTGTTCCGCCTCGCCGTTCGGGACGAACAGGAGCCAGTCGCCGCCCAGTTGGGGTGTGGCGACGTCGGGCTTGTGCTTCCATGTGACGCGGTAGCGCCAGGAGTCGATGGTCGCCTGCTCCCGGTGCCGCCGCCGCCACCCCTGAAGCACCGGCAACGCGGGCTCCAGCGCCCGCACCGCCTCCTCACTGCCCTCCTCCGACCGCAACGCTTCCGCCAACAGCCCGAGGTCGAGCTCGTCCACCGCCTGCCACAACTGCGACTCGGCCGCACTGTGCTCGGCACCGAGGGTCTTTCCGGTGCTGGTGGAGTGTTCGAGCCAGTAGTGCTGGTGCTGGAAGGCGTAGGTGGGGAGGTCGACGGTGCGGGGGGTGGGGTCGGCGGGGAACCAGCGCCGCCAGTCGAGGTCGGCGCCCGCGGTGAAGGCCTGGGCTGCGGCGCGGGCGAGCTGGGCGGTGTCGCCGTGGTCGCGGCGCAGGGTGGGAACGACGGTGGCGGTGGCGGCGGCCTGCTCGATGGTCTCTTCCATGCCGAGGTTGAGGACGGGGTGGGGGCTGGCTTCGATGAAGAGGCGGTAGCCGTCGGCGAGGAGGGCGTTGATGGTGTCGGCGAAGCGGACGGGCTGGCGCAGGTTGGTGACCCAGTAGTCGGTGTCCAACACTTGGGTATCGTCGAGGCGTTGGGCGGTGACGGTGGAGTAGAACGCCACATCCGTCGACACGGGCCGGATGTCGGCGAGGCGTTCGGTGAGGAGGTCGTGGAGTGCGTCGATCTGCGGGTTGTGGGAGGCGTAGCCGACGTCGATGACGCGGGCGCGCAGCCCGGCGGCCTCCGCGTCGGCGACAACGGCCGCGACATGCTCGGGCGGCCCCGAGATGACGGTCGAGGAGGGCCCGTTGACGGCGGCGATACTCACACCAGGACGGTCACCGATCAGCTCCGCGGCCCGCTCGGCACTGGTCCCCAGGGACGCCATGTCGCCGTGCCCCTGCAACTGCCGCAGCGCGTCACTACGTACCGCCACGATCCGTGCCGCATCCTCAAGCGACAGCGCGCCCGCAACGCAGGCGGCGGCCATCTCGCCCTGCGAGTGCCCGATCACAGCGGCCGGGACGATCCCCTGATCGGCCCAGACCGCGGCGAGCGAGACCATCACCGCCCACAACACGGGCTGCACGACCTCCACCCGCGCCAGCTCACTCCCCTCCCCGCGCAACACCTCACGCAACGACCAGTCCACGTACGCAGACAAGGCCTGCTCGCACTCAGCAATCCGCGCCGCGAACACGGGTGATTCGTCCAGCAGTTGGGCCCCCATCCCCACCCACTGCGACCCCTGCCCCGGGAACACCAGCACCGGGCCCGCACCGGCCGAGGCAACCGCGCCGGACACCACGTCCGCCGACACCTCACCGGCAGCCAGCGCCGCCACCCCGGCCACCAGCTCATCGCGCCCCCGACCGACCACCACGGCCCGGTGCTCGAACACCGACCGCGTCGTGGCCAGCGACCAGCCGACGTCACCTGGCGCCGCCTCCACATCCCCGGCCACGAACTCACCCAACCGCCGCGCCTGCTCCCGCAACGCATCAGGCGTCCGCCCGGAAACCACCCACGGCACCACCGAACCGTCCGGCACCGACGCAACACGACCGGCCGAGACCCCGTCCTCCGGCGCCTCCTCCAAGATCAGATGCGCGTTCGTCCCCGAGAAGCCGAACGAGGACACCCCCGCCCGGCGCGGGCGTTCACCGCGGGGCCACTTCACCGGCTCCGTGAGCAGGCGCAGCCCGCTGCCGTCCCACTCCACATGGGGCGAGGGCGCGTCGACGTGGAGGATGGCGGGCAGCAGGTCGTTCTGGAGGGCCATGACCATCTTGATGACGCCCGCCACGCCCGCGGCGATCTGCGTGTGCCCGATGTTGGACTTCACGGCGCCGACCCACAGCGGCCGGTCCTCGGGGCGTTCCTGCCCGTACGCGGAGATCAGGGCCCCGGCCTCGATGGGGTCGCCGAGCGTCGTGCCCGTGCCGTGGGCCTCCACGGCGTCGATGTCCTCGGCGGTGAGGCGGGCGTTGGCGAGGGCGGCGCGGATGACGCGTTCCTGTGAGGGGCCGTTCGGGGCGGTCAGACCGTTGCTCGCGCCGTCCTGGTTCACCGCTGAACCACGTATCACCGCGAGAACCTTGTGGCCGTTGCGGCGCGCGTCGGAGAGGCGCTCCAGGAGCACGACACCCGTGCCCTCCGCCATGCCCATGCCGTCGCTGCCCGCCGAGAAGGGCTTGCAGCGGCCGTCGGGGGCCAGGCCGCGCAGTTCGCTGAACCCGATCAGGGGGGCGGGCGACGACATGACGTACGTACCGCCGGCGAGGGCCAGTGAGCACTCCTGCGTGCGCAGGGCCTGGGCGGCCAGGTGGAGGGAGACCAGCGACGAGGAACACGCGGTGTCGACCGTCACCGCCGGGCCTTCGAGGCCCAGGGTGTAGGCGACGCGGCCCGAGGTGACGCTGCCGGAGTTGCCGATGGTGAAGTAGCCCGCCGTGCCCTCGGGCACCTCCGACGCGCCCAGGGCGTAGTCGAGGCCGTCGCAGCCGATGAAGGTGCTGGTGGCGCTGGCGCGCAGGCTCAGCGGGTCGATGCCGGCGCGCTCGATGGCCTCCCAGGCCGTCTCCAGGGCGAGCCTCTGCTGCGGCGCCATGGCCAGGGCCTCGGTGGGGCCGATGCCGAAGAAGGTGGGGTCGAAATCGCCGGCGTCGTAGACGAAGCCGCCCTCGCGGACGTAACTGGTGCCGGTGCTCTCCGGGTCGGGGTCGTAGAGGGCGTCGAGGTCCCAGTTGCGGTTACCGGGCAGCGGGGCGACGGCGTCGCCGCCCGTGGAGATCAGCTCCCAGAACTCTTCGGGAGACCGGACCCCGCCCGGCAGCCTGCACGCCATGCCGATGACGGCGATCGGCTCGCTGCCTGCCGACTCGACGTCCTGGAGCCGGCGTTCGGTCTGACGCAGGTCCGCAGTGACACGCTTGAGGTATTCAAGAAGCTTCTCTTCGGTGTGCGCCATCCCGGTGACAACCGCCCCTCTCCGCGAGAACGGCAGAGCCCCTGACCCGATGACCGGTCAGCCGGGCGACCGGCGTGAGCATCGGGCAGGCGGGGCCCCCGCCGGACCGCAGACTCGTCGACGACGCTAAAGCCCTCCTAATACTCGGCTCTGTACGGCGCCGTCCCCGCGCCGTCGTCACTGGTCGGGTCGGGTCGGACCGGGGCAGGGCAGTGCAGGGGCGGCCGAGCGGCGGGATGTGCTTCTTAGGAACGCTTAAGACCCCCCTGCCAACGTGTCCCGGTGTCGGTCCGGACAACGCGAAGCGAGGCATCGTGCCCATCACGGATAACAAGCCGGCCGCCACATTCCCCG
Organism: Streptomyces sp. Je 1-369; assembly: GCF_026810505.1. Classification (NCBI taxonomy): domain Bacteria; kingdom Bacillati; phylum Actinomycetota; class Actinomycetes; order Kitasatosporales; family Streptomycetaceae; genus Streptomyces; species Streptomyces sp. Je 1-369. Next base: position 7,884,460 of record NZ_CP101750.1, read on the forward strand.
ACCTGGTCGACCCGTCGTTCTGGGCGCGGCCGTACGAGGAACGCGTGGCGCTGTTCGAGGAGATGCGCGGGATGCCGCATCCGGCGTTCATCCAGCAGAGCATGCCCGGGGTGCCGTTCGCCTTCGGGTATCACGCGCTGGTGAAGTACGCGGACATCGCGGAGGTCAGCCGTCGGCCGCAGGACTTCTCGTCGAACGGTGCCACCACGATCGTCGGCTTGCCGCCCGAGCTGGACGAGTACTACGGCTCGATGATCAACATGGACAACCCGGAGCACTCCCGGCTGCGCCGCATCGTGTCGCGTTCGTTCGGCCGCAACATGGTTCCCGAGTTCGAGGCCGTGGCGACGCGCACCGCGCGGCGCATCATCGCCGACCTCGTCGCGCGCGGGCCCGGCGACTTCATCAGGCCCGTCGCCGCGGAGATGCCCATCGCCGTGCTGAGCGAAATGATGGGGATACCGGAGTCGGACCACGACTTCCTCTTCGACCGGTCCAACACGATCGTCGGACCACTCGACCCGGACTACGTGCCCGACCGCGCCGACTCCGAGCGCGCGGTGATCGAGGCCTCCCGCGAACTCGGCGACTACATCGCGGGGCTCCGCGAGGAGCGGCTCGCCGCGCCCGGCAACGACCTGATCACCAAGCTCGTCCAAGTGCAGGCCGACGGCGAACAGTTGACCCGCCAGGAACTCGTGTCGTTCTTCATCCTGCTCGTCATCGCCGGGATGGAGACCACCCGCAACGCCATCTCGCACGCCCTGGTGCTGCTCACCGAGCACCCCGAGCAGAAGCAGCTGCTGCTCTCGGACTTCGACACGTACGCGAAGGACGCCGTCGAGGAGATCCTCCGGGTTTCCACGCCCATCAACTGGATGCGCCGCGTCGCCGCCCGCGACTGCGAGATGAACGGCCACCGGTTCCGCAGGGGCGACCGCATCTTCCTGTTCTACTGGTCGGGCAACCGGGACGAGGGCGCCTTCCCGGACCCGTACCGCTTCGACATCACGCGCGGCGCGAACAACCACGTGACCTTCGGGGCGGTGGGGCCGCACGTCTGCCTCGGCGCCCACCTCGCCCGGATGGAGATCACCGTCCTGTACCGGGAACTGCTCGCGGCGCTGCCCCACATTCGTGCCGTGGGGCAGCCCCGCAGGCTGGACTCCAGCTTCATCGAGGGCATCAAGCACCTTCAATGCGCCTTCTGACACATGCCACATTGCAGGGCGCGCCTTCTGAGTACGTACGTCTCCTCCGCATACGTACGACCCGCCGGGCGCACTCGCCCCGTCAGTGGCCGGACAGCGCGAGCGGTAGGCTCATCAGGTGCATGTCACCGGAGAGGATCGCCCGTTGCAGGTCCTGCAGCGGGCGCCCGGGTTCGAGCCCCAGCTCGTCGTTGAGCGTCTTGCGCACCGACTGGTACACCTTCAGCGCGTCCGCCTGCCGCTCGGAGCGGTAGAGCGCCAGCATGAGCTGGCGGTAGAACGCCTCGCACATCGGGTTCTCGGCGGTGAGGGCGTACAGCATGCCCACGGCCTCCCGGTGACGGCCGAGCTGGAGCTGGCACTCGACCAGCATCTCCTGGCACTCCAGGCGGATCTCGGTCAGCCAGGTCGAGAACCCGTCGAGGATGGGGCCGTTGGAGGCCGGACCGTTTCCGCCCTGTCCGAGGATCGGGCCGCGCCAGAGAGCGAGCGCCTGCCCGAAACAGGAAGCCGCCTCGTCGTAGCGCTTCTCGCGGAGCAACGTCCTTCCCGAGTCGACCAGTTCGGGGAAGTCCTGGGCGTCGATCCGGTCCTCGGGGCTCTTGTGCAGGACGTAGCCCGGCGCGCGCGTCTCGACCGGGTTGCCTGCCGCGCCCGGCGTCTTCAGGAACTTGCGGAGCTGGGAAATGTACACGTGTAGCCCCGCGGTGGCGCGCCGGGGCAGGTCCTCGCCCCAGATCTCCCGCATCAGCTGTTCCAGGGAGACCAGTTGGTCGGCGCGGATGAGGAGGACCGTGAGGACGATCTCCACTTTCTGCGCGTTGATGGTGGCGTAGTCGGTGCCGTCCTTGATCCGGAGCGGGCCCAGCATCTCGTACCTCACCGAGCATTCCCCCTTGCCGTTGCGGGCCATTGCGCGCTGCCCGCGAGGGCCTTGAGGCCCTCGGTGATGACGTCCGCGACGCCCCGCTGGTGCGTGTTGAGATAGAAGTGCCCGCCGGAGAAGACGTTGAGGTCGAACGGCCCGTCCGTGTGCTGCCGCCAGGCCTCCACGTCCGCGACCGGGGCCTGCGGGTCCCGGTCGCCCACCAGAGCGGTGATGGGGCAGCTCAGCGGGGACGTCGGCGTCCACTGGTACAGCTCGACCGCCCGGTAGTCGTTGCGGACGACCGGGATGATCTCCGCGAGCAGTTCCTCGTCGTCCAGGAACCGCGGGTCCGTGCCTCCGGCCCTGCGCAGCTCACCGACCAGGTCGGCGTCGTTCAGGAGGTGTACGGTGCCGCGCCGGTAGAGGGACGGGGCCCGGCGGCCCGAGACGAACAGCGCGCGGGGTTCGCCGCCCGCGCCCTCCCGCAGCCGCTGGGCGACCTCGAAGGCGAGCACCGCGCCCATGCTGTGTCCGAAGAACGCCAGCGGACGGTCGTCGTCGAACGCGGCGAGTGCCTCGGTGATCAGGTCGGCCAGCTCCGGGACGCCGTCCAGGAGCCGCTCTCTGCGCCGGTCCTGCCGTCCCGGGTACTGCACCGCGAGGACCTCGGTGTCGGGCAACAGGGTGGGGGATTGCGCGAGGGGGTGGAAGTAGGAGGCCGAGCCGCCCGCGTGGGGGAAGCAGACGAGGCGTACGTCGGCTTCAGGCCGGGGCCGGAAACGACGTATCCATGGGTCCGATGTATGGGGTGGGGGGGAGACAGGCAAGATCAATCCCTTCGCCAGGAGCGCTGACAACGGTGTCGCCGCATAGCACAGCCGCTCCTGATCATGCACAGCTCAAAGTTTAAAGGGCAACGTCGATATACCGGCACCAGGGCGGAATGAGACATTCCCCATGCTTTATGCAGTGATACTTGCTTGATCAAATCACCGGCCGCAAGATTAGGGTAAATTTCAATATGAATGCTTAACGACGTACCGGGTAAAGCCCTGACCTCGCTCGGCGTGGGGTGTCGGCATATGCGGACGTACGCACGTCGGATCGGACATAGTGGCAGGTCAGAGCGGTGGGCTTGCAGGGCGCGTCGACGCCGACCCTGCTCCGGATCCGGTGGAGCTCTCCTGGAACCGAGCTCGACCGACGCCGCGACAACCTTTGCGGGAACATTACGCTCTATTGGTTTGACTCCTCCGACCGTCCCTGGCCTGCGCTATTCCTTCCCCTTCTCGCCATATAAAGGAAACAGTCGGTTTCCCCTGCCGGACACCCGCGCCCAAAGACCGGTGCCCCGATTCTGGCTTGTTGTTTTCTTGCCGCCTGGACCGGTCGGGACGGGTCTTGAGCCGGGCCCTCGAAGCGCCCGCGTCCCATGTGGGGGCACCGATGCGGGGGAGGTGACGGGGCCGAAGAAGGAGTGCCGCGTGGCCGGAACCAGCCCCGTGTGAACCGGCGGCAGTTGGCCACACGATCAGTACGGGGGCACTTGCGGGCCGCCGCGGGCTCCGGGGTCACCATCGGGCCACCGCGAGCTCCGCGGGGCGGGGTTGTCACCTTTTGGGGTGACTATGCCTTGTTCAAGGTGTGCTGTCCGGCGGCCCATCCGCGAAGGTCGTGGCATGGGTGCCCGCTGCCCCCCGGCAAGCCGGCCGCGGGCCGGAGCTGCCACCGAAGGAGCACAGGACGATGAGCGAGAGCATGGCGTGGCTGACGCGGGACATCCGCAAGGCCCGCAAGCAGGGCGCGGCCGCGGTCGCGCGGCGTCGAGGCGACCGACTGGCGGACCTGGTGGCCTGCGCCCGCTCCGCGTCGCCGTACTACCGCGAGCTCTACCGCGGTCTGCCCGAGCGGGTCGACGACCCGACGCTGCTGCCGGTCACCGACAAGAAGAAACTGATGGACCGCTTCGACGACTGGGCGACCGACCGGGACATCACCTTCGACAAGGTCCGCGCGTTCACCGACGATCCCGGCCTGATCGGCCGCCGCTTCCTCGGCCGGTATTTGGTCGCCACCACCTCGGGGACCAGCGGCAGGCGCGGCCTGTTCGTGCTCGACGACCGGTACATGAACGTGTCCTCCGCCGTCTCCTCCCGGGTGCTCGCCTCCTGGCTCGGTCCGCTCGGCATCGCCCGGGCCGTGGTCCACGGCGGCCGCTTCGCCCAACTCGTCGCCACCGAGGGGCACTACGTGGGCTTCGCCGGATACTCCCGCATGGCCCAGGAGGGCGGCGGCCGCAGCAAGCTGCTCCGGGCGTTCTCCGTGCACGAACCGCTGTCACACCTGGTCGCCCAACTCAACGAGTACCGACCGGCCTTCGTCATCGGCTACGCGAGTACGATCATGCTGCTCACCGCCGAACAGGAGGCGGGCCGACTGCACATCGACCCGGTGCTGGTCGAACCCGCGGGCGAGACGATGACCGACAGCGACACCGACCGCATCGCGCGGGCCTTCGGCGCCAAGGTGCGCACGATGTACAGCGCGACGGAGTGCACCTACCTTAGCCACGGCTGCGCCGAGGGCTGGTACCACGTCAACGACGACTGGGCCGTGCTCGAACCCGTCGACGAGGACCACCGGCCCACCCCGCCGGGCGAGTTCTCGCACACGGTCCTGATCTCCAACCTCGCCAACCGCGTACAGCCCTTCCTCCGCTACGACCTCGGCGACAGCGTCATGCTGCGCCCCGACCCCTGCCCGTGCGGCACGTCGTCCCCGGCGATCCGCGTCCAGGGCCGGGCCGGTGACATCCTCACCTTCCCATCCGGCCGCGGCGACCACGACGTCCGGCTCACCCCCCTGGCCTTCAGCAGCCTGTTCGACCGCATGCCGGGCGTCGAGCTCTTCCAGATCGAGCAGACCGCTCCGGCCACACTGCGGGTACGCATGGTCAAGGCGCCCGGCGCCGACGCGGACCACGTGTGGCGCAAGGCGCACGACGGCCTGACCCACCTGCTCGCCGACAACAAGCTGGACAACGTCACGGTGGAGCGGGCGGAGGAGCCGCCGAAGCAGGCGTCGGGCGGGAAGTACCGGACGGTCATTCCGCTGCCGGTGTGAGAGAAGTGGGGCGGAAGAGTCCCTAGCGCGCGTACTCGCGCAGCGCGGGCTCCTCCTTCACCCACGGCTGACTGTGGATCAGCAGCTCGATCGGGTAGTTCAGCAGGCCGGGCAGCGCGTTGACGGCCTCCTCGCTGTTGAGCGGCATGATCGGCTTGACGCAGTGCGCGCGGTCGACGCGGGCGGCGTCGGCGGGCCCGGGGTGGTCGACCGCGTCGGCTACGAGGTCGTAGCTGACCTGGTCCACGACCATGGCGATGTGCGTCGGCCACGGGCGCCCCGGGCAGATGTCCTGGACGCCGATGCGGTGCGCGGACGGCAGCGACGGGGGCTGCCCGTCGGCGACCACGGACTCGTCGGCGTAGGAGAAGACGGTGGTGTACGAGGGGCCGGCCGGCATCGGCGTGCCGTCGGCGCCGAGAGCCTTCGACCAGTTCGAGTCACGGGCGAACTGCAACACCGACGCCGGGCAGCCCGCGACCTCGCCGATCGGCCGGCAGACACTGGCGAGCCGGGTCCCCTGGAACGGCGAGCCCAACGTGACCATGTCGTCCACCCGCTCCGGCAGATCCGGCCAGAACCGCAGGGCCCAGGCCGTCAGGAGCCCGCCCTGGCTGTGCCCGACGAGGTCGACCTTGCGGCCGGTGGCCTCGTGGATGGCGCGCGTCGCGTACACCACGTACTCGACGGACTCCTGCATGTCCCTGAGCCCGCGCCCGGGGGAGTCCACCCAACAGGACTGGTAGCCCTTTTTCTTGAGCTCGGCCATGTAGTTCCAGGCGTAGTTCTCCTCGCCCTTGAGCCCGGTGCCTGGAACGAAGAGGACGGTCGGCTTGTCACTGGCCTCGCGCAGGTCGCCCAGATCTGTCCCGCAGTGCAGGGCCTCGGTGAGCTCGGCGGCGGGGATCTCCAGCGGCGGCGAGGGCTCGGCGGTGTCCGCGCGGGCGGCGGAGAGGGGGAGAACGGTCAGGGCGAGCACGGTGGCCGCGAGGCCACCGACCCATGAGGACAAGCGCACTGTGACCTCCGCGGGGGGTGGGGGCGAGCCCTCCATCCTGAAACGCGGTCACACGAACGTCAACCGTCACGGGGTGCGCAACGCCCCCAAGGGCAACGTGAGTTGAGGTGACTCTGAGGACGGCACCGGCATCGGCGTGCGTCACGTATGCAGCGCCCCGCCCTCCTCCTTGTGTCCCTCCGGCTCCAGCTGCAGCGTCGAGTGCGCCACGTCGAAGTGACCCCCGACGCACCGCTGCAACCGCCCGAGCAGCTCCCCGTACCCGTCGGACAGCGCCGCGTCCGTCACCACCACGTGCGCCGTGAGCACCGGCATCCCGGAGGTGACGGTCCAGCCGTGCAGGTCGTGTACGGCGAGCACGCCCCGCTCCGCCAGCAGGTGTCGCCGCACCTCGTCGAGGTCGACGTCCTGCGGGGTCGCCTCCAGCAGGACGTGCACGGAGTCCCGCAGCAGCCCGTACGCGCGCGGCACGATCAGCAGGCCGATGACGATCGAGGCGATGGGGTCGGCGGCCTGCCGGCCGGTCAGGAGGATGACGAGGCCGCCCACGATCACCGCGACCGAGCCGAGCGCGTCCCCGAGCACCTCCAGATACGCGCCCCGGAGGTTGAGGCTCTTGTCCTTGGCGTCCCGCAGCAGCCACAAACCCACCAGGTTCGCGAGGAGCCCGCCCACCGCGACCACGAACATCAGGCCGCCCTTGACCTCCACCGGTTCGCTGAACCGGCCGATCGCCGACCACAGGACCCAGACGAAGATGGCGACGAGGAGGAGCGCGTTCAGGACCGCGGAGAAGATCTCCACGCGGTAGAAGCCGAACGTGCGCCGCGGTGTCGGCGCGCGCTGGGCGAGGGTGATCGCGCCGAGCGCGAGCGACACGCCGACCGCGTCGGTCAGGCTGTGCGCCGCGTCGGCGAGCAGCGCGAGGCTGCCGGACAGCAGGGCGCCGACCACCTGGATGACGGTGATCGACGCGCTGATGCCGATGGTCCACAGCAGGCGGCCGCGGTACGTGCCGCTGAGCGTGCCGCCCGCCGTCGCCGCGGACGGACCGTGGTCGTGCCCCATGCCCGCGAGTGGAACACGGGGCCCGGCGGCCCGCCACCGAGCGGTCGGCCACTCGGCCCACCGCGGATCCGTACGGCCGGTCAGTGCAGCGTCGACATGGACCCGTCCCGTTGATGCGGAATCCCCAGCGGCGGCGGCAGCTCCCCCTGCTGAACCGTGACCGTGCGCGCCGGAGCGGGCACCCGGATGCCCTCCGCGCGGTAGCGCTGATGCAGGCGCTTGATGAACTCGTGCTTGATGCGGTACTGGTCGCTGAACTCCCCGACGCCGAGGATCACCGTGAAGCTGATCCGCGAGTCGCCGAAGGTGTGGAAGCGGATGGCCGCCTCGTGGTCGGGCACCGCACCCGTGATGTCGGTCATCACCTCGTCCACGACCTCGGTCGTGACCTTCTCGACCTGCTCCAGGTCACTGTCGTAGCTCACCCCGACCTGCACCGTGATCGACAGCTCCTGCTCGGGGCGGCTGTAGTTCGTCATGTTGGTGCTCGCCAGCTTGGCGTTGGGGATGATGACGAGGTTGTTGGAGAGCTGGCGCACCGTCGTGTTGCGCCAGTTGATGTCGACGACGTACCCCTCCTCGCCGCTGCTGAGCTGGATGTAGTCACCCGGCTGCACGGTCTTCGCCGCGAGGATGTGCACGCCCGCGAAGAGGTTGGCGAGCGTGTCCTGAAGGGCGAGGGCGACCGCGAGACCGCCGACGCCGAGCGCCGTGAGCAGCGGCGCTATGGAGATGCCGAGGGTCTGCAGGACGACGAGGAAGCCCATCGCGAGTACGACGACCCGCGTGATGTTCACGAAGATGGTGGCCGACCCGGCCACCCCGGAGCGGGACTGCGCCACGCTCCTGACCAGGCCGGTGACGATCCGGGCCGCCGTCAGCGTGCCCGCCACGATGAGCAGCGCGGTGAGTGCCGTCGTCACGTTGCGCCCGGTGCGCGGCGTGAGGGGCAGCGCGCCCGCCGCGGCGGCGAGTCCGGCGGTGATGGCCGCGCAGGGGACGAGGGTGCGCAGGGCGTCGACGATGACGTCGTCGCCGCTCCACCGCGTCCGGCTGGCCCGCTCGCCCAGCCACCGCAGGAGCGCGCGCAGCAGCAGTCCGGCCACGACGCCCGCGGCCACCGCGATGCCGGCCACGATCCAGTCGTGCAGGGTGAGCGCACGGGTCATCGGGTCACTCCCGTCGTACGGGTCGTACGGGTTGCACGGCTCATACGGGTCGTACGGGTCGTACGGGGGGAGTGCGCCTGCATACGCGCCTGTGTGCTGCGTATGTGATGTGTCGTCACGTGGGTACCTGCTCGATTCGGGGAGTGCGGTCACGCCAGGGGCGGGAGCTACGACAACTGCCTCCGCGAGCTCCGCCCGGCGCGGACGTCATCCTGCCCCATCCGGGCACAGCAGGCGCGCGTACCCCTACCTGGATCTTCACAGATCGGCCACGTCTGTCGAGTGGCGCGGGCCACGCGTGGTAGAGCATTGGGCATGGCGCAAGTGCACAAAACGCTCGTATCGCCCGTCAGTTCGCACAACGAGTGGGACCCGCTGGAGGAAGTCGTCGTCGGCCGCCTCGACGGCGCGACCATCCCGTCCAGTCACCCCGTCGTGGCCTGCAACATCCCGCCCTGGGCGGCACGCCTGCAAGGCCTCGCCGCGGGCCACACGTACCCGAAGCGCCTGCTCGAACCGGCACAGGACGAACTCGACCGATTCGTCGCGCTCCTGGAGTCCCTCGGCGTCACCGTCACCCGCCCGGCCGCCGTCGAGCACAAGCACCGCTTCGCCACCCCTGACTGGGAGTCACGCGGCTTCTGCAACACCTGCCCGCGGGACGGCATGCTCGTCGTCGGCGACGAGATCATCGAGACGCCGATGGCCTGGCCGTGCCGGTACTTCGAGACGCACTCCTACCGCGAACTCCTCAAGGACTACTTCCGGCGCGGCGCGCGCTGGACGTCCGCGCCGAAGCCACAGCTGACCGACGCGCTGTTCGAGAAGGACTTCCGCCCCCCGGAGGACGGCGAGCCCATGCGCTACGTCCTCACCGAGTTCGAACCGGTCTTCGACGCCGCGGACTTCATGCGCGCGGGCCGCGACCTGTTCGTGACGCGCAGCAACGTCACCAACCTGATGGGCATCGAATGGCTGCGCCGCCATCTCGGCCCGGAGTACCGCATCCACGAGATCGAGAGCCGCTGCCGTACGCCCATGCACATCGACACCACGTTCGTCCTGCTCGCACCCGGCAAGGTGCTCGTCAATCCCGAGTACGTCGATGTCGACCGCCTCCCCGACGTGCTCGGCTCATGGGACGTCCTGGTCGCCCCGGAGCCCGATCCGATCGACGATCGGCTGCTGAAGATGACCTCGCTGTGCGGCAAGTGGCTCAGCATGAACGTGCTGATGATCGACGAGAAGCGGGTCATCGCGGAGCGGCACCACACCGGCATGCTGCGCGCGCTCGAAGCGTGGGGGTTCGAGCCGATCCCGTGCGACCTGCTCCACTACGCACCGTTCGGCGGCTCGTTCCACTGCGCGACCCTCGACGTCCGGCGACGCGGCACGCTCGAAACGTACGTCGACTGACTTCGACCGGCGGATCGTTGCCGGAGGGGTTCCCCCGGCGCGACAGTTATGCAAATCTCCTCCCTAATTCCGTGCGGCGTCGGACGTCGTGGCCCGTCAACCGGGCTGCCGCCGCACGGGCCCGGGGTGAAGACTGATGCGAAACGCGGCTCGGGGGCACGATCTGATCGCCCTGCGGCGGCTGAACACCACCGTCGTGCTGCGCGCCCTGCACCACCGCAGCCCGCGCACCCTCGCCGAACTCGCCGCGAGCACCGGCCTCTCCCGACCCACCGTCGAAGCAGCCGTCGAGGAACTCGCCGAACGGGGACTCGTCGGCGAGTCCGCGGCGGAGACGGGGGAGCGCGCGCCGGGCCGCCCCGCACGCCGCTTCCGCTTCCGCACCGAAGCCGGACACGTCCTCGGCGCCGACATAGGCCTGCACAAAATGGTGCTGCTCCTCGCCGACCTGGGCGGCACCGTCCTGGCCGCCCACCGAGGCGACATCGACCCGGAGCTCGGCGGCAGCGCCCGCCTCGACCTGCTGCGCCACACCACGGAGACCTTCCTCGACGCCCACGTCCCGCGCCGAGCCGCCGTCCTCGCCCGCTGCGTGGGCGTGCCGGGCGTCGTCGACACGAGCGGCGTCGTGACCTCCGTCGTGGTGCCCGAATGGTCCGGCGTCGACCTCGGACGGCTGCTCCAGGACGGCGGACCGGGCCACACCCTCGTCGAGAACGACGTGAACCTCGCGGTGCTCGCCGAGCGCTGGCAGGGCGCCGCCACCCTCGCGGACGACGTCGTCTGCGTCCTGACCGGGCACCGCGTCTCGTGCAGCCTCACCATCGGCGGGCGGCTGCACCGGGGCGGGCGCGGCGGCGCGGGCGAACTCGGCATGCTGCCCCTGCTCGGCATGAGCACCGCGCAGGAAGCCCTGAAGTGGCCCGAGGGTTCCGACGGGCGGCGCCCCGGCGAGTCCGAGGTCGCCGCGCTGGCCCGCGCGGCCGACGGCGCGGACCCGCGGGCGCTGGCCGCCGTCGCGGGCTTCGCCGACCGCCTCGCCCCGGGTATCGCGGCGCTCGCGCTCGCCGTCGACCCGGAACTGATCGTGCTGACCGGCGGAGCGACCCCCGTCGGCCGCCATCTGCTGCCGCTGCTCGAGGAGCGGCTGCAGCCCATGACCCTGCACGTCCCGCGCATCGCTCTGAGCACGCTCGGCGAGCGGGGCGTGGCCATCGGCGCCGTGCGCAAGGCGCTCGACCGGGTGGAGGAGGACCTGCTCACGGACAAGGCGTCGTAACGGCCTGCCGCCCGTGCGGGCGGGGCCGTGGGGCGTCCGGCGACTCATCGGGAGGCGAAGGCGCACATGCGCAGAAGGACTCTGCTCGGCGGGGCGGTGGCGGCCCCCTTGCTCGCCGCCTGCTCCGGAGGGGGTGGCGGCACCGACAGCGGTGGCAGGACCACGCTCTCGTACGGCATGTGGGACCCGGCGCAGCTGCCGGGCATGGAGAAGATCATCGCCGCGTTCCGGAAACGGAACCCGCAGATATCCGTGCGGATCCAGCTGACGCCCTGGGCGAGTTACTGGACGACCCTGAAGACGTCCATGCGCGGCGGCACCGCACCCGACGTGTTCTGGATGAACGCCGTCAACTTCCAGCTGTACGCGGCCAACGGCGTCCTCGAACCGCTCTCCGGGCACATCAAGGCCGACGCCACCCCCGTGGACCGCCACCCGAAAGCCCTGGTGAAGCTCTACTCCTACCAAGGCACGCAGTACGGGCTGCCGAAGGACTTCGACACCATCGGCCTCTGGTACAACAAGCAGCTCTTCGACAAGGCGGGCATCACGTACCCGGACGCGAGCTGGACCTGGGACGACGTGCGCGACGCCGCCGCCGAACTCACCGACCCGAGCCGGCGGGTGCACGGCTTCGCCGCCGAGATGGACCGGCAGATCAAGATCTACCCGGCCATCTGCGGGGCCGACGGCCACGTCCTGGAGAACGGCCGCTCGGGCTTCGGCGACGAACGGTCCATCGACGGCATGCGCTTCCTGACCGACATGATCGACCGGGGCTGGTCACCCCCGCAGAGCGCGATGGTCGAGTCCGTCGGGCGCGTGCGCTACTGGTCGGAGAAGGTCGCCATGAACTACGACCTCTCCGCGATGGCTGGACAGATGTACGCCGTGCCCGCACTCAAGGACCACGGCGGCATCGCCGTCCTGCCCAAGGGCAAGCGCAGGGCCACCATCATCCACGGCCTCGCGAACGTCGTCTCCGCCAAGAGCGACAAGAAAGCGGCCGCCTGGAAATTCGTGCACTTCATGGCGGGCCGTGAGGCCGCCGAGATCCAGGCCAGGGCAGGCGTCACCATCTCCTCGTACGAGGGGACGCAGGACGCCTGGCTCAAGTCGATGCCCGAATTCGACCTCGAGCACTTCCTCGAAATGCAGGAGTACGCGGTTCCCTATCCGAGCTCCAAGAACACCGCCGTCTGGGAGAACCTCCAATACCCGCTGCTCGGCGCCGCGTTCAGCGGCAAGGGTGGCATCGAGAGCGCCGCCCGCACGCTGGGCGAGCAGATGGACCGGGCCCTGAAGGAGGAACGCGACTCATGAGCATCTTCCCCGCGACGGCCGCCGCGAAGGCGGCCGCGCGCAGCCGGACCTCCGCCTCCGGCGCGCGCCCCGGTCCCCGCAACCAGCGGTCCGCCTACTGGTTCATCGCACCGCTCGGCCTGGGCTTCGCCGTCTTCTACTTCTGGCCGCTCCTTCAGACCCTGTACTTCAGCTTCACCGAATTCGGCGCGTTCGGCGGCCACACCTTCATAGGCACCGACAACTACATACGCGTCATCAAGGACGTCACCGTCTGGCAGGCCCTCGGCAACACACTCATCTACTGCGTCATCGGGCTGCTGGCACTGCCCGTCGCCATCGTCGTCGCGTCGCTCCTGAACCGACGCGGACTGCGCGGCGTATCCGTATACCGCGCCCTGTACTTCATCCCGTTCGTGACGCTGCCCGTCGCCGTCGGACTCGTCTGGAACTGGCTCTACAACGGTGACTTCGGGCTCATCAACGAAATCCTGAGCTGGTTCGGCGTCGACCGGAACTACTGGGTCTCCGACCCGTCCACCGCCGTCTACGCGATCGGCACGGTGATGGTCTGGTCCACCACCGGCTACTACCTCGTCATCTTCATGGCGGGCGTCAAAGGCATACCGCAGGACTACTACGAAGCCGCGGAACTCGACGGCGCGGGGCCGCTGCGCCGGTTCCTCACCATCACGCTCCCGCTGCTCAGCCCGACCATCTTCTTCGCCTCCGTCATCTGCATGATCAATTCCCTGCAGACCTTCGACCTCATCTACATCATGATGGCCGAGAAGAACCCCGCGATCGGCGATACGCAGTCCATCGTCGGCCTCTTCTACAAATGGGCGTTCATCGAGAACGCGCAGGGCGCCGCCGCCGCACTCGCCTTCCTGCTGATGCTGGTCATCGCGGCCCTGACGTATCTCCAGTTCCGTATCCAGAAGAGGTGGGTGCACTATGCCTGACACGTCCGGCACGCATGCCACCCCGACCACTCGGAAACGCTTCAATTCCGGGTCCGTCGCCACCCACGCCGTGCTCTCCTTCGGTGCCCTCGTGATGGTCTTCCCGTTCCTGTGGCAGCTGCTCACCGCGCTCAAGACCCTCGCGGAAACCTCACAGGTGCCGCCCACGTTCCTGCCAAAGGACTGGAACTGGGACAGTTTCGAAGAGGTCTTCACCGCGCTGCCGTTCCGCGAAATGCTCACCAACAGCCTGCTCAACACCGTCGGGCGCACCGTCGGCCAGCTCGTGTTCTGCTCGCTCGCCGCCTACGCGTTCGCGCGCATGCAGTTCCGGGGCCGCAACGTTTTGTTCGCGCTCTTCCTGTCCGTCCTGATGGTGCCGAGTTCCCTGCTCGTCCTGCCGCAGTACGACATCATCCAGTCCCTCGGGCTGCTCAACTCCGCGCCCGCGCTCTTCCTGCCCGGCATGTTCAGCGCCTTCGGCACGTTCATGCTCCGCCAGTTCTTCCTCACGCTGCCCAGGGAGCTGGAGGAGGCCGCGCGCATCGACGGCGCGGGCTCCTTCCGCATCTTCTGGTCGATCATGCTGCCGCTGATCCGGCCCGCGCTGGCCGCCCTCGCCGTCATCACCGCCATGTGGTCCTGGAACGACCTGCTGTGGCCGCTGATCGTCAACACCGACCCGGAGAAGATGCCGATCAGCGCGGGGCTGACCTCCCTGGAGGGCCAGTACGAGACCAACTACCCGGTGATGATGGCCGGTTCGCTGATCGCGAGTCTGCCGATGCTCGTCGTCTACCTCTTCCTCCAACGGCACTTCGTCCAGAGCGTCGCCCTCTCCGGCTCCAAGAACTGATCCCCCCGTCCTGTCCTCAACGGAAAGGCAGCATCCCCCCATGCGAGGCCCCCTGCGATCGCTTCACATCGGCCTGCTCGGCGCCGGCGGCATCGCCCGCGCCCATCTGCCCGGCTGGCTGGCACTGGGCGCCCGGGTGAGCGTGTACACCGTCGACGGCTCCGCGGACAAACTCGCGTCCGAGTACGCCGAGCGCGGGCACGACGTCCGGGCCGTCGACCACCTCGACACCCTTCTGGCCGAAGCGAGCGCCGTCGACATCTGCACCCCCACCCCCACCCACAAGGACCTGGCCCTCGCCGCCGTAGCCGCGGGCCGCCACGTCGTCTGCGAGAAGCCCCTCGCCCTCACCGTCCGCGACGCCGAGGAGATCGGGGCCGCCGCCGACGCGGCGGGCGTCCGCCTCCACCCCGCCCACGTGGTGCGCTACTTCCCCGCGTACGCAGCCCTGCGGCAGGCCGTGGCCCGCGGCGACCTCGGCGAACTCGCCGTGCTGCGCTTCACGCGCGGCGGCGCGAGGCCCCAGTGGGCGCCCTGGTTCGGCGACCCCGCCAAGTCCGGCGGCGTCATCATGGACCTGATGGTGCACGACATCGACATCGCCCGGTGGCTCGCGGGCGACGTCGTCCGCGTGCACGCGAGGACCCGCGGCGTCGAACACGCCACCGGCACTCCGCCCGAGGTCGTCACCGCGTCGGCCGTCCTCACCCACGCATCGGGCGCCGTCAGCCACATCAACGGCCTGTGGGGCCTGCCCGACCAGCCGTTCCGTACGACGTTCCGCGTCGCGGGAGCCGACGGCCTCCTGCACCACGACTCCACCGCCGTACCCGGCTTCCGCATCACCGCCCAAGGCGTGCGCGCCGCCAACGAAGGCATCCCCACCAGCCCCATGACCGAGAGCCCCTTCCTCACCGAACTCCGAGAGTTCGCCGCGACCTGGCAGGACGGCGGGCCCGAACCGAGGGTGAGCACCCGCGACGGCATAGAGGCCGTGCGGATCGCCGAGGCCGCCGTGGAGTCCAGCCGCACCGGCCGCGTCGTCGAGCTGACCGAGAGCCGTTCGACGCATGCCGTCACCGACACCGAGGAGGCCATGCGATGAAGGTCGCCGTCCTGTCGTTCGCCCACGTCCACGCGGCGACCTACCTGCGCCTGCTCTCCCGCATGCCCGGCATCGACGTCCTCGGCAGCGACCCCGACACGGACCTCGCGGCGCCCGGCGAGGTACGGGGCCGCGCGGTCGCCGACGCGGCGCGAGTCCCGTACGCCGACACGTACGACGAAGCCTTCGCCTGGGGCCCCGACGCGGTGATCGTCTGCTCCGAGAACGCCCGGCACCGGCCCCTCGTCGAACGCGCCGCCGCGCACGGCGTGCCCGTCCTGTGCGAGAAGCCGCTCGCCGCCACGGTCGAGGACGGCGAGGCGATGGTCGCCGCCTGCCGGGCCGCGGGCGTGCGGCTCGCGGTCGCCTACCCGGTCCGGTTCAGCCCGGCCTACGCGGCCGTGAAGGCCGCCGTCGCGGCGGGCGACGCGGGCCGGGTCCTCACCGTGTCCGGCGCGAACAACGGCGGCATGCCGACCCGCGCCCGCCGCTGGTTCGCCGAGCCCGCGCTCTCCGGCGGCGGCGCCCTCATGGACCACACCGTGCACATCGCCGACCTGCTCGACGACCTCTTCGAGGACGCCGGGCCGGTCGAGGTGTACGCGCAGACCAACAACCTCCTGTACGCCGACGAGGTCGCCGCCGAGACCAGCGGCCTGGTCAGCGTGACGTACTCCAACGGCGCCGTCGCCACCATCGACTGCAGCTGGTCGCACCCCCGCTCCCACCACTCCTGGGGCGGCCTCGAACTCACCGTCGTGGGGGAGCGGGCCACCCTGGAGATGGATGCCTTCGACCAGAAGGTGCACGGCTTCAGCGAGCGCAGGGGGCACGGCACCGAGGTGCCCTTCGGCGCCGACCTGGACGAGCTGATGCTGCGCACCTTCCTGTACGGCGCGGCCGAAGGCGCGATGACCGTCGCGGACGGCGAGGGCGGCCTGCGCACTCTGCGCGTGGTGGAGGCCGGCTACGCGTCGGCCCGCAGTGGAGTCCCGGTCAGGATCAGCACGGCTCGTTGCTGCCGCCGTTCGTGAGGTTCCCGTCGTACACCCAGCCCTGGGCGCCCGTGGCGCGCACCGTCACATAGGTCCAGCCGTTGTTGGACTCGTTGAAGGTGTAGCAGTGATAGTCGACCGCCGTGCTGTGGACCTGATTGCTGCCACAGGTGTTGTGGGGGCCGCTGCGGCGCAGGGTCTGTGTGCTGACCGTCTGCCCGCCGCCGGGGTCGACGTCGCGATGGGAGTGAGAGGAACAGCTCTGGGTCCCACTGGGGGTCCAGTTGGGCGGTTCCCCGCCGCCGGTGTCGACGGAGGGGGCCGCCTGTGCTGTCGTGACCGAACCGCCTGCCAGCAAGGCGGCTCCCGCCGCGAGACCGGCGAACCATGTGCGAGTACGCATGATGCTCCTTGGGGATCGTTGTCGGACGAACGTCGTTGCCGGACGAACAATGACTTGATGTGAACCTGCCGCCCGGAAGCAGCCATGCGTAAGTTGACGCCGACTGGGCTCATACGTCTGAGGGGGCGGCGAGTGGCGGGTCGGCGTGTGGTGATGGGGGAGCCGACGCTCGGAGTGGAACGAGGGCAACGCTGCACGCTGCCCACCGCGCCGACAAGGCCGTACGGCGTTCGGACGTGTTCGGACCCGTACGCGGCGCGTTCCGAACACGTCCGAACGGGACTGGTGCCGTGACGAGCCGGGACGAAGGGTCCCTGGCAGAGCGGTCGGCCGGGGCGCCGCAGCCCGCGAGCGCCGGTACCCCGGCCGAGTTCGCCGTGGCACTCCGCGCGCTGCGGACCTGGTCGGGACTGACCTACCGTCAGCTGGAGAGCAAGGCGACCGCACACGGCGACACCCTGCCCGCCAGCACGATCGCGACGACCCTCGGCCGGATCACCCTGCCCCGGGAACGGTTCGTCGAGGCCTTCACCCGGGCGTGCGGCCTCGGCGACGACGACGTACTCCAGTGGCTCGGGGCCCGTCGCCGACTCGCCACCGACGACCGCGCGCCGAGCGGTGACCGTGACGACGGCGACAGCGGGGATGCCGTCGCCCCGCCGCCGGTACGGGTGCCGTGGTGGCGCAGGACCGCCGGTCTCGTCGTCGGGGCGGGCCTCGGGATCTTCGGCACGCTCGGCGCCGGCAGCCTCTTCGACGACGCTTCCGCGCCGCCGGTCACCCCGTCCGCGATGCCGGTGACCGGCGTGCGGATTCCGGCCGTGGGCAGCTGGGCGCGGATTCACCCCGCCAGAAGCCCGGAGTTCTGCGTCACCGAAGGAAAGGACCGCACCGGCCGCTACAAGACCGCCGTCGCCGCCCAGCACCCCTGTACGAAGGCGGCCCGGCCCCGCGTGTTCCTCGAACCCGTGGGCAAGGACGTCGTACAGATCCAGTGGCATCACCCGAAGTACGGCATCGGCTGCCTGACGGTCCTGTCGAAGGGGCCGGGCCGCGATCTGCTCGAACCCCGTGAGGACTGTGCCGACGGCAACCGGGCCCAGCAGTTCCGCGTCAGCTCCTTCGGCCCGGCGGTCGCGAAGCACTTCCGCCTCCGTCCCGTCAGCACCGGCCGGTGTCTGAGCCTGCGCGACCAGGACGTCGAAGCCGGTACGGAGGTCGTCCAGGGCCGCTGCTCCGGCGCCGCCGACCAGGAGTTCGGGATCGAAGTGATCCCGCCGCCTTGACGGGGGGCGCCGCAGCATAGACCTCCGGCACAGACGCACTGAGACCGGAGTCGGATCCGGAACGGATCGGGCGGGTATTAGCGTGGACTGGACAGATCGACCGAACAGGATCCGAGGTGCCCGGCCCATGCCAAGCCGCAGCGAGAGCCGTACCCAGCTCATCGAGTCACTCATGGAGCGGTTCCCGCACGTGCCGCGGGAAGCCGTGATCAAGGAGGATCTGCTGCGTGGCGGCATCGCCTTCGACGAGTCGGCGCTCAGCGACAACGAGGGCGGGGAGGTCAAGCCGAAGTCGTACTTCATCTTCTCCTTCGACCACGGGACGCTCCCCGAACTCGGCGCCGCCGCCCTGCGCCGCCCGCCGGAGGAGATCGTCCTCACCGGCGGCCCGTACGACCTGCGCCGCACCGTCGTCTCGGTGCGCGTGAACCCGTCCTCGCCCTACCGGGTCGCCGCCGACGACAACGGCGTGCTCGGCCTGTACCTGGACGGGGCGCGGATCTCCGACGTCGGCCTGCCCCCGATGCCGGACTACTACCGGCACACGCTGGAGAACGGCAAGTCGGTGATGGAGGTGGCGCCCACCATCCAGTGGGGCTACCTCATCTACCTGACGGTCTTCCGGGTCTGCCAGTACTTCGGCGCCAAGGAGGAGTGCCAGTACTGCGACATCAACCACAACTGGCGCCAGCAGAAGGCTGCGGGTCGTCCCTACACCGGCGTGAAGCCGATGGACGAGGTCCTCGAAGCCCTCGCCATCATCGACAAGTACGACACGAACAAGTCGTCCACCGCGTACACGCTGACCGGCGGCGCCATCACCACGCAGCTCCAGGGCAAGGACGAGGCCGACTTCTACGGGCAGTACGCGAAGGCCATCGAGGAGCGCTTCCCGGGCCGCTGGATCGGCAAGGTCGTCGCCCAGGCGCTGCCCAAGGAGGACGTGCAGCGCTTCCACGACTACGGAGTGCGGATCTACCACCCGAACTACGAGGTCTGGGACCCGTACCTGTTCGAGCGGTACTGCCCCGGCAAGGAGCGCTACGTCGGCCGCGACGAGTGGCACCGCCGCATCCTGGACTCCGCGGAGGTGTTCGGGCCGCGCAACGTGATCCCGAACTTCGTCGCGGGCGTCGAGATGGCCGAGCCGTTCGGCTTCAAGACGGTCGACGAGGCCATCGACTCCACCGTGGAGGGCCTGCAGTACTTCATGTCGCGCGGCATCACGCCCCGCTTCACCACCTGGTGCCCGGAGCCCACGACGCCGCTCGGCAAGGCGAACCCGCAGGGCGCGCCGCTGGAGTACCACGTGCGGCTCCTTGAGGCCTACCGCGCGACGATGGAGGCCAACGGCCTCAGCTCGCCCCCCGGCTACGGCCCCGCGGGCCCCGGCAACGCGGTCTTCTCGGTCAGCTCCTTCATGGACAGCCTGCCCGCGGAGAAGGCCGCTCCGGAGGACGCGATTACTCCCGCGACCTCCCACTAGGGGAAGTGTTACGGTCGGGGCGGGTCACGAGTTCCAGTGTCAAGCCCCGGCTCGCTGGACGGCACCCCGCTCCGTCGCGGGTGCCCCGGGTGACGACCCGCCCCGTGCGACGCGCACGGGGAACGGCGGATCACCGGGCCGGCGAGACCCGGGGTCCACGACTCCGGAGGCACCCCATGACGCATTCTCCCGCGCACGACACCCGTGACACCTCGGTCGACGTGCTCCTGTCCTCGTACGACGTCGCGGACGACGGCCGCATCGCGCTGCACGTGCTCGGCCCGACCCGGGGCGTCCCCGAGGCCCTGTGGACGCGCGACCCGCGGCACCTGCGCCGCCTGCTGCGCGACCACAAGGGCCTCGCCCAGTGGCACCCCCACCGCAACGTGCTGAGGCTGCGGAGCGACACGGCGGGCGCCACGCTGGTCGGCGTGGCGGCCGGGACGGGCCACGAAGCCCCTCGCCGCTGACCAAGATCACCGGTTCGTAGGATGACGGCGTGATCCGGGCGCGGGCGGTCCCCGCGTCCGGGCGGCGCGACAGTCAGCCACCCACAGCCGGAGGTCCCCGTGCAGCACCACCCCGTCACCGTCGTCACCGGCGGCAGCCGCGGTATCGGCGCCGCTGTCAGCGCCCGTCTCGCCGAGGAGGGCCACGACGTCGTCATCGGCTACCGCTCCAACGCGGCCGCCGCCGATGAGGCCGCCGACGCGGTCCGCGCCGCAGGTCGCCGCTGCATCACCGTCGAGGTCGACACCGCCGACGAGTCCGACGTCGACCGCCTCTTCGACACCGCCGCCCAGCTCGGCCCGGTCACCGGCCTGGTCAACAACGCCGGGGTGAGCGGCCCCGTCGGGCCCCTCGCCGACGCCGACGCCGAGGGCATGCGCAGGGCGCTCGAAGTGAACGTACTCGGCTATCTGCTCTGCGCCCGGCGCGCGGTGCGGGACATGCAGGCCAACGGCGGCGGCGCCATCGTGAACGTCTCGTCCGCCGCGGCGACGCTCGGTGCCCCCGGCGAGTACGTCCACTACGCCGCCGCCAAGGGCGCCGTCGACACGATGACGGTCGGCCTGTCCAAGGAGGTCGCCGGGGACGGCATCCGGGTCAACGCCGTCGCCCCCGGCGTCATCTGGACCGAGTTCCACGCCGACCCCGAGCGCCCCGCGAAGCTCGCCGCGGGCATCCCCCTCGGGCGCTCCGGGCAACCCTCCGAGATCGCCGCGGCCGTCGCCTGGCTGCTCTCCGACGAGGCCTCGTACGCCACCGGCACCGTGCTGCGGGTCGCGGGCGGACGCTGAGGGCCTGTCTTCGGAACCTCGGTCGACCGCTCGTAGGATTGGCACATGATCAGTGGAGCGGTCGACCTCGCGCCAGGCGTCCTCATCCGGCCCGTCGCGCTCGACGACGCGGAGGCACTCGCCCGCGCCTACCGGCGCAACCGCGACCACCTCGGCCCCTGGGACCCGGACCGTCCCGCCGCCTTCTACACCGCGGAGGGGCAGGCCGAGCGGGTCCGCGTACAGCTGGCGGACGGACAGGCGGGCCGGTCCGCGCACTGGGTCCTGGTGAGCGGCGCCGAGATCGTCGGCCACGCGGCCGTCTCGAACATCGTGCTCGGCCCGGCCCGCAGCGGAAACCTCGGCTACTGGATCGACGCCGAGCACGTGGGCCGCGGCCTCGCCTCCGCCGCCGCACGGCACGCCTGCGCGACGGCGGACACCCAACTCGGCCTGCACCGCGTCGAGGCAGGCACCCTGATGCACAACACGGCGTCGCAGCGCGTGCTGAGGAAGTGCGGCTTCGCGGAGTACGGAGTCGCACCGTCCTTCCTCTTCATCAACGGCGCCTGGCGCGACCACCGGCTCTTCCAGAAGATCCTCAACGACCGTCCCTTGTAGAACGGGCCGAGGTGCGAGACTGGTGTGGTGACGCGGAGCGAGCGGGACACAAAGCGGGACACGGAGCGGGAGACGCAGCGCAAGACCGAGCGGCGCCTGGAGCAGACCATCCTGGAGTTGCTGGACCGCCGTGCCCCGGACGCCACGATCTGCCCCTCGGACGCCGCACGGGCGGTCCACGAAGGGGACGACGACGGTTGGCGCGCACTGATGGAGCCCGCCCGCCGCGCGGCCCGGAAGCTGGTCGAGGCCGGCAAGGTGGAGATCACGCAGGGCGGTGAGCCGGTCGACCCGGCGGACGCCCGCGGCCCGATCCGCATCCGCCGGACCCGGTAGGACTCCGTTCACCCGCTGTGCCGGGCCGTCGGCCATCTGACCGTCGGGCTCTCGGGCTGTCCGGCCGTCGGGCTGTCGGGCTGTCGGGCACAACCATCGGCTGTTTCCGCGTGTCTCCGAGGTGAGTCACGTCCGCGTGCACGTGTTCGACCCCGTGCGCACCCAAGGAGGAACCGTGGGCATCCGCCGACCCGCCCTGTCGACAGCCACTTCGAGAGCCACTTCGACCGCCGTGGCCGCGGCCCTGATCGGTTCGCTCGGCGTGCCGGTCCTCGCGGGCACCGCATCCGCGAGGCCCGTGTCCGCGAAGGACGCCGCCGCCACCGTACGGGAGGACTTCGACGGCGACGGCCACCAGGACGTCGCCGTGGCCGCGCCCGGCGCGACCGTCGGCGGCCACACCTGGGCGGGTTACATCACCATCAGGTACGGATCCGCGCACGGCCTCGACCCCGCCCGCACCACGGTCATCGACCAGAACAGCCCCGGTGTGCCCGGCACCCCCGGCGACAACCAGGGATTCGGCTACGCGATGGTCTCCCGCGACCTGGACGGCGACGGCCTGACCGATCTAGCGGTGGTGAGCCGCGAGTACCGGCCGGAGAACAACGTCGGCGGATCGGTGACCGTCCTGTGGGGCCGGAAGACCGGCATCTCGGGCCAGGACGCCGTGCGCCTCCCCGCACCCGCGAACGCGCAGGTCGGTGAGGACATCACCGCGGGCGATTTCGACGGCGACGGGCACGCGGACCTGTTCATGGGGAACGGCGAGGACCGCGACTACCACGACGTGCTCCACGGCCCCTTCCGGCGTGACGGCGCCCCCGCCCGCGAGCAGCAGGTGAAGGTGTACAGCACGGACAACTTCATCAACTCGACCGCCGCGGGCGACTTCAACGGCGACGGCATCGAGGACCTGGCGACGTTCTACGTCTACGAGAACCATGCCGAGGGCGGCAAGCTGTGGCTCGGCACCAGGACGGGCCTGTCCACCGTCCCGCAGCGCCTCGCCTCGTCGTCGAGCACGGCCGTCGCCGACTTCGACCGGGACGGCAACGCCGACCTTGCCACCCGGGTCTTCCCGAACGGCGACACCGAGGGCACCGAGGAGGACCCCGGAACCGTCAAGATCTACTACGGCTCGTCGTCAGGACCCGGCCAGTCCCGTACGCAGACGATCACGCAGGACACCGCGGGCGTGCCCGGGGCGAGCGAGAAGGGCGACCAGTTCGGCGGCCGCCTCGGCACGGGTGACGCGAACGGCGACGGATACCCCGACCTGGCCGTCGGCGTCCCCGGCGAGGCGATCGGCGCGAAGGCGAAGGCGGGCGCCGTGGTGCTGCTGAAGGGCGGCGAGGACGGGCTCACCGGCAAGGACGCGCAGGCGTTCCACCAGGACACGGCGGGGGTTCCGGGTGCCGCGGAGTCCGGCGACGTGTTCGGCGGTTCGGTACGGCTGCTCGACGTGACCGGTGACGGCAGGGCGGACCTCGTCGCGGGTGCGCCGGGCGAGGACCTGGGTGCCGTCAAGAACGGCGGAGCGGTGTGGCTGCTGCGCGGCGCCGCGGCAGGCCTGACGGCGTCGCAGTCGTCCGCGCAGAACCCGACGGACATCGGGGCACCGGCGCCGAAGGCGCTGTTCGGCCTGAACCTGAGCGGGGACAACGGCACCGGAACGGTGATCCCCTGAGGGGGACCCTGGTTGCGGGCCCCGCGTCGTCGCTCAGAGCCTGTGTCATAACCCCGGCCGGGGTTATGACACAGGCTCTCAGGAGCGTGCTCGTCCCGGGCGGCGTGCGGTGCGGTCCGGGTCCGGGTCCACCCGCTGGATCCGGGCACGCCGCACGACCTCGGGCCCCGTCTCGGCGGCCTTGCGGACCAGGGCACGCCCGTCCCATTCGGTGGGCCAGCCCTGCCACAGCCGCAGCCTGCCGTCCACGAAGACCGCGCTGATCTGGTCGCGGTCGGCCATCCGTACCAGCTCCCACGACAGGTCGTACGACGGAGTGAGCTCGGGCACCCGGAGGTCGACGAGCAGGAAGTCGGCCGCCTTGCCGACGGCGATCTCGCCCGTCACCTTGCCGAGTCCGACGGCGTCGGCGCTCAGCGAGGTGGCGTGGGTGAGCCACACGCGGCCGACGCCGCACGCGGAGTCGCCGGACATCAGGCCGTAGGACAGCCGCTGGGCGCTCTCCGCTGCGTCGACCAGGCGGAAGCCGTTGCCGCGGGTGCCGTCGGTGCCGGTGCCGAAGCGGATGCCCATGGCGTGCCACATCAGGGCGTGCGCGACGGCATTGCCCTTCCAGGCGCTGGCCACCGGGTTGTAGCTGACCGCGGCGCCGGTGTCGGCGAGCATGCGCATCTCGTCGGGGGTGAGCAGGGTGGCGTGGGAGCCGAGGGTGTGCGCGTTGAGGGCGCCGATGTGGTGCAGGTACGACAACGGGCGCCGCCCCACGCTCTTGAGGGAGCGCTCCACGGAGGCCAGGTGCTCGTTGACGTGGACCTGGAAGACCGCGTCGGCGTCCGCGCACAGCTCGGCGGTCTTCTTCAGCACGTCCGCGGTGGCGTCCTCGGGGACGGGTATCGCCAGCGAGGGATGGATCAGCCGTGAGCTCCGGAACCGCTCCAGATGCTCCTCTCCTCCCTTGCCGTTGGAGACGACCTTCGACAGCACGCAGCGCAGCCCGGCCTCCTCGGCGGCCTCGGCGATGACGCCCACGTCGACGGGCGCGCGGGTGCCCGCGTCGGCGGCGGTGGTGAACCCGCCGCGCAGCGCCTCCAGGGCGGCGAGCTTCGCCGAGAGGTGCGCGGTCTCCTCGTCCAGGGCGTGTTCCAGTGGCTCCCAGACGGTCTTGAAGATCTCCGAAGGCTGCCCGAACGCCTGGGCCTTGCCGAAGCTCTGCGTCAGATGGTGGTGGGCGTCCACGAAGCCGGGCATGAGCAAGTGGCCCTTGAGGCGCACCTTCTTGGCGTCGCGGTGCGCGTCGGTGAGCTTGCGGACCGGTCCGACGGCACGGAAGGTGCCGTCCTGGACGAGCACCGCGCGGTCCTTGACGGGCCCTTCGGGGAGGAGGACGACGTCGGGTACGAGCAGCAGTTGCCGGGCGCGGAAGTCGTCGGGGCCGAAGGTGCCGTGGCTGTCGTGCCCGTCGTGCCGGTCGCGTTCGGCGGCGGCAGCAGGCATCGCGCCGGTCGCACCGAGAAGGCCGCCGGTGCCCGCCAGCCCGGCCCCGACGACGAAACCGCGACGTCCTACGCCGCGTGACCTGGCACCGGCACCGGCACCGGCACTGGCACCGTCATTGTCATCGCCGCCGACTCCGATGTCGCGGCCCTCGTCCGCGTACTCGTTCTCCACCGCACGCTCCTTCGGCGTTTCGCACAGGGAAAGCCCGGCCGCACGGGGCGGCCGGGCCGGGGCGGCTGACCTTAAGCGAGTCCGTCAGGCGGAACAAGGGTTTCGGCAAACGGAAAGGGAAGGAGGGGTTCGGGACGGCGGCCGAGGCGGCGGCCGAGGTGGCGGAGGAGGTGGCGTAACGGGTCCGCGCTCTCCGCCCACCGCAGGCCACGCCCGTCATCGCAGGTCAGGGCAGGTGGCGTAACGTCACGGAAATGTTGGCGCCCTAGTTTCGACGGATGTCAGGCCCCGTGAACCCCCCGCCCACCGAACAGGCACCGCCGATACGGCCGATGCCGCAGAACCCGCAGCGGACCCGCGCGGACCGGGCCCGGCAGGTCGCCGAGGTGTTGCGCCGTCAGATCGCCTCCGGGGCGTTCGCGTCGGGCATGCTGCCGGACGAGCGGACCCTGATCGCCGACTTCGAGGTCTCACGCAACACCGTTCGCGAGGCGCTGGGCGTGCTGCGCGGCGAAGGTGTGGTCGAGCGGCGCCAGGGCGTCGGCACGGTGATCGTACGGAGGCCCTACGAACACACCCTGGAGCAGCTGACCGGCCTCGCCGAAGCGTTGGGCACGCACGGCGAGGTGGTCAACCAGGTGCGGGTCGCCGACCTGGTGCGCCCGCCCGGCGAAGTGGCGCGCAGGCTGAACGTCCCCGACGGCGGACGGGTGGTCCACATCGAACGCCTGCGGCTGCTGGACGGCGTACCGCTCTCCCTCGACCTGACCTACCTGGCCGCGGACATCGGCGAGCCGCTGCTCACGGCCGACCTGGCGGGACGGGACCTGTTCGGACTCATCGAGCAGTCCGTCGGCGGCCGGCTCGGTTCCGCGAGCGTCACCATGCACGCGGTCGGCGGCGACCCGCACACGTGCGCGCTGCTCGACATCCCGGCAGGCTCGGCGCTGTTCACCGTCGAACGCCTGACGAGGCTGCCCGACGGGCGTCCGGTGGACCTGGAGTTCCTGCGCATCCGAGGCGACCGACTGGCCTTCCGGGCCGAGCTGGTCCGGACGGGAGGCGGCGCACGATGACGTCCGAGACACGCGGCCCCGGCTCCGGCTCTCTTCCCGCCCCCGCCCCCGCCCCCGGCTCCGTCCCCGGCCCGTTGACCGTCGCAGTGATGTGCCTGTGCGTCACCCTGGTCGTCGGCATGGTCTCCGCCGTGAACCTCGCCGTCCCCGCGCTGTCGCGCAGCACGCCGCACCCGTCGGCGGAGTCGGTGATGTGGGTGGTCGACGGCTACGTGGTGTTCTTCGCCTGCCTGCTCATCCCGGGCGGCGCACTCGCCGACCGGTTGGGCCGCAAACGGGTGCTGTCGGCCGGCATGGGCCTGTTCACCGCGGGCTGCGTGCTGTGCGCCGTGGCGCCGGGCGTCGGCACGGTGATCGCGGGCCGGGTCGTCAGCGGTGTGGGAGCCGCCGCGGTGCTGCCGACGACGCTGGCCCTGATGGTGGGCGGCGCGCCGAGCCACCGTCGGCCACGGCTGGTCGCGGTGTGGGCGTCGATGACGGGCCTGGCGGCCGTGCTGGGCAACGTCGGCGGCGGCGCGGCGTTGCAACTCGGCTCGTGGCGCGCGCTGTTCTGGTGCGTGGTGCCGCTGTCCGTGGTGGCGCTCGTCCTGGTGCTGGCGTTCTCCCCTGCGCCCCCGCGGCACGACCGCCCGCTCTCCGTGGTGTCGGCGGGCCTGCTGACGGCCGGCTTCCTCTCACTCCTGTCGGGCATCGTGTCCGGCCCCGAGGCCGGGTGGGGCAGCGCGCGGGTGCTGGCCGGGTTCGCGGCGGCGGTGGTGCTGCTCGCGGCCTGGGCGGTCCGTGAGCTGCGGCACGAGCACCCGATGCTGGACCCCCGGCTGTTCGCCGTGCCCGTGGTGCGGGCGGGCGCGGTCGGCATGGCGCTGGTGTTCCTGGGGATGTTCGGCCTGTTCTACGTCAACGGGCAGTACTTGCAGTACGCCAAGGGGTACTCGCCGCTCGGGGCGGGGGTGCGGCTGCTCCCGATGGCGGGGGCGCTGCTGCTCGCGCCGCGCTGCGCGGTGGCGCTGGAGCGGCGCGTCGGCCCCCGGCTGACACTCGGGTCGGGGCTCGCGGTGCTGGCGGCCGGTCTGGGCACGGTGTCGCTGGTCGGCCCGAGCACGCCGTACCCCCTGTACGCGCTCGGGGCGACGCTCAGCGCGGCCGGATGCGGCCTGGCGACGCCGCTGTTGTCGCACGGCATGATGTCCGCGCTGCCCGCGCACCGGGCCGGAGTCGGCTCGGGGCTGCAGAGCCTGGCGCGGGAGCTGGGCAGCGCGCTGGGCGTTGCGGTCAGCGGCAGCGTGGTGACCCAGGTGTTCACCGCGGGCCTCCCGGCCCCGCTGCACGGCCCCGACGCGCCGACGACCGTCCCGGCGGCGGAACAGGCGCTGGCGGCACAGGAGTTGGCGGGACATGAGTTGGCCTCCGCCGATCTGCGGCACGCAGTCGTCGCCGACTTCACCACCGCCCTCGACACCGCCATGCGGGTGCTGGCCGTGCTGGTGGTGACGGTCGGCGCGCTGGTCGTCGCGTGGTACCCGGTCAGGCGCGGTCGTGAAGCGTGACGTGATAGCCGTCCGGGTCGGCGAAGGTGAACGTCCGGCCGAAGGGGCCGTCGACCGGCGCGGACACGATGGTGTGACCGTCGGCGACGAGGGCGTCGTGAATGGCCTGGACGCCGGTGGCGTGGAGCCAGATCGCGGCACCGATGCCGGGCTGGGCGACGGATGAGAGATCGGTGCCGGGAACGATCTCGCGGAGTGCGAACGCGATCGGCTCCGTCTCGAAGACGACGGCGTGCGGAGGCCCGGCCTGCGAGCGGACGACGCCGAGGTACTGCTCGTAGAAAGCCTGGGAGGCCGCGAGGTCGCGCGCCTGGAGCGAGATGAAGTCGGGACCGGTGACGGGCATGGTGAAGCTCCTTCTCTTCGTGTCAGATTACTGACACGGGAAAGGTATGTCAGAATCCTGACATGAGTCAAAAGGGTGCCGGCGTCGACCTGGACAAGTCATTGGGCTACCTGCTGAAGGAGGCTTCGAGCGCCCTCCGCGCGGCCATGGAGGAAGTGCTGCGTCCGCTCGGGATGAGCGTGACGCACTACTCCTGCCTCGAACTGCTGGCTCAACGGCCCGGGCTGTCGAACTCCGAGCTCGCGCGTGGCGCGTTCGTGACCCGGCAGACGATGAACGTGCTGCTCCAGGCCCTGGAGCGGGATGGCTACGTGACCAGGCCCGCGGAGGCGCCCGTCGGCAAGGCGCTGCCCGCGCGGCTCACGCGGAGCGGTCGGGAGAGCCTGGAGAAGGCGACCGTGGCGGTCCGCTCCGTCGAGGTCGGAATGCTGGCGGGGATGACCGCGGCCGAGCAGGAAGCGGCGTTCCGGAGCCTGCGGAGCATGATCCGTTCCCTGCGTGACGGAGGCGACGGCGCATAGCGATCCGGGCCCCGGGGCGCACCGCCCTTGTCATTTCCGTGCCTTGACGCCCTCCCGGCCGCTGTAGCACGCTGCCGCGGTGATCACTCGTGAGCGGGATCCGGCGCGACGGCCCGTGCTCGCCGTGGTTCAGGGCACCTCCGGGACCAAGGCCCTGGTGGCCTGCCCGGAGCGTGGTGTGATCGGGACGGGCGCCACGCCGGGCGGCGCCAAGTGCACGTACGGGACCGGGGCGTTCCTGCTCGCGCGGACCGGTGCGCGCCCGTGCCGCGGCGACTCCGGTCCGGTCAGCTGCGTCGCCCGGCGCCTCGGGGGCCGGAGCAGTTACTGCCTCGACGGGAGCGTTCATGCTCCTCAACCGCCGCGTGAGCGAAATGCGTTCAGTGGGGAAGACTCACCTGGTGACGACGAGCCGCGGCACCCTGCGCACCCATCACCTCGTCAACGCCGCCGGGCTGCACGCCGACACCGTCGACCGGCTGCTCGGCCATGAGGCCTTCACTGTCACCCCGCGCAGGGGGCAGCTCATCGTGTACGACAAGTTCGCCCGTGACCTCGTACGGCACATCCTGCTGCCCGAGGCGCGGGCCTGGACCTCTCCGAACCCCGCGATCCGTAGCCGGTCCGTATGCCGAACCTCGGCGAGGCCTTCCCGCGCCCCTACCAGCGCGCCGACCTCATAGTGGCCGACCCGGCGTACGGCGACATCGTCCGCCACTGCGAGCGCGTGACGCGCGGTGAGATCCGCGACGCCCTCGCGGCCACGGTCCCGCCCGGCTCGCGGGACGGCCTGCGGCGGCGCACACGGCCACGGGGCGGGCGCTGCCAGGGCTTCTACCGCGGTGCCGAGGTGCGGGAACTCTACGAACGGGGTGCGGAAATGGGTACCGGATGAGGCGCGAGCGCATCGTCGACGTCCTGGTCGTCGGCGCGGGGCCCGCGGGTCTCGCCACGGCGGCCGGGCTCGCCGCGTCGGGCGTCGGCGAGGTCGAGGTGGTGGACCGGGAGCGGCAGGCGGGCGGCATTCCGCGGCACTGTCTGCACGGCGGTTTCGGACGCCTCGGGATGACGGGCCCGCAGTACGCGGAGCGGTGCGTGGCGGCGGCCGTCGGCACCGGAGCCGTCCTGCGGACCGGCGTCAGCGTGACGGCGTGGGCGGCGCCGCTCACCGTCGACACCTCGAGCCCCCGGGGCCTGGAGCGCATCACCGCCCGCGCGGTCGTCCTCGCCACTGGCGCCCGCGAACGGTCCCGCGCCGCCCGCCTGGTCCCCGGCACCCGGCCCGCCGGTGTGTACACCACGGGCGAACTCCAGCAGGCCGCCGACCTCCACCGGCAGCGGATCGGGACGCGCGCCGTCGTGGTCGGCGCGGAACCGGTGAGCTTCACCGCCCTTGACACCCTGCGACGGGCCGGGGTGGCCGTCGCCGCACTGGTCACCGAGCACCCGCGCCACCAGGCACGACCTGCCCGCGCCCTCGACGCGCGGCTGCGGCACGGCGTGCCGCTGCTCACCGACGCCACCGTGGTGGAACTCCTCGGCCGCGGCCGGCTCTCCGGGGTCGGGCTCCGGCACCGGGACGGCAGGACGGCACACGTCGCCTGCGACACCGTCGTCTTCACCGGCGACTTCGTCCCGGACCACGAACTCGCGCGGCGCGCGGGCCTGTTGCTGGACCCCGGCACGCGCGGCCCCGCCGTCGACGGCGCCTTCCGGACCGACGGGCGCGGCGTCTTCGCGGTCGGCAACGTGCTGCACGCCGCCGAACCGGCACGCGCGGTGACGCGCGAGGGAACCCTGGCGGCGGAGGCCGTGCGGCGCTACCTCGCCGACGGCGACTGGCCCTCGGCGTCGGTGCGGCTCCGGGTCGCCGCGCCGCTCGCCTGGATCGCCCCGAACCGCCTCACACCGGACGAACCGACCGGCGTGTTCACGCTCCGCACGACCGAGTTCGTCGCACGTCCGACGCTGGTGATCACGCAGGACGGCAGGACCCTGCACCGCACACGCTCACGCCGCCCGGCCGTCCCGAACCGGCCCTTCCAGGTCTCCGGGTGCTGGACGGGCCGGGTGGACGTCAGGGGCGGCGCGGTCCGGATCGCGCCGGCCTGACGCTCGTCAGCGAGCTGGGGCGGGACGGTGAGGCATAAGGGGCTCTTCCCCTGAGCCCCACACCCCGCATAGACTCCAAAACTAGCAGCGCTAATTTACGTACGCCTGCGCGCTGAGCAACCCGCACAACCGAAGCAGCGTGACCCGCAGAACGATCCGGAGCCGTATCGTGCGCACCGTCCACTTCGCCGCCGCCCGCCGCACCCCCATCGGGAAACTCCGCGGCGCCCTCTCCTCCGTACGCCCCGACGACCTCGCGGCGGCCGTCGTGAAGGGACTCCTCGCCGACATCCCCCAGCTCGATCCCGCCCGGATCGACGACATCTACTGGGGCGCCGCCAACCAGGCGGGGGAGGACAACCGCAACGTCGCGAGGATGGCAGCCCTCCTCGCTGGGCTCCCCGAATCCGTGCCCGGCGCCACCGTCAACCGGCTCTGCGCCTCCGGCCTCGAAGCCGTCACCACCGCCGCGCGCACCGTCGCCGCGGGCGACGCGGACATCGTCCTCGCGGGCGGCTCCGAATCGATGAGCCGCGCCCCCTTCGTGCTGCCCCGCCCCGACGAGGCGCTGCCGCACCGCATGGAGACCGCCGACACCCGCCTCGGCTGGCGCCTCACGAACCCGAGGATGAAGGACCTGCACGGCGTCCTCGCGATGGGCGAGACCGCCGAGGAGGTCGCGGGGCGGTACGGCGTCTCGCGCGAACGCCAGGACGCCTTCGCGCTCCGCAGCCACCAGCACGCGGCGGCCGCCCGCAAGAGCGGCCACTTCGACGACGAACTCCTCCCCGTCACCCGGCCGGACGGCGTCGTCGTCGACACGGACGAGTGCGTGCGCGAGGACACCTCGTACGAGAAGCTCAGCGGCCTGCGCCCCGTCTTCCGCAAGGACGGCACCGTCACCGCGGGCAACGCGTCGCCGATGAACGACGGCGCGGCCGGACTCCTGATCGTCAGCGAGGAGGCCCTGAACGACCTCGGCCTCGAATCCCTCGGGCGGTACGCGGCCGGGGCATCGGCGGGCGTCCACCCGGACGTCATGGGTATCGGACCCGTACCCGCCACGCAGAAGGTGCTCGCCCGCGTCGGCTGGCGCGTCGACGACCTTCAGGAGGCCGAGTTCAACGAGGCGTTCGCCGCCCAGGCGCTCGCCTGCGTCGATGCCCTCGGCATCGACCCCGAGCTCGTCAACCCGTCCGGCGGAGCCATCGCCCTGGGCCACCCGCTCGGCTGCTCCGGCGCCCGCATCCTCACCACCCTGCTGCACCGGATGCGCCGCACGGGCGCCACGCGCGGCCTCGCCACGATGTGCGTCGGTGTCGGGCAGGGCAGCGCGCTCCTGGTCGAGCGCGACTGAGAGCCCGCCTGACGGCGGCGCCGTGCGCCGCCGTAGAGAACGGCCCCCACAGCCGCAAGCCGCAAGCCGCAAGCCGCAAACCGGAAGCCGAAGGCTGGTTACCGGCAGCCGCAGCCGGTAACCGGAAGCCGCACTTCGCAAGCCCCTCGGAAACGGAGCCTCCACCCTCATGGCCACGCTCTCCCTCGCCGCGATCCTCGCCGAGCCCGCCCGCCGCCACCCGGACCGCACCGCACTCGTCGAGGGTGAACTGCGCCTCACCTTCAGGGAGTTGTGGCGCGAGGCCCGCGCCCAGGGTGCCGCGCTCGCGAAGCTCGGCGTGCGGCCCGGGGACCGCGTGGCGCTCATGGCACCGAACACCGCCGAGTTCCCCAAGGCGTACTACGCCATCCTCGCCGCGGGCGGCGTCGTCGTCCCCGTCCACCTGCTGCTCTCCGCCGAGGAGGTCGAGCACGTCCTGCGGGACAGCGGCGCCACCCTGCTCCTCTGCCATCCCGCCCAGGCGGCGACCGGCGCGGCGGCCGCCGAAGCGACCGACGTACGCATGGTGCGACTCGGCGGCGACGGCGAGCTGGAGGCCTTGGCGGGCGCCACCGAACCCCTCACCACCTACGCCACGCGCGACGCCGACGACCCCGCCGTCGTCTTCTACACCAGCGGTACCACGGGCGTCCCCAAGGGAGCCGTGCTCAGCCACTTCAACCTGGTGATGAACGCGACCGTCAACGCCTTCGACGCCAACGACATACGCCCCGACGACACCGCACTCGGCGCGCTCCCCCTCTTCCACGCCTTCGGCCAGACCGTCTCCATGAACTCGACGTGGCGGGCGGGCGCCACCCTCGTCCTGCTGCCGCGCTTCGACGCCGCGCGGGCCATCGAGCTGATGGTCGAGGAGAACGTCAACACCTTCCACGGCGTCCCCACCATGTACGTGGGCCTGGTGGCCGCCGCCGAGGCCGCGGAGAAACTGCCCGAGCTGCGGATCTGCATCTCCGGCGGCGCCTCGCTCCCCGTCGCCGTACTCGAACGCTTCGAGAAGGCCTTCGGCACGCCCGTGTACGAGGGGTACGGGCTCTCCGAGACGTCCCCGACCGCGTCCGTCAACCAGCCCGACTTCGGCACCCGCCCCGGCACCATCGGCCACCCCCTCTGGGGCGTCGACGTGGAGATCGCCCGCGCCGACGTCGACGACCGCGTCGAACTGCTGCCCACCGGCGAACTCGGCGAGGTCGTCATCCGCGGCCACAACGTCTTCTCCGGCTACCTCGGCCGCCCCGAGGCGACCGCCGAGGCCCTGGTCGACGGCTGGTTCCGCAGCGGCGACCTCGGCACCAAGGACGCAGACGGCTTCCTCGCCATCGTCGACCGCAAGAAGGACGTCATCATCCGCGGCGGCTTCAACGTCTACCCGCGCGAGGTCGAAGAGGTCCTGATGCGCCACCCGTCCGTCGGGCAGGCCGCCGTGATCGGCCTGCCCGACCCGGTGCACGGCGAGGAGATCTGCGCGGTCGTCGTCGCGGCCGCCGATGCGGCGACGCCCGCGCTGGCGGAGACGATCATCGAGTGGTCCAAGGAGCACCTGGGCCGCCACAAGTACCCGCGCCTGGTCGAGTTCACCGACGAACTCCCGCTCGGCCCGAGCATGAAGGTCCTCAAGCGGGAACTGCGGGCCCACTACAGCGCGTAGGAATCCCCCTGTGGGAGCGCGACGCGGTGGTGCGTACGTCGATCACCTACGAGGCGCCGTCGAGAACCTGCCGCAGTCGCAGCGCGAACTCGTCCGGCTTCCCCGGATATCCGAACTCTCCGTCGAGGAAGCCGCCGTGGTGACTCGGGAACACGGTCACCCGCAGCCCGAGCAGCTCGGCGGCCGCCAGGGACGTGCGTCCGGTCAGCACGTTCTCGGACTCCTCGCCCACGGCGATCACGACGCGGGTCGGTGCGGCGGCGATCGCGTCGGCATCCGGCCGGTAGCCGCTGACGGCCCATGACCGGTCGGACAGCAGCGGATCGTCACGCGAACCGTCGTCCTCCGCGGGCATCCCGAACGTGGCGGGATCGGGCTCCGGCTGTGCGAAGTACGCGTCGGTGAACTCCCCCTCCCACGAGGTCATGGCCACGAAGGCGGCCATCCCGGCCCCCCACCCCCGCTTCTCGTACGCGTCCCGGACCCCGGCCCGGGCCCGCACGGCCGCCGGGCCGTCCGGAGTGAGGGTGAGGAGCGGCGGCTCGTGCGCGACCAGAGTGGTCACGTCGGCGGGATACCGCGCCACGACCGCGAGCGCGGTGACCGCTCCGCCACTGCTGGCGAACATCTCGACCGGCCCGGCCCCGAGCGCCTCGATGACGGCGTGCACGTCATCGGCCTGGGTCTGCGGAGTGTGATCGACCCGCCCGTCCTTACGGGTGCTGCGACCGAGCCCGCGCGGGTCATAGGTGACCACGGTCCGCTCGGGGAAGCGCGCGGCGAGCGCGCGAAAGCCGGTGGCGTCCATGGGCTGCCCGATCATGAACAACGGCGGGCGTCCGTCGCTGCTCGGCAACGGCCCTCGCACGTCATGAACGAGGTCGGCGCCAACGGTCTCGAGTGTGTGTGTCTCCATACCCGTGCAGACCGCCCCCGCCCGGCAAACTCATCGGCGGCCGGCAACCGTGGTGGCGCCCGCCGTCTCCGGTGAGAGCCCCTGATCCAGGTCCTCCGCGAGCAACCGCTTGGCGATCACGTCGACCGCCGCGGCGAGCTCCTTGTCCGCGGGCCGGCCGATGTCCTTCCGGATCTCCTCGCCCAGCCAGGACGCCCACGCCTTGGAGATCACCTCCGCCTCGCGCGCCCCGGCGGACGTGTGCGAGAAGTACGTACCGGTACGCGTCAGATACCCCTCCTCGACCATGCGGTCGAAGACGGGCACCAGAACCTCCGGTGGAATCCTGCGCCGGGCGGCGATCAGCCCCAGGCTCGCGTGCCCGACCATCCGCGTGAACAGCGACACCTGCATGACGGCCCAGGCGCCCGCGATGTCGAGCCGCGTGTCGGAGTCCCTGATGATCCCGCGCGCGGTGGTCATGCCGACGTCGCGGATGATGGCGGCGACGCTCCGCTCCAGTACGTGCCCGGGGTCCCCGCTCGAAGGCTGCGCGAAGCCCTCGCCCATGTCGGGCGCGCCCATGCGCGCGCTGTCGCGCAGCTCGACCTGCTTGAGGAACAGCGCCACCAGGAACCCGAGGAGCGCGACCGGGACAGTCCACAGGAAGACGGTGTGCAGACTGTCCGCGTAAGCCTTCACGACGGGCGCGGCGGCGGCAGCGGGCAGTTCATGCAGTCCCTCCGGACTCTGTGCGGCCTTGCCGATGGCGACCGGATCACCACCGCTCGCCCGCGAGGCCGCGGCGACCCCGTCCTTGAGGTTCGGCGTCAGCGTGTTGGCGTAGATCGTGCCGAACACCGCCGTGCCGAACGAGCTGCCCAGCGTGCGGAAGAACGTGACGCCGGACGTCGCCGTGCCCAGATCCGCGTACGCGACGGTGTTCTGCACGGCGATCGTCAGGACCTGCATGCACAGCCCGATGCCGGTGCCGAGCACGAACATGTACAGCGACTCCAGCCACGTACTGGTGGCGCTCCCCATCAGCGACAGCAGATACAGCCCGAGCGCCATCACGAGCGCCCCGACGATGGGGAAGATCCGATACGTCCCGGTCTTGCTGACGACGTTGCCGCTGAAGATGGAGGCGATGAGCAGCCCGATCACCATGGGCAGTGTCCGCACGCCCGAGATGGTGGCGGAGTCCCCGTCGACGTACTGCAGATAGGTCGGCAGGAACGTCATCGCGCCGAGCATCGCGAAGCCCACGATGAAGCTGAGGATCGAGCAGACGGTGAAGACCGGATTGCCGAACAGCCGCATCGGCAGCATGGGTTCGGCGGCCCTCGTCTCGACGACGCAGAACAGCGCCAGCGCGACGAGACCGCCGACGAAGAGCCCGATGATCGTCGGCGACCCCCACGCGTACTGGTTGCCGCCCCAACTCGTCGCGAGGATCAGCGCGCTCGCGCCCACGGCGACGAGCGCGATGCCGAGATAGTCGATGACGGGCCGCACCGCCGACTTCACGACGGGAATGGTCCGGGCGGCCGCGAGCACCACGACGATCGCGATGGGCACATTGACGTAAAACGCCCACCGCCAGCTCAGATGATCAGTGAACAGCCCACCCAACAACGGCCCGATCACGGTGGACACGCCGAAGACGGCACCGATGGCACCTTGGTACTTGCCGCGCTCGCGCAACGGGATGACGTCGGCGATCAGCGCCATGGACGTCACCATCAGGCCGCCCGCGCCGATGCCCTGCATCGCACGCCAGGCGATCAGCAGCGTCATGTTCGTCGACAGGCCGCACAGGAAAGACCCGGTGATGAAGATGACCGCCGAAACCTGAAAGACGACCTTTCGCCCGAACAGGTCACCGAACTTACCGACGAGCACCGTGGCGACGGTCTCCGCGAGCAGATACGACGTGACGACCCACGACATGTGCTCCGCCCCGCCCAGATCCGACACGATCGTCGGCAGCGCGGTACCGACGATGGTCTGATCGAGGGCGGCGAGCAGCATCCCCAGCATGATCGTCACGAAGACGACGTTGCGCCGCCGCCGATCCAGAACGGGCGGCGCCTGCGCTTCGGCGGAACCGGGGCTGGACGCGGGCACGGCCGACTGATCGGTGGTGGTCACACGGCCAGCCTCACACCGGGGCGGGGGGTGTGCATGTGGGGTGAGGCCGGTTCGGTGACGGCCGGCACCCGAGGCGCCCGAGGCCGGCTCACTCCCTACGGTCCGACCCCGCACTGTCGGCCCCCGCATCGTCGGCCCTTGCATTGTCGGCCTCCGCACTGTCGGCCCCCGCACTGTCCGGCCTTACCGGTCGCAGCCGAGGCGCATGGGCCGCCGCGTCCACGGCCACCCCCTCACGCTCCAGGACCTCGGCCAACGCCTCCGCCCACGCCACCAACGCGGCGACGCCGATCCCGTACGGCCGCTCCCGCCCGTTCCGCGCGCTCCAGTCAGCAACCGCCCCGGCCCCGCGCAACAGCAACCGCGCCCCACCCTTGGTATTGCCGCGCGCCGAGTGCGTCAGCCCGACGGCAAGCTGCGCCAACCCCTGCCAGAGGCCCCGCTCACCTTCGGGCCCCGACTTCCACGCGTCCTCGAACACCTCGTGCGCGTGAAAGGGCTGCCCGGCGTCCAACAACGCCTGCGCCTCGCCCACGGACTCCTCCGGCGACCGCACGACCCCCTCCGGCTGCCGCGGCACGCCCTCGGCCCCATGGGGCAGGGGCCGCCCGAGCCCGTCGCGGGGCCGCTGATTACGGGCCCGTCCTTCCTCGTCACGGTCGCGCTCACGGCCACTGTCGTACGGTCCAGGTGCAGAGCTCATACGCCGATTGTCGCGCGTCCCTGACGGCAGTCACCGCAGGACGGAGCACCCTTCGACGTGGGGTAGAGTTCTACCTGTGATCACGCGGAACACACACCGCGACGAACACACCGGGACGTGGCGCAGCTTGGTAGCGCACTTGACTGGGGGTCAAGGGGTCGCAGGTTCAAATCCTGTCGTCCCGACTCGTAAGAGTCGCAGGTAGGGGTCATCTTCGGATGGCCCCTTCTTCGTGTTCGGGAGCGGATCCGGGAGTCGCGCCGCTTGCAGCAGGTGACCTCATGGCGTTGACGTACGGTTCGTCGCGGACGAGCTCGTGACCGGGCGAGCGGTGCCCGAGCTTCGGCGGTGCCGCCTGGGCATCCTGTGACGCTTGGGCGGCTGTGCGGGCGGGCTCGGGGTGACCGGGAATGGGTCTGGCCGAAGGGCTGCCGCGACCTTACGTTGCGCCTATGAATGAGCTGCGCAAACGGAAGTACGAGCGCTGGTTCCGTGCCGCGGACGTCGATGGCGACGGTGCGATCACGCGGCAGGACGTCGTCCTGATGAGCGAACGCTACGTCCGGGCCAGGGGCATCGGCCCCGACTCGCCTCAGGCACAGCAGATGTACGAGACCATGCGTCGGTTCTGGGAGACCGTCATCGCTCCCGTCGACACCGACAAGGACGACAGGGTGACATCGGCGGAGATGACACAGGCCTTCGTCGCCATGTTCGTCGACCGTGCCCGCTACCCCGAAGAGCTCGCTCCGGTCGCCGACCACTTCTTCGACCTGGCCGACAGTGACGGTGACGGCGCGATCAGTCTGATCGAGTTCACGCACATCTTCGGCAGCACGGGGCGGGCCGGTGACGACGAGTGCGCCGAGGTGTTCAACGCGCTCGACCTCGACGGCTCCGGAGCGCTGTCGCGGGCCGAGTACCACCGGGCCGCGTCCGAGTTCTTCTACGGGGAGAATCCCGACGCGCCGGCCAACCATCTCTTCGGGCGGCTCCACTGAGGGGCTGCTAAGGGGCTGCTGAGGGGGCTACGAGCGGTCGTACGGCGTGAAGTGCGCGGGGGTGTGGGCGATGGGGAGGGCCGGGCGCCAGGCCGTCAGGATCTGGGCGCTGCACACGAACAGGCCGTCCGGTCCTCGAAGCGGTCGGCGAGGATCCACCCGCCGCCGAGGCCGAACACCGGCATGAAGAGCATCGTGACGGCCGCCACCGGGGCGAACTCACGCGCGACGGGGATCTCGTAGCCGGGGTCGAAGCGGAGCCCCACGTGTTCCACTCGCGTCAGGAAGAACCATCCGGCGATCAGCATCAGCCCGCTCGCCAGCAGCAGAAAAGCCGGTGTAGCTGAGGGTGAGTTTGAGGCGCACGCTCAGGCCCGGCTCCCTAAGCACGGGTGCTTCCCTCGCCGCCGAGCTCGGGCCGCACCGTAGCGATGCGGTAGCCGACGCCCGGCACGGTGGCGATGACCCACGGTTCGCCGAGCCGCTTGCGCAGCGCCGAGACGGTGATGCGTACGGCATTGGTGAACGGGTCCGCGTTCTCGTCCCACGCGCGTTCGAGGAGCTCCTCGGCGCTGACGACACCGCCTTCCGATGCGATGAGCACTTCCAGTACGGCGAACTGCTTCCTGGTCAGGGCGATGAAGCGGTCGTCCCTGTACACCTCCCTGCGGAACGGGTCGAGGCGCAGACCGGCGATCTCCCGTACGGGAGGCCTGCTGTGGGCCCGTCTGCGATCGAGGGCCCTGAGCCTGAGCGCGAGTTCACGGAGCTCGAACGGTTTCGTGAGGTAGTCGTCGGCTCCCAGCTCGAATCCGGAGGCCTTGTCGTCGAGACGGTCGGCCGCGGTGAGCATGAGGATCGGCATGCCGCTGCCGGACGCGACGATGCGGCGGGCGATCTCGTCGCCGGACGGGCCGGGGATGTCCCTGTCGAGGACCGCGATGTCGTAACCGTTGCAGTCGAGCAGTTCCAGAGCGGTGTCGCCGTCGCCCGCGATGTCGGCCGCGATCGCCTCCAGGCGCAGGCCGTCCCGGATGGCCTCCGCGAGATAGGGCTCGTCTTCGACGATCAGCACACGCATGTGCTCAGCGTACGAGTCGACGCATATCGTCGACGTATCGAAAACCGCATACGTGTCGGCAACAGCGCATTGCTTTCACTGGCGGCATGACTCGAATTCCAGCATCCGCACGGAGAGCACGGACGACGCGCCGCGGGGGTCGAGGGCTGATCGTTGTCGGGCTGATGGTCGGCGTCATCGCGGTGATCGCCGCGGCAGTCCTCGTCCGTCCGGCGCCGACGTCGTCGTCCGGGTCGTCCCGGTCGTCCTTCACCGCGTCTTCCGCGGCGCCGGAAGGCGAACGCACTGCACCGGCGGGGGAGTCGGACGGTGTTGTACCGCATGACGTGACCGTATTCGACGACTCGAGTCCGGCCGTGGCCGGACTCGATACGGATTTGCGCGCGGCGCTCCGCGAGGCAGCCACCGCCGCTGCCACAAACAGCGGCGTCGAATTCCGCGTCAACAGCGGGTGGCGTTCCACGGAATACCAGAATCAGCTCCTCCGCGAAGCGGTCGCGGAATACGGGTCCGAAAGCGAGGCCGCCCGTTGGGTGGCCACCGCGGAGACGTCCCCGCATGTGGCGGGGGACGCGGTCGACATCGGGGGAGCCGACGCGACGACGTGGCTGTCCGGGCACGGTGCCGCGTACGGGCTGTGCCAGATCTACCGCAACGAGCCCTGGCACTACGAGCTGCGCACGGACGCGGCGGACCGCGGCTGCCCGCGGATGTACGCCGACCCCACGCACGACCCGAGGATGCGGCAGCAGTGAGCAACGGCGAACGAGGACGGACGATGACGCGGGTGGACGTGGCGGAGAAGGTGCGAGATGTCCGCGCGCAGGGTGATCGTGCGGCGGATACGCGGGGGACTCGGCGTCCCCGCGTCAGCCACCCGTCGATACGTTCCCTCCGCCGCCGGGGACCGTGGAAGCGCGGCCTGGTGACCGCGGCACTCGCGCTCGCGCTGGGCCTGCTCATGCTGCTGCACGAGCGGATCACCGACCGGGGTGGCGTCGGCAGCCTGCTGGAGACGTTCCTGCCGTGGTTCGGTCTGGGCGTACCCGTGCTGCTCGTCATCGCGCTGTGGCGCCGCTCCGCCTCCGCGGCGATCGCGCTGCTCCTGCCGGTCACGGCGTGGCTGAGCCTCTTCGGCGGGCTGCTCGGAGACAGGTCCCAGCCGGGCGGTGACCTCATCGTGGTCAGTCACAACGTCGCCGCCGAGAACGCCGACCCGGTCGGTACCGCCCGCGCCCTGGCAGCCTCCGGAGCGGACGTGCTGGCGCTGGAGGAGATCAGTGAGGAGGCCAGGGGGACGTACGAGAAGGAGCTGGCGAAGGCGTACCCGCACCACACCGTGCAGGGCACGGTCGGGCTGTGGAGCCGGTCGCCGCTCTCCCACACGCGGCCGGTCGACACCGAGCAGGACGTCGGCCCTCTCGGCGACAGCAAGCCGCCGTCGGCCAAACTGACCGGCAACAGGGCGCTGCGCACCACGGTGGCGACGGGCAAGGGTCCCGTCGCCGTGTATGTAGCTCATCTCGGCTCCGTACGGGTGACCTCGGACGGAGGCTTCGGTACGGCCACGCGGAACAGGAACGCCCAGGCACTCGCCCACGCCCTCGCCGCCGAGCGGAACGAGCGGGTGGTGCTGCTCGGCGACCTGAACGGAACCGTGGACGACCGCGCCCTCGGCGGCATCACCTCGCAGCTGCACTCCGCCCATGACGAGGCGGGGAACGGCTTCGGGTTCAGCTGGCCCGCGAGGTTCCCCGTGGCGCGGATCGACCAGATTCTGGTCCGCGGGGTGGAGGCGAAGAGCGCGTGGCAGCTCCCGGAGACGGGCAGCGACCACTTGCCGGTGGCGGCCGCGATCAGCTGGTGACCCGGCGGAGCCGGATCAGGCCCCCTCGGGAGTGATCAGGCAGAAGGGATGGCCGACGGGATCCTCGTAGACGCGGTACCCGACCGGCTTGTCCGAACCATCCAGCAGCGTCGCACCGAGGGCGAGTACCTGGGCCTCGGCCGTATCGAGGTTCGTGACCATCACGTCGATGTGCATGTGCGCAGGACGCGTGGCATCCGTCCACCGCGGCGCGCGATAGTCCTCCACCCGTTGGAACGCGACCA
Organism: Streptomyces sp. Je 1-369; assembly: GCF_026810505.1. Classification (NCBI taxonomy): domain Bacteria; kingdom Bacillati; phylum Actinomycetota; class Actinomycetes; order Kitasatosporales; family Streptomycetaceae; genus Streptomyces; species Streptomyces sp. Je 1-369. Next base: position 7,926,200 of record NZ_CP101750.1, read on the forward strand.
CCGGGCTGCCCGCCGCGTTCTGGAGCACAACGTAGTCGCCGGTGTCCGGCTGCCGTGTGAGCGACAGCAGCTTCTCGTAGAAACCGGCGAGTTCGTCAGGGTCGGGGCAGTCGATGACAACGGTGTACAGGTGTCCGATCATGCGGCTCACTCTGCCATCGGCCCGCGAGCGGGCGGCACTTCGCGGTGTGGCCGGAATCCAACCTTGACCGTGTCCAGCCGAAGTCTATGGTCTGGACTAATCGGCTGCCGTGAATCCCTCGCTCCACCCCGCACTTCACGTCGCACACCCCCCTGAAGCCCTGCCCGTGAAGGAGTACGCATGGACAAGAAGCGGAAGATCGCCGCAGCGATCGGTGCCGGCATGGCGCCCGTTCTCGCTCTCACACTGCCGACCGGCTCCGCCAGCGCGCACGGATACGTGAACGCGCCGGCGAGCCGGCAGGCGCAGTGCGCCGCCCGGACCGTGGCCTGTGGCGACATCAAGTACGAGCCGCAGAGCGTCGAGGGCCCCAAGGGCCTGCGCAGCTGCAGCGGCGGCAACGCGCGGTTCGCCGAGCTGGACAACGACGCCAAGGGCTGGAAGGTCAGCGACGTCAGCAGGACGCAGACCTTCACCTGGACGTTCACCGCGCGGCACCGCACGGCGAACTACGAGTACTTCGTCGACGGTACGAAGGTCGCGACCGTCGACGGCCACAACCAGCAGCCGCCGACGACCGTCTCGCACCAGGTCAACCTCGGCAACTTCACCGGCAGGCACAAGGTTCTCGCGGTGTGGAACATCGGCGACACGTCCAACGCCTTCTACGCGTGCATCGACGTCAACATTCGCTGAGGGCCCAGTAGGTCAGACCGTGCTGAGCGGATGCGCCGCCGTCGCCGAGCGCGGCGGCCACGCGCGGGGCGCCAGGATGCCCAGGACGTAGGCGCGGGCGACCAGGGAGGGGCGGGTCGCCCGCGCCCAAGAGGTCACGCAGACGGCTGAGGTGGTAGTCGACCGTCTGCCGCGAGAGGTGCAGCGACGTGGCGATGTCGCCGTTGCTGCTGCCCTCCGCGAGCAGCGACAGGATGCGGATCTGCGCGGCGGTCAGTGCGGGATGCGCCTCGTGGGCGAGGCTCTGATGCGTGACCACGGCCCACACGTGCCGCGCCCGCCCCGCCGAGTGCCCGATCGTCGTGAGGTGGAGCTGCGCCCGGCGCTGCATACCGTGCGCGTCCACGAGTACCGCGGACGTCTCCACCCGTCGCGTGCGGCGGGATATCAGGCCGTTCCAGCGGCGGTGCAGCCGGTCGAGGTCGAGGCCGGGCTCGGGTGCGAGCAGCGTGTGCGCGCGGCGGCCCACCAAGTCGTGCGGGCTGACCTGGAACAGTTCGGCCGCCGCCGCGCTCGCCTCGACCACCCGCCCGTTCGCCGAGAGCAGCGCGCAGGGCAGACCGCTGTGGTCGCGCAGGGCTTGCAGATTCTCCTCGGCCTCCTGCCACTGGACCGTGGCGCGCAGGTGGTCGGTGACGTCCACGTAGATCCCGGCGACGCAGGTCCGCGCGTTCTCCCGGACGGGGAAGCGGTGACCCACCGCCCGGCCCGCGCTGCCGTCCCGGCGCCGGTAGGCGAGGGTGTGGCGCACCGGTGTGCCCCGGCTGAGGATCTCCTGGTCGAGGGCGCGGAACTGGTCGGCCTCCGCGGGCTCGTCGAGGTCCTCGATGTACTTGCCGATCACCTGCTCCGGGACCGTGCCGTAGAGGTGCGCGTAGGCGTGGTTGGCCCACAGGTAGCGGCCGTCGCTGTCCCGTATGAACGCGGCGGCGGGGGCGAGGTCCACGAGGTCTGCGAAGGCCGCGTATCTGCCGGGGGTCCCGGTCCTGCTCAGTGCCTTGAAAGTGGAATCGTCCACAGCGGTCTCCGTCCGTATACGACTGGCTGACGCTCAGTCACACGGCACTGGCTATCCCGCCCCCGGCTCGCGCATGCCCCCTTCTCGGCCGAAGTACCGCAACCGGGTCATGGCGCGGGCTCTCAGGCATTTGCCTGAGTCCCCGGCGCCCACTGGGGCGTCGCGGACATCCCGGGTTTGGTCCCCTTGAGTGAGCGGGTGAACACGCCCCGCCACTCAGAGACCTGTATCAACGCGACGAATGGAGACGAACTTCCGTGAGCAAGGTGCTGTTAGTGCATGCCAAGGGTGGTCCGCCGCTCGGCCACGTCCTCTCCCGGACGGCCGCGAGGGCGGAAGTGCACCTGCTGGCGCTCAGCGCTCTGCCTCCCGCCGTGGCGGGGCCCGCCCGGAGACTGTGCGCGTCGGTCGTCACACCCGACGACGCGCACCGCTCCGACCTGGTGTCCCTCATCGTCGAGCGGGCCGAGGCCGTCGGCGCGGACGCGGTGCTCACCTTCTCCGAGTACGCGGTCGTGGCCGTCGCCGAGGCCTGCGAGGCGCTCGGTCTGGCGGGGGCCGGCGGCGCCGCCGCGCTCGCCCGCGACAAGCGGCTCATGCGGCGCACCTGGCAGCAACACGGCCTGCCGCAGCCCGAGTTCCGTCCCGTCAGCACCGAGGCCGACCTGCACGCGGCGGCCCGCGAGCTGCCGGGGCCGCTGCTCCTCAAGGCGGCCTGGAGTGCGGGGTCCACCGCGCACCGGATCATCCGCGACCCGCGCGAGGTCCCGGCCGCCTGGTCCCGCTCCCGCGAAGTGATGGCCGAGTCGGCCCAGTTGGGCTTCGCCGAACTGCATGTCGCCGAGGCGGACGCGGACTTCGTCGTCGAGCAGATCGTCACCGGCACCGCGTCGGACTGGTTCGACGAGCCCGGCTGGGGCGACTACGTGAGTGTCGAGGGCGTCGTCGCGGACGGCACCTTCCACCCGGTCTGCATCAGCGGCCGCATGCCGACCGTCGAGCCGTTCACCGAACGCGCGAGCATCACCCCCGCCCTCCTCGCCCAGGACGCCCAGGACCGGATCGTGGACCTGGCCCGGCGCGCGGTCGACGCGCTCGGCCTGCGCGACTGCGGGACGCACACGGAGATCAAGCTCGGCGCCGACGGCCGCATGTGGCTGATCGAGACCGCCGCACGGTTCGGCGGCGCGATGACCGTGCCGCAGATCGAGGAGGTCTTCGGCCTCGACCTCGTCGGCATGCTCGTCGACCACGTCGTCGGACGCCCCGTCGAGTGGCCCGAGCAGGCCCTCACCCCGGAGCGGGCGCGCGGCGCGGCGGGCTCCCTCGTCGTCCTCGCCGTCGACGGAGAAGGGGAGGCCTGGCGCGGTCGGAAGGTCTGGGACTTCCCTTCCGTGTCCGCGGACGTGTCCCTGAGCCGGGGGAGTGAGCTGTCGGTGGTCCCGGAGAGCTCCCTCGCCGACGGCAGCGTCGTGCCGGTGTACGACCCGGCCGCGGGCGCCAACACCATGGCTGCTCTCTGTCTGCTCTCCGCCACCACCCCGCGGACCGTGCTCCGCGACTTCGAGGCCCTGGTCGACGCCCTTCCCCAGGTGCTGCCCGCCGCCCGTCCCGAGGAGGTCCCGGCGTGACCGCCCAACTGCTCACCGGCCCCGCCGAACCGGCCACGGACCGCACGGTCGTCGGCGAGAACCTCTCCCTGCCGCTCTTCCGCACCCTCTCCGGGGTCCTGGCGGGGCACCCGTACCTCAAAGTCGTCGTCGACCGTGCCGAGAACACCTGGCACCTCCTCGACACCGCAGCGCATCCCTTCCACGTCAACTACATCGCCACCCGCATCCTCGGCATGGACCTCACCGCGCTCGACGCGGACCTCGACGCGTTCAACGCCTCCGTCTACATGGACCCGGACCGCCGCTTCCTGCTCGGCGTGCTCTCCCTGCACACCGACGAGGACACCGAGGGCCGCGAACGCACCTTCCTCGTCCTGGAGACGACCGAAGCCGACACCATGCAGGGCGAACTGCTCTCCTCCTTCTACGAGTTCGTGCGCACCCGGGTCGACGGCAGGCTGCCCCTGCTCCTGAAGCCCGCCAACCACGGGCAGGAGGAGGCGCTCGCGGCGATCAGCGAGCAGAGCGTGCCGCGCATCCTCAGTCACGAACTCTTCGGCTCCCGCGCCCGCACCCCGCTCAACCCCGGCGACGCCACCGGACGGCTGCGGTACTTCCGCACGCACGACGCGTACACCGAGGCGGCGGGCGCACTCGGCTGGTCGGACATCGTGGCCATGCCCTGTCTGCCCGACGACGTGCCCCGGGTGGCCGGATTCCTCAACACCGCGCCGATCACCCCGCTCTCCCACACCAACGTCCTCGCCTCCGGGTGGGGCATCCCCAACGCGATCGTGCGCGACCTGGAACAGCTCGTCGAGAAGGACGGCCTGGACGGCGCGTGGATCCGCTACCGGGTCCGCGAGGACGAGATAGCCCTCGAACGCCTCGACCACGCACCGGACTTGCAGGCACCCGCCTGGCACCAGCAGCGCATCCGCCTCGAACCGCCCCTCCTCGAAGACGCGCCCGTCCTCGCCCTGCACCGGCTGCGCAGCACCGACCGCGACCGCTACGGCACCAAGGCCGCCAACCTCGGCGAGCTCCACCACGTCCTCGACAGCCGCACCGCCGACCTGACCGCGTTCTACGGCCGGCCGCGACCCCCGCGCGAGGACCTCCACGGACACCTCGCGGCCCGCCTCGGCCTGGGCGCCTTCCACACGGGCGCGCCCACCCCCGGCGAACTGCGCGCCGCGGCGGCCGAGTTCGTGGCCGCCGCGGTCAGCGCTCCGAACGGCGTCGCGCTGCCCTTCGCGCTCCAGCAGCACTTCCTCGCCTCGTCCACCGTCCTGCAACAGGGCATCGGCAAGCTCAAGATGGCGCTCGAACTCGACGCCACCGACGTCCTGGACTCGCTCTGCCTGCAACTCCAGCACCTCATCCGGCAGACACCCGTCCCCGAGTCGGTCACCCGGCAGATCAGCCAGGCGTTCCCCGCCGACTCCGGCGGCCGCCTCGTGGTGCGTTCCTCGTCCAACGCCGAGGATCTGCCGGGCTTCTCCGCGGCCGGTGTCTACGACTCCGTCACGACCGTCCACGGCACCGGTGAACTCCTGGACGCCGTACGCCAGGTGTGGGCCTCGCTGCTCTCACCGCGCAGCGTGCGCCTGCGTCACCAGGTCGGCATCTCGCTGGACGACACGTACATGGGCGTCATCATCCAGGAGTACGTCCCCGCCTCGCTCGGCGGCGTCCTGGTGACCTGCAACCCGACCCGCCGCGAGGACTTCCGCAACGTCTATCTGAACTGTTCCCCCGGCTCCCCGGAGCAGGTCGTCGAGGGCTCCGTGCTGCCGCAGCAGTACCTGTACAACACCGTGGAGGGCGGCGGCCGCACCGTTGCCCTCGGCTCCTGGGGCGACGGGCTCTCCGCCACCACCCGCGCCAGGCTCGCCGACCTGTCGCTGACCGGGCGGCTCCTGCAGTCGCACTTCAGCGCGGACGACGTGGACAGGCCGCTGGACATCGAGTGGCTGATGACCGACCGGGGCGACTTCCGGCTGGTCCAGATCCGCCCGTACGCGCTGTGAGGGCGGCCTCGAAGAAACCGGCGGTCACCGGCCTCACCGACACGGCCCGCCGCATCATCCGCCTCAACTACGGCTTCCAGCTGCTGTTCAACCTGCTGTGGTGGATGCCGGTGTTCTACGCCTACCAGAAGGCGGCCGGGCTCTCCGACGGGCAGATCTTCGGCATCCAGAGCATCTACTACGTCGCCTTCTGCCTGTTCGAGATCCCCACCGGGCTCATCGCCGACCGGATCGGCACCCGCAACTGTCTGCGCGCCGGAGCCGTCGTCATGACGGCGGCGAACCTGGCGCCGGTGGTCAGCGCCTCGTACACCGGCTTCCTCGTCCACTTCCTGGCCATCGCCGCGGGCCGCTCCCTCACCTCAGGAGCCGCCAGCGCCTACCTGTACGACGGACTGCGCGCCGAGAAGTGCGACGACCACTACCTGAAGGCGGAGGGCACCGCCCGTGCGCTCGGCCTCGTGGCGAAGGTCGTGTGCTGGCCGCTGGTCGGTCCCCTGATGGCCGTGGCGCACCCCACCCCGTACGTGCTCAGCGCCGCGAGCGCGGCGGGCTCCGTCGTCTGCGCCGTCGCGCTGCCCCGCATCGCGGGCGCGGACGGCCGTACGCAGAAGGGGGACGCGGGACGGCGAGGCGGCGCGTTCCTGCGGGACGCGGGCACCGCGCTGCGCTGCGTCGCCTCCTCGCGGTGGCTGGCCCTGGTGATGGTGCAGGGCGTGGCGATCTTCACGCTCTCGCGGATCTGCCAGGTCAACCTCTTCCAGCCGATCCTGCTCGACCACGGCATCGCGGAAGCCTCGCACGGCGGCGTGATGGCCGCGATGACCGTGGCGGAAGCGGTGGCATCGGCCCGCCCGCAGTGGCTGAGCCGCCGACTGCCACCGGTCGCCTGGGTCTCGATCCTCAGCCTCGCACTCGCGGGCAGCCTGGCGGCCATGACACTCGGCGGACCGTGGGCCGTCGTCGTGCTGCTCTGCGTGTTCGCCGCCGCGACGGGCTTCGCGTACCCGATCCAGCGCAAGCTGGTGAACGACGCGGTGCCCGCGGACGCCCCGCGCGCCACGCTGCTCTCCGTCGAGAGCATCGTGGACCGCGCGGTGTGCGCCCTGGCCGCGATCGCCGCGGGCGCCTACCTCGCCGCCGGACGCCTGGATGCCCTGCTGTGGCACAGCGCCATCGCCACGGCGGTACTCCTCGGGGTCTTCCAACTGCTGCTGCGCAGCGGCATGGTCAGGCGGGAGCCCGTCGGCCCAGCAGCTCCACCAGACCCACCGGCAGGAACGCCGGTCGGTGCGGGCGGCCGACCTGGTACGGAACGAAGCCGAGCGAGGAGGCCACGTTGATCTCCTCGGCGGTCTCCGCCTGATAGACGACCCGGCAGTGGCCGGAGCCGGCCTTCGCCCGTTGCCAGAGGGCGGGGGCCGGTTTGCGCTCCGCCTCGGTGCGCGGGGTGAGGACGCGGTCGCCGAAGTCCCGCCAGGCGAAGGGCGTGGAGCCGCGCCACGTGGAGTCGACCTCCTGCCGCAGCCGGGCGGCCCGCTCGGCGTCGGTCGAGCCCCACGACGACGGCACGTTGGTGATCAGGCCGACCGGGATGCCACGTGCGCGCAGGGCACGCAGATAGGCGGCCGCGCCGGGCTGATAGCCGGTGCTGCCGTCGTCGGCGGTGTGGACGAGCGTCTCGCCCAGGTCGAAGTAGACGATGGGGCAGGCCCGTTGGCGTGAGGTGGTCGCCGTGGCCGTGCCGTCGCCCGTGCCGTGCGGTGCCGCCGCGCTCGCCGTGGGGCCGAGCGCGGTCGAGACCAAGGCCGCGCTCAGCGCGAGGATCGCCCACGCCGAGCCCTTGGAGACGGAACTGTTCATGCGTCGTCGCCCTTTCCTAGCCGCACCGGTCCTCCCGTAGCCGCACCGGTCCACCACGCACTACCCCCGCACCCCACGTGTCACTCCCGCGGGGCTCCTGGCAGTGGTTCGCCGCCTACGTGGGAGTGACGCTGCTCGCGGTGGTCTTCGCACGAGCGCATGCCGGACAGACAGTCGGCGACGGCCTCGTGGCTCCGGACCGTCACGACGACCCTGTGCTCACCGACCGCTCGCGGACTTGAGCCGGACGGGAAGCGACTGGTGTCCGTTGCTGAGCAATGAACCGAGCGGCTTCAACTCGCCTACGGGTACGGCGAGTTCGAGCTGCGGGAAGCGGTCGAAGAGCAGGCTCAGGGCCGTGCTGACCTCAAGCCTGGCGAGCGGCGCGCCCAGACAGAAGTGGACGCCGTGGCCGAAGGCGAGGTGCTCCTTGACCGTGCGCGTGACGTCGAAGTCGTCCGCGCTCGCACCGTGCCAGTCGGGGTGACGGTTGGCGGCGGCGTAGGACGCGAGTATCGCCTCGCCCTGGGGGATGGTCTGCCCGTCGGGCAGGGATATGTCGGTCACCGCGAACCGCAGGGGCAGGTGCCTGACCGCCGGTTCGAAGCGCAGGGTCTCCTCGACGGCCTCGCTCCAGTCGACCTCGCCCGACCGCAGCAGCGCGAGCTGGTCGGGGTGGGTGAGCAGCTGCGTGATCGCCTGGTCTATGACGTTGACCGTCGTCTCGTACCCGGCGCTGATCATCAGCAGCAGCGTGTCACGCAGTTCGTCCTCCGACAGGCCGCCCGCCTCGTCCTCGTCGCGCGAGGTGATCAGCAGGGAGGTCATGTCGTCGCCGGGCTCGGCGCGCTTGGCGGCGATGAGCAGGTGCAGCGCCTCGTACAGGGCCTTGGTGTTGGCCTCGGACTGCGCCGCGGTCAGGGTGGTGTCGAAGACGCCGTCGACGACGTGGCGGAAGGCGTCCTGCTGCTCGGCCGGTACGCCCATGAGCCGGCTGATGACCGCTATGGGAAGCGGGTAGGCGAGCTGCTCGCGCAGGTCGACGGTCTCGCCGGGCGGCAGCGCGTCGAGACGGTCGAGTATGCCGGTCACGACGTCGTCTATGTTCTCTTTCAGCGCGGTGATGCGGCGGGCGCTGAAGGCGGGCGCGACCATGCGCCGCAGGCGCCGGTGGTCGGCTCCGTAGGCGGTGAACATGTTCTCCACCGCCACCCACAGGGCGAGCGGCCACCGCTGGATCGTTTCGCTGTACTCCGGCCAGTGGGCGCGCGCGTCCTTGGAGACGCTCGGACTGGTCAGGAGCTCCTTGAGGAGCGTCGGGTCGGCGACGGACCAGGCGGTCACGCCCAGGATGTCGACACGGACCGCCTGGCCGTGTGCCCGCAACGCGCGGTGCTCGTCGTGGGCGCGGGCTCCGGTGGGGTCGAGGACGATCGGCTGCGTGGGCACGGCCATGGTGGTGGTCCCTTCAGACGGATGAGGCGGTGGGGAACGTGACGGGCAGTGCGGCCAGCGCCCGGTGGAAGGGTCCGGGGCGCCGGACCAGGTTCTCGGGGGCGGTGGCGAGGTCCATCTCGGGCAGCGCGTCGAGCAGGTGCGTGATGGCCGTCTCGGCGATGAGGTAGGCGTGCGGGCGCGCCGGGCAGGCGTGCGGCCCGGTGCTCCAGGACAGGTGCGCGCGGTTGCTCGCGGTGTGCTGGTCCCCGAGAGCGGGATCGTTGTTGCAGGCGGCCATCGAGATGACGACCGGCTGGTGCGCGGGCAGCAGGAACCCGTCCACGTCGACGGGGTGCGGCGGATAGCTGATGCAGTAGTTCGCCAGCGGCGGGTCGGTGTAGAGCACCGTGTCGAGCGCCTCGCGGACGGAGGAGCCGCCCGCGTGCAGGTCTCCGGAGAACTGGTCGTCCGTGAGGACTTTCAGGACGGTGTTGGCGATCAGGTTGGTCAGGGGCTCGATCCCGGCGCCGTACAACGTGACGAGCTGGTGGGCCATCTCGATGTCGTCGAGCGCCGCCTCGTGCGCGAGGAGCCGGGACGTGATGTCGTCGCCGGGCTGCCGGTGGCGCAGGTCCACCAGGTCGGCGACCGCCTGGGAGAGGATCTGGTTGCCGCTCGCGGCGTCCACGCCCTCGAAGATCTTCGCCATGCCGTCGGCGATGCGGCGCCCCATCTCGTCCGGGCAGCCGAGCAGGGCGCTCAGGACGCGGAAGGCGATCGGCCAGGCGTACTGGGTCAGCAGGTCGGCGCCCTCGGCGTCCCGGAACTCCGCGATCGTCGCGTCGGCGACCTGCTCGACCACGGTACGCAGCTCGTGCTGGTCGACGCCGTTGATCGCGGCACTGTTCGCCGACCGGTAGCGGGTGTGCGCGGGACCCGACGAGCGAAGTGCGTTGGGGCGGTGCTCCATCATCGGTCGGACCGGGCAGGCCTCGGGGACCGACTGCTCCCACATCCGCGGATCGGCGGGGAACCGCAGCGGATCGTTGAGGATCCGGCGGGCCTGCGCGTAGCCGATGACGAGGGTCGCGGGGACGCCGGGGACGAGGTCCACCGGCACGAACGGCCCGAACTCGGCCCGCATCCGCGCGTACGCGGCGTGCGGATCGGCCGCGAACTCGGCCTCGTGCAGGGCGATCCGGCGCTCAGGCGCCACATCGATCGTGGTCGGGGTGGTCACGGGCGTGGCTCCAAAACGGGTGCGTGCAACTCGGTCAGGTACTCGCAGAGGGTGATCAGGGCCAGGACGCTGGACGTGCTGTCCCGCGCGTCACACGTCGTCAGCGGCGTGCGCGGGTCCAGGTCGAGGGCCTGCCGGATCTCGTCCAGGTCGTAACGCGGCGCCCCTTCGAACAGGTTGATCGCCACCGCGTACGGCGTGCCCTGCTCCTCGTGCAGGGCGAGGATCTCGAAGGAGGCCTCCAGATTGCGGGTGTCGACCAGGACCAGCGCGCCGAGCGCCCCCTCGGTCAGCCCCGCCCACATGGGACGGAAACGCCCCTGCCCGGGCGTGCCGAACAGGTAGAGCACCAGGGCGTCGCTGAGGTGCAGCCGCCCGAAGTCCATGCCGACCGTCGTGGTCGTCTTCCGCGGGGTGCGCGCCAGATCGTCCACCCCTTCGCTGGCCTGGGTGATCCGCTCCTCCATGCGCAGCGGCGGGATCTGGGAGACGCTGCCCACGAACGTCGTCTTGCCGACGGCGAAGCTCCCGGAGATCACGATCTTCGCGGACCGGGTCACGCCGGGTGGCACATAGATGAGGCCGTCAGACGAGGGCGCGGAGACCACGCAGTACCTCCTGGAGCAGATCGGTTTGTGGTTGGTCCTCGTCCGCGGCGACAGGGCGGGCCAACAGGCCCTCGTCGATGAGGGAGGAGACGAGGATGCGGACCGTGGAAGGGGGGAACTCCAGGGCGGCCGCGATGTCCGCGACCGCCAGGCCCCCGCCCATGGAGTGCGTGAAGAGGCCCATCACCCGCCGGGCGTCCGCGCCCAGGCCCTCGCGCGAGCCGCTCGCGGCGAGCACCACGGTCTCCAGACGCACCTCCGGATCGGCACGGACCCGCCCGTCGGTACGGACGTAGGGCCTGACCAGGTCCGGGTCCCGCCGCGGCCCGCTCACGTCGTCGGCAGGCCGAGCGTCGTCGGCAGGCCGGGCTCGGAAGGCTGCCGCGGCGCGACCTTCATCTCGTGACCCACCCGCTGGGCCAGCTCCAGCATGTGATGAGTGATCAGGCCGATGTCGGCGTCGGGGCCGCTGGTCTGCACCGACAGCATCGTATTGCCGCCCGCCTGGGTGATCAGGCCCACGTGGTTGGTGAGCTCGATCAGCGCCTGCCGGGTGCCCCCGCCGCCGGTCTCCTCGTCGTACGCGAGGGCGGCGGCACGGACGGCCGCGGTGATCGCGGCGAACTTCTCCGCCTCGTCCTGCCCGATCCCGGCCGTCCGGGAGTGCAGCAGACCGTCGGAGCTCATCAGCACCGCGTGCCGGACGCCTTCGACGGACCCCAGGGCGCGGTCCAGCAGCCAGCCAAGTTCGTTGCCGGTGGTCACGGTCATGCTCCTTCGTGCGAGGTGGTCGGGTCTTCGGTGCGCGCGCTGCGCGTCCCCTTCGCCCAGGCCGCGGCGATGGAGGGGCGGCCCGGCGCCGTCGCCCCGCCGTCGGACGACGCGAGACGTGGGCTCGTGGCAGGAGTCCTGCGCGACCGGACGGCCAGGCCACTGGCGGTGGTGCGCTTCGCCGTCGGCTCCACAGGCGCGGCCGCCGGCGGGGTCGTGGGCGCGGGGGCCGGTTCGGCGACGGGTGCGGGACGGGCCGCGGGCGGGGCGGACGTGGTCAACAGGCTCTTGGGGATGAACATGTACACACGCGTGCCACCGAAGGGGTTCGGTGCCTCCAGGTCGATACGGAATCCGTAGGCGTCGGCGAGGGCGGCGGCCGCCCGCAGACCGGTCTGCGGGTGCGCGCCGAGCTGGTTGATGTCGTCGCGCCGGACACCCGTGAGGATCTCCCTGGCCCACGTCAACTGCTCCTCGTTCATGCGCAGCCCGGCGTCGTCGACGATGACCGACACCCCGTGGTGCCCCTCCTGGAAGGCGACGTGCACCTTGGCCGACGAAGGGGAGTAGCGCACCGCGTTGTCCAGGAGCACCGCCAGCGCGTGCACGACGGGCCCGACCGCACGGCTGGTCACCGTGACTCCGAGCTCCTGGTGCTCGACCCGCTCGAACTCCTCGATGCTGCCCATCGCGGCCCGCACCACATCGGTCATCGGCGTGGCCGGCCAGCGGCGCGACAGCTTGCCGCCGGAGAGCACCACGTAGTTCTGCGCGACAAGCAGCATCTGCTGCGTGGGGTGGTCGATGCCGACGAGCGTCTCGTACGCCTCGTCGCCCTCGTGCCGCCGCACGCCCTGACTCACCCGCTGGCTGAGCTTCGATGCCATGCCCACCATCGCGGACGACACGGCGCGCACCGCCGCGCGGCTGGACTCCTCGGCGCTCTGGCGCGCACGGGCCGCCTCGCTCTTCGCGCCCTCCCGCGCCTCGGTGATCTGGGAACTCGTGCTGGTCTGCGCGTCGTACTGCACCTTGCGCACCGTGTGCGCCGCCGAGTCGGCCAGCTCGGTGAGCCGCTGCGCCAGCGAGGTGTTCACCAGCGCCTCGGGCAGTTCGATGTCGACACCGTGACCGGTGCCGAGACGTTCCGCCTCGGCTCCCAGCCTGGGGATGACGCCGCCGGCGAGCTGCGCCAGGACGTGCTCGGTGGCGTGCTGTCGTCTGGCGATCTCCTCGGCCTGCGCGAGGAGGCGGCCGTTCTCGGCGCGTTCGCCTCGGTACTGGTCCCAGAACCGCCAGGCCGCGCCGCCGGCGGCCAAGGCCAGCACGGAGGGCACCACGGAGGTGGCCTGTATGAGGTCTGTCATCACGTCCTCAAGGTGTCAAAGGGGGTGAGGCGGTCAGGAGCCGCCGGGCCGGGACACCACCCGGCGCACGCGACCGGCCGGGGCGCGCCCGACCCGCCCGACGGCCGCGCGGACACGCCGACGGTCCTGCGCCGGAGGGTAGCCGGGTGGGGGTGGGGGGGAGGGCTCGTGCCAACTACGGAAGGGGCCGCGCTGGTTGACGGGCGGCCCTCGGGGCCTGCCGGGCAGAGGGCGGCACCGGGGAGCCGAGCCGGTGGGCGTATCGAGACCGAAGCCGGATCGGGGGCCCGACCTGAATCACCGTACTCATCAAATACTTCCTGGCTTCGCTCGGTTGCGGCGGGTTTCCCATGGCATACGTTTTCAGCCAAATGACTGATGAAAACAGCCAGTTGGCTTCCGCTTGGCAACGATATCTTGTCGTGTCCATCGTCCGAGGTCCAGATGACCAAGGGACCCGCGGAAGCATTCGTGGTCGCGCGTCGGCCATCCGTGATCCACAGCGTCTAGGCTTCCCGGCATGGAGCAGCGCGAGATCATGCAACGAGTCGTCGGCATCCTGACCGAGGCGCTTGAGATGCGCCGACAGGCACGCGAGAACCCGGACGGCGAGATCGACAACAGCGGTGCGGTGGGCGCCATGCTCGAGGAGATGCTGCCGCCCATCGAGATCCCCACCGAAGCGACCCCGATCGAGGTGGCGGCGGTGGTGGGCCAGGAGCTGGGCCCCGTGATCGAACAGATCACGTCCGCCTTCGCCCTCTCCTTCGCACAGCTCGCCGAAGTCCACGACGAGGGACGCACGGACGTGACCTCCGCGGACGTACTGCGGTCGATCGCACTGCACTTCGAGAACGAGGAGCACGAAGAGGGGGAGTAGGCTGCGCGTAATGCGCTGCCACCGGCAGCACCTATTACATGTGGAGGTCGTGTGGATACGGCGATGGTCCGGGCCTGGGTCGACGGCTGGGTCGTCTCGCGCGGGGCCGCACCCGCGGTGGAGGAGCCCTGGGGATACACGTTCGACGTAGGCCTGGCCCACCACGTGACCCGCCACGTCCTGACCGCCACCGACGAGGCCGTCATCCGCGGAGTCGCCGAGAAGACCACGGCTCCCGGCACCTGGCTCAAGGTGTTCACGGTCCCGGAAACCATCGCCCCCTGTCTCACACCGGAGTGGGCGTTCGACGACCCCTGCTTCCTGATGTCGACGCCCCTGCGCACCGCCGCGACGGACCTCCTGACCGGCTACGCGCTGCGCACCTGGAGCCGGGGCGGCGTGATGCGAGCCCTCGTCCTGGCTCCGGACGGCTCCTTCGCCGCCCACGGCCAGGCCGCGGGCCCGCCCGGTGCCGAGACCGTCGTCTTCGACCAGATAGAGACCGCGACGGCGCACCGCCGCAAGGGCCTCGGACGCACCGTCATGAACGCCCTGGCGAACGCGTCGGCCGAGACGGGCGCCCGCAACGGGATGCTCGGCGCGACGGTCGAGGGACGCGGCCTGTACGAGTCGCTCGGCTGGACCGTTGAGGCGCCCCTCACCGGTGTCTGCCGCACATCGCCCGACGCGGGCTGAGGGCACCGGCCATGGAGTTCTTCTGCTACCACCGCGACAGGCCGGGCTCGATGACGCTGCGCGAGGAACTGGGGGAGGCGCACTGGTCGTACATGGACCGGTATGCCGCTGAGCTGATCGCCCGCGGCCCGACCTTCGCCGACGACGGCGAGACGGCCTCCGGCAGCGTCCACATCGTCGACCTGCCGGACCCCGCCGCCGCCCGTGCGTTCGCCCACGACGAGCCCAACCACCAGGCCGGCGTGTACCGGGACGTCCTCCTGCGTCGCTGGCGCAACATGCTGGGCCGCACCATGTGGGACTTCCCCGGCGGCCGTAGCGGCGGCAACCGATACCTGGTCCTGGGCCTCGGCCCGCAGTACCCCGCCGACCTCCCCGAACCGCCCCACGACCGGGACGAGCTCATCGCGTACGGGCCGCTCCTCTCCGACGACGGCACGGCCTGGCTCGGCACGGCGGCGCTGCTCCGGGCCCCGGACCCGGAGACCGCACGCGCCGTGCTGTCCCCGGACCCGTACGCCGACATCGAGGTCCACGACTGGGAGTTCGGCGGACGACGCTGAGGAGCCCGCGTCGGTGACGACAGCGGATCGGCCGACTCGGCCGACCTGGCGATTCAGCGGCCGTCGAGCAGGGGCCGCAGCGCCGTCACGAGACGTTCGTACTCGGTCGGCGTGTTGTAGATCTGCCCGCAGACGCGGATGCCACCGCCACCCGGCCACGGCCAGATCAGGACGCGGAAGCCCAGGCGGGCGGCGATCTCCTCGCGCAGGGACGCCGCCTCGTCCGGAGTGCGGGCCAGACCGGGCGGCAGCCGCAGCGACCGCATGGCCAGCCGCTCGTCGGCGGGAAGCGGCGTCAGCCCCGGCAGCCCGGCGAGGAGCTCGGCGCCGTACGCAGCGAGGGCGCTGTTGTGGGCACGTACGCGGTCGGGTCCGAGGGAGGCGATCAGGTCGAGGCCCTCGGGCGCGGCGAGCAGGCCCGTGTAGTCGGCGGTGGCCCGGTACTCGACGGAGCGGGGGAAGCCGCGGCCGTCCTCCCAGGAGGGCACGGGCGCGGGCACCCGGTCCCGGTGCGCGGGAGCCACCGTGAGCAGCGCGCTGCCCGGCGGCGCGTACCCCCACTTGTGCAGGTTCCCGAACCAGAAATCGGGCGCACCGGCGAGCGGGTCGGCGAGCATGCCCGGGGCGTGGGCGCCGTCCACCACGGTGGTCACCCCGCGCTCGGCCAGGTCGGCGAGGAGCGCGGGCGTGGCGATGAACCGGGCGGTGGGCGAGCTGATGTGGTCGAGGAGGGCGACGCGGGTGCGCGGGGTGAGGCCCGCGAGCACGGCCTTGCGCACGGCCTCCTCGTCGGGGAGCGCCGGGTCGAGGGGGACGGTGACGACACGGGCCCGGCGGGCCGCGGCCGCGACGACGGTGCCGTAGCCGTGGTCGGTGACCAGCACCTCGTCGTCGGGCGTCAACCGCAGGGCGTCCAGGGCGAGTCCCGCGGCCTCGGTGGCGTTGGTGACGAGGGCGGCGCCCTCGGGATCGGTGCCGAGCCGGGCCGCGATACGGCCGCGGGCGTCGGCGAGCCGGTCGGGGACGCCGAGGAAGAAGCGGTCGGGATCGGCGGCCGCCTCCTCCGCGATGCGCCGGTGGACTTGGGCGACGGGGACCGGCACGGCGCCGAACGACCCGTGGTTGAGATGGGCGACCTCGGCGCCGAGCCGGAACAGTTCGGTGCCGCCGGGGAAGGCGGCGGGCGCGGTCACCGTGCCTCCGGGGTGCGGGCGCGGCCGACGGGGACGACTATGCGAAAACGTGTAGGGACCATGCCGTTGATGGTCTCAGCTCGTTCCCGCGTACAGGCCCCATCCGATCCCGCCCCACGCCACCAGCTGCCACAGCCCGCACCACCCGCCCGCACCGCGCCCTCCCCTCGTCACGGCCCGACGTGATCGTCGTCGGGCCGCCGACGAGAGTGGACGGTCCGCGAACGTCAGCCGTGCGGCGCGGTCACACCGGGCTCGTGCGGCGCACGCACTCCTTCACCACCTCCCGCAGACTGCCCGTCCGCTCCAGCAGGTCCCGCTGCACGCGGGCGCCGTTCCCGTGCTTCAGGAGGTCCTCCGCGGTTCCGCGGGCCAGGTCGAGGTCGCCCGTGTCCTCCAGGGCGTCGTGGACGTGGTCGAGGAGGGCGTGGACCACCTCGTCGCTGGGGGCGGGACGCATCGTGACCGGGTGGAGCAGGGTGTCGTCCAGGCCGGAGCGGGCCGCCCGCCACGCGGCGAGGCGCAGGGAGGCGACGCCGTGGGGGAGCGGTGGGCGGCCGGCGCGCCAGTCACGGGCGGCCGTCTCGACCAGGGCCCGCGCCAGCGTGGCGATCAGGACGGTCGACGAGGCCTCCAGGCAGACGTCCGACACGCGGATCTCGACCGTGGGGTAGCGGTGGGAGAGCCGGGCGTCGAAGTAGACCATGCCCCGGTCGCGCAGGACGCCGGTCGCGGTCATCTCCGCGACCTGCTCCTCGTACCGTGCCGCGGAGCCGAAGATCTCGGTGGGGCCCGCCATCGGCCAGCGGCCCCACACCCTGCTGCGGTAGCTGCTGTACAAGCTGTCGTTGCCCTGCCAGAAAGGCGAGTTGGCGCTCAGCGCGACCAGGACCGGCAGCCAGGACCTGATGCGGTCGATGACCGCCACGCCCTCCTCGTCCGAGCCGACCGACACATGGACGTGACAGCCGCACGTCAGCTGCTCCTGTGTCGTCAGGCCGAACTGCGCCTCCATCCACTGGAAGCGGTCGCCCGTGGTCACCGCCGGGCTCACGGGCAGCGGCGACGTCGCGAGCGCGGCCACCGCCCCGCCCACGTCTCCGGCGTGCCGTGCCGCGTCCGCGCGCCAGCGGGCCACTTCCTCCGCGAGGTCGGCCATGTTCGACCGTGGCTGCGTGGCGAATTCGAGCTGCTGCCCGTGCAGTTCCCTCTCGAAGGTCTCCTCCTCGGGCTCGCGGTAGTCGTCGGCCTGCTTCTCGGCGCCGGAGCTCTCCTCCGTGTCCCTGGCCGCCCGGGCCAGGACGGCCGAGGACAGGGCGCGAGGCTCGCCGCTCTCACGGTCGACCAGGAGGAGTTCCTCCTCCACTCCTACAGTGCGCAAAGGAGACCGCCTCTCTTCCATGTCACATCGCAATGTCTCGCTGTCCCCTGTACCCCCGGACCGGGTCCACAGCCGTACGGTGGAGCTACGGGCCGCCGGAGGTTTCAGCGAGGGCTCTTCGGCAAACCGATCACTTATGGTGCAAATCGGCTACACAATGATGACCGAGCAGGCCGGTCCGCGCGCACTCGTCGACGACCTCGTCGCCGCGGAGCGGGCAGGCTTCGACTTCTCCGTCACCTCCGACCACTATTTCCCGTGGCTGGAGGAGCAGGGGCACTCCCCGTACGCGTGGAGCGTGCTCGGCGCGGCCGCGCAGGCGACGTCGCGCATCCCCCTCATGACGTACGTGACCTGCCCGACGGTCCGCTACCACCCCGCTGTCGTGGCGCAGAAGGCCGCGACGATGCAGCTGCTCTCCGAGGGCCGCTTCCGGCTGGGGCTCGGCTCGGGCGAGAACCTCAACGAGCACATCGTCGGCGCGGGCTGGCCCTCCGCCCGCGTCCGCATCGAGATGCTCGAAGAGGCCGTCGAGATCATCCGCGCGCTCTTCACCGGCGACAACGTGAACCATGAAGGCACCCACTTCGACGTGGCCAACGCCAAGCTGTGGGACGTGCCCGACGAGCTGCCGCCCATCGGCATCGCCGTCTCCGGCGAACGGTCCTGCTCGCTCGCCGGACGCCACGCCGACCTCGTCATCGCGACCGAGCCCAAGGCCGAGCTGATCGAGTCCTTCGACAAGCACGGAGGTCGCGGCAAGCCCCGCGTGGGGCAGCTGCCCGTCTGCTACGACACCGACAAGGACGCGGCGATCGCCCGCGCCCACGACCAGTTCCGCTGGTCGGTCGGTGGCTGGCCCGTCAACTCCGAGCTGCCGGGACCCTCGGGGTTCTCCGGCGCCACGCAGTTCGTCACCAAGGAGGACATGGCGAAGCAGGTCCCCTGCGGCGACAACGTCGACGACTTCGTCGAGGCCGTACGCCCCTTCGCCGAAGCGGGCTTCACGGAGATCGCCCTCGTCCAGGTGGGCGGCGACCAGCAGCGCCCCTTCATCGACTGGGCGGAGAAGAAGCTCCTGCCCGCCCTGCGGGAGCTGTGACGCGCCGGGCGGCCGGCGAGCACCCCGAGTCCCCGCACCCCCCGTCCGCGGACCTCGTGCAGGTGGTCCTCGGCGAGTGCTCCCCGGCCGACGCCGACACCGTGTTCAACGTACTGCGCGAACACTTCCCCACCGACCGCGGCGCCGACGCGCCGGGCCGGACAGGGGAGGCCACCCCGGAGGTCTGGACCGGCGGTTTCCTCGCCGACCACAGCCCGGGCTCCGTGCCGGGCGTGCTCCTCGCGGGCACGGTCGCCGCGGACTTGCAGGGCGGACCGGTCGCGGTGTCCCGGCTGCGCGCGGCGCTCGCCTCGGCCTTCGTCGTGACGGACGCGGGCACGGTGTCCGGGGACCAGGAGGTCGAGGTGCGGCTGCGCCTGACCGGCCCCGACGAGGGGGCGCCGCCCGGGGACGCCTGAGCGGTTGCCCCGATCAGGTGTACGTCCGCGTGTCGGATCGGGACCTTCCGTACGGCGCGACGGGGTGCGGCATGGTCGGAGGGCCCGTATCCCGACGGGACCGCGAAGGAGTACCGCACTGGTGCGCGCAACAAGGCCGGTCGTCGCCGTGACACTGCTGGGCTGCGCCCTCGCCGGCTGCGGAGGCGTCGACGCACGCGAGGACGCCGCGGCCCGCGCCGCCGCCCGCTTCGAGGCCGGCCTCCGCGCCCCGGACGCCGCACGCGGGTGCGCGGCGCTCGCCCCCGGCACTCTCGAGGAACTGGAACACTCCGCCGAACAGCCCTGCGCGAAGGCCCTGCCGGACGCGCGGGTCCCGCTGTCGACAAGGGTGCGGCACGTCGACGTGTACGGGCGCCAGGCCCGCGTCGTGACCGACCGCGACACCCTCTTCCTCTCGTCCTTCCCGGACGGCTGGAGGATCACGGCCGCAGGCTGCACCCCACGCCCCGAGAAGCCGTACCAGTGCCAGATCAAGGGGAGTTGACCGGTGCGGACGATGTTCACGGTGTATCTGGTGATGGTCGCCGCGGGGCTGGCCTACTGCACGGTGCTCGGACTGATCCAGCGGTGAGGGGACTGATCCAGCGGTGACGGGGTTCCTGCGTTTCGTACGGGACAACAGCCTCACCCTCGCCTTCGGCGTGGGCTTCCTGCTGTCCCTCGCCGGGCAGGCGGTCGCAGGGCACGCCGACTTCAACAACCAGCTCGTCGCGGAGGACCTCGCCCCGATGAGCTTCGGCGGCTATCTGCTGTCGTCCGACTTCGCCGTGGACGTGATGGAGAACTGGCAGTCCGAGTACCTGCAGTTCTTCCTGTACATCTTCGGCACCGTGTGGCTCCTCCAGCGCGGGTCCCCCGAGTCCAAGGAGCTCCACAAGGCGGGCACGGAGTCCGACGAGGACCAGAAGGTCGGCGCGCACGCGAAGCCCGACTCGCCGCGCTGGGCAGCGGTCGGGGGCGTGCGTCAGGCCTGGTATTCCCGGTCCCTCGGCACCCTCATGTGCACCCTGTTCCTGCTCTCCTGGCTGGCCCAGTCCGTCACCGGCACCGCCGCGTACAACGAACAGCACCTGCGCGAACTCCAGGCGCCCGTCAGCTGGTTCCAGTACCTCGGCGCCGCCGACTTCTGGAGCCGCACCCTGCAGAACTGGCAGTCCGAGCTCCTCGCCGTGGGCTGCATGGCCGCCTTCTCCGTCTATCTGCGCCAGCGCGGCTCCCCGGAGTCGAAGCCGGTCGGCTCGCCGCACACCGCGACCGGCGTCGAGGGCGGCTGACGTACCACCACGGGCTTCTTCTCAGTCTGTTGCGGCGCCGGGCGCGTCGGAGAGCGGGACGAGCAGGGCGCTGCGCCCCTGCCGCCACGCCTCGAGCAGTCGTGCGCCGAGGCGGTCCTCCAGGAACCCCGTCGCACGGACGCCGAAGGCGACGTCCGCCTCCAGGCCGGGCTCGGCGGCGAGGAGACCGCCGACGACGTCCCGCCGGACCAGCTGCTCGTGCACGGCGTCCGCCTCCACGTGCTCGTCGTAGAAGCGCCGCGCCGCAGGACCCGCGCCGGTCCTGCGCAGCGCCGCGGCCAGCCGCCGCGAACCGGGCGACGACGTCACCTCGACCCAGGCGAAGTGCCCGACCAGCGCCCCGCGGTGGGCGCGGTGCAGGCCGAACAGGGACATCAGGTTCACGGTGGCGAGGACGTCGGCGGGAGCGGCGTCCACGTAGTGGCCGTAGGACGTGTCGAGGCCGAGGTCGGACAGGAGGTCGGCGAAGAGCCGGGCGTGGATGTCCTCGGCACGGCCCGCGCCGAACTCGTCGTACTCGATGGCCACCATCGCCGCCTTCGCCCGGCCGTGCAGCCGCGGGATGACCCAGGCGTGCGGGTCGGCCTCCTTGAGGTGGTACAGGGAGCGCAGCACCGCGTACTCCCTGAGCTGCCACGTCTCGCCGTCGCGCTGAAGGTGGTGGCTGACGCTCGCGTCGTCGTGCCCGACGGGCTCCACGAGCAGCGCGGCCAGCGCCCCTTCGGCGTCGTCGCTCGGCGGCACGTCGGCGTGCAGGGCGTCCAGGAAGCGGCGTTCCAGGACGTGGCGCAGGGTCAGCAGGGCCGGGTCCCACTCCCTGTCGTCGGCGACCTCGGCGAACCCCTGGTAGTGCAGTTCGTAGAGGACGTAGAGGGCGAGCTGGAGGTCGTCCCCGTAGGCGTCGGCGTGCTGCGCGTCCTTCGGCCCGGGCACGGGGGTGCCGTCCCTGAGTGCGGCGATGACCGCGCGGGACAGGTCGCCGCGGGGGGAGGGCAGCGCGGGGCTGTGGCGGCGCGATTCGCGAGCGGCGGGGTCTGCCTCCGTGGTGCGCGTCTGCGCGGGGGCCGTCATGAAGATGCCTCCGGGTTCTCGGTGTCGGACGTGTCCGACGTGGCGGGCTTGTCCTCGTGCTGTTTCACCCGCCGTCGGTGGCTCGTGTCGCACCACGGGTACGTACGGCTGCGGCGGCAGGTGCAGATCGCCACGGTGAAGCGTGCGGAGACGGAGACGGTTCCGTCGTCGCCGACCACCTCCACAGGGCCCTCCACCAGGAGCGGCCCGTCGCGGTCGACCGTGACGCGGCGCGGGCGTTCAGGGGAGTTCGGCACGGATCACCACCAACTCCTCGCAGGTCTCGCCGTCCTGCAGCAGGTTGCGGTGGCGCAGCCACGACTCGCGCGAGCGCATCACAGGACCGAACGGGACCGACTCCCGGTCGGCGACCACCGGCTTCATGCCCCGGTCCGCGAGCCGTTCGAGCGTGGCGTCCACGCCGCTCAGCGCGGAGTGCACCATCAGCAGGACACCGCCGGGGCGCAGCGCGCCGGGAGCCGCGTCGCAGACACGGTCCACGACCGCACGGCCCGCGGGCCCGGCGTCCCACGCGCGCGCCGCGCCGCGCCGCGGGAGCAGCGCGGAGGGTACGTAGGGCGGGTTGCTGATCACGTAGTCGTACGGGCCCGCCGGCACCCCGCGGGTCATGTCGCCGCGGCGGACGGTGACCGACTGCCGGGAGAGTCGTGCGTTGACGCGGGCGGTCAGGACCGCGCGCCGGGAGATGTCGAGTGCGGTCACGTCGGCTCCCTGCCGCGCCGCCGCGACGGCGAGCGCGCCGGAGCCGGTGCCCAGGTCCAGTACGGACGTGCCCGCGCCGATGCGCTCGCGGCGCAGGTTGCGGATCAGCAGTTCGGTGTCGTACTGCGGCGCGTACACGCCGGGCAGAGTGATGAGCCGGGGTCGGCGGGTCGGCCGGGCCGCGCGTCCCGTGCGTGCCGAGGTGGGCATGGGTGTCCGCGTGTGCGTGGTCATGTGGCATCTCCCGTCGGCGGAAACTCCACTAGAGGCTCCTCCTCCCACAGTCCGCCCGTTCACCATCGGCCACCACCTGAAAGATGACTCAAAGTGAGCCAGAGCATGACTTATGGTGACTTGACATGAACGTTACGGATTTGCTGCCTGCTTCGGTTCTGACACTGAGTGCCCCGGGCGCCGTGATCCACACCTGATCCGCACGGACCCGGTTCAGTCCACGGACGTGTGCTTGTGCCGCGCCCACGCGGGCAGCACGAACCAGCACAGCAGGTACCAGGCGACGACACCGGCCACCAGCCACGGCACCACCGTGTTGTCGGTCGCGACCCGCAGCACGAGCAGCAGCGCCGCCGTCAGGGTGCCGAGCAGGAGGATCAGTCCGGCGAGTGTCAGCCGTGACGCCCACACCACGGCGTGCGGCTTGATCCTGCGCCCCGCGACGATGCGGTGGAACGACACAGGACCGATGAGGGCGCCCGTCGCCGTCGAGCCGAGGATCACCGTCACCACGTAGATCATCCGGTCGGCGTCGCCGAGCTGCGCGAACCGGGGCGTGAAGACGACCGTCAGGAGGAAGCCGAACAGGATCTGCACGCCGGTCTGCGCGACCCGCACTTCCTGGATCAGCTCGGCCCACCGGCGGTCGGCGCGCTCGCTCTCGGTCTCGCGGCGGTCGTTGTCCGTGGCCTTGCTGTTCGACGTGTCCACATCAGTGAGTCTGCCGACGAACCGCGGGGACTACAAACGGAAGTGCATCTTGTGATGAGAGTGGTGATTCGAGTGTGCGCGGGCGGGCAGACGGGACGCAGAACGCACGTTGCAACCGACCCGATGGAGGCTCTCCATGCTGCTGGCGCACCCCGTCGTCCTGGAAGACCTGCTGGAGCGCTACAAGACCCTGGCGCTGCTCCGTGCCGACCAGGGCAGTGCGGAGAGCCGCCAGGCGTACGAGGACGTCGCCTACAGCCTGTGCCTGGCCACCGGCACGAGCGACATCGACGCCGCGGTCGTGGCGGCCGGGCACCGGCTGCCGGGTGCAAGGACCATGGACGACTCGCTCCTGTCGGCGGACGACTCGCTCTTGTCGGCATGAGTATCCCGGGCCCTCGCGGGGGCCCGGGACCGTCATTCCGCAACGGCGTGTACGCCTCTACGCGCCGTGCCAGACCGTCGTCGCGTTGCAGAACTCGCGGATGCCGTGGCCGCTCAGCTCGCGGCCGTATCCGGAACGCTTGACGCCGCCGAAGGGCAGCCCGGGGTGAGAGGCGGTCATGCCGTTGAAGAACACACCGCCCGCCTCCAGGTCCCGTACGCACCGCTCGATGTCGGCGTCGTCCTGGGTCCACACGTTGGAACTCAGCCCGAACGGCGTGTCGTTGGCCAGCTTCACGGCCTCGTCCAGATCCGCGACGCGGTACAGCGTGGCCACCGGACCGAACGCCTCCTCGCGGTGGATCCGCATCTGCGGGGTGACGTCGGCGAGGACGGTGGGGGAGTAGTACCAGCCCCGTTCCTGCTCCTTGGGCCGCTGCCCGCCGCACAACGCCGTGGCGCCCCTGCCCAGCGCGTCCTCGACGAGTTCCTCCAGGTCGTCGCGGCCCTGCTCGGTCGCGAGCGGACCCACATCGGTGTCCTCGTCCATCGGGTCGCCGACGGCCAGCTCCCGCATCCCGGCGACGAACCGTTCCCGGAAGGCGTCGTAGACGTCGGTGTGCACGATGAAGCGTTTCGCGGCGATGCAGGACTGGCCGTTGTTCTGCACCCGGGCGGTGACCGCCGTCGCCGCCGCCCGCTCGACGTCGGCGCTCGGCAGCACCAGGTACGGATCGCTGCCGCCCAGTTCCAGAACGGTCTTCTTGATCTCGTCGCCCGCGACCGACGCCACCGAGCGCCCCGCGGGCTCGCTGCCGGTGAGGGTCGCCGCGGCCACCCGCCGGTCGCGCAGGATGTCCTCGACGGCGCCCGAGCCGATGAGCAGCGTCTGGAAACAGCCCTCCGGATAACCGGCGCGCTTGAACAGGTCCTGGAGGTAGAGCGCGGTCCTCGGCACGTTCGAGGCGTGCTTGAGCAGGGCGACGTTGCCCGCCATGAGCGCCGGAGCGGCGAAGCGTACGACCTGCCAGAGCGGGAAGTTCCACGGCATCACGGCCAGGACGACGCCGAGCGGGCGGTAGCGCACGATGGCCCGGGAGGCGCCCGAGTCGCTCACGTCCCGCTGCGCGGGGTGCTCGTCCGCGAGCAGGTCCTCGGCGTGCTCCGCGTACCAGCGCATGGCCTTGACGCACTTCGCGGCCTCGGCCTTCGCGGCCTTCACCGGCTTGCCCATCTCGGTCGTCATGGTGCGGGCGATGTCCGCCGTGTCCTCCTCCAGGAGGTCGGCGGCGCGGTTGAGCAGGCGTGCGCGCTCGGCGAAGTCGCTGACGCGGTGTCGGGCGTAGGCCGATTCGGCTTTCGCCAGACGGCGTTCGATCTCGTCGCCGGACAGAGCCTCGAAGGTTTCGAGGGTCTCGCCGGTGGCCGGGTCGACCGTGGCGATGGGCATGCGGCTCCTCCTCGGGAATGCGGGGGGGGGAATGCGGGGGGACTGGTGGTGGGACTTGTGGTGGGGCTTATGGGTGGGCCTACGGCGAGAGCCGGGTCCACGCGATGCGTCCCCGGGATCCCCACCGTAGGCCGACATCAGTGCGGGGGCATGCGGGAGTCGGCCGGACGGTCAGTCCGTGAGGCCGGACGGTCAGTCCGTGGAGAGGGCCTCCAGGAGCTGGCCCGCCTTGGGGTCGCTCAGTGCGCGGGCGGCGTCGGCGAGCGCGACCATGCCCACCAGCGCGCGGCCGTCGATCACGGGCAGCCGCCGCACCTTGTGCGCGGTCAGCGTCGCGAAGACCTCGTCGACACTGTCGTCCGCGCCGATGGTCACGGCCTCGCCCTGCGCGAGCTCGCCCACGAGCACCTTCGAGGGGTCCTTGCGCTGCCCGAGGACCTTGACGACGATGTCGCGGTCGGTGAGGACGCCCTTGAGCCGGTTGTCGGTCCCGCAGATGGGCAGCGCGCCGACGTCGAGTTCGGTCAGTTTGGCGGCCGCTTGCAGGACGGTCTCCTCGGCTCCGGCGCACTCCGCGCCGGGGGTCATGATGTCGCGTGCGGTGGTCATGTGGGCCTCCTTGCCGTGGGGCGGAGGGCCCGGCCGCGCGGCCGTTCGCGGGGCCGGGCCGCTGTCGCCGACCGGGTGCCCAGTGTGCGCGGGGGAAACACGCGGGATTCCGCCGGGCGGACGGCCTACAGGCCGAGGTCGGTGAGGCCCGGGTGGTCGTCGGGGCGGCGGCCGAGCGGCCAGTGGTACAGGCGGTCGCTGTCCCGGATCGGTACGTCGTTGATGCAGGCGTGGCGGGTGTGCATCAGGCCGTTCGCGTCGAACTCCCAGTTCTCGTTGCCGTACGAGCGATACCAGTGGCCCGAGTCGTCGTGCCACTCGTAGGCGAAGCGCACGGCGATGCGGTGGCCGTCGTGCGCCCACAGTTCCTTGATGAGCCGGTAGTCGAGCTCGCGGTCCCATTTGCGGGACAGGAAGCCGACGATGGCCTCGCGTCCGGTGACGAACTCCGCGCGGTTGCGCCAGCGCGAGTCCTCGCTGTAGGCGAGGGCCACCTTGCGGGGATCGCGGCTGTTCCAGCCGTCCTCGGCGAGGCGGACCTTCTGGACGGCGGCCTCCCGGGTGAAGGGCGGTACGGGCGGTCGGACGGCGTCGGCGGTCATGGCTCGCTCCTTGCGGCGACGAGGAGAACGGGCGTTCTCCGTACAGGAGCGTCACGATAGGAGAACGAGCGTTCTCGCGCAACGACGCGACGCTGCCGGGCTCGACGGAAGCGGAGCGGGCTCGTAGTACCGTGGGAGAACGCACGTTCTCGACCAGGCGGGAAGCCCCCATGGAACACACGGAAGCGGAGACCCGCCTGCTCGACGCCGCCGAGGGGCTGTTCTACGAGCGCGGCATCCAGGCGGTCGGCATGGACCAGGTCCGCACCGCGTCGGGCGTCTCGCTCAAGCGGCTCTACCACCTGTTCCCGAGCAAGTCGGAGCTGGTCCGGGCCTGCCTGGAGCGCCGGGACGGGCGCTGGCGGGGACGGCTGGCGGCATACGTCGACGAGGTGCACGGGACGGACGGCGGCGAGGAGCGCGTCCTCGCGGTCTACGACTGGCTGTACACGTGGTTCGACGAGCCCGGCTTCCGGGGCTGCGCCTTCGTCAACTCCTTCGGCGAACTCGGCGCCGTGGACCCCGGCGTCGTCGCGGTCGTCCGCGCGCACAAGGCCGCGTTCCGGGAGTACGTGGCCGGACTGGCGGCGGACGCGGGAGTGTCGGAGCCGGTCGTCGGCCCCCTCGTCCTGCTCGCGGAGGGGGCCATGACGGCCGCCGCGATCTCCGGCTCACCCGAACCGGCGCGCCAGGCCCGGCACGGGGCGGCGCGGTTGCTGGCCGCGTCCAGGGAGTGAGGTGCCGGGCGGGCGCGGAGGGTTGCGCCCGCCCGGCGTGGGGCGCGCGGCACCGGAGGGGGCGCCGCGCCGGGAGGGGGTCAGCAGCTCAGGTTGGCGCCCGGCGTGGTGCCGAGGATCTGGGTGAAGGACTTGTAGCGGTCGATGCGGCTCTGGACCTGGTTGGGGTTGCCGCCGTTGCACTCCAGGGTGCCGTTGATGGCGCGGATGGTCTCACCGAACCCGGCGCCGTTGACCATGGCGTTGTGCGGGGTCATGGTGCCGGGGCCGCTCTGCGTGTTCCAGTACCAGAGGCCCGTCTGCCAGGCGATGGCCGGGTTCTGCTCGACCAGGTAGGGGTTGTTGAGCAGGTCGATGCCGAGCGCGTCGCCCGCGGCCTTGTAGTTGAAGTTCCAGCTGAGCTGGATCGGGCCGCGGCCGTAGTAGGCGGCCTGCCCCGCCGGACAGCCGTAGGGCTGGGTCTTGTCGCAGTAGTGCGGGTAGTTGTTCTGGTTCTGCTCCACGATGTACTTCAGGCCGCCCGTCTCGTGGCTGACGTTGGCGAGGAACGCCGCCGCCTCCTGACGCTTCACGGTGTCGCTGCCGGTTTTCGCGAAGGCCGGGTAGGACTTCAGGGCGTCGGTCAGGCCCTTGTATGTGTAGAACGAATTCCGGCTCGGGAACATCTGGTTGAACTGGGACTCGCTGACGACGAAGCCCGACGGGTCGGGGTTGCCCGGGTCCGTGCCGCCGCCGCAGGTGCCCTGGTCGGCCCAGACGTCGGAACGGCCCGGGGTCTCGTTCTGGGTCCACCACTTGGCGGTCCAGTTGTGCCCGTTGTACGAGGCGGCCTTGCCGCCGGTGTAGACGGACGAGGAGCTCCAGGGCGCGGCGCACTCGGCGGCGGACGCCGAGGTCGCGGCCGGGCCCAGGACGATCATCGCGCCGAGCGCGGCGAGCGCGGCGGCGAAGCTGGTGAGGCGTCTGATCATGCCAACTCTCCTTGTAGCGGCGGGGTTTGCGGGGGCCGCGCCGCCGATGGGGTGTCGTGACTCAAGCGAAAATGGTCTGGACCTGTCAAGGTCTAGACCAAACTCGGCAGGTAAAACCTTCACGCGCGCCGTCGGGTAAACCCTCACGCGCGCCGTTTGACAGGCAGAAACATGGGATGTTCCGATGTCTGTGAACGTGAAACATGGGATGTTCCCATGTCCGCACTCATTCACCAGAAGGGGCCGACCGATGCCGCTGCGCAGCGCCGCCCGGACCAACCTCGTCGACCTCGTCATCGCCCAGATGGAGAGCCTCATCGCCGACGGAGAGTGGAAGGTCGGCGAGAAGATCCCGGCCGAGCCGCTCCTCGTCGAGCAGCTCGCCGTGGGCCGCAACACCGTGCGGGAAGCCGTGCGCGCCCTCGTCCACACCGGCATGCTGGAGCCTCGCCAGGGCGACGGCACCTACGTGCGGGCGGACAGCGACTTCGGCGCGGCCGTGCAGCGCAGGCTGCGCCGCGCCGGCGTCCTGGAGGCGTACGAGGTCCGCGCCTCCCTGGAGCGCGACGCCGCCCGGTACGCAGCGGAGCGCCGCACCGACGAGGACCTCGTCACGCTGCGCGCCGCGCTCGTGGAGCGAGGCCTGGCCTGGGAAAGCGGGAACACCGCCGCGTTCATCGACGCGGACATGGCCTTCCACCGCACGGTCGCCGACGCGGCGCACAACAGCGTCCTCGCCGAGCTGTACGGGCACCTCAGCGACGCCCTGCGCTCCACGGTCCAGTCCGTCATCGGCGCCCCCGTCCCGGACTCGGTGCGCCACCAGCGCGAAGGTCACCAGGCGATCGTCGACGCCATCGAGGCACGGGACGCCGAGGCCGCGGAGGCCGCGGTGCTCGCCCACCTCAACGAAGGCATGGCCGCCCTGCGCGAACACCCCCACAAGAACGAATCAGGAGCAGCACATCATGAGTGAGGCAGCACCGGCGCCCGCCGAGGCCGCACCGGACACCGCCACGGAGGCCGCACCTCAACGCACCACCGAGGCGCCGCCGGGCCCTGCCCCCGCCCCCACCACGCCGCCCACCGCGGCCGGACGCCACGCGCTCTACCTCGCCCTCGGCGTCGTCCTGCTCGCCCTCAACCTGCGCCCCGCCCTCGTCGCCGTCTCCCCGCTCGCCGACACCATCCGCGACGACAGCGGCATGTCGGCCGCCGCGACCAGCCTGCTCACCGCGCTGCCCCTGCTCTGCTTCGGCCTGCTCGCGCCCGTCGCGCCCCGCCTCGGCCGCCGCTTCGGCATGGAGCGCTCGCTGTTCGGCACCATGGTCCTGATCTGCGCGGGCACGGCATTGCGCCTGCTCGACTCGGTCGTCGCGCTGTTCGCGGGCACCGTCGTCATCGGCGCCGGCATAGCCGTCGCCAACGTCCTGCTGCCGGGCCTCATCAAGCGCGACTTCCCCGCGAAGGCGGGCCTGATGACGGGCCTTTACTCGATGTCGCTGTTCGGCGGCGCCGCGCTCGCGGCCGGAGTCACGCTGCCCGTACAGCAGGCCAGCGGCATGAACTGGCGTACCACGCTGGCCTGTTGGGGTGCCCTGGCGGTCGTCGCGCTGCTCGTGTGGCTGCCGCAGCTCCGCTCGCGCACCCAGGTCGGCGCCGCGGCGGCACGCCAGGCCGCCCATCCCGTGCGCGGTCTGTGGCGCTCCCCGCTCGCCTGGCAGGTCACCGCGTACATGGGCCTGCAGTCCCTCAACTACTACGCGGCCGCCGCCTGGCTGCCGACCGTGTTCCAGGACGCCGGAATGGCGCCGGGCGACGCGGGCTGGATGCTCTCCTTCTCCTCGCTGCTCGGCATCGTGGGCTCCTTCCTCGCGCCGGTGATCGTCGGCGGCAGGCTGCGCTCGGGCCCGCTCGCCGCGCTGGGCGCCGTCCTCTGTGCCCTCGGTTACGCCGGTCTGCTCGCCGCTCCGGTCGGCGGCGCCTACCTCTGGATGACGCTGCTCGGCCTCGGCCAGGGCGCGGCCATCAGCCTGGCGCTGTTGTTCATCGTGCAGCGGGCGCCCGACGCACGGCACGCGGCGCAGCTCTCCAGCATGTCCCAGTGCTTCGGCTACATCCTCGCCGCCACCGGGCCCACCCTCCTCGGCGCCGTCCACGACGTCTCGCACAGCTGGACCGTGCCGCTCGTCCTGCTCCTCGTCCTGCTGGTCCCGCAGGTCGTGGCCGGACTAGGCGCCGCGCGCGACCGTCATGTGGCGGGCATCGGCTGACGTCCGCTCGGGCAGGATGCACCCGGTGCGGTTCTCCACGGCCCACCGCGTCGGATCGAGAAGGGTGCAGCGATGACGGATTCGGCCCCCGGGCAGCTCGTGATCTCACGGGCGACGCCCGACGACTGGCGCGTGGTGACGGGGTGGGCGGCGGACGAGGGCTGGAACCCCGGCCTCGCCGACGCCCCCTCTTTCCACGCGCAGGACCCCGAAGGGTTCTTCCTGGGGCGTCTGGACGGCGAACCCGTCTCCGCGATCTCCGTCGTCAACTACGCGGACGACTATGCCTTCCTCGGCCACTACCTGGTCCGCCCCGACCAGCGGGGCCGCGGCCTGGGCCTCGCCACCTGGCGGGCGGGGCTCGCACACGCCGGGGGCAGAACCGTGGGCCTGGACGGCGTCCCCGACCAGCAGGACAACTACCGCCGCTCCGGCTTCGAGCGGCGGCACGGAACCCTGCGCTACATCGGCCCGCTGCCCGTGGCCGACGTGCCCGACCGGCACGTACGCTCCGTCGAGGCCGCGGGTCTGCGGGCCCTCATGGCGTACGACAGCGCCTGCCTGCCCGCCGACCGGCTCCGCTTCCTCGAGTCCTGGCTCGCCACCCCGGGCCACCGCGCCCTCGCCCGCATCGTCGACGGCCGCCTGACCGGGTACGGAGTGCTCCGCCAGGGCCGCGACGCCCGCCGCGTAGGGCCGCTGTTCGCGGACACCCGCGCCAATGCCGAAGCACTCCTCGACGCGCTGGCCGCCGAGGCGGACGGCGCCCCCGTCGCCATGGACGTACCCGAGTCCAACCCGGAGGCCGTGGCGCTCGCGGAGGCCCGCGACATGAAGCCGACCTTCGCCACGGCCCGCATGTATACGGGTCCTATCAGGGAGTACGCGGAGGAACGGGTCTTCGGCGTCACGTCGCTGGAACTGGGCTAGCCGCTACTCGGGGGGGACGGGCGGCGGGTCCGAGGGTGCGTGCGAACACCGCTTCGGGGCTCCAGGAGGTTGACCTCAAGTTTAGTTGAGGTTCTAACCTTCACGTATGAGCATGGAAACGACCGCGTGGACGCAGATGTACAGCGTCATGAACGCCCAGCAGGACCGCCGCCCGTTCGCCCGGGCCACCTTGCGCCGCATCGGCACCTTCGCGCGGCCCCACCGACGACGCATCTGGCAGTTCGTGCTGCTGAGCGTTCTCACCGCACTGCTCGCCGTGGCAACACCCGTACTTGCGGGCAACGTTGTGACCGCCATCGTATCGGGCTCCGAATCCTCGACGGTGGTGCGCTACGCCTTGCTCATCGCCGGAATCGCGCTTGCCGAGGCCGGTCTCGGACTGCTGAGCCGGTGGCTTTCGGCGAACCTCGGCGAGGGGCTCATCCTCGATCTGCGCACCGCCGTCTTCAACCACGTACAGCGCATGCCCGTCGCCTTCTTCACCCGCACCCGCACGGGCGCGCTGGTCAGCCGCCTCAACAACGACGTCGTCGGCGCGCAGCGGGCGTTCAGCAACACCCTGTCCGGCGTCGTCGGGAACGTGGTGACGCTGCTCCTGACCCTCGTCGTCATGCTGACGCTCTCCTGGCAGATCACCCTGCTCGCCCTGGTGCTGCTGCCCATCTTCGTCCTGCCCGCGCGCCGCATGGGCACCCGGATGGCCAGGCTCCAGCGCGAAGCGGCGCACCACAACGCCGCCATGGGCACCCGCATGACGGAGCGTTTCTCGGCGCCCGGCGCCACCCTCATCAAGCTCTTCGGGCGGCCCGGTGACGAGTCGGCGGAGTTCGCCGCCCGGGCCCACCGGGTGCGGGACATCGGCGTACGCACCGCCATGGCGCAGTCCGCGTTCATCACCGCCCTCACCCTGGTGTCGGCGCTCGCGCTGGCGCTCGTCTACGGCCTCGGCGGGTACTTCGCGCTGGAAGGGTCGCTCAAGCCGGGCGCCGTCGTCTCGCTCGCCCTGCTGCTCACCCGGCTCTACGCGCCCCTGACCTCGCTGGCCGGCGCGCGGGTCGAGGTGATGAGCGCGCTCGTCAGCTTCGAGCGGGTCTTCGAGGTGCTCGACCTGAAGCCCCTCATCGAGGAGAAGAAGGACGCGGTGCCGGTGCCCGAGGGCCCGGTCGCCATCGAGTTCGACGACGTCCGGTTCGGCTACCCCGCCGCCGACAAGGTCTCCCTCGCCTCCCTCGAAGAGGTCGCCTCGCTCGACACCCGCGGCGGCGACGAAGTCCTGCACGGCCTCTCCTTCCGCGCCGAACCCGGCCAGACCGTCGCACTCGTCGGCTCCTCCGGCGCGGGCAAATCGACCATCGCCCAGCTCCTGCCGCGCCTGTACGACACCGACGAGGGCACCGTGCGGATCGGCGGCGTCGACGTCCGGGACCTGTCCGCCGAGTCCATGCGGGCCACGCTGGGCATGGTCACGCAGGACGGCCACCTCTTCCACGAGTCCGTCCGCGACAACCTGCTCCTCGCCAGGCCCGGCGCGAGCGAGGACGAGCTGTGGGACGTACTGCGCAGGTCCCGCCTCGAAGACCTCGTACGCTCCCTGCCCGACGGCCTGGACACGGTCGTCGGTGAGCGCGGATACCGCCTCTCCGGCGGCGAACGCCAGCGGATGACCATCGCGCGGCTCCTCCTCGCCGGGCAGCGGGTCGTCATCCTCGACGAGGCGACGGCGCACCTCGACAACACCTCGGAGGCCGCGGTCCAGGAAGCCCTCGCGGAGGCCCTCGAAGGCCGTACCGCCGTGGTGATCGCCCACCGCCTGTCCACGGTGCGGTCCGCCGACCAGATCCTCGTCGTCGAGGCCGGACAGATCATCGAACGCGGCACGCACGACGAGCTCCTGGCCCTGGACGGACGGTACGCGGAGCTGTACCGGACGCAGTTCGCCAAGGGCACGGGGACGGTGGACCCGTCGGACGTGGTGGAGGCTGCCTGAGGGACGAGAAGTGCCGGGGGCCCGCAAACGATCACCCGTGTCCATTCGTCCACCAGGAGTTCATCGGTTCCCCACCATCAGCCCGCCTCCCCGTGAGAGAAACCCTCCATGTGCGATGACGAGCTGATACCGCCGAGCGCGGACCTGACCGAGGACCAGTGGCTGCGGGCCGAACCCGCCCTGGCCGAAGGGCCGGTGGGGGAGCGGGTCCGGGAGATGCGGGCACCCCGGCGCCGGACCGTGCTCGGCGGCGTCGTGGCGGGGGCGGCGGCGCTGACCGTCCTCCAGGGCGGCGCTCAGCCCGCCGCGGCCGCCGCCCGCACCGGCAAGTTCCCCCTGCCGGGCGGACCGAACCGCTCCGGCGAGTACGCGGTACTCCTCACCGGCGACGCCGGTACCGGCGAGGAGGCGCAGCACGCGGTGGCCGCCGCGGCCCGCGAGGTGTGCCGCGCCGAGGGCGTCGGCCTCGCGGTCGGCCTCGGCGACAACATCTACGAGAACGGCCCCGAGTCCGCCGACGACTCGGAGTTCCGCAGCAAGTTCGAGGACCCCAACTCCGGCCTGGACATGCCGTGGCTGATGGTCCTCGGCAACCACGACTGCTCAGGCCTGATCCCCGGCAGCGGCGGCGACCCGTCCCGCGGTGACCGCGAGGTCGCCTACGCCCAGGGCTCCCGCCGCTGGTACATGCCGAGCCGCTACTACAACGTCGCCCTGCCCGCGCAGGCCCCCGACGGCAGCGACCCGGTGGTGGAGTTCTTCGCCATCGACAGCAACCCCGTCTCGTCGTACGTCGCACAAATGGACCCGCACTACTGGTGGAACGGCCCCTACATGCGCGAGCAGCGCGCCTGGCTGGACGGCGCGCTCAAGGCGTCGCGGGCCCGCTGGAAGATCGTGCTCGGCCACCACCCTTACCTCAACAACGGCAAGCACGGCAGCGCCGGATCGTACGACGGGTTCGTGATCGGCAACTACACCAGCGGCATCCACCTCAAGGAGCTGTACGAGGAGGTGGTGTGCGGACGCGCCGACCTGATCCTCTCCGGGCACGACCACACGCTGCAGATCCTGGAGCCCACCGCACGCACCGGCGGCACCCGCCAGATCGTGTGCGGCGCCGCGGGCAAGGCGGGCGACGGCAAGGCCCACTTCGGCCACCCCTCGGCCTGGCAGAACTTCTCCGACCACGGCTTCATGGTCCTGAAGGTCTCCGAGCGCGCGATGACCGTAGAGGCGTACACGGTGGACGTCGCCACCCGCACGGCACGCCTCGCCCACCGCATGCGCACCACCACCCCGGCCGGGTAAAAGCCGCGAAAAGGGCGATTCGAGCTACTTTTCGAGCTGGGCGGGTACACCTCCTGTATGGAACCAATGGAACTGGCCATCAGCCATACCGCGGCCCTGCTGATGTGGGTCGCCGGCATCGTCGTGGTCGGCGTGCTCCTGGCCGCCTTCTTCTGGGGCCGGCGCGCCCAGTCGCGCGAGACCTGGACGCCGAGCCCCGAGGAGCAGCCGAAACGGCCGTACGACGGACCGGCGCGGGAGGAGCGGGAGTACCGCGAGCCGGACGAGATGCCGCACGACGGCCACCGCCTCCTGCCGCACGAGCTCCACAACGGATACGGCAGGTCCAGCACACACCCCAGCGACTCGCAGGACCCGGACGACCACAGGAAGGGCAGCGGCGGCAGCTTCGGCAGCGGCGGCCTCGGCAGCTGAGTCCGGACCGTGGCCGGTGAGCTGACGCTCTTCTGGGGGCACTCCTGAGACATGGGTGAGAAACGGCGACTGAGAACGAGCCACATCGACGACCCCGGGATCACCCGCGTCCGGTCAGGACGCGGGTTCCGCTATACGGATGCCTCGGGGCGCCCCGTCACCGACCCCGCGGAGAAAGAGCGCCTGCGCGGGCTCGTCGTCCCGCCCGCCTGGCGGGACGTCTGGATCTGCCCCTGGCCCAACGGACACCTCCAGGCCGTCGGCACCGACGCCGCGGGCAGACGCCAGTACCTGTACCACCCACGGTTCCGTGAGCAGCAGGAGGCGTCGAAGCACGAGCACGTCCTCGAGGTCGCCGCCGCACTCCCCGCCGTACGCGCCCAAGTGGCGGAGGACCTCGCGGGCCGCGGCCTCAGCCGTGAACGCGTGCAGGCCTGCGCCGCCCGCCTGCTGGACC
The DNA here is from genome assembly GCF_026810505.1 of Streptomyces sp. Je 1-369. Classification (NCBI taxonomy): domain Bacteria; kingdom Bacillati; phylum Actinomycetota; class Actinomycetes; order Kitasatosporales; family Streptomycetaceae; genus Streptomyces; species Streptomyces sp. Je 1-369. The sequence goes on from NZ_CP101750.1 coordinate 7,961,483, forward strand.
TCGGCTTCTTCCGCATCGGCAACGAGTCCTACCGGCGGGACAACGGCACCTACGGCCTGACGACCCTGCTGAAGGAGCACGTCTCCTGCCGCCGCGGCGAGGTCAGCGTCACGTTCCCGGCGAAGTACTCCAAGACGCTGACGCGCGCGCTCGTCGACCCGCCCGCCTGCAAGGTCCTGCGCGCCCTGCTGCGCCGCGACACCGCGGACCCCCGCCTGTTCACGTACTGGCGGGGCGGGGCCTGGCACGAGCTGCAGGCCGCCGAACTCAACGACTACCTCCAGACCCGCGCGGGCACCGACATCACCGCGAAGGACTTCCGCGTCTGGCACGGCACCGTCCTCGCGGCGGTCGCCCTCGCCGTGTCCGCGCAGGTCGCCGACGAGTCCCGGGCGGCCCGCAAACGTGCCGTCGCCCGGGCGGTCCGCGAGGTCAGCGAGTACCTCAACAACACACCCGCCGTCTGTCGGGCCTCGTACATCAACCCGCGCGTCATCGAGCTCTTCGAAGAGGGCCGCACGATCGCCGACGTCCTCGACCGGCTGGGCGACGGCGCCGCGTTCGGCCGTCCGGCGACCCAGGGGGCCGTGGAGGAGGCGGTGTTGCGGCTGCTGAGCTGACCGGACCGCGCGACTGCGACCGTGACCGTGACCGCGCCCCGTGGCAGGTGTGCCACGGGGCGCGGTCACGGTCATGCGGGTTCGGAGGGAGTCGCCCGGTCAGTCATGACCGGCGCGGCTCATGTCCCTCCTGGTTTGTGCGCTGTTCCTTCCGTGCGACGCCTGCGACTTGTCTCCCGCCCGAGCGGCCGCACTGGCGGCCAGGGCGAGGAGGGCGGCCACGGCACCGGTGATGACGTTGCTCACCACGGTCGTCCTGGTGGTGGCGTCACCCGCGATCGCCCAGGGCGCGACGATCGTCCAGATGCCCAGCGCGCACGCGGCCCACGCCATCCCGTGGGAGCGCTCGTAGGCCCGGCCGAAGCCGCCGCTCATCAGGAGCGCGTACGCGATGCCGACGATCAGGTTGACGATCGAGAGCCGCGTGAACTGGTTGAATCCCGCGATCCATGGAGACGCGGCCAGATAGAGACCGGTGAGGAAGGCCAGTGCGTCGATGGCCTGCACCTTGGGTGTGCTTGCCGCGCGCTCGGCACTCTCGTGACGTGCGCGCATGTCGACGATGTCGGGATGCGTGTCCATGGAGGACGGTGCCCCGGACACGGGGGTGTGGGCTCCCGACATCGACGACGGGGCTCCGGACGGCATTCCGGACGAGGACCTGGGGGACGTTGTCACTGCGTCCACCTCCAGCTGGGTGGAAGGGGCCGGCGTGGTGGGCTCTCCGAAGAGAGACGGGCCCGGTCAAGACAGACGGGCCGCAAGGCGGGGCTCTGCCACCGCGGTCGGCGGCGGAACCATGCGTTCTCGCCCCATCAGAATACGCCGCGAACCCCTGTCGCGCCTCAGGACTCGGCCCCCCAGGGCCACGGGCGCCCGACGCGTCACGCGCGGCGGCCGAAGAAATTTCCGACGGCGACGTCCGGTGATGTCGAGAACCCGCGGCTTGCTCCGTCCCAGCCGTGCAAGCGACCACGAGCGACCACAATGGGCCGCACGAGCACCGAGGAGAACACCATGGCCAAGTACCTGCTTCTCAAGCACTACCGCGGAGCCCCCGCGGCAGCCAACGACGTACCCATGGAGCAGTGGACGCCGGAGGAGATCTCGGCCCACATCAAGTACATGCAGGACTTCGCCGCCCGGCTCGAAGGAACCGGCGAGTTCGTCGACGGCCAGGCACTCGCCCCCGAAGGGACCTGGGTCCGGTACGACGGCGAGGGGCGCCCGCCGGTCACCGACGGCCCGTTCGCCGAGACCAAGGACCTCATCGCCGGCTGGATGGTGATCGACGTCGACACGTACGAGCGCGCCGTGGAGCTGGCCGGGGAGCTGTCCGCCGCCCCCGGCGCGGGCGGCAAGCCGATCCACGAGTGGCTGGAGCTGCGCCCGTTCCTCGCCGAGCCGCCCACCATCACGGAGTGACGTGAGGTGACGTCGGAAGTGAACGAGGCACTCCTGCGAAGCCTCACCCCGAGCGTCCTCGGAATCCTCGTCCGCCGCGGAGCCGACTTCGCGGCGGCCGAGGACGCCGTACAGGACGCGCTGGTCGAGGCGGTCCGCGTCTGGCCGTCCGACCCGCCGCGCGACCCCAAGGGCTGGCTGGTGACCGTCGCGTGGCGCCGGTTCCTGGACGCGGCCCGGGCGGACGCGTCCCGCCGCAGGCGCGAGGACCTGGTCGACGACGAGCCCGCGCCCGGCCCCGCACCCGCCACGGACGACACACTCCAGCTCTACTTCCTCTGCGCCCACCCGTCACTGACGCCGTCGTCCGCCGTCGCGCTCACCCTGCGCGCCGTCGGCGGGCTCACCACCCGCCAGATCGCCCAGGCCTACCTCGTGCCAGAGGCGACCATGGCGCAGCGCATCAGCCGGGCCAAGCGCACGGTGTCGGGCGTCCGCCTCGACCGCCCCGGCGACGTGGCCACCGTCCTCCGTGTCCTCTACCTCGTCTTCAACGAGGGCTATTCCGGCGACGTCGACCTCGCCGCCGAGGCCATCCGGCTCGCCCGGCAGCTCGCGGCCGCGATCGACCACCCCGAGGTGGCGGGGCTGCTCGCCCTCATGCTGCTCCACCATGCCCGGCGCGCCGCCCGGACCACGTCCGACGGCAGCCTGGTGCCGCTCGCCGAGCAGGACCGCGGCCGGTGGGACACCAAGGCGATCGCCGAGGGCATCGGCATCCTTCAGACGGCCCTCTCCCGCGACCGCCTCGGCGAGTTCCAGGCCCAGGCCGCCATCGCGGCCCTGCACGCGGACGCGCCGACCGCGGCGGAGACGGACTGGGTGCAGATCGTCGAGTGGTACGACGAACTGACGGGCCTGACCGACAGCCCGGTCGTCCGCCTGAACCGGGCGGTGGCGGTCGGCGAGGCGGACGGCCCGCGCGCGGGCCTCGCGGCACTGGCCGAGCTGGACGCCTCCCTGCCCCGCCACACCGCCGCGGCGGCGTACCTCCACGAACGCGACGGCGACCTGGCGGTCGCGGCGCGGCTCTACGCGGACGCGGCCCAGAAGGCCACGAACCTCGCGGAGCGCGCGCATCTGACGCGCCGGGCCGCACGGCTCAACGGGCGCCGGGGCGTGTCCTAGGACCCGTACGCGCCGTAGCCGGACGGGGAGCTGGGTCCGGGACCGGGACTACAGGCCGCGTCGCGGGCCCTCCGCCTTGATCATGTCCCAGCTGTCCGAGACCATCGAGACCGTGCCTTCGGCCGGGATGTAGGCCTCTCCCTGGTGCAGGTAGTCCACGAGGAACAGCCTCTCGTCCTTCTTGCTTCCGACGAGGAAGGCGATCTGCGGGGACGGGGTGATGAGCGCGGCCGGGTCCGTGGTGTGCATGTACTCCTGGACGTCGGCGTTGAAGAAGGTCAGCGTGCCGCCCTTCTCCGTCTTCAGCGCGTAGACCGTCTTGTGGTCCGTCTTGCCCGCCTTGAACTCGGACTTGCCGCCCGGGTTGAGCATCTTGTTCTGCTCCAGTGGGAACTGGGTCATCCACTTCGCGGTCTCGCTCGCGCCGACCTTGTTGCCCAGCTTCTCGTCGGTCGCGTAGAGCGCGACCAGCGCATCGTCCATCTGGTCGGGGGCGAGTATGCCCTGCTTCCTGCCGGTATCGGTGACCGGGATCGCGAAGCCGTCGGCGTCCTTGGCGAGGGCGGGCGTCTTGGGGTCCTTCTTCGTGGTCCAGCCGCTCCAGACGGCCTTCCAGTCACCGTTCACCTTGTCGAAGACGACGGTGGCCCGGCTGGTCCTGGGCGACGTGCCGTCCTGCCCCTTGGTGTCGGCGCGCATCGCGAACCAGGTCACGCCGCTCTTCGCGGACGGGATCACGTACTCGCGGTTCACATAGTCGAAAGGCTTGCGGCCGTCCGCCCTGTCCTCCGCGGACCGCAGCTTGTCCTGCTCGTAGCCGTTGGCGCTCGTCTCGAAGAGGCCGCCGCCCTCGACGGCGGACAGGATGTGGCTGTCGCGCTTCGCGTTGGCCCGGTTGTTGACCTTCACGTAGTTGTCGACGATCTCCTTCGCCCCGGCCTCGGTGACGACGCCCTTGGGCGCGCGGTCGGCCGCGGTCTTCCCGTCGCCGCCCCCGGACTTGCCGCCGTCCCCGGCGTCCCCGCCGTCCCCGTCGGACGAGCAGGCACTGGCGGTGAGCGCGAGCACAGCCGCGCCCGCGGCCATGAGGACGGCGGTGCGGTTCGTGCGGTACGTGAGCATGGAGTTCCCCGTTGATCGCAGCGGAAGCTTACGTTCGTAACGGAACGCCACGTTAGCTTTCGCTTTGCAACGGGCTCTGGCCAGGGGGTAGTTGTGCCGGGACCGGGAGGCGCCGCGCCTGGTGCCGGGTCATGGTCTCGAAGACCTCGTCCACGCTGTCGTCCGCGCCGATCGTGACGGCTTCCCCTGGGACGGTCAGTGGATGATCGACACGATCCGGCAGACGGCGGCTGCGAGTTCGCGGTCGCCGTCGGTGCGGGCACGCGCGAGGGCGGTGTCCGGGCCGATGCCCCGGGTGCACAGCCGCCAGGCGGTCTCCGCGTCCAGACGGACGAGTGCGGCGGGCGGGGCAGAACGGACGGGCGCGACGGGACGGGCGGCGTCCGGTGCGGCGAGGGACCAGCGGTCCTCCACGGCGGTCGCGGTCCAGGTGCCGCCGGCCGGGCCCTTGATCTCGACCCGGATCTGCGTGCCGACCGGCGCGGCGACGTCGCGCAGGGTGTGGGGCAGTGCCCGCATGAACGTGTCCAGGACCGCGGTCATAAGTTGCGGATCGGGGTCGGTTCCCCGGCCGACGGCGTGCCGGATCTGCTGACGGTGGGTCCAGAACTCGGTGAGGTCGCGGGCGCTGTCCAGCCACATCGGCGCGGGGTCGACACCGGCCCAGGACACGCCAAGGGAGGGCGAGTCGAGGTCGACGCCCCCGAAGTACCGGGCCACCTGACGGCCGATCAGGCCGACCGTGTCGGTGAGCGCGGCCGGACTCACGCGGGAAAGGGAGTCGACCCATTCCTGGTTGATGCGGTGGATGAACGCCTCGAGGGTCTCACCGGGCGCGAAGGCGGGCCCGCCCCGGTGCCCGTCGCGGTCCCGACCGAGGCGTCCGTAGAAGTCCCCCAGAAGATGAGCGACGACATCGCGCACGCTCCACCCGGGCACCGCCTCCTTCTCCCACTCACCGGGCGTCAGACCGCGCAGCACGCCCATCAGCGCGGTGTGCTCGGCGGCGAAGAGAGGGCGGGCGTCGATGGGGGAGCCGAGCCAGGAACGGCCCGGCACGTCGGCGAACTGAGACTCCATCCCCCAAGCCTGCCAACCGAACACCGGGTCGATCAATCCCGGTGTGCGCCTGTTCAATGTCCTGATTCCGTCGATCCCGTGACGGTTGACTCGCACGCGGGGCGGCCCAGGAGCTCAACGCTTGCGGGCCACCGCGCCGAACTGCGGGAAGACCGGCGCGGCCGATGCCGAGTCCGCCCGCCACCGCGAGCACGACACGAGGCCGGGAGGGAGAAGGTCCAGCCCCTCGAAGAACGCGCCGACCTCCGCACGGCTGCGCGCGGTGATCGGCGGGGTCGCGTTCTCGTTCCAGAAGCTCATTGCCTCTACGTTGCCCTCACCGCCGAGATCCGTGTCGGTGGTCGGATGGGTCATGGCGAGGTAGCTGCCGGAGGGGAGCGGGGCCATGATCCGGCGCACGATGTCCTGCGCCTGTTCCGTGTCGAGGATGAAGTTGAGGATGCCCAGCATCATGACCGCGACGGGCTGCTCGAAGTCCAGGGTCGCCGACGCACCCTCTATGACGGCGTCGGGCTGGTGGACGTCGGCGTCGATGTAGTCGGTGGCACCTTGCTCCGTGCCGACCAGCAGGCTGCGGGCGTGGACCAGCACGATCGGGTCGTTGTCGACGTAGACGATCCGGGAGTCGGGCGCGATCCGCTGGGCGATCTCGTGCGTGTTGTCCAGGGTCGGCAACCCCGTGCCGATGTCAAGGAACTGCCGCACCCCGCACTCGGCGGTCAGGAACCGCACCGCGCGGCCGAGGAACTCGCGGTCCGCGCGGGCCACGTCCCGGATCACCGGGAACATCGTGGCGACCTGCTCGCCGACCTGCTGGTCGACTTCGTAGTGGTCCTTGCCGCCGATCCAGTAGTTCCACACCCGCGCGTTCTGTGCGACCCCCGTATTCAGCCTGTCCGACATGTCCGACGGATGCAGTTCCCCGCTCACGTCTTCCCCTCTCCGCAGCCACGCGCTGTCCCGGCAGCGCCGCCACCGTGGCGACGATGAACCGTGTGGCCATTGTGGCCTCACGGCATCAGTGCCCCATACCCGCCCCACCGTCGACGGGGATGACGGCCCCGGTGATGTAGCCGGCCTCGGGGGACGTGAGGAAGGTGATCGTGGCCGCGATCTCCTCGGGCCGGCCGAGCCGCCCCAGGGGTATGTAGCCGACGAGGCGTTCGATCTGCTCCTCGGAGAGGTCGTCGGACATCTGGGTGCGGGTGAGTCCGGGGGCGACCACGTTGAACGTGATGTTGCGCGACCCGAGCTCGCGGGCCATGGAGCGGGTGAAGCCGACGAGTCCGGCCTTGGAGGCCGCGTAGTTGGCCTGTCCGGCCTCGCCGCGCAGGGCCACGGCGGAGGAGACGAGCACCACGCGCCCGGACTTGGCCCGCAGCATGGCCCTGCTGGCACGCTTGACCGCGCGGAAGGCCCCGGTGAGATTGGTGTCGAGGACCGAGGTGAAGTCGTCCTCGCTCATCCGCATGAGCAGCTGGTCCTTGGTGATGCCGGCGCAGCACACCAGGACCTCGACGGGCCCGTGCTCCTCCTCCGCCTTCTTGAAGGCCGCGTCGACCTGCGCGGTGTCCGTGACGTCGCAGGGGATCGCGAGGAGGTCCGCGGGCGGCTCCGCGGTGCGGTACGTCACGGCGACGCGGTCGCCCGCCGCCTGGAAGGCCCGGGCGGCGGCCAGGCCGATGCCACGACTGCCACCGGTTATGAGAACGGAACGGGACACGAAGGTGATCCTTTCCTGGCCCCTGGGAAGCGAGGGCCGGGGGAGTGGTCGGTCAACACGGAGGTACTGCGGCCACGCCGCGTGTCAGCTGATGGCTGATGACACTGGCCGTGTCCAGCACCGCGGCGACGAACCGGTCCCGCACCACGGTGCTGCGTGCGTGCTGATGGGAGACCAGAAGGCTGACGGCGCCCGACACGGTCGAGCCCCGCCAGACCGGCGCCGCGACGATGTCCCAGCCTGCGAGGGAAGAGGGTCCCACGGCAAATCCGTCCTCGCGGATCCGGCGGAGCGGCGGTCGAGCCGCGGTGGAGTCCCCCAGGCAGGCCTGAATGACCCACCCGGACGCATCGGCCTCCAACGGCGCGCGCCACAGAGCCCGGAGCGACGACCTGGGGGCGGCACTCAGCTGATCGACGTGCGCGCCGAGAGCTTTCTCCGCGTACACGCGTTGTGGTCTTCCCAGGAGAAGCGCCGCGTACGCCAGCGCAATTTGACCGGTCCGCGACTGTAGTGTGATCAACTCAGTACGAACTGTAGGCAGACTAAGCCCAGTTGGCGTCTCGTCAGAAAATTCGGAGGGGAAGTCGGAGAGCAAATGCGGAGTTTCTACAAAGGCGTAGTGGCCGCGCGGGCCTTGTCGTACGACAGCGCCCTCGCCGAGCAGCGCCTGCAGATAGCGGTGCGTCGTCGCCGGCGGCAATCCGGCCCGCAGGGCTATGGCCGCCAGGGGGTGTGCCCCGGGTCCCGCCTGGCGCAACGCCCGCAGAACGGCGAGCGTGCGCCCCACGGCCCCGCCCGCCCCCTCCGGTGGCGTGACGGCAGCACTGTGCAGCATCGCGAACTCCCCCTCGCGGTCGAGGACCGCCGCGCCTCCCGCAGCGCGGCCGGATCCGAGCGGCCATTGTCATGGCCGGTCCCCGGTAACCGCCAGGAACGTCTTTTTACGTGGCGGGAACTTCAGGAAAATCAACTTCCGGTATATGGCGTCGCGCATCTCGCGCCCCTCCGCGAAAGGGCGAAAGATGGACAATAAGGCAGCCCTGCGCGAACTGCTGCAGTGGAAACGGAAACAGCTGGACCCCACCGAGTTGGGCTGGCCCCCACGTCACGGTCGCGGACGCCGTGCTCCGGGCCTGTCCCAGGCGCAGGTCGCCCAGCTCCTCTACGTATCGGAACGCACGTACGCCCAGCTCGAACGAGGCGAGATGAACGCGCCCGCGGACGACTTCCTCGACAGGGTCGCCAGTGTCCTGCGATTGGAAGAACGCGAGCGCATAGCTCTCTACGTCTACTCGCTGGGGCACGAACCACCCCATCCGCAGGACCCGCTGGCCGGATCGACCGTGCCCGCCATGTGGGCGGAGGCCGTGTGCAGCGTCGTGGGCAACGCGAGTTACGTCAACGACGTCGCGTGGAACGTCGTCGCCTACAACGCCGAGTTCGTCCGCATGTTCCCGCACGCCCCGCATGCCGAACCCGCCATCCCCGACCGCAACCTGATGCGGTACATGCTGCTCAGTGAAGCGGCGCGCGAGCACCACCTGGTGAACTGGGAAACGGACTGGGCGGTGCCCCTCACCGCTCAGCTGCGCAACGCCGTGGCCCTGCATCCGGAGAACGACGACCTGCAGCGGCTCGACGAGGAGGTCAGCGCCGACCCGGTGTCCGGCCCCATCTACCGGACCAACCACGTGGCCTACGTGCACCCCAACGGCGACACCCGCCGGATGCGTTACCCCTGGTCCGACTCCGGCCACGAAGCCGACCACGTGAGCCGCTGCTGCGACGACCACGCGCGCTCCCAGGAGGGAGACGTCACCATGTGCGCCGCCATGCCTCTGGGGTCTCCCGGCGCCCGGTTCTTCGTGCTCGTCTTCAAACCGGGCCCCGGCACGAGCGGAACCGCGACTCTCAGCGGTGCCTTGCCGGAATAGCGGCAGCGCCGCGGGAGGCGATTTGCATTCCGCTGCGTGGAACAAGGGAACGGTAATTCCGGCCAGTGGAATCAGGCACCGGTTCCAGACGCAAATACGTTGCGCCGCGTCCGCTTATGCAGTTTGCTTTACCCACCTGCAGCGCCGGATATCCCACGGGGGGCGAGCGCTCGGGCAGCGGAGACGGCCTCCCCCGGTCGTGCTCCATCGGGTGTCGCCCGCACTGCCGTGCGGGCGACACCGCTCCGCCGAGACGTGACTACGGCTACGGCGACCGCTGTGGAAAGCGCTACCGGTACGACCAGGCGGCCGCTTGGCCCGCCAGTTCGAGAATGGTCGGCGCAGTGGTGCGGCCGTCGAGATGGCTGTACTCCACCGAGATCAGGATCATCAGGCGCTCGGGCAGCCCCAACTCCGTATAGAAATCGCGCCGGGACAAATCCTCCATAGCCTTCTCGGCCGTCAAGCCGGCCTCGAACCGCAGACGCACCTCGCGCTGCACGGTACGGAGATAGACCAGGTGTTCCTCGAGCCCCGCCTGGTCCGTCGGCCGCCCGTGGCCCGGTATGACGACCCGTGGATCGAAGCCGAGGACAAGCTCGCAGGCATCGATGACGTTCTGCAACGGCCCCACCCAGTGCGACGGATGGTCACCGTGGAAGAAGACGTCTCCGGTGCACACCACGTCCCCGATACGGGCCACCAGATCGCCGACGTGATGCGCGGGACCCACCTCGTGCAGCTCCACCTCCGTGTCCCCCACGGTGAACGTGTGGCGGCCCGAGAACGTCCGGGTGGGCGGGGACAGGCGGGCCGAGGAGAACTCGAACACGCCGAAATGCTCACGCAAGTACCGGCCCAGCGGCACATCCGTGGGCGACTCGTGCACCAGCGCGTGCATTTGCTGCGGGGTCGGCTCGTGATGAAGATGTTCCCGCCCCGCGTGGGTGGCGATGATTTCCGCACCGGGGAAAAGGTAGTTGCCGAAGGTGTGGTCACCATTCGCGTGCGTATTGACGACCGTCCGCACGGTACGGCTGCCGAGCCGGGGACGGGCCGCGGCAATCATGGCCTCGGTCGTCGGCCCGTCGTACGGGGTATCGATCACGGCCGCGTCGGAGCCGGAGATGACCCATATGCAGTTCGCGTACCCCCAGTGGCCCGCGCGGTCGGGATTCCACAGATAAAGGCTGTCGGTGCCGGGCACCGCGGTGAGCTGTGTAGGGAGAGTCATGGCCGCATTCTGACCGACCCGAGCAGTCCGCCGGATGTGGTATCGCGCACATGCTGCGTTTCGTCAGGGTCCCCCTCAGCCGGACGCACCGCGCGAGTGACGAAGTGCCCGTGAAGTCGACGGCGTACAGGGTCGAAGGGCTGGCGGAAGACGTGGCGGTCGCCGTGGGCGACACCGCCGACGAAGCCGAACTGTTCGCCGTCAGGTCGGGTGAAGGCCTCCCTTCCGAGGTCAAGGACCTGCTGGACGCGCGCTGAGGGCCACCGCGGGCCCCGAACCTGCTGGAGCGACAGGGCATTGTCAGTGGCTGGTGGCAGCATCGAGGACATGAAGACGACAGCGTTCGACTGGCAGCCGTTCCTGCGCAGGTGGAGCGGGGAGTGGTCGGACTCCGCGCTCGAGGACGAGACGTGGACCGCGGAGGAGGCAGCCGCCCGGCGTGACCGGTGGCTGGGGTTCCCGCCCGCTTCCGAGGAGCGGATCGTGGCCATGGAGCAGCGCCTCGGCATACGGATGCCCCCGTCGTACCGGGAGTTCCTCGCGGTCAGCGACGGGTGGCAGCATGCGGGCGGCTTCGTCACGCTGTTGGCCGGGACCGCGGAAGCGCGCTGGCACAACGACGAGTCCGGGCTCGCGGACATGTTCGAGGAGTATCTGGACGAAGACTCCGGACCCGACGAGCGAAGGGACGCGGAGATCTGGCGGCGCGGGCTGCAACTCGACGTCGAGTCCGATGCCACGTACGTCCTGTTGGACCCCGAGGACGTGGACGAGGACGGCGAGTGGGCCGTGTACACCTGGGCGGGCTGGCGGGCCGCGCCGCCCGAACGGTTCGCGAACTTCGGCGAGTTCATGCGGGACATGCACAGGGAGTTCCACAGTCTGCGGTCGGCCTCGGCCGAGGGAGAGCCGGATTTCGTCAACGACACGACGCGAGAGCTGGACGCCTTGGTGGAACAGGCCCTGCTGGACGCGCTGCGCGGCGACTGGGAACGGGCCGAGAAGGCGCTGGACGAGGCGAAGGAGTACGGCAGGCCGCGGGCCGCCGGGCTGGGTGACCAGATACGCCGACTGCTCGGGCGGACCTACATGGTGTACTTCGAGGGCCTGGTGACCGACCCGCGGTACGCCCCCGAGCTGTTGCCGGCCCTGGTCGCCGAGCAAGCGGCGAACTCGTACAGGGACGACTCCACGCTGATGTTCCACCTGCGGGGAGCCGCCGAAGAAGTCGTCGCGTTGGCCTACTCGACGCTGGAGCAGGCGCGGAACGGCACGTACCGGTATGTGGCGGAAGGGCCGTACGGGGAAGCGGTCGAACGGGCCCGGGAGCTGGCGCGGTGGGGCGACACCGACGGGGCCTGGCGGACGCTGATGGATGCCTTGCCGCTCTGGCAGCCGCTGGGACCCGACCACCTGGCGCCCGTGGGGTGGGTGGCGGACCCGCTGCTCGGCCCTCTGCTGACGCCGGAGCGGGGCGCGGAACTGCTCTCCGTCCCCAAGGGCGGTCAGCTCGGAGAAGCATCGAGCCCACCGGTCGCCCTCGACCCGGGCGGCCTGGCGTGGCTCGCGGACCCGGAAGGCCACGCCGACCGCACGCCCTACCGATTCGTCCTGGTCGAAGGCGTCGAGCCCGCGGACCTGCCCCGTCGTCTCGCGGACGGGGACACGGACGGGGAGGACACGACGCTGGACCTTCCCATGACGTCCCACGACGCGCGCCACCGACGGAACAGCGGCAAGCGTGAGTTCTCGTCCTACGACGACAAGGCCCTCGTGGCGGTCGGCCGCGGCGGCCCCGGCTGGAGCTTCGCCTTCGATCACGACCCCGCGCCCTTCGCTCCGCAACGGTTCGTCTCCCCAGCCGCGGCCGCCAGCGAGGGGACCCGGGCGGTGGTCGTGTGGAGCGGTCTGCGGACCTGGCGCGGGGAGCCGTTCTTCCACCTCTCCGTAGCGCAGGACGGTATCGAGGAGTACGCCTTCACGTACGCCGACGGAGAGACGCACCGAACCGGACAGATACCGCAGGCGCTGGACCCGGACCGGTTCTTCGCCTCGGAGGGTGCTCCCCTGGGAGAGGGGGCCGAGGTGGAACGGGCACTGCTGGAGGCCGTGCACGGCGAGTTCGGTGCCCACCTGCCCCGCCACGCGCTCACGAACGGGCGGCTGCACACGTTCACCACCCGCTCATGGACGCGACCGCCCGGAGACGGGGAGACCTATGCAGTGATCAGCATGGCTTGGGGACCCGCGGAGTCATGAGGCGAGGACTTGGTCCTGCACCACCTGGCAGGACGGGACCGCGAAGGGGAGGTTCGTTACCGATCGCTCCAGGCCCGTGGACGCGTTCGATGGTGTGGTGAAGAACCTTGGCTAGGCTCACTCCACCATTGCCGTCGAGGGGGAGTCCTCACTGTGGAGCTGCCGCGCCTGGGGATCGTCGTCGTGACGATGGGAAATCGACCGCGCGAGGTCGACGACCTGCTCGCCTCGGTGGCCAAGCAGGACGTGCCGCCCGCGCGCATCGTGATCGTGGGCAACGGCTCGCCGCTGCCGGACTTCCCCGGCCTGCCCGGCGAGGTGACGGTCCTGGAGAACGAGGAGAACCTGGGCTGCCCCGGCGGCCGCAACACCGGTATCGCCAGGCTCCGTGAGTTCGGGGACATCGACGTCGTGGTCGAGCTGGACGACGACGGGCTCCTGGTCCAGGACGACGTCTTCCGTCGGATCGGCGGCCTGTTCGCCGCCGATCCGAGGTTGGGAATCGTCGGCTTCCGCATCGCCGACGAACACGGTGAGACCGCCCGCCGCCACATCCCGCGCCTGCGCGCGAAGGACCCCATGCGGAGCGGCCCGGTGACCGCGTTCCTCGGCGGCGGACACGCCTTCGCGATGCCGATGCTGGACCGGATCGGCGACTGGCCCGCGGAGTTCTTCTTCACCCACGAGGAGACCGACCTCGCCTGGCGAGCCCTGGACGACGGATGGGAGATCCGCTACGAACCGGAACTGTTGCTGCAGCACCCCAAGACCTCCCCGGCCCGGCACGCGGTCTACTACCGGATGACGGCCCGCAACCGGGTCTGGCTGGCCCGCCGCCACCTGCCCGCCCTGCTCGTGCCGGTGTACCTGGGCGTGTGGATCCTGCTCACGCTCGCCCGGACCCGTTCGGCGGCCGGGCTGAGGGCGTGGGCTGCGGGCTTCGTCGAGGGCCTGCGCACGCCGTGCGGACGGCGGAAGCCGATGCGCTGGAGGACGGTCCTCCGTATGACGCGCCTCGGCCGACCCCCGGTGATCTGAGGGCCGCGCCCGGTCGCCGGCCTGGGCCGGGCTCACCTCGCGGAGCCTCCTCAGAGCTTGCGCAGCGTGGACGTGTGGACGTGGTCGGCGATCCTGTCACCGAGGACGAGTCCGTCCTCGGCGTCCCACGGGAAGCGGACGCCGAGCCAGGCCCGGCTCTGGGCGTCCTCGTAGGTGCCGTCCTCGTCGTTCCCCCAGAACCAGGCCACCGCCTCCTGCTCCGGGGTCCGCTCGATGTCCGGGGTCGCGTCCGTGGGCCCGTCGGCGCCGACGAATATGCCAGGCCTGCGGACAAGCCGTGTTCACGGTGGGAGGCTGGACGCGACCGGCCGCCGCCGCTCGTGCGGCGGCGCACCGGAGCGCGAGGGGATCGAGGATCGAGGCACCCTCGGTCGGACCTCGCGCGATGCCCGCCATCGGCGTCGCGAGACCTGCGGGAGTAGCCTCGCCCGCTCTGGTGGGCACGGGCTGGAGCCGCGTAGTCGGCGATGCGGCTCCAGTCGGCGGACGGCCGGTAAGTCGTCACCATGCGCCCTCATGAGCCGATTCGACAGGGCTCGTGCGCGTTCAAGCACGCAGGGGCTCGGCAGGCCGCGGCGGCAGGCATCTCAGCCGGTGTGGACTTCCAGTGCCGTGCGGATCGCGGATTCGAGGGCTCCTTCGATCCATGCGGGCTTCAGGGAGGTGTGGCAGCCCGCGAAGTGCAAGGGACCTTCGGAAGCGGGGATGTCGGGGAAGAGTTCGGTGTGCTGGCCGGGAAGCATGACGGAAGCCTCCCCGTAGGCGTAGGGGTCGCGCATCCATGACTGGGTGCGGCCCTTACCCGTGTAGAAGATTTCGATGCGCTGGCCGTATACCTCCTGAACACCGGTGAGCGCCAACGGGTACCGCTCCTCGTCGTCGTACGCGTCCCACTTCAAAGCGTCGTCGGACCAGCTGTAGGAAGCGAGCAGAACTCCCCCCGGACTGCCGGGAACAGGGTGTGAGGGTCCGTACATGAAACGATTGGGATTGTCGGTGACCGAGCCGCCGCCGATCACCCGCGCCGCTTCGGGCTGGTTCCGCTGGGGGGCGCGGTGCGCCGCGTAGTGGATGCGCTGGCGCTCGGGGACCTGACCGTCGGGGACGGAGGGGTGGGCGCCGAGCAACGAGCCGTCCGTGGGCGCTTTCCCGGCCCGGTACGCCGCGTACAGACCGGGCCGTACGGCGTCGAGTTCGCGTTTCCAGTCCTGCTCGCTGAACTCCCACCAGCGGCGTGAGAACTCCAGAAGCACCTTGGTGGCCGCGTCGTAGTGGAGTTCGGTGATGGCACGCCGTTTCCGGTAGGAGAAGGCGGGGGTGAAGGTGACGTGGCGCAGCCCGGAGAACGGCACGGTGATGATCGCTTCGTCGCCGGTGAACTTCTCCGTCACGGGCGGGCTCGTGCGGCTCT
Source organism: Streptomyces sp. Je 1-369 (assembly GCF_026810505.1). Lineage (NCBI taxonomy): Bacteria > Bacillati > Actinomycetota > Actinomycetes > Kitasatosporales > Streptomycetaceae > Streptomyces > Streptomyces sp. Je 1-369. The sequence goes on from NZ_CP101750.1 coordinate 7,976,520, forward strand.
CGGAGACGGTGTGCACGGTGACGCCACCGCCGGGCCGGTGTTCGATCCGCACGGCGCGCCGGTCCAGGTGCACGAGGTCACGCACCCGCTCGTAGAGGGCGTCGACGAGAGTGGCGGTGCCTCCGGACAGCTCGTAGAAGGCGGTGCTCGGGCTGATCAGGGCCGCGGAGAGGAAGCTGTGCAGGAAGGAGAGATGCAGGCGTGAGGTGAGGTTCTGGACGGTGCCGATCAAATCGATGGTGTTCTCGTCGAGTCCGGCCCGTTCCTTGAGGTAGCGGTACATCGACCAGTGCCCGTACTTCTGGAGCACGCTAGCCCAGCCCTCGACGAGTTCGCGGCCGCGCTTGTCCTCGACCAGCGCCCTGGCCGGTGCCAGTGCGGAGCGCAGCAGGTCGGCCGCCGGGGTGTTCTCGTGCCGCGCGGGGACACCGAAGGAACGGTTGATCCGCCGGGGCCTGGCCTGGTAGTCGGCGCGGCGGGCCCGGATGCCGTTGACGTGGATCCAGGTGCGGTTCGCGGGTTTCCCCGAGGCGTCGACGTCGACGAGGTGGAAGCGGCGGCGTTCGAGGCCGAGCGATTCCATCAGCCCGGTGACCAGAGGGTGGCTGTCGGGGATCCGCATCGCTCCCGCCTCCGCGTACTGCGCGGGGTCGGCGAACGGCTGCTCGGCGTTCTCATGGCCGCCGGTACGGAAGGTCTTGATGCGCCCGCCGACCCGATTGGCGTTGGCTTCGAGCACGGTGACGTCATGCCCTGCCTCGCGCAGCAGGTGGGCTGCCACGAGACCGGCCGGCCCGGCCCCGACGACCAGGACCCTCCTGCTCACGCCCCCACGGGGCAGGCCCTTGCCGAGCAGGATGTCGGTGTACGCGGGGGTGAGGGGCCGGTTGTCGTCGTCGAGGACGAGGATGGCCCGGGCGACTGCCAGGCAGGTCTGCCGGTCGGCGCCCTGGGGCGGCGCGTTGGGCGCGGCCGGGGGTGCGAGAGTGGACGCGTGAGTGGACGCGGCGGCCGCCTGCGGGGCGGACGCGACGAGGCCGGCCGTCACGGTGGTGCTGCCGGCCGCGGCCATGACGGAGCGTCTGGAGGGCTGTGCGTTCATGGTCACAGCGTCGCCCGGCAACGTGTTGTCCCTGCCCGGGACACCACGCCGGAGAGCACGCATCACCCGGTCGGACACACGCACTTCTCCCGGGCCGGATACGCGCCCTTCTCCCGGGCCGGGCACACGCACTTCTCCCGGGCGGCCGACGCGGCGCGGGACTGCCTGGCCGCGCTCAGGGTTCGCCGTGTGTGCCTGCCGACAGGATGATGATCTGGTCGTACTCGGTGTAGCTGACGCGATCCGCCTTGTCGGGGTTGATCAGGACCCCGTAGTCGGGCGGCAGTTGGGCCCGGTCGTGGATGCGGTGGCCGATGGCGATCTCACCGCACCGGGCAGCCGCGGCGGTCACCGTGTAGAAGTCGGTGTCCGCCCCGGCCCGTACATAGCCGACCGCGGGGCGCAGGCTGATCTGGACGCCCTGCGGTCCGAACAGCTCGTCGAAGATCTGACTCAGCTGGGGGTTCTCGGAGAGCTGGGCAAGGCACAGGCTGACCAGCTCGCTGCTCACGATGAAGTCGTCCGCCTTCGCCGCCCGGACCAGAGCGCGGTTGCGGTCGTCGGCGATCTCCGTGGCCAGGGAGAAGTCGTAGGAGTGCCGGGCGGCCAGATCGCGCAGCTTCAGCAGGGTGGTGAGGGTGCGGGCGTCGGAGCCGCGGGGGTCCCGCTCATTCGGGCAGATGACCATGACGTGGTCGTAGGCCCCGAGATCGGCCGACTCCAGCACGTCCCGGCGGGTGGTGTCGGCCTGGCGAAAGGACACCTCCGGGACACCGTCGTCCTCGCTCGCCAGCATTCTCTCGGCGCCGGTGAGGTCTGTATCGGCGATCACGTCCACCCGGGACCCGGCAGGCAGCTGCGTCCGGAGCTGGCGGACGACGTCGGGCGCGTGCCGACTCCAGCCCACCATCAGTACCCGGCGGCCCGGACGCTCGGGGACATCGGGTGGCGCGATCGCCGTCTCGTCGACGACGGGCACCGTTTCGGACAGCAGCACGGTGTCGTCGTCCTCGCTGATGGCAACGATCTGGTCCTGCGCGCGGAGCACTGTGTCGTGGCGGGGGTTGAGCCGTACGCGGCCGGACGCGTCCATCAACCCGATCACGCACGAGGTCCGGTAGGCCGCCAGCGTCTCACCGAAGGTCCGTCCGACCAGCTCGGGCTGCGGCTGCATATAGATCTCATCGCCTTCGAAGTCCAACAGGCCGGTATAGACCGCGGACAGCCCGCACTGGAGGCTCATCTGCACCATCAACCGGGAGATGAACCCCTGAGCGCTGATGACGTGACAGGTGGCACCACCGGCCAGTCGCGCCACGGACAGGTTCTGCGCCTCCTGGACGCTGGCCACGATCACCGGTGCGCTCTCCCCGCCCCGCCCCCGAGATTCCCGACAACTGTCCACGGCCAGCAACGACTTGATGACCGCGATATCAGGATCCTCGCCCTCCGGCGGGATCACGATGATCGAGCGTGCGCTCGAAGGACTGACGATCGCGATGTCGACCGGGTCGGTGGGGTCACCGCTGCGGCACACGACCCTGGTGGTGGCGGTACGCCCCACCCGTTCCCGGATCGCGGCCTCCATCTCCGGACGGTCCTTCTCCGCGAGGATGGTCACGCAGGCACGGCGCTGGTTGCGGTTGGCCTCCACCAACTCGGAGAGCACGCTATGGACATGGGGCGACCAGCCCAGCACGACCGTGTGCCCGCTCTCGACCACGACCGAACGGCCGCGGCGCAAGCGGGCCAGCTGGTTCTGGAGCCCCGCGCTGATCACCGGGATCAGCGTGCTCATCAGAAAGATCCCGCCGAAGGCCATCAGCGTCGCAGCGGTCAGGAACGGAGCAGGCCCTCTGTCCTTGGTGATCACCGTTGGGCTGATGACCCGCAGGAAACCGGACCACAGCCACGACCCTCCACTCTCCGAAAGCACACCCGCCGGAGCGAGCAGCAACAGCAGCGCCCCGTTGAGCAACACGAGTGCACCGCAGGCAACGGCCAGTACGCCGATGAGTGCCGGTGTCCCGCGCGCCATGACATTGTCGAACCTGTACCGCACCCGCTGAAGCAACGTCGCCCCTCGCCCTCGACCTCGGCCCCGGCCCGCATCCCTTCCGCCACCCGGGCTCAGCTCAGCTTGCGCCCCAGCATGCAGCTTGATCATTCGGCGTGGGCACGATCCCCCGGTCAGACCACTTCGTTCATCCATCCGCCCCACGCGGGCGAAGCGTGCCGTCAGGCAAGTCGGCTACTCGCCATCGTTCACGGAGAATCCGTGCCCGGCTCGGCTGACGCACCGTCGTCAGCGGGGGATCGGCCCGGACCGTGACCGGCATGACGTCGAAGCCGACCACGCTCAGGTCCCGCGGTACGCGCAGCCCGGCCTGGCCGCCCTCGCGCCCCCGGGGCGGAAGGGCACCGGGGGCGCGTCATGCCGTACGTGCGTCAGGCCTTGCGGGTTATGGGGCGGTGCCCCACAGGAGCTGGCCGTCGGAGTAGACGCCGATCTTCGGTGCGTCGGTGTATGCGCTGGCGGTGCCGTGGCTGTAGTCGTCGGCCTCGTTGAGGTTCGACCAGTCGCTGCGGTGCAGCCGCAGTTGGATGTCGCCGGTCGAGGCGCCCGCGGCGAGTGTGCCGTCGGTGACGTTGACCTTCAGGTAGCGGTTGGCCCCGGTGGTCGTGCCGTTCGTCGACACCGAGTGGGTGAGGGTCGAGCAGCCGATCTGCGCCCAGTCGCACCATGTGGTGTACGAGGGGGCCGAGTCGTCGAACCAGTAGCGGATCTCGACGTCCTTGAGGCTCTGCGTACTGCTGCCGGTGTTGACCAACTTCAGATTCATCCCGATGGCGTTGTCTGCGACGCTCGTATCGCTCGTCTTGTACTGCACCTTCAGATTGCCGGTGCCCGGCCCACCCCCCGAAGTCGTCGTGCCGGTGACCTGCGCGGACTGGGCCGAGGCGTTCCCGGCGGCGTCCCGCGCCCGCACCTTGTACTGGTAGGTGGTCGAGGCGGTCAGAGAGCTGTCGGTGTACGTCGTGCCGCCGGTGGAGCCGACGAGGGTCCCGTCGCGGTACACGTCGTACGACGCGACGCCCACGTTGTCCGTCGAGGCGGTCCAGGACAGCGACACCGACGACGAGGTGGCGCCCGTCGTCTTCAGGCCCGCCGGGACACTCGGCGCCTCGGTGTCGGGGCCCGGGTCGCCGCCGCCGTTCAGCGGCGGGTAGGCGTTGGTCAGCAGCATCTGGAACTGTGCGGAGAACCAGCGGCCGGCCAGCGGAGCGTTGGCCATGGCACCGGTCGGATTGTTGCCGTTGCGTGCGTTGCCCTCGTAGGTCGGGTCGCACATCCGGTCGAAGCCCTTGCCCTCGTCGTTGTCGATGGGCTGGCTGTTGCCGTCCGACTCGCCCGGGGGCTTGGCCCACACGTACGCGTCGATGCCCGGCTCGGGCGCGGTCCGCGGGCGTTCGCCGACTCCGGCTCCCTGCTGGTTGCACCAGTTGCCGGTGTGGATGCGGCGGTCCACCCTGCCGCCGTCGACGTAGGCATCGACGGAGGTCTGCGGGCCGGGTCCTGTGGGCCGTGCGGTGCCGCCCCAGCCGTTGCGGGCGGTGTCGATGAGCATGCCGAGGCCGGGATCGAAGCCGCCGCGGCTGACCAGGCGGTCGCGCAGCGCCTGGGCGAAGGACAGCTCGTCGACGTAGTAGTTCCAGTCGACCCACTTGGCCTGGCGCACGGTGGTGCCGTTCACCGAATCGGTGACCTTGAAGTTCGCCTCCTTCAGCGCGCCGTAGTTGGCGGTGTTGACGATGAAGCCGGCGACGTCGTCGACCGTCGCGCCCTCGGAGGTGGCGGCCTTCTTGAACTGGTCCACCGCCGGGTCGAAGTTGGTGTCCCAGCCGAGCCAGCCGTGGTGTCCCGCGTCGATGTAGTTGTAGACATTGGGGATGTCGCCGAGCTTGTTCAGCGCGTAGCCGACGCCCTTTTCGTACGACCCCAGCTCCTTCACGTGCCGACAGGCCTCCGTGGCGCCGGCGGCGCTGCCCGCGTTGGTGACCATGTTGGGCAGCGAGTCCGGTTCGATCAGCGCGGAGATCCGCAGTGCCGCGTACTTCGGGTCGGCGAGGATCGCCGCGATCGGGTCGATGTACTCCGACTTGTACCGGCCGAGTTCCTCCGCCTTCAGCTCGCCGTTGGAGGCGAGCGCGGCGCAGTCGCGGCCCGGCAGGTCGTAGATGACGACCTGGAAGAGTGTGGCGCCCTGCGTCAGCGCGGTGTCGAGGTGGGCGCGCAGGCCACGGCCGTTGGAGGTGCCGGTGATCGCGGCGATCCGGTCCATCCAGACGAAGCTGGGCTGGTCGGCGATGACGGAGCCGCCGGGCTCGGCCTTCGCCTTGGCGGACCAGTCGGGGTTGACGTACGGCTTGGCGCCCACGTACGGGTTGTCGACGCGGGCCGCCGCGGCCGCCGAGGCCGGTGCGGTGGGCAGCGCGACGCTGAGCGCGGCGCCCATGGCGAGCGTCGGCAGCAGCGCCGCGAGCCTCCTGAAGCGACTCTTGCGTCTGAGGTGCAGAGTGGTGTTCATCGTTGCGTGGTGTTCCTCTCGGATAAGGGTGTCCGGGGGTTGATCAGGGCGCGGTGCCCCACAGGAGCTGGCCGTCGGAGTAGACGCCGATCTTCGGTGCGTCGGTGTATGTACTGGCGGTGCCGTGGCTGTAGTCGTCGGCCTCGTTGAGGTTCGACCAGTCGCTGCGGTGCAGGCGTAGTTGGATGTCGCCGGTCGAGGCGCCCGCGGCGAGTGTGCCGTCGGTGACGTTGACCTTCAGGTAGCGGTTGGCCCCGGTGGTCGTGCCGTTCGTCGACACCGAGTGGGTGAGGGTCGAGCAGCCGATCTGCGCCCAGTCGCACCATGTGGTGTACGAGGGGGCCGAGTCGTCGAACCAGTAGCGGATCTCGACGTCCTTGAGGCTCTGCGTACTGCTGCCGGTGTTGACCAACTTCAGGTTCATCCCGATGGCGTTGTCCGTGACGCTCGTATCGCTCGTCTTGTACTGCACCTTCAGATTGCCGGTGCCGGTCCCGCCGCCGGGCTCAGTGGTGACGCTCACCGGACCGGTGGGCGGCGAGACATTCCCGGCCGCGTCCCGGGCGCGCACGGTGTAGCTGTACGCGGTGGACGCCGTCAGCCCGGTGTCGGTGTACGTCGTGCCGCCGGTGGAGCCGACGCGCGTGCCGCCGCGGTAGACGTCGTACGACGTGACGCCGACGTCGTCCGTGGCGGGGTCCCAGGCCAGCGAGGCGGACGACGAACTCGCCCCGGTGGACCGCGGGTTGCGGGGCGCGGTCGGCGGCGTGGTGTCCCCGCCGCCCGAGCCCTTGCCGGCGTCGAACGAGAAGGAGTTCACGCCGAGTCCCTGGCCGCCCTGCCAGATCTCGAAGCCTGCCTCGGCGTCGATCAGGTAGTGCGCGGGGTTGATCTGGCCGCGTGCGGTGGCGTCGTCGACGAGGCGCTTCACGTCGAGGTCGGTCACCGCGGCGGCGCCGCCCTGCAACACGTACGAGATGACCTTCCATCCGGAGGCGCCGGGACCGGTCCACACGTCCCACGTCCGGCCGTCCGAGTTGATCGTCGCCGTACGGGAGCCGATCGGCTGGACGCCGCCGCGGTGGTTGATCCAGATCATCAACTCGGTGCCGTCCGGCTGGTCGTCGGTGGTGGGCGCGGAGTTGAACCACAGGTCGTACGCGGCGTTCCAGGCACCGGAGGCGACCTGCGCGGTGTCGAACGTCGACCGGGCGCTGCCCAGCTCGCTCACCCGGATCGGCAGGCCGCTGTTCGCGGTGCACGCGCCCCAGTGGCAGCCCTTGTAACTGGACGGGTAGGTGGCGGGCGGCCCCGCCGTGGTGAGCGAGAAGTTCGCCTCGGTCAGCTTCCAGGCTCCGTTCGTGGTGTCCACGCTGACGCACTGGCGGGCCGAGGAGTTCCACTCGTTCTGCTGGTACGTGTACGCGCCGCCCTGCATCTCGGTGGTGCCCCACTGGGTGCAGTCGGTGACCGGCGCGGCCGCCGCCGGGCCCGCGCCGGTGAACAGCGCGAGCCCGGCGAGCAGGATGCCCGCGGCGGTGGCGGCGAGGGCGCCGCGCAGGTGTCGTCCCGTCATGGCGCCGTTCCCCAGACGAGCCCGCCGCCGACGTACGCGGTGATCTTGGAGGCGTCCGCGAACGACGCGTTGGTGCCGCGGCTGTAGTCGTCGGCCTCGTTGAAGTTCGACCAGTTGCTCTTGTGCACGCGCAGCTGTATCTCGCCGGAGTCGCCGCCCGCGGCGACGCTGCCCGCGCCGGCGCTGAAGCCGACCTCCAGGTAGTGGTCCGCGCCGGTCTTCGGGCTGCTCATGGCGACCACCCGGTGGGTGATGTTGGCGGCGCCGAGCATCGCCCAGTCGCACCAGGTGCCGTACGTGGACGGGCCGCCGTCGCCGGTGAAGTAGTAGCGGATGGTCACCGTGGAGAGGCTGAGCGCGCCGCCGCCGGTATTGCCGACCTTCAGGGACATACGGATGGCGTTGTCGGTGGCATTGGAGTCGGTGCTCTTGTACTGGACCTTGGCCCCGCCCGTACCGCCACCGGCCTTGGTGGTGCCGGTGACCTCGGCGGACAGTGCGGAGGCGTTGCCCGCGGCGTCGCGGGCGGCGACCCGGTAGTGGTATGCGGTGGAGGCGGAGAGCCCGGTGTCGGTGTAGGTGGTCGCCGTAGGGGTGCCGACCGGAGTGCCGTCGCGGTAGACGTCGTACGCCGCGACGCCCGTGTCGTCGGTGGACGCCGTCCAGCTCAGCGACACGCTGGTGCCCGTCGTCGCCGTCACCTTCAGGCCGGTCGGGACGGTCGGCGCGGTGGTGTCGCCGCCGCCGGGGCCGCCCTCGTCGCCGAGGAGCTCGGCGTACGAGGCGAAGGAGAGCGCCAGCGCCGCCTGCGCCCAGAAGCGGTGGTACGTGAAGACCGGCGGGGCGCCGCCGTCGAGGTACGTCTGCACCTTCGACCAGCCCGGCTCCTGTTTGAGCCACGGCCGCATCCCGATGAAGGTCGTGCCGGAGCCCAGCCTCACGCCCTGCGGGGAGGTGCCGGACCAGCCCGCCGGGAAGTACACCGGGTCGTCGAAGCGGTCGTAGTCGCGGCGGGTCTCGGGGACGGCGATGCCCTTGGCGTCGGCGTGCTCGGCCATGGCATCGAGCAGGGACTTGGCGAGTCCGGCGGCGTCGGCGTCCCCGGACTTCGCGGCGTAATGGATCAGCGTCATGGACAGCGCCGCGCCCACGCCGACGTCGTCGCCGTAGTCGACGACCGATACGTGCAGGCCGGTGTTGGCACCGGGGTTCGTGGCGCTCCAGGTGTCGGGGGCGCCGGTCCAGCGCAGGGTGGCGGGGAAGCGGTAGCTGCCGTCGGCGCCGACGGTGGTCTCCGCGGAGGCCCAGGCCACCCACTTGTCGAGGATTGCCTTGGCGGTCGCGTTGTTGGTGACGTAGTAGTACTGGGCTACGCGCTCCATGCACCAGACCTGGAAGCCGAACCAGTTGTTGCTCGGCGGGTCGTGGTAGACGGGCTGCCAGTCGTACGCCATGCCGTAGAAGGTCGGTGTGCCGGCCGGCGGGGTGCCGTACTGGCCGTCCCAGCTGTTGGAGCAGCCGCCGGCGAGCCCGCCCTCGGAGGACTGCAGCCAGCGCAGGAACTCAAGCTGCCGGGTGAGCGACTTCTGCCAGTCACCTTTCGCAGTCGGTGACTTGGGGGTGAGGGCGGGGATGGTGGACAGTGCCCAGGCGGCGAGGGGGTTCTGGTAGCCCTGGTGGGCGATGCCGTCGCCGATGCGCCAGGCCCAGCCGCCGCCGGTGCCCGCGGAGCCGCCCCAGGCGTAGTACCAGGACAGCAGGTAGTGCTGCGCGTCGCGGCCGGAGGCGGCCTGGCAGCCCGTGGGGCTGGTGCAGTCGCCGATTTTCTTGAAGTACTTGTCGAACATCGAGTAGCGCAGGTAGTCGCCCATCTTCGCGGCCTTGGCCACGGAGGAGGAGACCTGGCTCGCCTTGCCCTGCGCCGTGGCCCACGTCAGCGCCCAGTACGCGGCCTGCACGGCGCGCGCGTCGGCGTCGGGGGCGTTGGTGTACTTCCACTGCTTCGCGTACGAGGAGTCCTTGACGAAGAGGTCTAGGTAGCCGTTGGGGCCGCCGTACTTGAAGAGGTCGGTGCTGGGCTGCGGGATGGTCTCCCAGACCGACTCCTGCGCGCCGCGCTGGTAGCTGTTGATGAACGACGCCATCTTGCCGGGGCCGAGCTCGTCGCCGGTGCCGGGCTTGTTGCCGAAGCCGTAGACGTTGTCGAGGTCCATCAGCCAGTGCATGCCGTAGACGTCCATCGTCCCGTACGCGGAGGCGAGTTCGGCGGCGATGGGGTCGGAGCCGACGGAGACGGAGGAGTTCAGCTCGGACGGGTAGCTGGTGACCTGCGGGTGCTCGGGCGCGTAGGTGGCGGGCTTGGAGGGGGTGTACGAGTCGTTGGTGGGCTGGTCGATGTGCGGCGGGATGATCGAGGCCTCGGCGACCTCCCAGGACTTGTTGAACGGGGCCCAGTCGCCGGTGACCCGGCCGTACGCCGCCTCCAGCCAGATCCAGAAGCTGAACGCCTCGGAGGTCGTCTGGTGGCCGTGGTCGGGAGCCTCGACGATCAGGGTCTCGGCGCAGTGGTACGGGATGCCGTCCGGGCTGAAGTAGCCGCTGTCCGGGCTCTTGATCTTGTTGTACTGAGTGAGGAAGGCCTCCGTGTAGGGGCCGTCGGCGGCGGCGGCCGCTTGTGCGGCGGACCCGGCCGGGGCCTCGGCGGCCTGGGCGAACGCCTGCCCGGCGCCGAGGGCGACGAGCGCGCCGCCGGCTACGCCGACGAAGGAACGCCGGGAGAGTAACGCGGATCTGTCGGACTTTTCGGGCACTTCGGGGTGTGCGGACACAGGTCCTCCAAGAGGGGGTCCGGGTGGGAGTGGTGGTGGTGCCGCCGGAACGGTCCGGGCGGGCGGGACCGGCCGCCCGGACCGCGGTTCAGGGGGTGGTGCCGTAGACCGTCCGGCCGTCGAGGTGAACGGTGATCTTCGGCGCATCCGCGAAGGAGGCGTTCGTACCGCGGCTGTAGTCGTCGGCCTCGCTGAAGTTCGACCAGTCGCTCTTGTTGAACCGCAGTTGTGCCTCGCCGCTCGAGGCCCTCGGGGCGAGGCTGCCCGCCGTGGCGGCGAAGCCCACCTCCAGGTAGTGGTCGGCGCCGGCCTTCGGGCTGCTCATCGCGACGACCCGGTGCGTGAGCTTCCCGCAGCCGAGCACCGCCCAGTCGCACCAAGTGCTGTACGTCGTGGCGCCGGACCCGCTGCTGAAGTAGTAGCGGACGGTCACCTCGGAGAGATCGACGGCCGAGTCACCGGTGTTGACCAGCTGCAGCCCGGACTTGATCGAGTTGTCGCCGGCGGACTGGTCGTTGTTCTTGTACTGGACCTTCAGGGCGCCGTCGCCCGTGCCCGCCGGCTGCGTCGTCGCGCTCACCGGGGCGGACTGCGCCGAGACGTTCCCGGCGGCGTCGCGGGCCCGCACCGTGTAGGCGTACGCGGTGGAGGCGGCGAGTCCGCTGTCGGTGAAAGACGTACCGGAGACCGTCCCCACCTTCGTGCCGCCGCGGTGGACGTCGTACCCCGTGACACCCGTGTCGTCGGTGGCGGCGTCCCACGTCAGGGAGGCGGAGGCCGAGGTGGTGCCGGTCACCCGCAGCCCCGACGGCACACTCGGGGCCTGGGTGTCGACCGTACCGGTGTCGCCGAGGGCCTTGCGGATCGCGTCCATGACGACGGGCTTGGGCTGCAGGTTGCCGTCCCACGGCAGGGCCGAGCCCTCGCCGTCGAAGACGCCGGGGACCCAGGAGTACTTGTCGGTGTAGTCCCAGACCGTGATCCCGACGCACCGGGTGACGGCCAGGCAGACCTCGGTGACCCGGCGGTAGTAGTCGGCCTGGGTGGCCTCCTTCGCCGAGTCCTTCGGCAACCGCATCCGCACGTCGAGCTCGGTGATGGCCACGTCGAGGCCGAGGTCGGCGAAGCGCCTGATGTTCTGCTCCATCTGGTTCGGGAATCCGTACTGGATCGCCAGATGCGCCTGCAGCCCGACACCGTCGAGCGGCACGCCTGCCGCCTTCAGGTCGCGGGCGAGGGCGTAGAGGGCGTCGCTCTTCGCGCCGATCCCCTCGACGTTGTAGTCGTTGATGTACAGCTTGGCGTCGGGGTCGGCGGCCCGGGCGGCGCGCAGGGCGTGGGCGATGAAATCCTTGCCCATGGCGTTGTGGAACGGCGAGTTGCGGAAGCTGCCGTCCTCGTTGAAGGGCTCGTTGACGACGTCCCAGGCGAACACCTTGCCGCGGTAGTGGCCAGCGACCTCGGCGATGTGGTTCTCCATGGCGGGGCGCACCTGCGAGGCGGGCAGCTGCCCCACCCAGCCGGGCAACTGGCTGTGCCACACCAGGGTGTGGCCGCGAACGCTCTGGCCGTGCGCCCGGGCGAAGTCCACGATCTGGTCGCCGCCCGAGAAGCTGAACTGCCCCTGGGCGCGCTCGGTGCTGTCCCACTTCATGGAGTTGCCGGGGGTGATCGGCCCGAACTGGGAACCCAGGATCTGGGTGTACGGGGCGTCGGACAGTTCCCCGTTGTCGGTCGCCGAGCCGAAGTACCTGCCCTTGGCGTCGGCGAGCTGATGCAGCGTCGGCGGCTCGGCCGCGGACGTCGGCGAAGGCGTGAGCCCGATCGCGGCCGCCGCGAGGGCGAGGGTGGCGATCAGGGCGGCGACGCTCCGAGACGCCCGTCTTCGGGCGGGGGCTATGGGCGCCAGCGTCATGCTGGTTCCTCTCTCCGAATGCGGGAGGGGGATGCTCGGGTGTCACCGAAGCCCTGCGACGGGGGCCCAACCGGTCACGGCGCTCCGTCTCCTCCCCGCGACTCTGGTGGGAGATAGTGCAAGTCTTGAAGTTGTGGGAGCGCTCCCAAAGTGCTGTAGCGAGGTGTACCTGTCAAGGAGTTGCGTCGAAACTTGCGGAGCGACTGACGAAAATGACGACAGCTCGGGCTCTGGCTGCCCTCCGCCGACAAGGACCAGCGCAACCGCATCCGGACGACAACCGCGCCTGTGATCACGCCTGCGGTCCGGGTCGCCGACTACGCCGGCCCGGTCGCGGCCTATGGTGACCAGCTCTGGCCCCTGGACCCGCTGGTCGCCAACCCGAGTGCGACGCGCAAACGCATCGACTGGGCCAGTTTCCCGCTCCGCACCCGCGAAGAACTGCGCCTGGTGGCCTGGGCGATGATCAACCAACCTTTGCCGTCGGTGTTCCTGGTCGGCAGGCCCGCCTGGCACTCCCGGGTGTGCGCACCGATGCTCTACGCCGCAATCATGGAATGGCGCCACTTCGCGACCTGGCCGGAGGCGACCGGAACGAGCACGCTCGCCCGCTGCCCGGAAGCATCCCTTGCCGACTACGCACGGCGCCTCGCCACGCCGCCCGGAGCCGCCCGCGAGTCCTTGGCCAAGAAGCTGGGCTGCCTGACCCGTCTCTGGGCGTTCGACACGATCAGCCCCGTTCCACTGGGCATCGCGACGCCACCGTGGGCCCGCGAAGGCGTCGATGCCCCTGGCCCCCTCACCGACCCGCAGTACCCTGCGGTCCGCAGCAGCCGAACACGAGCGCACCTGCATCACCCTTCGCCAGGAGACCGGCTCGTGACACCCGCCTCTGATGAACGCGACCGCATCCTCGCAGCCAGCCACCGCATCTTCACCGGCTGCCCGGAGCGCTCCAACGGAGCCCTGACCGTCGTCGCCCTCGCCATCGAGGCCGACGTCCCCCGAAACGCCCTTACCCAACGCCACACTGACCTCAAGAATCAGTTCTATGAACAGATCCGCACTCGCGGCGATGTCCGCGACTTGCTCGCCCGCCCGGAGAACAGCGTCGCCTCGATGGCGAAGCTCTTCGCTATCTCCCCCGACCCCATTGTTCAGCAGGCTCAGGCTGGGCCTTGCGATGTTTCGGCGGCGGTGATGTGGACCTCGGTCGCGCCGAGGACGCGTCCGTGGGCCTGGACCTCGATGCGGTGCGGGCCGGGGTGGATCGTGCGGACCGAGAGGCTCGCGAACCGGTGCCGGCGTGAGAAGGAGACCGCCTGGCCTGCGGGGAGGTCCCGGGTGGTCAGTTTGAACACCTTGCCCGCTTTGGGGCCGCGAATCCCTTGGTAGTGGACTATGTAGTCGATCGCCGCTCGCGTCGCGTCGGTGGCGTGCAGCGTGAAGGTGACGGTGGTCGCCTCCCCGATGGAGAGGGTGGAGGGCGAGCAGGCGAGGTCCGTGATCGCGATCGGAGCGTGGTGATCGAACCCGAGAACCGCGAGAGCCTGCGGGTGCCCTCGTTTGACGAGTGTCCGCAGGCCGTGGCGTACGACGAAATCGCCCTGCGTGCTGCCGCAAAGCCATCGCCGGGCGGTGACGAGGACGAGGTCGGGGTGGTCCTTGCTGATGTCGTTGAGGTGGTTCGCCACGGAACGGCGCACGTAGAGGGACTCGTCGTTGACGAGAGGCTCCAGGAGCGCCAGCGCGGGAGCGGGGTCGGCGACGAACCGCGAGAGCTGTGACGCCCAGGGCAGCCGTGGGCGGGTGCCCTCCGAGACGAGCCGCCGAACGTGTTCGTCCGGGTCGGTGGTCCACGCCCTGAGCTGGTCCATCGTGATCTCGTAATGGGCTTCGGTGAACGGGCGGATGGCGAACTCGGCGGTGTAGCGGGAAGTGAGCGCGGCCAGCAGCGGCAGCGCGACATCGGGCCGGTCCAGCAGCGCCGAGGCGAGGTAGGCGTTGACGGGCATGGAAGCCCACCCCATGAGGCCCCCGCTGTCGAGGGCACCCCGGATCACCCGGCCCGCTTCCTCGGGGGACGTCGGCATCGTCGCCACGAGAGCACGGGCGATCCAGTCGATACGGGCCTTCAGCTCCAGGTCACCGATACCGGTGCCCGCGAGCTGCTCGAACGCCGTCCGGTCGAAAGAGGCCGAGGCACCCGCGAGGTCACCTGCGAGACGTCCGATGAGCCCCGGCGACAGTTCATCCTTGAAACCGGCCATCTTAACGCCCGCCCACAGTCATGTCGAAGCCCCCGGCCGCTTGCCCCGTACGGCTCTCGGCGGGCGGGCGGAGGGGCTCGATGCGCTTTCCCTGTTCGTTCGGGAGGGGTGTGAATCTCGACCGGGGCATCATGATTTCGAGTCTGCCACGGACCACTGACACCCGGCCGGTGCCTCAACCGCTCTGAGCTGCGACGACGCCCCTCTGCGCGCAGCCTGCCGGGCTCGGACAGAGGACCGTTTCCGAAAGTGGAGGCTGAGCGTCGCGGCCAGGCAGGGGCGGGTCCATTCTGGTGTGCGGCGTGGCGTGGGGGTGTTGTAGTGTGTTCGAGTTCCTGCGCCGAGATTTCGGTGGCAGTGACCGGACTTCCTGTTCCTTCTGTGTCGATCTTGGGGTGACGTCTTATTAACCAGGCCATGTAGTCGTCCGTGTTCCCCGCGTGCTGTGTTGTCGCACGTGTCCGGGGGCGGACGTCGCGCTGGTCTGAGTTTCGTCACCCATCCCCGCAGTTTTCTTCCCGGGTGCAGCTCTGCCGTCTGCCCCGGGTTCCGTGTTTTCCGGCCCCGGTGCGGCTGTCGGCAGGGCTCCCCGATTCCTTTGGATCAGGAGTTCCCGTTTTGTCTTCCTCCGCGCTCGGCAACGCGCCAGAGCACACCACCACCCAGTCCTCGACCCACCCATCGTCTGGACCCTCGAAGATGGCCATGGGGGCCTGGATCGCCCTGCTGGTGCTGCTGACCGCCGAGCTGATGAACATGCTCGACCAGTCGGTCGTCCTGACCGCCCTGCCCGCGATCCAGGAGTCGACCGGCGCCGGACCGGTCGCATTGCAGTGGCTGACCACCGCCTATTCCCTGCCCGTCGCCGTCGGGCTGATCACCGGCGGACGGCTCGGTGACATCTACGGCCGGCGCAGGATCCTGCTCATTGGCACCGTCGTGTTCACCGCCGCCTCTCTGCTGTGCGGTCTGGCCACCGGCCCAGGCGTGCTGATCGGCGCCCGCCTGCTCCAAGGCGTCGGCGTGGCCGTGATGATCCCGCAGGTCCTGGCGACCATGCACGTAACCTTCGAAGGTCAGAACCGCAGCAAGGCGTTCGGCCTGTACGGGGCCGTCATGGCCATCGCCAACGTCCTGGGCCCGGTCCTGGGCGGCGTACTCACCGAGGCCGACCTGTTCGGGCTGTCCTGGCGGCCGATCTTCCTGGTCAACGTGCCCGTCGGGCTGGCCGTACTCCTCCTGGGACGCAAGTTCATCCCCGAGTCGACCATCCGCAAGGCCGACCGGCTCGACCTGATCGGCATGCTGCTGTCCGGCCTGGCCATCGTCCTGATCCTCTTCCCGCTCACCGAGGGCCAGGCCTACGGATGGCCGCTGTGGTGCTTCGCCATGCTTGCCGCCGGCGTCCTTGTCCTCGGTGTCTTCCTGCGCCACCAGCGGCGCAGGCAGGGCAACGGCCCGCTGGTGACCCTGTCCCTCTTCCGGGGCAGGCAGTTCTCCGGGGGCATGGCCGCGGACCTGCTGCACGGCCTGCTGTGTGGCCTGTTCTTCATGACCTGGACGCTGTACCTGCAGCGCGGACTGGGCCTGAGCCCGCTGGAGGCGGCCGTGGCCTTCGTGCTGCTCTCCGTGGGAGAACTGGGCGGCGCGACCATCGCGGCGAGGACCGCCGGGCGTTTCGCCCGCCGTCTGCCGCAGACCGGAGCCCTCATCGCGACCGCCGCGACGGTCACCTACGGGCTCCAGATCGGCAGCCACCAGGCCGACCTGACCCTGCTGGCGATGACCGCTCCGGTGGTGCTGATCGGCTTCGGCCTGGGCATGGTCTCCGGCCCGCTCGCCGACCTGTCGCTGGCCAAAGTCCCGCACGAGGACGCCGGCTCGGCCTCGGGCCTGTTCAACACCGCCATTCACTTGGGCATCGCGGTGGGCACAGCGCTCACCGCCGTGGTGTTCTTCGCCATCACCGGCGGCTCTCCCGACGGTGCGGTCAACCGTGACGCGTTCGTCACCGTGCTGTGGTGGGTCGGCGGCCTCCTCACCCTGATGTGGGCCCTGATGTTCTGCCTGCCGAAGAAGGCCAACCACCAAGCCGGGTAAGTCACCCCCAGGTCCCGGCCGCGACGTCGGCCGGGACCTGGGCCCGGTGGCCGCCGCACGACGTGGCGTCGGTGCAATAACTGAGGTCACGGGTCTCTCGGGGTGTCGTACCGTCGACACGTTCCTGTGCCGGAGACGTCGGTGGCAGGTCGGACTTCCCGTTCCGCGATCTTGAGGTGAGCTTGTACCCCCAGGCCCTGTAGCCGTCCGCGTTTCCCACGTTCTAAGTCGTCGAACGTGTCCGGGGGCGGACGTCGCGCCGGCCTGAGTTGCGTCACCCTCCCCTGCGGTTTTCTGCCGATTTCCGGGGGGCAGCTCTGCCGTCTGCCCCGGTTTCTGTGTCTCCCGGACCCCTCTGCGGCTGATGGCAAGCCCCCCCCCGGTTCTTTGAACCAGGACTTCCCACCGTGGTTTTCCCTTCGCTCGACCATGAGCGAAGCATCCGGCCGAGACCTCGGCCCACGCCCCCTCCGGTGCGGCGGCCGAGATGACCTTGGCCGCCAGGATTGCCCTCGTGGTGGTCCTGGTCGCCGAGCTCATGAACATCCTCGACAGCTCGATCGTCCTCACCGCCCTGCCCACCCTCCAAAAGTCCCTCGGCGCCGGACCGGCCGCGCTCCAGTGGGCCACGGCCGGCTACTCGCTGACGATCGCCATGGGACTGATCACCGGGAGCAGGCCCAGCGCCTGGACCTCACCGGCATGCTGCTGTCCGCGCTGGCCCTCCTCCTGACCGTCTTCCCGCTCACCGAGGGCCACGCGCCCGACGCCCTGCGGCACCTGATAGGGGACTTCGTCGACGAACTCCCCCCCCACCACATCAGAGGCCGGCCCTGACCGGTGGCCAGGCGGCGGGCGCCGCACAGCCGCAGTGGAGTGATCACCCGACAAAGGCGGTGCGGAGAATGTCGGGTGATCAGGGCAGGGGCCGCCGCACGATGGGGGCATGGATGACATGACTTTGGTATCCCGGTTCCTCAGCGACGGCTTCGTGAAGTTGGAGGGCGCTGTCGCGCCGCGCGTGGCCGCGGACTGTGCGCGGCTGCTGTGGCGGGAGACGGGCTGCGACCCGGACGACCCGTCGACGTGGACGCAGCCCGTGCACTGGGTGCCCGGCACGGGGCAGGGGCCGTTCGCAGCCGCACCCAACTCTCCTTCCCTGCACCACGCGTACGATCTGCTCGTCGGCGAGGGGCGCTGGGAGCCGCGCTACTCGCTGGGCACGTTCCCGCTGCGCTTCCCGCACGAGGAGGAGCCGGGCGACGCGGGCTGGCACATTGAGGGGAGCTATCTGCCGGAAGGCGAGAGCTGGTACTTCACGAATCTGCGTTCCGAAGGCCGGGCGCTGCTGATGCTGTTCCTGTTCAGCGAGGTCGGTGAACAGGACGCCCCGACCCGGATCCGGGTCGGCTCGCATCTCGATGTGTCGAAGGTGCTGGAGAAGTACGGGGAGGACGGGGCGAGCGGACTGACCCTCGCCCCCGACCTGGTGGCGGCCTCCGACCACCGGCCACTCGCCCTTGCCACCGGGTCCCCGGGCGACGTCTTCCTGTGCCACCCGTTCCTGGTACACGCGGCGCAATCACACCACGGAGTGCGGCCGCGCTTCATGGCCCAGCCGCCGCTGATGCCGGCCGCACCCTACGAACTGGAACGGCCCGACGGCGCGTACTCTCCCGTGGAGATCGCGATCCGGCGAGGTCTGGGACAGCCCACCCCCGGTCCGGACGGAGACGGCACCGGCCACAGCGCCCGATAGATGCGTTTCACGACCATCACAGGCAAGGCGGTGGTGAAAGACGGGGAGGGGAACGGGCATGTTGGAGCGGCTGAACCAGGCGATGGAGCACATCGAGCGCCAGTTGGATCAGACCATCGACGTAGGTGAGTTGGCACGTGTGGCGGCCACCTCGGAGCATCACCTGCGCCGGATGTTCTCCGCGCTCGCGGGCATGCCGCTGCCGGAGTACATACGACGCCGCCGGCTCACCCTCGCCGGCGCCGAAGTACTCGCGGGGCACGCCACGCTGCTGGAGATCGCCGTGCGTTATGGCTATGGCTCCGGCGAGGCATTCGCGCGGGCGTTCCGTGCCATGCACGGCATCGGACCGGGCGAGGCCCGGCGTACCGGCGCCGCACTCACTTCTCAGTCCCGGATGTCCTTCCGCCTCACCATCGAGGGGAGCAGCAGTCTGCGATACCGCGTCGTGGACAAGCCGGACTTCACCGTCGTCGGACTCAAGACCCAGATACCGCTGGTGCATGCGGGACCGAACCAGGCGATCATGGACTTTGTCCGTGGAATAGATCCGCAGACTCTGGAGCGCCTGGAGAAGGTGTCGGACCAAGAGCCGCACGGCATCGTCGCGGTCTGCGACGGCGTGGACCCCAGCCGTGCCGAAGGCACTGTCCTCGACTACTACCACGGCGTGATCACCTCCTCGGCCGCTCTTGAAGGCACGACCTCGTTGGCCGTCCCGGCCGGCACCTGGGCGGTCTTCGCCACCTCCGGACCGGCACCACAGGCCATCCAGGAACTGTGGCGCGACGTGTTCACCGAGTGGTTCCCGTCGAACCCGTACCGCACCCGCACCGGCCCCGAGATCCTGCGCGTCGGCCTGTCGTCGGAGAAGACCGAGGCCGACGTCGAACTGTGGCTGGCCATGGAGCCTGAGCGCTCCTGAACACAGCGGCACTCCCACGGGCAGACGTGTGCGAGCGTCATTGTTCCCGCCTGTCGTCAAACGAAGGCGAGCCCAAGCGGTCAGTGCATCACCGCTGTGACGGAAAGCGCCCGGCTAAGAAATCGCAGCCGGGCGCTTTCCGGGCTTTGGCACTCCGTTGGCTGTTTGACAGTAGTCAGCAGTGATGGAGTGCGATGTTCGCGGGCTGGTGTTTTCTCCTCTTGCCGCTGCGACCCGCTCACCGGGATGTTCAGCAGGGGAGAGTGGTCTTGCCTGCGGCGCCTGTTGCGCCGGTGGTGCCGTTCGCGAACATCGTGGCGGCGGTTCCGTTGCCGCCGGGCTTACCCGGGCACACCGGGCTGGCCGCGCCACCGGCGCCGCCCGTACCGCCCGTGTGGCCGCCGCTGACGACGGCCGCACCGCCGTTGCCGCCCTTGCCGCCGTTGATTCCGGCCCCGGCGTTGCCGACGCCGCCCACGCCGCCCTGGCCACCGGCGCCGCCGAGCTTGGCCTCGCCCCCGGAGCCGCCGATGCCGCCGTTGCCGTTGGCCCCGCCCGCTCCGCCCGTGCCGCCCAGGCCGCCGACGCTCGCGGCGCCGCTGGCGTTGCCTCCCGGCCCGCCGTTGCCTCCGTTGCCATTGGCACCCGCGGCGCCACCGGTGCCGCCGAGGCCACCGATACCACCGAGGAACCCAACGCCGTTGGCCCCGTTACTGCCGGGTGCCCCGGCGGCGCTGTGAGCCTGGGCGCTGCCCGTCCCCGGCTGGGCGGAGGCGAGAGCGGGCGTCACGGTAAGACCGGCTACGGCGATCGTGGCAATCAGGAAGGTCCTTGCAGTGGCTGTGCGCATGGTGCGCATGGTGTTACTTCCTTCGGTTGTTCAGGCGGAGAGATACTCCGCCTGACAATTTCCAACGTAGGGGGATGGAACATGCCAGGCATCCCAAATGCTGATCAAAAGTCTTTAAATCGACTGTATTGGTAAACTTTGGCTGCAATTCAACATTTCTGGCTGCCTCAACAATGCCCCACCGTTGGCTCCCTATCTGTGATACAGGGGGGTGGGATAGTTTTTAGTCCTGAGCCTGAACGCGGCATGGGGTTGCGCTCTTCTTGGCGGTGGCAGGGGGCAGTGCCAAGAACTTTGGAATTCGGTCGGAGCAAGTCACCGGACGAGCTACAGCGATGGTCATGAAAATCGCCGGTTTCGCTAATCGGCGAATCGCTGCTAAAACCCGCGCCGCTTCGGCCCCTCAGGGGCTGTTGAACCGTGGGTTTCTCCTTTTGGGTGCATGGGGCGACCCGGGCTGGCGGGTCGATGGCTGTGAGGCGGCCCGGCTTCGCTCGACCGCCCTCACTTCCGACCACCGTCCACGTCGCCGGAGTGACGGTGATCACGGACGCCGTCCGGAGGGCGCTGCGTAGGCTTGCGTGGTCGTCGCGGTGGGGTCGGGGGCGGGTGCAGCTCTTCTCTGATTTCCTGACGTCACGTCAGAAAAGTCAGCAAGTGGTCAGCATGAGTCCTGAAATTCCTGGGGAATGCTGCCCGGACGTGCGACTCGTTGTAAAGTAAGGAAACCGCACTTGACCTGCAAAAACGCAGGCAGGGAGCCTAGGTCCAGGAGCACCTCGATGCTGCGTACCATGTTCAAGTCCAAGATCCACCGCGCCACCGTGACCCAGGCCGACCTGCACTACGTAGGGTCCGTCACCATCGACGCGGATCTTCTCGACGCCGCCGATCTTCTGCCCGGCGAGCTCGTTCACATCGTCGATGTCACCAACGGTGCCCGGCTGGAGACGTACACCATCGAGGGTGAGCGGGGGAGTGGTGTCATCGGGATCAACGGTGCGGCCGCGCATCTCGTGCATCCCGGCGACAAGGTGATCATCATCAGCTACGCCCAGGTCGAGGACGCCGGGGCGCGGGCGCTGCGGCCGCGGGTCGTGCATGTCGACGAGGGCAACCGCGTGGTCGCCCTCGGGGACGACCCCGCGGAGGCCGTGCCGGGGGACCCGGACATGGTGCGCAATCCGCAGAGCCGTCCAGCCGCCGTCTGATGGGCACGTTGGGGGTTCTCCATACCTCTCCCGTGCACGTGCCCGTTTTTGACGGGCTGCGGGACTCGGATCATCCAGGGCTCGAACTTCGTCATCACGTGGTGGAGGGGCTGCTGGGTCGGGCTCGGCGGGAAGGGGCGGACGCCGTCGTCCCCGCGGTGCGGGATGCCCTTGTGCGCGTTGCCGGGGGTGGTGATGGGGTGGCGGCCGTGCTGTGTACGTGTTCCACCATCGGTGGCGTGGCCGAGGCGCTAGGGGCGGATCTGGAGGTTCCGGTGGTCCGTGTCGACCGGCCCATGGCGGCCGCGGCCGTCGCCGCCGGCTCCCGGGTCGTTGTGATCGCCACGGTCGCGTCCACCGTCGGACCGACCTCCGCGCTCATCGAGGAGGAGGCGCTGCGGGCCGGGCGGGACGTCTCCGTGCGGGCCGTGGTGGTCGAGGAGGCGTGGGAACGGTTCGAGGCGGGGGACGCCGTCGGGTATGCCGAGAGTGTGGCCCGGGCGGTGCGTGCGGTGCGGGATGCCGATGCCGATGTGATCGTGCTGGCCCAAGCCTCCATGGCGGGGGCGGAGGCGCTGGTTCCGGAGGTGCGGGCGCGGGTGCCGGTGCTGTCCAGTCCCAGGCTGGGGCTCGCGTCTGCGGCGGCGCTGGCCGCGGGGAGCGGGCGGGGGTAAGGCCTGGGGTGGTCTCGGTGCGGGTCGCGACGGCGGGCCGGGTGGGCTCGGACGGCAGGGCCCGGCGGTGGGTGTCTGTCGCGGGCAGGGTGCCCGGAACCGTGGAAGGCTTGGGCGCGGGGGCGTCGGGTACGCGGGGAGGAACCGCTGGCGTACCACTGCTGGAGGAGTGCAATGACTCAACCGTTCCCCGATCCCGCACCGACCCCGGGGCCTGTCAGGCCCTTCCCTGACCCCGTGCCGCCGCCCGAGCCGGAGAGGCCCTTCCCGGACCCGGATCCCGTACCGCGCCCGGAGCCGCGGCCCAGCCCGGATCCGCCGCCTCCGTCGCCGATCCCGCAGCCGGGCCCCGACCCGGCGCCCGAACCGCAGCCCGGGCCCATGCGCTGAGGCTGCCGTCGGTGCGCTCAAGGGGCGTGGGCCCAGTCGGCCCACGCCCCATGCCCCACTCGGGACAAGTCGTCATGCGGCGCGGCAGGCCGGGCCCGAAAGGCTGCCGCGGTACGCGGTATGCCCGTGGTCGGAGCCGCGGGCACCGGACGAACTCGCTGTCGGCCGCGGGATCCCTGACATAGCGTGACCTTCTGAGCCCAGCCTTGCCTCAAAAGGACCCCGCCTTGCCTCAAAAGGAGTCGCCCGTGCCCCATTTCGACCTGCCCCTCGACGAACTCCGCCGCTACCGGCCCGATTTGCCCGAGCCCGAGGACTTCGACGCCTTCTGGGAGAAGACGTTGCTCGAGGCACGGCAGTACGGACTCGACGCTCGGTTCGACGTCGTGGAGTCGCCGTTGACCGGGGTGCGGATCTTCGACGTCACCTACGCCGGGTTCGGAGGGCACCCCGTCAAGGGCTGGCTGGTCCTGCCCGCCGGGGCCGAGGGAGGCGACCCGCTGCCCGTGGTCGTCGAGTACATCGGGTACGGCGGTGGACGCGGGCTGCCCCATATGCACCTGCTGTGGGCCGCGGCCGGATTCGCGCACTTCGTGATGGACACGCGCGGGCAGGGCAGCGGCGGGTGGGCGCAGGGCGACACCCCGGACCCGGTGGGCAGCGGGCCCGCGCACCCCGGCTTCATGACCCGCGGCATCGAGGACCCGCACGACTACTACTACCGACGCCTGTACGTCGACGCCGTACGCGCAGTCGAGGCCGCCCGGTCCCACCCGCTCGTGGACGAGACGCGGGTCGCCGTGCTCGGCGTCAGCCAGGGCGGCGGACTCGCCCTCGCCGTCGGCGGGCTCGTGCCCGATCTCGCCGCCGTCACGCCCGACGTCCCCTTCCTCTGCGACTTCCCGCGCGCGACGACCCTCACGGACCGCCCTCCGTACAGCGAGATCGGCGCCTATCTGAAGGCCCGCCGGGGCGGCCAGGAGCGGGTCTTCCAGACCCTGTCGTACTTCGACGGCGTCCACTTCGCCGCCCGCGGCCGCGCGCCCGCGCTCTTCTCCGCGGCCCTCCAGGACATGACCTGCCCGCCCTCGACGGTCTTCGCGGCCTTCAACGCGTACGCGGGAAGGGAACGTTCCATGGAGGTGTACGCCTTCAACGATCACGAGGGCGGTGGCCCCTACCAGCAACGCGTCCAACTGGAGTGGCTGCAGCAGTACTTGAGGGTTTGATTCGCACAACCTCCGCTCCTTCGCACGCTCTTGTCACGGAAACACCGACCCGCTAGCTTGCGGGCTTGTCGTGTGACCGCTGTGCAGCGCACTGTGCGCAATCCGTGATGACGTGTGTCCGAGGGGGCATCCAATGGCCGTACGCGGCCGGCACCGCCGGTATCAGCCGAACCGCATCAACCGCGCGTCGCTGACCGTCACGGCGGGCAGCGCGGGCATGGCGCTCCCGCTGACCGTCGCGGGTACCGCCGGAGCCGCAGACGTCGACACGTGGAGCAAGGTCGCGGCCTGCGAGTCCGGCAACAACTGGAGCATCAACACCGGCAACGGCTACTACGGCGGCCTCCAGTTCAAGCAGTCCACCTGGGAGGCGTACGGCGGTACGGCCTACGCCCCGCGCGCCGACCGCGCCTCCAAGGACCAGCAGATCGCCGTCGCCGAGAAGGTCCTCGACGCGCAGGGGCCCGGCGCCTGGCCGGTCTGCTCGTCGAAGGCCGGACTCGCCCGCGGCGGCGGTTCGCCCGGCGTTACTCCTGCCCGTGGCCCCGGCAAGGCCGCCGCGGGCAAGCCCGAGCGGCCCAAGCGCGACGTCAAGGACGTCAAGCCCGAAGTGACCCCGCAGTCCGCCGCGGGCACGGCCGAGATGTACACCGTGATACACGGAGACACCCTCTCCGGCATCGCCGACGACCGCCGGGTCCGGGGCGGCTGGCAGCAGCTGTACGACGCCAACCGGCGTGTCATCGGCGACGACCCCGACCTGATCACGCCAGGCCAGCGGCTTTCGGTCCATGGGCGGACCGATGGCCGGCAGAAGGCACCCACGAAGCCCGCTCCCACGAAGCCCGCTCCCACGAAGCCCGATCCCGCGAAACCGGATCCCGAGAAGAGGGCTGCCGAGCGGAAGGCCGCCGAGCGGAAGGCCGCCGAGCGGAAAGCGGCAGAGAAAAAGGCCGCCGAGAAGCAAGCCGCTGAGAAGAAGCGCGAGAAGCAGGCCGAGAAACAGCGGTCCCCGCAGGCCAAGAACGCCGCCCCCCGCACCTCCTCGTCCGGCGCCTCCGCCCCCGTCGCAGCCTCGCCCAGCACCCCCTACCGCGCGGCGGGCGGCTCCTGGTCCAAGGGCTACCACACCGGCGTCGACTTCCCCGTGCCCACCGGCACGTCCGTCAAGGCCGTCGCCGCCGGCCGGGTCGTCTCGGCGGGCTGGGGCGGCAGCTACGGCTACCAGGTGGTCATCCGGCACGCCGACGGCAAGTACAGCCAGTACGGGCACCTGTCGGCGCTCTCGGTGAAGGCGGGACAGCAGGTCGGTGCCGGGCAGCGGATAGCCCGCTCCGGGTCCACCGGGAACAGCACGGGCCCGCATCTGCACTTCGAGGTGCGGACGGGGCCCGGCTTCGGGTCCGACGTCGACCCGCTCGCCTACCTGCGGGCCCGCGGCGTGCGCATCTGAGAGGCGCGCTGGTCCGCGGAACCGCCGTAGGAACGACGAAGCGCCGGCGCGTCAGAGCGCCGGCGCTGCGAAAACCCGCACCTACACGTCAGGACACCATGCGCTCGTGCCGCCCCGGATACCGCGGCCGCGTCCTGCGGTGGGCCACCACCGGCTGAGAAGGCTGAGAGGGCTGAGAGGGCTGCTGAGCAGGCACCGCTGGCAGCCCGTCCGAGGCGGAACGCCGCTCCGGTCCCTCCGCCGCTGATCGTTCCCCCTGCGACGGTTCCTCCCGCGACAGCTCCATCCGCGACAGCTCCTCCCGCGACGGCGCCCCCGTCGCCTCGGCGGACGAAGGGCCGCCCTGCGCCACCGTCACCGTGGACGTCGACGTCTCCCGCGCGATCCGCTCCGTCGTGAGGAGGATCAGGCCGCACGCGGCCACGACCGCGCTGCCGAGCGCCAGAACCGTGCCCGTGGCGCCGTGGCGGAAGGATTCTCCGAACAGGGTCAGACCGACCGCCGCCGCGACGACCGGATTCACGACGGTCACCGTCGACAGCGGCGCGGCGAGGCCCGCACCGCGGTACGAGGCCTGCGAGAGCAGCACGCCGGCCGCCGCGAGCACGGCGATCACGGCGAGGCTGGGGAGCTGCTCGACCACCGCGATGTTCCGGTCCAGGTCGACCGCCACCGTCTTGGTGAAGACGGAGGCGATGCCGAAGGCCCCGCCCGCCGCGCAGGCGAGCAGCACGCTGCGCATCACCGGATGCCGGTGCGCCGCGTGCGCCGCCGCCATCAGGCCGAGCACACCGCCGCCCGTGACCAGGGCGAGCACGACGCGCTCCGCGTCGGCGAGGGTCTGGGAGTCGGACGACGAGGTGAGCGAGAGGAGCGCGGCGAGGCCCACCGTCGCCATGAGCGCGCCCCGCCACGCGGTGGCTCCGGCCCGGCGGCGTACGAACACGGCGGCCATGGGCAGGGCGAAGACGATGGTCAGCGCGCCCAGCGGCTGGACCAGGCTCAGCGGGCCGTAGGCCAGCGCCACGACGTGCAGGAGGGCGCCGAGGCCGTTGAGTGCGATCGCGACCCACCAGGCACCTCGGCGCAGCGGTGCGTACCGCTGCCCGGGGGTCGTCGCCGCCACGCGCTCCTGGAGGATCGCCCCGCCCGCGTACGCGACGGCTGAGACGAGGGAGAGCAGCACGGACAGTGCCAAAGCACTCATGAGGTGCTCCGCGGGGTGCGGTGCGTCCGGTGGACCCGGTCTGGCGAACGGTCTGCTTCCATGATGACAACGATGACGCCGGAACGCCTCCAAGTCGTCGTACTTGAGCAGGCAATCCGTCCTACTACCGATGGAGTACGACCTTGTCCGTGTCCTCCCCCGGAGGGGTTACCCCCTAGGCGCGGAGAGTGACCTCAAGGGGGACCCCGGAGGCGGGCGGCGCGGTCGCGCTTGCTGTACTTCTGTCGTGACCACCCTCATCAACCTGGCAGAACTCGGCTCCGTCGGCGGATTCTTCGCTCTGCGCGCGGGCCCGCCGCGCGGCGGCGCGACGCCGTTCTCCGAGGTGTACGCGGAGAGGTCCGCGGCGAGGCCTACGGAGCGGCCCGCGGCACCGGAATCCGGTGATCCGATCGGTTTCCGCGTCCGCAAGGTGGCGGACCGGCTCGGCGCCCCCGAGGACCGCATCGCGGTGTCCGTGGCCCAGCTGGGGCTCGCCGCCCGGCTCTGGTCCGTGGCGCTCGGCTCTGCCGCGCTGTACGGGCGGGTGCCCGACCTCGGCCCCGCGCTGCTGCACTGGGACGCGGACGGCACCTCGCCCGACGACCTGTGGCTGACGGACGTACGCCCGCTGCCGGGCGACGCGGCGACCGTACGGGACGTCGTGCAGCACGGCCATCTGGAGCCGCTGTCCGCCGCGTTGCGTGCCCGGTACCGGATCTCCGCCGGGCTGCTGTGGGGCAACGCCGGGTCGGCGCTCGCGGGGGCGGCCCGCGAACTGCACGGCTGGGCCGGACGGGCGGGGCGCCAGGACGTCGGGGAGCGTGCCCTCGCACTGGCCCGCGAACTCTTCGACCACCCCGACCTCCGCGGCACCGGCACCCTGCGCGGCACCGGAACCCTGACCGGCCCGGCCTTCCGGCGCCGCAGCTGCTGCCTGTACTACCGCTGCCCCGGCGGCGGACTGTGCGGGGACTGCTGCTTCGAACGGCCGCCGCAGCGGTCTTCCCCCGGGGCCGCGTCTGGGTGACCATGAGATGGCGCGGCCGACATCGGGCGGACGACGGAGGGTTCTACGTGAAAGTGGGGCTGCTCACCCGGGAGTATCCACCGGATGTCTACGGCGGAGCGGGCGTCCATGTCGAGTTCCTCGCACGGGAGTTGCGCTCCCTCACGGACCTCGACGTGCACTGCTGGGGGGAGGGCGCCTCCAACGGGCTGATGCGGCACCAGGCGTGGCCCGCGCTCGACGGAGCGAACGACGCGCTGCGCACCTTCTCCGTCGACCTCTCCATGGCGGCGTCGCTCGCCGGACGCGAACTGCTCCACTCCCACACCTGGTACGCGAGCCTCGCCGGCCACCTCGGCAAACTGCTGCACGACGTCCCGCACGTCATGACCTCGCACTCCCTGGAGCCCTTGCGCCCCTGGAAGGCCGAGCAACTGGGCGGCGGGTACGCCCTGTCCAGCTGGGCCGAGCGCACCGCGGCCGAGGCCGCCGACGCCGTCATCGCGGTGTCCGGCGCGATGCGCGAGGACATCCTCGCCTGCTACCCGGCGATCGACCCGGCCAAGGTCCACCTCGTGCACAACGGCATCGACGCCGAGCTCTACCGGCCCGACCCCGGCACCGACGTCCTGGAGCGCCTCGGCATCGACCTCGACCGGCCCTACGTCCTGTTCGTCGGACGCATCACCCGGCAGAAGGGCGTGCCCCATCTGCTGCGCGCCGCAAGGAAGTTGGACCGGGACGTGCAGCTCGTCCTGTGCGCCGGAGCCCCGGACACCCCGGAGATCGACCGCGAGTTCCGCATACTCTTCGAGGAGCTGAGCCGGACCCGGGCGGGCGTCCAGTGGATCCCGGAGATGCTGCCGCGCCCGCAGGTCATCCAACTCCTCACGCATGCGGCGGTGTTCGTCTGCCCTTCGGTGTACGAACCCCTCGGCATCGTCAACCTGGAGGCGATGGCGTGCGGCACCGCCGTGGTCGCTTCAGGGGTCGGCGGCAT
This sequence comes from Streptomyces sp. Je 1-369, assembly GCF_026810505.1. NCBI lineage: Bacteria > Bacillati > Actinomycetota > Actinomycetes > Kitasatosporales > Streptomycetaceae > Streptomyces > Streptomyces sp. Je 1-369. Next base: position 8,004,607 of record NZ_CP101750.1, read on the forward strand.
CCCGGAAGTCGTGAGCGACGGCACGACGGGGCTGCTCGTGCCGTACCGCGAAAGCCGCCCCGACGACTTCGAGCACGATCTCGGGCTGCTCATGAACAGGCTGGCCACCGACCCGGAGCGGTCCGGCGCCATGGGCAGGGCCGGGCGCCACCGTGTCCTCAGGGAGTTCGGCTGGGACGCGGTAGCCCGGCGCACGGTCGAGGTGTACGAGGAGATCCTGCACGCCGACAGATAGCCGGACAGACAGCCGACAAGTAGGGGGCACGCATGCGCGGTGGACCTTCGGTGCTCGGAATCGTGCTCGCCGGCGGGGAGGGGAAGCGGCTGATGCCGCTCACCGCCGACCGGGCCAAACCAGCGGTCACGTTCGGCGGCACCTACCGCCTCGTCGACTTCGTGCTCTCCAACCTCGTCAACGCGGACATCCTGCGCATCTGCGTCCTGACGCAGTACAAGTCGCACTCGCTGGACCGGCACGTATCGACGACCTGGCGCATGTCGAGCCTGCTCGGCAACTACGTGACGCCGGTGCCCGCGCAACAGCGCCTCGGCCCGCACTGGTACTTGGGGAGCGCCGACGCCATCCTGCAGTCCCTCAACCTCGTCCACGACGAACAGCCCGACTACATAGCGGTGTTCGGTGCCGACCACGTCTACCGCATGGACCCGCGCCACATGCTCAAGCAGCACATCGAGAACGGCGCCGCAGTGACCGTGGCGGGGATCAGGGTGCCGCGTACCGACGCGTCGTCGTTCGGCATCATCACGCCCGCGCGGGACGGGATGAAGGTGGAGCGCTTCCTGGAGAAGCCCACCGACCCACCGGGCTTACCCGGCTCTCCCAACGAGGTCTACGCCTCCATGGGCAACTACCTCTTCACCACCAAGACCCTCGTCGACGCCCTCCAGCAGGACGCCGAGGACGAGCAGTCGGCGCACGACATGGGCGGCTCGATCCTGCCGCTGCTCACCGAGCGGGGCATGGCGCAGGTGTACGACTTCGACGGCAACCACGTCCCCGGTGAGACCCCGCGCGACCACGGCTACTGGCGCGACGTCGGCACCCTCGACTCGTACTACGAAGCCCACATGGACCTGATCTCCGACCACCCCGTCTTCAACCTGGACAACCGCCGCTGGCCCATCTACACCCACTCCGACGGCCTGCCGCCCGCCAAGTTCTGCGCGGGCGGCATCGCGGGCGAGTCCATCGTCAGCCCCGGCTGCGTCATCCGCGGCCAGGTCACCCGCTCCGTCCTCTCGCCCGGCGTGACCGTCGAGGAGAGTGCGGTCGTCCAGGGCTCCGTGCTGCACGACAACGTACGGGTCGGGCGCGGCGCGGTCGTGCGGGGCGCCGTCCTCGACAAGAACGTCGACGTACCGCCGGGCGCGACGATCGGCGTCAACCCGGACCGTGACGAGGAGCTGTACACGGTGTCCAAGGGCGGCGTGATCGCCCTGGGCAAGGGCCAGACCGTACCGATGTGAACTCCCGGTCCACGTTCACAGCACCCGGCGCCTGCGCCCCAGCCACGTCTGCGCGACCACCACGACCGCCAGGAACGCGCCGCTGACCACCTGCTGGTAGGCCGAGTCGAGCGAGCCGATCTGGTTGATGACGTTCTGGATGACCTTGAGGAGCAGCACCCCGACCAGTGATCCACTGATGAACCCGAAGCCGCCGGTGAGCAGCGTGCCGCCGATGACGACCGCGGAGATCGCCTCCAGCTCCATGCCGGAGCCGAGGATCGTCACCCCGGAGACCAGCCAGGCCGCGTTGAGGGCCCCGGCGAGTCCCGCGCAGAGCCCCGACACCGTGTAGACGGCGATCTTCGTACGGGCCACGGGGGCGCCCATCAGCGCCGCCGCGTCCTCGTTGCCGCCGACCGCGTACACGTACTGGCCGAAGCGGGTGCGGCGCAGCACGACCGCGCCCGCGACGAACAGCGCGACCGTGATCCAGACCGGGGCGCCGACGCCGAGCACCTTGCCCTGCCCGAGCGTCGCGAAGAAGGAGTCCTTGTCGACGAGGTACGTCTTCGACCCCTCGTCCGTCACCGACAGGAGGATGCCGCGGGCCGCCAGCATCGCCGCGAGCGTCACGATGAACGGCGCGAGCCGCGCACGGGCGATCAGGAGACCGTTGACCAGTCCGATGAGCCCGCAGACCGCGAGGGGCAGCAGCAGCGCCACGGCCGTCCCGTACCGCGAGCCCCAGGCGGCGAGCACCCCGCCGAGTGCGAACAGCGAGCCGACCGACAGGTCGATGCCGCCGGTCACGATGACGAACGTCATGCCGAGCGCGACCACCGCGAGGAACGCGGAGGACACCGCCATGTTCTCCATGTTGTCGGCCGTCATGAACGTGTCGAAGCCGACCGACGCGGCGGCCACCGCGACGATCAGGGTGACGAGCGCGCCGTGCTGCTGCGCGAGGGCGCTCAGGCGCTCCGAGCGGGAGGGGCCCGCGGCCTGTTCCTCCTGGGCGGTGTGGTCCACGGGATCCGCCGGACTCTTCGTGTCGATGGTCATCGCTTGCCCCTCTCGCGCGCCGCGCAGACCGCGAGGACGATCACCACGGCCTGGGCGATCTGCGTCCATGACGGCGGCAGGTCGTGCTTGATGAGCGTGGCCGTGAGCAGCTGGATCAGGACCGCGCCCGCGACGGTGCCGCCGATGCGGACGCGGCCGCCGCTCAGCGGGGTGCCGCCGACCACCACCGCGGTGATCGCGGAGAGTTCCATCAGGTTGCCGAGCGACGTCGGGTCGCTGGCGCTCAGGCGCGCGGTCGCGAGGACCCCGGCGAGCGCGGCGAGGGCGCCGCAGACGACGTACACGGTGATGAGCACGCGGCGCACCGGCAGGCCCGCGAGGAGTGCGGCCGGGCGGCTGTCGCCGATGGCGAGGAGCTGCCGGCCGAACGTGGTGCGCCGCACGACGAAGGCGACGAGCAGTGCGAGGGCCGTCGCGATGAGCACCAGGTACGGGATGCCGAGCAGGTCGCCGGAGCCGAGCGACGCCATCGTCGGGTCGCGGACGTCCTTGAGCTGGGGGAGGAGGACCAGGGCGAGGCCCCGGCCCGCGACCATCAGGGCGAGCGTCGCCACGATGGGCTGGACGCCGATGAACGCGATGAGCGACCCGTTGGCCAGGCCGACCACCATGCCGCCGAGCAGCGCGACGATCAGGGCGACCCACATCCCGTACCCGAGGTAGAGCGAGACGAGGGAGGTGGAGAGCGCCATCACCGAGCCGACGGAGAGGTCGACGCCCTCGCTGCCGATGGCCAGGGCCATGCCGAGCGCCACGACGAGGACGGGGGCGACCTGCACGGCCTGCGTGCGGAAGTTCTCGCCGGACAGGAAGTGCGGAGTGAAGGCGATGTTGACGAGGAGGAGGACGGCGACGCCCAGGTAGACGCCGTAGTTCTGGAGGAGGCGCAGGAGGCGGTCGCGGTCGGCGGCCGTGCGGCCGAGGGCGAGGTCGGTCATGGGGAGCTCCGTGGGTGCGGGGCCGGTGCGCTGCTGTGAGAGCCTGTCCGCCGGTCGTGGTGGGTCATGCGCCGGACTTCGCGGGGTCCGTCGCCATGGCGCGCAGCAGGTTCTCCTCCGTCACCGCGGTGCCGGTGAGTTCCGCGACGGCCGTGCCGTCCTTGAGTACGATCACCCGGTCCGAGCCCTCCAGCAGCTCCTCCATGTCCGAGGAGATGAGGAGCACGCCGAGGCCGTCCGCCGCCAACTCGTCGACGAGTGCCTGCACTTCGGCCTTGGCGCCGATGTCGATGCCGCGGGTGGGCTCGTCGAGCAGCAGGACCTTGGGGTGCATCGCGAGCCAGCGGGCGAGCAGTACCTTCTGCTGGTTGCCGCCGGAGAGCTCGCCGACCTTCTGGTGCGGGCCGGACGCCTTGATGCGCAGGCGGTCGATGAAGGTGTCGACGACGTCGTCGATGCTCCGTTCGTTGACCAGGCCGAGGCGGGAGAGGCGGGGGAGCGCGGCCAGGGCGATGTTGTCGCGGACCGAGAGGCCGGGGACGATGCCCTCCGCCTTGCGGTCCTCGGGGAGCAGGCTGATGCCGGCGCGGATGGCGGCGGGCGTGGAGCCCGTACGGATGCGGGTGCCGCCGATCGCGACCGTCCCGGAGTCGGTCGGCAGCGCCCCGGCGATGGCCTTCGCCGTCTCGCTGCGGCCCGAGCCGAGCAGCCCGCCGAGCCCCACCACCTCCCCGGGCCTGATGGTGACCGATACCCCGTGCAGCCGGTGGCGAGCGGTCAACTCCTCCGCACGCAAAACGGGTTCGGTGGTCGCCTCGTGCGCGCCCGTGAACTGGGTGAGGCCCTCTTCCCGTACGTCCTGGATCTCGCGGCCCAGCATCAGCGCGACGAGCCGCAGCCGGTCGAGCTCCGCGAGCGGGCCGGTGTGCACCACCTTGCCGTCGCGCAGCACGGTGACGGCGTCGCACACCTCGTACAGCTCGTCGAGGCGGTGGCTGACGTAGATCACCGCGATGCCGCGCTCCCGGAGCATGCGGATCACGCCGAACAGGGTCTGCACCTCGCGCGGTTCGAGGGACGACGTCGGCTCGTCCATCACGACGACACGCGCGTCGACCGAGACCGCGCGGGCCAGCGCCACCATCTGCTGTGCGCCCAGGCCGAGTTCACGCAGCGGTCGGCGCACGTCGACGCGGACGCCGAGGCCCCGCAGCGCCTCCTCGGCCTCGCGGTGCATCCGGCCGAAGTCGATGAGACCGAGGCGGCCGCGGGGCTCGCGGCCGAGGAACAGGTTGCGGGCCACGCTCATCAGGGGGACGAGGTTGACCTCCTGGTAGATGGTGGAGATGCCCGCGTGCTGCGCTTCGAGCGGGGTGGCGAAGCGCACCGGGCGGCCGTCGTACGTCACCTCGCCCGCGTCCGGCGCGTACACGCCCGTCAGGACCTTGATGAGCGTGGACTTGCCCGCGCCGTTCTCGCCGATCAGCGCGTGCACCTCGCCCGCGCGCGCGGTGAAGTCGACCCCGTCCAGGGCACGTACGCCCGGGAAGGACTTGCACAGGCCGGACACCGAGAGCATGTCAGTAGGCCTTGTTGAGGTCGGCCTTGGCGTTGTCCTTGGTGTAGGCGCTGTCCTTGATAACGATGTCTTGAGACACCTTCTCGCCCTTGGTGAACGCGTCCAGCGTCTTGAAGGCGAGCGGTCCGAAGCGGGGGTTGGACTCGATGACGCCGTCGATCCAGCCGTCGACGATGCCGCGCACCGCGCCCTTCGTCCCGTCGATCGTCACGATCTTCACGTCGCCGGCCTTCTTGCCCGCGCCCTTGAGGGCGTTCACGGCACCCAGGCCCATCTCGTCGTTCTCGGCGTAGATCCCGGTGATGTCGGGCTTGGACTGGATCAGCTGCTCGGTGACCTGCTGGCCCTTCTCCCGCGCGAACTCGCCGGTCTGCTTGAAGACGACCTTGAGGCCCGGGGCCTTCTCCGCGATCCGGTCCTGGAAGCCCTTGGTGCGCTCGGTGGTCACGTTGTTGCCCGCGGCGCCGAGCAGGACAGCGATCTTCCCCTTGCCGCCGGTCGTCTCGATCATCCGGTCCGCGGCGCGTCTGCCCTGCTCGACGAAGTCGGAGCCGATGAAGCTCACGTAGTCCTTGCAGGCCGTCGCGTTGATCTTGCGGTCGATGGTGACGATCGGGATGTGCTTGGCGCCCGCGGCGCGCAACACCGGCTCCCAGCCGTCGGAGTTGAGCGGTGCGATGACGAGCAGGTCGGCGCCCTTGGCGATCAGGTCCTGGACGTCGCTGATCTGCTTGGAGAACTGCGACTGGGCGTTGGCGGTGAGCAGCTTGACGCCGCGCTTCTCGGCCTCGGCCTTGATGGAGGCCGTCTCCGCGATACGGAACGGGTTGGCCTCCTTCTCGGACTGCGAGAAGCCGACGGTGGCGTGCTTCAGGTCCAGTTTCTCGCCGCCGTACGCGCCGATCGCGCAGGTCCTGCCACCGGCGTCGCCGTCCGACGCGACCTCCTGCCCGGCGTCGGCCTGGTCCTGCGACGCGGCACTGTCGCCGCCGGATTCGTCGTCCTCGGACTTCGCGCATCCGGCGGCGAACAGGAGACTCGCGGCGAGACCGGTGGCGACGAGGGTCCTCGCGGAGGTACGGCGGAGAAGAGTGGTCGGCTTCATCGGATCCCCAAACGGCACGGCCCCGGCACTGAGAGCGCTCACGGGAGAGACGGCACTTGCGGTCAACTCGGCGGTACGGGGAGCTTTTTACATCGTTGAAAGGACGCTGTAAACCCTCCGCGCACTCTTCGCGGGGACGCCGGGCACCCGGATCGCGCGGGCGGCGTTCAGCGTCGGCCCAGCGTGCTCTCCCGCTCCACCAGTCGGAAGTCGGCGACCAGTTCACGTCCGCCGGTCCGTTCCGGATGAGCCAGTTTGGGCAACAGCGACTCGACCGCGAGACGCGCGATGGCCTGCTTGTCCGGCGCCACCGTGGTCAGCGTGACGGCTCCGAACTGCCCTTCCGCGATGTCGTCGAAACCCACCACCGCAACGTCCCACGGCACGCGCAGGCCACGCTCGTGCAGCACCCGCATCGCGCCGATCGCCACCAGGTCGTTGTACGCGAACACCGCGTCGGGCCGCACCCCCGCGTCCAGCATCCGCGCCATGGCCTTCGCCCCGTCCCACCGGTCCCAGCCGCCGACCGGGCCCACCAGGCTCTCCGGCGCGGCGATCCCCGCCGCCGTCAGCTCCTCGCGCCAGCCCTGGAGCCGCAGGTGGGCGGGGCGGTTCGCGGAGTCCGTACGGGCGCCCAGGTAGGCGATCGAAGTGCGGCCGCGCCCGATGAGGTGACGTACCGCGGTACGGCTCGCGGCGATGTTGTCGATGGCGATGTGGTCGTAGTCCAGGTCGTAGCTCCGCTCCCCGAGCAGCACCAGCGGCACGTCGTCCTCGCGGGCCCGCAGGTCCTCCGCCTCCAGTTCCAGCGGGCTGAGGATGAGACCGTCGATCACCCGGGCCCGGAAACCCTGACTGACCAGGACCTCCTGCTCACGGTCGCCGCGGGTGTGGTCGAGCAGCACCGTGAAGTCGTGCTCGGCCGCCGCGTCGATGACGGCGCCCGCGAGCTCGGCGAAGTACGGGTTGCCCAGCTCGGGGACGGCGAGCGCGATGATCCCGGTGCGGCCCTTGCGCAGGTGACGTGCCGTCAGGTTGGGTCGGTATCCGAGCTCGTCGATGGCTTCCTGGACGCGGGCCCGCATCGCCGGGGCGACGTGCTGATACTTGTTCACCACGTTCGAGACGGTCTTGATCGAGACGCCCGCGTGCTCCGCGACGTCCTTGAGGCTAACCCGCACTGGATCTCCCTGCGTCGGTGGCCGCCCCGGCCCGCCGGGGCGTTTGTCGTGACCCTGGACAGCGCGCCGGAACGCGTGCTGTCATGCCAACTGTCGTTCCTTCCAACGTTGTACAGACTCGTTGTACCGACTGCAGCGACAAGCCGCCACCCTTCCTCACCAAGGAGGATCCGTGCGCCTCAGACGACATCCCGGACGCCCCGCACACCTGGGCCGACACCTCGCCCTGCTGCTCGCGGGCGCCCTCGGCATCGCGGGACTCACCGCGGTCCCCGCCGCGACCGCCGCCGACGACCCCGTCGAGATCCAGGGCCTCAAGGGCGAGTACTTCACCCAGTCCGCCCCGGGCGCCTTCGACTTCGACAAGCTCAAGGCCACCGGCCTCGACCCCGACATCGACTTCGGCAACCTCGAATCCCGCCTCAAGTCCACCACCGGACAGACCGACGACGTCAGCGTCCGCTGGACCGGCCGGATCGTGCCCGAGAAGACCGGCGCCACCACCTTCTCGATGATCGGCGACAACGGCTTCCGCCTCTGGGTGGACGGCAGGATCGCCATCGACCACTGGCAGGACGACTGGGACAAGGAACAGAGCTCGAAGCCCGTCGAGTTGACGGCGGGCAAGGCCTACGACATCAAGGTCGAGTACTTCGAGCACTACGGCGGTTCCAACCTCCGCCTGAAGTGGACCCCGCCGGGCGGCGAGAAGAAGGCCGTCCCGCGCACCGCGCTGCGCATCCCCGCGGACTTCGACTACGACGGCGCCGTCAACGCCACCGTCCTCAAGGACGGCCGCAGCCTGAAACTCGACTTCGCCCAGAAGCTCGCCACCCCGCCCGCAGGCCTCACCGACCACCTCGACGCCGTCATCGGCGGCGCCAAGTGGCCCCTCGGCACGGTCAGGACCGACCCCGCCGACGAGCGCAGCCTCCTCGTCGGCCTGAAGGAACCCGTAGTCGGCAACAAGGCGGGCGACGCCCCTGGTCTCGCCGACATCCGCTACGACGGAAAGGGCGGCCTGAACGGCAAGGACGGGGACGCCGTAGGCCAGTTCTGGACCAGCGGCCCCAACCACTCCGAGCATCAGCTGCGCACCAAGTGGGCCGACGACGTCACCCCGGGCAACGCCCACCGTGAGTACCCCCGGCCGCAGTTGAAGCGCAAGGACTGGCAGAACCTCAACGGCTCCTGGCAGTTCGCCGCCGCCGAAGCGGGCGAGAAGCCCCCGGTCGGCAAGAACCTCAAGGAGAAGATCCTCGTCCCCTACCCGGTGGAGTCCCAGCTCTCCGGCATCGAGCGGCACGAGGACCGCATGTGGTACCGCCGGACCTTCACCGTCCCCAAGAACTGGCGGATCGGCGACGGCAAGCGGCTCAACCTCAACTTCGGCGCCGTCGACTGGCAGTCCGAGGTGTACGTCAACGGCCGCAAGGTCACCGAACACAAGGGCGGCTACGACAAGTTCACCGCCGACGTCACCGACGCGCTGAAGCCCGGACGCACCCAGGAACTCATCGTCGGCGTCTACGACCCGACCGACGCCGACAACGGCGCGAACCCGCCCGTCGGCAAGCAGCGACTGGACCCCAGCGGCATCTGGTACACCCCGTCGTCCGGCATCTGGCAGACCGTGTGGATGGAGCCGGTGGCCGCCGACCACGCCGACTCCCTCAAGATCACCCCGGACGTCGAGAGCAAACAGGTCACCGTCGAGACGCGGGGCGTGCGCGACGGCGTGCCGGTCACGGCGGCCGCGTACGAGGGCAGGAAGAAGGTCGCCGAGCTCAGCGGACGCACCGGGAAGCCGCTCAAGCTGAAGATCGCCGACCCCCGCCTGTGGTCGCCGGACGACCCGTTCCTCTACGACCTCCAGGTACGCGTCGGCAGCGACCGCGTCACCGGCTACTTCGGCATGCGGTCCATCGCCGTGGAGAAGGTGAACGGCACCCCGCGCACCGTCCTCAACGGCAAGCCCGTCTTCCTCATGGCCACGCTCGACCAGGGCTTCTGGCCGGACGGCCTGCACACCGCACCCAGCGACGAGGCCCTCGCGTACGACCTCAGGATGCACAAGGAAATGGGCTTCAACTCGGTCCGCAAGCACATCAAGGTCGAACCCGACCGCTGGTTCTACTGGGCCGACAAGCTGGGTCTCCTCGTCTGGCAGGACATGCCGTCGATGGAGGCGGGACGCACGCCGGACACGGCCGCCCGCGCCCAGTACGAGCGCGAGATGAAGCAGATGATCGACGAGCACGCGAGCAGTCCGTCGATCGTCATGTGGGTGACCTTCAACGAGGGCTGGGGCCAGTACGACATCGGCCGCATCGCCGAGCAGGCCAAGGCCTGGGACCCGACGCGGCTGGTCAACAACATGTCGGGGCTCAACCTGGGGGCCGACGGAGGCACCGGCGACATCATGGACGAGCACGGCTACCCGAGCCCCGCCATCCCGCCGCGCCCCGACGGCAAGCGGGCCCTGGTGGTCGGCGAGTACGGCGGCCTCGGACTCGCGGTGCCCGGCCACGCCTGGTCCGTCCAGCAGAGCTACGTCGACGTGGACCCGGCGACGTACACGGACGACTACATCGCCAAACTCGGCGAAGTCCGCGCCCTCGCCTGCAAGGGAAACAACGGCGCGGTCTACACCCAGATCACCGATGTGGAAGGCGAGTTGAACGGACTGCTCACCTATGACCGCAAGGTCGTCAAGCCGGACGTGCAGCGGGTGAAGGCGGCGCACGAAGCGCTGATCCGCGACGCGTCGCGGGCCACGGTGGAGGGCTGCACGAACTCCTGAGCCCGGGGTCTCCGGCCCGCCCGCCGAGAGGGCGGGCCGGAGACCGGGGCCCGCACGGCAAGATGGGGGGGCAGACGAGAGGAATGAGGCACCCATGGCGCCGTACGACGTCAAGCGCGAGCGGAAAGAGTGCTACGCGCCCAAGAACACGGCTTGGGCGATCGTGGACGTGCCCGAGCAGCAGTTCATCGCCCTCGACGGCGCGGGAGACCCCAACACGGCGCCCGCCTACACCGAAGCGGTCGCGGCCCTCTACGCGGTCGCCTACACCCTCAAGTTCGCGGCCAAGCGCACGGCGGGCGGCGACTTCGTCGTCGCCCCGCTGGAAGGGCTGTGGTGGGCGGACACGCCCGAGGCCTTCACCAGCGGCGCCAAGGACACCTGGAGCTGGACGATGCTCATCGGCATGCCGTCCTGGATCACCAAGGAGATGATCGAGGACGCCGGACAGGCCGCTCTGGTCAAGAAGAAGCTCCCCGCGATCTCCCGGGTCCGGCACCTCACCCTTCACGAGGGCCGCAGTGCCCAAGTGCTGCACATCGGCTCCTACGACGACGAGGCGCCCGTGCTGCACGAACTCCACCACACCTACCTCGCCGCCCAGCGCCTGCGGCCCACGGGGCTGCACCACGAGATCTACCTCAGTGACCCGCGCAGGACCGCCCCCGAGAAGCTGAGGACCGTCCTGCGTCAGCCGGTCGAGAGCGTCGACCCGTAGCTCACCGCATCTGCCGCCGCACCAGTTCGTGCAGCCGCCCGCCCGTGTCGGCCAACAGCTGTGCGGGCTGGCCCTGTTGGACGACGCGGCCCTCCGACATGACGACGACGCGGTCGGCGTCCATGACCGTGGAGAGGCGGTGGGCGATCACGACGCGGGTGGCGTTCAGGGCGCGGGTGCTGTCGATGACCGTGCGCTGCGTCTCGTTGTCCAGGGCGCTCGTCGCCTCGTCGAAGAAGAGGACGCGGGGGCGGCGGATCAGGGCCTGGGCGATCATCAGGCGCTGGCGCTGTCCTCCGGAAACCGCGCCGCCGCCCGAAAGCATCGTGTGCAGGCCCATCGGCATGCGCTTGATGTCCTCGGCGAGCCCCGCCATCGCCGCGGCCTCCCACGCCTCGTCCTGCGTGAACGACTCGGCGCCGCAGATGCAGTCGAGGATCGACCCGCTGAGGGGCTGGGCGTTCTGCAGGACGACACCGCACTGGCGGCGCACCGCCGACTGGTCGAGCGCCGCCAGGTCCTGTCCGTCGTACAGCACACTGCCCGAGACCGGCTCGTCGAAGCCGATCAGCAGGCGCAGCAGCGTCGACTTGCCGCAGCCGCTCGGGCCGACGACGGCCACGAACTCGCCGGGCCGGATCGAAAGCGACACGTCGTCGAGGACGAGCGGGCCGTCGTCGGCGTAGCGGAAGGACAGACCGCGGGCCTCGATCGCGCCCTGGAGTTCGCCCGGCTGCGTACTGCCGGAGCGGACCTCCGGAGCCTCGTCGAGCACCGGCTTGATCTGCTCGAACATCGGCAGCACCGAAGCCGCCGAGATCAGCGCGCCGGTGAGCTGGGTGACGGATGTCAGGAGCATCGTCACGGCGGTGCTGAAGGTGAGGAACTCGCCCGCGGTCAGGCTGCCGCGTGCGGGGCCGGCGAGGAGCACGAACATGACGAGTGTGCAGAGCGGCAGGTAGACCGCGTTGAGGACCGTCGTGACGTTCTTGATGCGCCCGGCCCGCTGTTGCAGTTCACGGCTGCGCGCGAACTCGCCCGCCCAGGCCGCGTACGCGAAGCTCTCCGCGCCCGCCACGCGGAGCTTGGGCAGGCCGCGCAGTGTCTGGAACGCCTGGTTGTTGAGTTTGTTGCCGAGCTCCACGAGCCGTCGCTGCCAGCGCAGTTCCCACAGGCCGAGGGTGAGGAACACGGTGGCGATGACGGCCAGCATGCCGAGCGCGGCCAGGGCGAGGGGGACGCTGTAGAAGAGCAACAGGACCAGGTTCATCGCGCCGACCGAACCGGCCTGGAGCGCGACGGGGCCGATGCCCGACAGGACCCGGCGGATGGCGCTGACGCCCATCGCCGCGCTCGCCAGCTCACCGGTGGACCGTGAAGCGAAGAAACGCGTGGGAAGCCGCAACAGCCGGTCCCAGACCGCCGGTTGCAGCGTGCTCTCCATCCGCCCCTCCATCCGCAGCACGGTGAGGTTCTGGAGCAGCAGGAACGCCGCCGAGACGATGCTGGTGACCATGACGGCCAGGGACACCTGGACGATGAGGCTTTTCTCGGCGTTCGGCACGAACACACCGAGCACCTGCCCCGTCGCGACCGGCACCAGCGCCCCGATCGTCACGGTCACGAGACCGGCGAGCACGAGGTTGCGCACGTCGCCGCCGGTGCCGCGCAGGCTGAAGCGGAAGAGCCGCCCGAGCGTCAACGGCCGCTCGGGAAGCGGCGGGTAGAACATCACGCCCTGCGGTTCGAACTCGTCGGCGTTGTCCGCGTCGACACGGGTGCGCCGTCCGGACGTCGGATGCACCGACTCATAGCCGCCGCGCCGCCACAGCAGCGCGACCGGCGCGCCGCTCGCGGCTCGGTGCCCCACGAGCGGGCCCGCGTTCTCTCGCCACCAGCGCCCGTCGAGACGGACGGCGCGGGTGCGGATCCGGGAGGCCACCGCGACCTGCTCCACGGGATCGACCCGGTCGCTCACCGCCCCGCCTCGCGCGGCGTCCGACAGCGTGATGCCCGCCGCCCGTGCGACGAGGCGGCAGGCGGCGTACGTCGCGTCATGACCGCCACCGGATGCGTTACGCCGTCCACCGCGCCGCCCCGAACGCCCGATGGAGGCGATCAGCGTCCGGTCCGCCTGCTCACGGACGCTCTCGCCCGCCTTGATGCCGGCCGCGGTGCGGTCCTCGTGGGCCCGCTCCAGGTGTTCGATCCAGCGGTCGAGCGTGGCCAGGAGCCGGTGCTGCTGGTTGACCATCCGCTGCCACATGGCGGCGTCGACCAGCAGATCGCCCGCGGCCTCCGCGCTGTAGGCGGCGCCGTACTGCACGCTGCCCGGCGCGACCGGCATCCACAGGATGTCGTCGTCCGCCACCACCTCGTCGCCCATGGTCCTGCCGTCGAGCGGCGCCTCGAACAGGACCCGGTGGCCGCGTCCGATGCCGAGCGCGAAGGCGTGCTCCAGGAGGCTCAGGGCCGCGTCCTGGGTGTCGTACTGGGTCGGGTACTGCTGCTCGTACGACCAGGTGTCGCCGTAGTCCGGGCGGTACAGCTCGCGCAGCGGGACGCGGCGCAGCTCGCAGCCCTGGAGGGGACGGCCGACGAGGGTGTGCTGGGGGCCCTCGACCGGGCCGAGGAGCAGCGTGCCCGGTTCGAGTCGGCCCAGGTAGTGCCAGTGGCCCTGCTGCGCGGCGTCGACGGCGAACAGGTCGAGGGCGCCGGCCACGACGAGCCACAGCACCTGCGGTCCCTCGAGGTGCACACTGCGCAGGCCCGCGCAGTCGACCGGGGTGCCGAGTGTGCCGAAGGCGGCGGCGACCGCGTCGTGCGCATACGCGTGCTGTTCCGGTACGGAGGTCACCTCAGTGCTCCTTGACCAGGTCGGCGTAGGGGCCGCCGACGGCGACGAGATGTTCGTGGCGGCCCCGCTCCACGACCTGCCCGTGGTCGAGGACGACGATCTCGTCGCTGTCGCGCACGGTGCTCAGACGGTGCGCGATGACGACGCAGGCGCAGCCGCGGCGGCGCAGGTTGTCGATGATGACCTGCTCGGTCTCGGCGTCCAGCGCGCTGGTCACCTCGTCGAGGACGAGGATGCTGGGGCGGCGGACCAGGGCCCGTGCGATCTCCAGGCGCTGACGCTGCCCGCCGGAGAAGTTGCGGCCGTCCTGCTCCACGCGGCCGTGGATGCCGCCGGGCCTGCGGGCCACCACCTCGTACAGACAGGCGTCCCGCAAGGCGGCCACCACCGCGTCGTCGGGAAGCGAGGGGTCCCACAGGGCGATGTTGTCGCGGACCGTGCCCTCGAAGAGGAAGACGTCCTGGTCCACGAAGGACACGGACGCGGACAGCGCGCCGCGCGGGATGTCCTCCAGGCGCTGCCCGTCGATGCGGATCGTGCCCTCCCACGGGCTGTAGAGACCCGATATCAGCCGGGAGACCGTCGACTTTCCGCTGCCGGAACCGCCGACGAGCGCCACCTGCTGCCCCGGCCCGACCGTCAGCGAGAAGCCGGTCAGGAGCGGCTTGTCGAGGGGGCTGTAGCCGAAGGTGATGTTCTCCAGGGAGACGTGTCCCTTCAGGCGGCGGGTGCTGGCGGCGGGCTCGGGGCGCGAGTAGAGCGTGTCGACGGGGAAGTTCTCGACGTCCTTGAGACGGGCGACGTCGGCGGCGAAGTCCTGGATGCGGCCCGCGACGCCGTTGAGGCGGGTGATCGGCGCGGTGAACCGCGTGACGAGGGCCTGGAAGGCGACGAGCAGCCCGATCGACAGTTGCCCCTCGACGGCGCGCAGACCGCCGATCCACAGGATCAGCGCGCTGTTGAGGGTCGCCAGGGTCGGCGCGACGACACCGAGCCACGCGCTCGGCACACCGAGGCGCTGCTGCTCCTCCAGTGTGGTGGCGTGCTGGCCCGCCCACTTCCGGAAGTAGCCGTTCTCGCCGCCGGTGGCTTTCATCGTCTCGATCAACTGCAGGCCGGTGTACGAGGTGTTGGTGAGCTTGGCGCTGTCCGCGCGCAGCTTCTGCGTACCGGTGGCGCGCAGCCGGATGACGACGCGCATCGCCACGATGTTCAGCAGGGCGATGCCGACACCGACGAGGGTGAGCTGTGGATCGTACGTCCACAGCAGGGCCGCGTAGAGAAGGACGACGATGCCGTCGACCCCGGCGGCCGTGAGGTCGCGGGCCAGGGTCTCGGCGACCGCGTCGTTGGACGCGAGGCGCTGCACCAGGTCGGCGGGGGAGCGCTGGGCGTAGAACGTGACGGGCAGCCGCAGCAGGTGGCGGAAGAAGCGGGCGCTGCCGAGGGTCGAGGAGATGATGCGGCCGCGCAGCAGGTTCGCCTGTTGCAGCCAGGTCAGCACCACGGTGAGCGCCACCATCGCACCCATCGACGCGAACAGCGCGCCGAGCAACGAGGTCTGATGGCCGATCAGGAACAGATCGATGTACGTCCGGCTGAGCGCGGGCAGCGCGGCGCCGACCGCGACCAGCAGCAGGCTGGCGAGGAGCGCGGCGAGCATCGTGCCAGTGGTGCCGCGCAGCCGTGCGGGCAGCGCCTTCATGACGCCGGGCCTGCGGCCTCCCGGCCGGAAGTCGGCGCCGGGTTCGAGGACGAGGACGACACCGGTGAAGCTGGTGTCGAAGTCCTCCGACGGCACGAAGCGGCGGCCCTTGTCCGGGTCGTTGATGTACACGCCGCGGCGCCCGAGGCGGCGCCCCATGCCGTCGTACACGACGTAGTGGTTGAACTCCCAGAAGAGGATCGCGGGCGCCTTCACCTCGGCGAGCGCGGCCGGCTCCATCTGCATGCCCTTGGCCGTCAGGCCGTAACCGCGCGCCGCCTTGAGGACGTTGCTGGCCCGTGAGCCGTCGCGGGAGACGCCGCACGCGATGCGCAGCTCCTCCAGGGGCACGTGCCGTCCGTGGTGGGCGAGGACCATGGCGAGGGCGGCGGCGCCGCACTCCACGGCTTCCATCTGCAGGACGGTGGGGGTACGGACGGTCTTCGGCCGTCGGCCCTTCGACGCGGGGCGCGGTGCGGCGCGGCGGCGGCGCGGCGGCTCCTCGGGGCGGTGCCTGCGGCGGCCGCCGGGGGGCGGCAGCTGCTGCTGGTGGGCGGGGGAGGGGTGGGGAGCGGTCACGGAAGCAGCCAATCGATCGGGCGCTGCTCGGCGAGGTGGAAGGCGCCGGTGGCCGGGGTCATGGAGTCGAGCGCGAAGGGCGGCCCGTCCGCGGTGGACCACGCGTAGCCGGACTTGGTCGCAGAGGAGGGGTCGAGCCGGACGAGGACGGCCACGGGAGGCCCGTCCTTCGTGAACTGCCCGGCCAGGTCGCGGTCGCCGAGGAAGCCGGTGATCTTCTGGCGGCTCTGCGCGGCCCGGCCGACCGCTTCCACTCGGCCGCGCAGCGTCCCGTACCGCTCCGTGGGCACGGACTGGACGGTGAGGTCGACCGGGGCGCCGACGGGAACGGTGGCCGCGCTGTCGGCGGGTACGTAGAACATCGCGGTCAGCGGGGCGTCGGTGCCCGCCACGCGTTCCAGGGTCGCCACGTCGGCGCCGGTGGTGACGACGGTGCCGATCCTGGCGACGAGTGCCGTCACGCGGCCCGCGGCGATCGCGCGCACGACCTTGTCGCCCCGCTCGGTGCGGACCTCGAGTACGGGGGCGCCCGCGGCGAGGCGCTTGCCCTCCTCGGCCAGGACGCGGGTCACCTGACCGGTGACGGGGCTCTGCAGGACGTAACTGCCCTGGCCGTGGGTGAGGATGCCCGGTGCGCGGAGCGTCGAGGAGAGGGAGCCGGTGACGGCCCAGACGCCCGACGCGGCCATGACGACGAGGGTGACGGCGAGGACGAGGAGGCCCTGGGGGCGGGCGTAGCGCACCGGCAGGTCGAGTTCCTCGGGCGACTGCAGTTTGGACAGGGCCTGTTGGCGGAACTGCACGGAACGTTTCCCTTACTGTGCCTTGGCCATCGCGCCGATGCGTCCGAGAGCCCCGGAACCTGAGGTTCCGGGGCTCCCGCAGCACGGCGTGTCTATGAGCGGAAAGGCTCAGAGACCGGCGGTCAGGCCGTCGGCCAGGCCGGTGACGGCGCCGGTGTTCAGGCCGGTGGCACCCTCGACCGTGCCGACGACGCCGCCGACGACGCCCGAGACGGGGGCGATGGAGTCAACGGTGCTGGTGACGTTGGACGCGACACCGGCGACGAGGCCACCGGAGACGTTGTCGAGGTCGGCGTCGGAAATCTCGAGGGTCTCGACCTGGGGGACGTTGTTCATGATGTGAGCTGCCCTTCTCAATGAATGTGCATAGGTTTTACCCACGCCGTGGAACCTGGGGATTCGAATTCCGCGGCGAGCCAGGATCAAAGCACGTTCGCAGCTCGTACATCCAATCGACGGAACGGCGGCCGAGCGCGGTTGTGGCGGCGTATCACCGCTGCGTGCAGGCGGGTTCACCGCGTCGCGGCAGCTCCTTCACAAGATTCACAGACGGGAATCAAGGATGCGGAGCGACTCCTTCCAACAAATCGGACACTTTCCCGCGGAGGTGCGGCTCGTGTGGCCGATGCATGGAAATTCACGGGGGGTCGGGCCCGAATTCCGTGACTGGCGTGCGATTTCGATGTGCAGGTTATTTGAAGGCGTGCTCAATCGTGACCGAAGGGGACACCGAGGGGCAGGACCGGCCTTAACGCACCGTTAACTCAGCGTAGCTTGATCGTACTTGACCGTAGTCGACCGGAAGGGTTGACTTCTCGTTCGTCATCCCCCGCATCGTCTTCGTCCTCGACGCGAGAGCGAGTCCGTGACTTCTACGTCTGCTCAGAGCTCCGACCTGCTCGTCCCTCTCGACCTGGCCTTCTGGAACATCGAGACCTCCGAACACCCCATGCATCTGGGCGCCCTCGGGGTCTTCGAGGCCGACGGACCCGATGCCGCGGACCGCGCCGCGGGGCTGCTCGCGACCCGCGCGGCGACCGTGCCGGGACTGCGCATGCGGATACGTTCCGTCTGGCTGCCCGTCGGCGGCGCCATGCGCGTACCGATGCCCGCCTTCGACCCCCTGGAGCACATACGGCTCGCCGCCCCCGTGGCGGACTTCCACGCCGCGGCAGGCGAGTTGATGCAGCGTCCGGTGGCGCGCGACCGGCCGCCGTGGGAGGCGCACGTCCTGCCGGGCGCCGACGGCACGTCCTTCGCGGTCCTCTTCAAGTTCCACCACGCGCTCGCCGACGGCCTGCGCGCCCTCACGCTCGGCGCCGCCCTCCTCGACCCCGTCGACCTGCCCGCGTCCCGGCCGCGCCCCCCGGCCCCCGCCACCTCCCCCTGGTCGGCCCTCGACCCCCGCACCCTCCCCGGCCGCGTCCGCGGCACCGTCGCGGAAGTGGGCCAGGCCCTCGGCATCGGCACCTCCGTGGCCCGCGCCGCACTCGACGTACGCTCCTGCGCCGCGCTCTCCGCGGCCGCCACCGGCACCCGCCGCACCGCAGGAGTCGTCCTCGACCTGGACGACGTGCACCAGGTCCGCAAGGCAGTGGGCGGCACTGTCAACGACGTCTTGATCGCCGTCGTCGCCGGTGCCCTGCGCCGCTGGCTCGACGAGCGCGGCGACTGCAGCGAGGGAGTCGAACCACGCGCCCTCATCCCGGTCTCCCGCCGCCGCCCCCGCACCGCGCAGCCCCCGGGCAACCGCCTCTCCGGCTACCTGGTCCGCCTCCCCGTCGGCTGCGAGGACCCGCTCGACAGGCTGCGCGGGGTACGTACCGCCATGGACCGCAACAAGGACACCGGCCCCGAGCGGGGCGCCGGAGCCGTGGCGCTCCTCGCCGAGCACGTGCCCTCGCTCGGGCACCGGATCGGCGGCCCCGTCGTCGCCCAGGCCGCCCGGCTGCTCTTCGACATCCTCGTCACCAGCGTTCCGCTGCCCGGCGTGGGACTGCGGCTCGGCGGCTGCCGCCTCACCGAGGTCTATCCGTTCGCGCCCCTCGCCCGGGGCCAGTCCCTCGCCGTCGCCGTCTCCACCTACCGGGGGCGCGTGCACTACGGGCTGGTCGCGGACGCCGCCGCCGTACCCGACCTGGAGCTCCTCGCGCAGAGCCTGCGGGACGAGCTCGCGGGACTCGTGGCGGTCTGTGCGCGGGAAGCGGGTTTGGTTCCCGGGCCCACCGCTACGTAAACTTCCGCTTTTGGAGTTCCGCGGACGACCGGACGCACCGTGGCACGGACAACGAGGGCAGCGGCGATGACGGTGACAGACGAAAGCCAGGAGGGGCGCGCCGACTACACGGCGTACGGCCCCGGCATCGACCCGGACCGCCTCGCCGTCTGCCTCGGCGTGCTCGACGAGCTGGACAAACTCGACGTCGACCACCCGGACGCGATCGCCGTGCGCCGCGCCACGGCCGGGATCTACCGGACGGTGAAGCAGCGCCGCCGCCAGGAGCGCCGCGCCGCCAAGACCGCCCACGACAAGGCCGTCACCGAGGCCACCGCCACCGGCTCCGCGCAGCGCATCGACGACGAGACCGAGGGCCTGCTGCCCCAGTCGCAGACGGAGGAGGGCAGGATCGCGGGGATACTCCAGCGCCCGCGCTCCTGCTACACCTGCAAGACCCGGTACGTGGAAGTCGACTACTTCTACCACCAGCTCTGTCCCGACTGCGCCGCCCTGAACCGCACCAAGCGCGACGCCCGCACCGACCTCACCGGCAAGCGCGCCCTGCTCACCGGCGGCCGCGCCAAGATCGGCATGTACATCGCGCTCCGCCTCCTGCGCGACGGCGCCCACACGACGATCACCACCCGGTTCCCCAAGGACGCCATCCGCCGCTTCAAGGCGATGGACGACTCGGCGGACTGGCTCCACCGCCTGGAGGTCGTCGGCATCGACCTGCGCGACCCGGCCCAGTCCGTGGCCCTCGCCGAGCAGGTCAGCGCCGCGGGCCCGCTCGACATCCTGATCAACAACGCCACGCAGACCGTGCGCCGCCTGCCCTCCGCCTACGCCGCGCTGGTCGACGGCGAGAGCGCGCCGCTGCCCGCCGGGGAGCTGCCCGCCCACTCCGTCATCGGCGCATTCAACTCCGGCGCGGTCGACGGCCTCGCCGCGCTGCCCGTCGGCACGAGCGGCCTGGACGCGCAGAAGGTGGCCGACCTCGCCCTCGTCGCGGGCAACGCCAGCGTCGCCCGGCACCTCGACGGCACCGCCATCGACGCGGGCGGCCTCGTCCCTGACGTCGTCGACAGCAACACGTGGGTGCAGACCATCGAGCAGATCTCCCCCGTGGAGCTCCTCGAGACCCAGCTGTGCAACTACACGTCGCCGTTCATCCTCATCAGCGCGCTGCGCCCGGCCATGGCCGACGCCGCGAAGAAGGCGCGGAGCGGCCGGGCCCACATCGTCAACGTCTCGGCGATGGAGGGCGTCTTCGGCCGCGGCTACAAGGGTGCGGGGCACCCCAACACCAACGCGGCGAAGGCCGCGATGAACATGGTGACGCGCACCAGCGCCCAGGAGATGTTCCAGACCGACGGCATCCTCATGACCTCGGTGGACACCGGCTGGATCACCGACGAGCGCCCGCACTACGACAAGCTGCGCCTCGCCGAGGAGGGCTTCCACGCCCCGCTCGACCTGATCGACGGCGCTGCACGCGTCTACGACCCGGTGGTGCGCGGCGAGGCGGGCGACGACGTGTACGGCGTCTTCCTGAAGGACTACGAGCCGGGCAAGTGGTAGCCGACTAGGACCGTGCTGGTCGGCTGAGACCCCTGTCTCAGCATTCGGATGGTCGACGAAAGTTTCCGGGCAGCCGGTCCGGACCGCCTCGCACGGGGCGCTCCGGACCGGCTGCCCCTTTTTTCGCCAGTCGTGACCGGGCGTGTGCTCGCGGTCACCGGTTGACCGCGCGGCACCCCAACACCCGCCGCTGTCACGGTTGGTGGCGGAGTTGCGCCGGTACGTGTCCGCCGCCGCCGGGGCGCTGTCGGCCGCGGGTCCCGTTCGGTTCCTGGGGCGCCCTGACCCCCGGCGTCTCACGCGGCCGCTTCCTGCGGCGTTGTCCGGATTCCACCCCGACTCAGGTCCCCATCGAGCGAGGCGGCGCTCATTTGGTTAATGTAGTGCGAACGGGCGGCCACGAGAGATCCACAAACGTCCCTCGGCCGCTCCGGGGACAGGCCGGCAACCACGGCCGCGGTCCCGCCAGAGAACGGCGCCACCGCGACCGAACTGCCCCTAGTCCTTCCGTTACGCGACACAAAGGAGTGCGCGGTGACACCAGATCTGACGAAGCACGAAAAGCGACCGGCGGAACGCGGCGGCGAGCGGGCCGGACGGCCCCACAAGCTCCGCAACCTGGAGGCGTGGGCCAAGGCGGCCCCCATCCGTCTGGCCGGCTACGAGGACGACCTCGCCGAGCCGCACATCCTCCCCGGTATCGACTGAGTCGCAACCGGCCCGGTACCGCACCGGCCCGCTTCGCCACGTGCCCCCTGTCCTTGACGACCGGGGGCACAGGTGTGTCCGGCCCCGTCATCGCTTGATCCGCGAGGTACTCCTGCCACTGGCGGGCATCGAGGTGGGCCAGGCGCGACTGGTGAGACCCGCGTTGACACGTGGGGGAGCGGGTGACTGTAATGGTGCTCGTGCCGCGTGGCGCCGACCAAAGAGCAGTGGGCAGGTCGGTGACCGGGCGAGCACCTTCGCTCAAGGACGACGCCGATGACTACGTCATGAGTTCTTGCTCCCAGGCCATCGCCTGACCCGCGCGCTTTTGCGCGTCCTCCGGCCACGCCTCACGCGTGGCCGTGACTCCCCCTCATCCACGCCGTGGTGAACGCGGTCGGCCGACGCTGCCGACGCGGTCCCGCGCACCCGTACGGAGATGCGACACCGTCATGCCCACACCCTTCAACCAGTCCGTCGTCGACGAGTTCCGAGCGAACGGCGGAAAGGTCGGCGGCCCCTTCGAGGGCGGCGACCTCCTCCTGCTCACCACCACCGGCGCACGGTCCGGCAAGCAGCACACGACCCCGCTCGGCTACGTCCGCGACGGCGGCCTGCTCCTGGTCATCGGGTCGAACCTCGGCGGCCCGCGCCACCCCGACTGGTACCACAACGTCCTCGCCCACCCCACGGTGAACGTCGAGCTCGGCACCGAGGCGTTCGAGGCCGTCGCCGTTCCCGCCGAAGGGGAGCGGCGCGAGCGGCTCTTCGAGCGGATCGTGGCCGCCGACCCCGGCTACGGCGAGTACCAGGCGCGGACGGACCGGGTCCTGCCCGTGGTCGTCCTGGAACGGCCACCGCACGAGGCGGACATCCCGGAGGACGCCTCCAACTTCGCCGAGAAGATGGTTCAGGTGCACCTCTGGCTGCGTGGTCAGCTGCGCCACGTACGCGACGAGACCGACGCGTACTTCGCGGCGCTCGCCGCGCACCGGGGGCCGGGCGCCCCGCCGTCACCCGGCCTCGGGCTGCAGATCCGCCAGCACTGCCTGGCGTTCTGCGACGCCCTGGAGTTCCACCACCGTGGTGAGGACGCGCACCTCTTCCCGACCATGGTGGGGTATCACCCCGAGCTGCGCGACACCTTCGACCGGCTCGCCGGGGAACACCGGAAGATCGCCCGTCTCCAGGGCGAACTCGCCGCGCTCCTCGCGGACGTCAACGGCGCGGACCCCGTAGGGTTCCGTGCCGAACTCGCCCGCATGGCGGAGGAGCTGACGGCCCACCTCGACCACGAGGAGGAGTCGCTACTTCCGATTCTCGCCGGGCTCCCATGGCCTCCCGGGCCGCCCGCCTGACGCCGGGTCACGCCCTGGCCCGCCCCGTGCTCTCGCGTTCGATGAGTCGCGGCAGCGGGACCTGGACCGTCGCCGCGGGACCGTCGTCCAACAGGGCGAGGAGCTCGCGGGCGGCGGTCCTGCCGAAGGACACCGTGTCCCGCGAGAGGGCCGTCAGCCACGGGTGCACCATGCGGCACAGCGCCGAGTCCTCCCAGGCGACCACCGACACGTCGTCAGGGACCGTGAAGCCGAGGGAGGACGCCGCGGCGACCCCGGCGACGGCCATCACGTCGTTGTCGTAGACCAGCGCCGTCGGGGGTTCCGCCGACTCCAGGACCCGCCGGGTCGCGGCGGCGCCCTCGGTGTCGGAGTAGTCCGTCGTCACCGAGCGGACCCCCGACAGGCCGCGGCCCGCCGCCTCGACGCGCAGCGTGCGGATGCGGCGCTCGGTGTGCGCGAGCCCTTCGAGGCCCGCGATGTGCACGATGCGGCGGTGCCCGAGCGCATGCAGATGGCCCACGACCGAGGCCATCGCGCCCGCGTCGTCAGCCCACACCGTGGACAGGCCCGGATGGCCCGCCTCCGGATCGGGCACGCCGCCCGTCACCACCGCGGGCAGCCCCAGCTCGTCAAGGAGCGCGGGCCGCGGGTCGTCCGTGCGCGGGTCCACCACGAGGACGCCGTCGACCCGGTGCTCCGCCCACCAGCGGCGATAGACCGCGCACTCGGCGTCCACGTCCTCCACGACCTGGAAGAGCAGCCCCAAGTGCCGCTCCGCGAGGACCTCCTGGACCCCGGAGATCAGCTGCAGGAAGAACGAGTCGACGCCCAGCGTCGCCGCGGGCCGCGCCACCACCAGGCCCACCGTCGCCGAGCCCTCGCCGGACAGGGCGCGCGCCGCCGTGCTGGGCCGCCAGCCCAGCTGCTCGGCGACCCTGCGCACCCGGTCACGGGTGATGTCGGAGACGCCGGGCCGGTCGTTGAGCGCGAAGGAGACGGCGCTCTCGGAGACCCCGGCGCGGCGCGCGATGTCCTTCATGGTCGGCCGGCGCGCCGGTGACCGCTTGCCTTGCACCCGTTGCCCCTTTCCTGGCTCCCGGATACTAATGCGCTTGAGCGCTCAGACTCTAAAGCGCATTAGTCATCAGCCGCAAGACTTCCAACACACCCTTCTGACCTGGTGAGTTGTGCGATCGATCGGCCGATCCTCGATTTCTGTTCCCCGAATTTCCCCGAATCCATTGACTTTGCGCCACCGTTCCGTGCAGGGTCTGCCTCGGCGTGGATTGCCCGGTTCGGACGGTCGCAGTCACCGCCGTCTCACGCTGGGCCGAGCAAAGGAGCCGTTTCACCGTGCGTATCTCCCGTAACCCCCGCAGAGCGGTCGCCGCAGGCGCCGTCCTCGCCGTCCTGCTGCCGTTGAGCGCCTGTGGTGACGGAGACGACGGCGGAGGTTCGACCGACGCGTCGGGGAAGGTCGAGGGTGAGATCACCTTCCAGACCTGGAACCTGAAGGCGAACTTCAAGTCGTACTTCGAGGGCGTCGTGGACGGCTTCGAGAAGAAGTACCCGGACGCGAAGGTCCGGTGGATCGACCAGCCCGGCGAGGGCTACGCCGACAAGATCAGCGCCGACGCGGCCGCGGGCACCCTGCCCGACGTCGTCAACGTCTCGCCCGACCTCGTCGCCCCGCTCGCCAAGGCCGGCCTCGCCCTCGACCTCGACAAGTCGGCGTCGAAGTACGAGAAGGAGTACCTCCCCGGAGCCTGGAAGAGCCACCAGATACCGGGCATGGACGGCACGTACGCCTTCCCCTGGTACCTCAACACCGGCCCCCTCTTCTACAACAAGCGCCTCTTCAAGGACGCGGGCCTCGACGAGAACAAGCCCCCGACGACGTACGACGAGCTCTTCGACGACGCCCAGGAGCTGGCGGACAAGAGCGACGGCAAGGTGGCCACGCTCGCCAACGTCCCCACGATCGAGGACTTCGGGCGCTACGGCGTCCCGCTGATGAACAAGGAAGGCACCGGCTTCACCTTCAACGACGCCAAGGGCGTCGAACTCCTCACCAAGTACAAGAAGCTGTACGACGCGAAGGCCCTCGACGGGCAGGCGCTGACCGCGACACCCGAGTCCACCGGCAAGAAGTTCCTCACCGAGGCCGTCGCCATGAACCCCGGCAGCGCCCTCGACCTGGAGAAGTTCAAGAAGGAAGCGCCGCGGCTGTACGAGAACATCGGCATCACGCCGCAGATCAGCAGCACCGGCAAGGACAACATGTACGTCATGGGCGTCATGGTGAACACCAAGACGAAGCAGACGCCCGCCGCCGTCGCCTTCGCGCACTACGTCACCGACGCCCAGCGCCAGATGGAGTTCGCCAAGAAGGTCGCGATCTTCCCGAGCACCGAGGGGTCCCTCGACGACCCGTACTTCACCAAGCAGGACGGCAAGGACGAGACGCGCGTCCGTGTCGCCGCCGCCAAGTCCATCAAGACCGCGGTGAACTACACCCCCGTGCTCTTCAGCGAGCAGATGAAGGTCGAGCTGCGCAACTCCGTCGCCAGGGCGCTGCAAGGCAAGCAGAGCCCCAAGGAAGCACTTGACAACGCTGTCAAGAACTGCGACCGGCTGCTGCAGCAGAGCTGAGACCAGGAACCGGTACCGCCATGAAGAGCACCACCGCCTCCCAGGCCGCCCCCACCGACCTCGCCACCGCGGGCGCCGCACGCAAGGAGCCGCGCCCCCACGGGCGCGGCCCCCGCCGCGGCATCCGCCGCCAACTGCCCACCAGTCCCTGGCTGTTCGCGGCGCCCGGCCTCGCGATCGTCGGCATCTTCATCCTCTATCCGTTCCTCAGCACCCTGAACAACGCGTTCACCGACAAGCGGACCCTCATCGAGGGCGACTACGTCGGCTTCGCCAACTTCCAGGAGCTGTGGCACGACGAGATGTTCTGGATCGGCCTGCGCAACAGCACGCTGTACGTCCTCGGGGTCGTGCCCGCGCTCGTCATCCTGCCGCTGCTGCTCGCCCTGCTCGTCCAGAAGCACATCCCCGGCATCACGTTCTTCCGCTCCGCCTTCTACACCCCGGTGGTCGCATCCATCGTCGTGGTCGGCCTGATCTGGGTGTGGATGCTCGACGAACGGGGCCTGGTCAACGCCCTGCTGGAGGCGGTGGGCGTCGGCAAGGCCGGCTTCCTCAGCGACCAGTGGCTCCTCCTCCTGAGCGCCATGACGGTCACGGTCTGGAAGGGCCTCGGCTACTACATGATCATTTATCTCGCGGCGCTCGCCAACGTGCCCCGCGAGCTCCACGAGGCCGCGGCCGTCGACGGAGCGGGTGCCGTACGCCGCTTCTTCAGCGTCACCGTCCCCGCCGTGCGCTCCACCATGGTGCTCGTCGCCGCCCTCTCCTCGGTCGCCGCGTTCAAGGTGTTCTCCGAGGTCTACCTGATGGCGGGGCCCACCGGCGGCCCCGCGGGCGAGGACACCACCCTCGTCATGCTCGTCCAGCGCGTCGGCACCGGCCTGACCGGGCGCGTCGGCTACGCCTCGGCCATCTCCGTCGTCGTCTTCGTCGTCACCGTCGCGCTCATGCTGCTCGTCCTGCGGGCGGACCGGAAGGAGGACGCGTGACCACCATCGACGGCGGTGCGCGCCACGAGACCCGTACCGACAAGTCCCGTAAGGCCCGCAAGGCTCGCAAGTCGAAGCCGCGCCGTATGCGGATCACCGACGAGAACGGCCGCAGGATGCCCGTCTGGGAGATCGTCCTGCGCTACCTCCTCCTCATCGCGGTCCTCGCGCTGATGATCGGCCCGTTCCTGTGGCAGCTGTCCACCGCACTCAAGGGCCCGCACGAGAACATCTTCAGCTCGCCGCCGAAGTTCCTGCCCGCCGACCCGACCCTGCACAACTTCGAACGCGTCGCCGACACCATCCCCGTCTGGGACTACGCGCTCAACTCGCTCAAGGTGGCCGCCGCCAACGTCGTCACCAACTGCGTCGGCGCCGCCCTCGCCGGGTACGCCCTGGCACGCCTGCGCTACCGCGGCCGCAAGGCGGCCACGATCGTCTTCATCCTGGCCATGCTGGTGCCCGTCGAAGGCATCATCATCGCCCAGTTCACCACCATGCGTGAGCTCGGTCTGAACAACACCCTCATCGGTGTGCTGCTGCCCGGCTGCGTCTCCGCACTCAACGTCCTGCTGATGCGCAACGCCTTCCTCAACGTGCCGTACGAGATCGAGGAAGCGGCTTTTGTCGACGGCGCGAACGTGTGGCAGCGGTTCCTGCGCATCGCGCTGCCCGCCGTCAAGGGCACCCTCGCCGTCGTCGCGATCTTCGCTTTCATGGGGGCCTGGGACGACTTCCTGTGGCCGCTGATCGTACTCAGCGACCCGGACCGGTTCACCCTCACCATCGGCCTCAACTACCTGCACGGCACGTTCGCCAACGACGAGCGCCTCGTCGCCGCGGGCACCGTCATCGCCGTACTCCCGCTGATCATCCTCTTCGCCTGTCTGCAGCGGTACTTCTTCCGCGGCGTGGGCGAGGGCGCGGTCAAGGGCTGAGGCCCCGCCCCACGATCCGCCGCGCCCCCCTCATCCCCCAGAACCAGGATCCGCCTTGCTCTCCTCCGCATCGCCTTCGGGCGCGCCGCGCTTCGGCGCCAACTACACGCCCGGCCAGGGCTGGTTCCACCACTGGCTCGACTTCGACCTCGATGCCGTACGCGCCGACCTCGACGCCATCGCCTCGCTGGGCCTCGACCACATCCGGGTCTTCCCGATCTGGCCGTACTTCCAGCCGAACCGCACCCTCATCCGGCCGCGCGCCGTCGACCAGCTGGTCCAGCTCGCCGACGCCGCCGCCGAACGCGGTCTGGACGTCAACGTCGACGGTTTGCAGGGGCACCTGTCGAGTTTCGACTTCCTGCCCGCGTGGACGCAGACCTGGCACCGGCGGAACATCTTCACCGACCCCGACGTGGTCTCCGGCCAGGCCGCCTATCTGCGCACCCTGGCCGCCGCGTTGGCGGACCGGCCGAACTTCATCGGCATGACCATAGGCAACGAGATCAACCAGTTCTCGGCGGGCCCGCACCCCGACCCCGACCGCATCACCGAGGAACAGGCGGAGAGCTGGCTGCGCACCGTACTCGCCGCCTGCGAGGAGGGCGCCCCCGGCAAGCTGCACCTGCACGCCGAGTACGACGCCGCCTGGTACCAGGACGACCAGCCCTTCACCCCGGCGCAGGCCGCCGGGCTCGGCGCGGTGACCGCCGTGCACTCCTGGGTGTTCAACGGCACGGCGCAGCGCCACGGTCGCACGGGTGCGGCTACGCGGCAACACGCCGCGTACATGATCGAACTGTCCAAGGCGTGGGCGACCGATCCGCGCCGCCCCGTCTGGCTCCAGGAGGTCGGTGCGCCCGCGCCGCTCATACCCGCCGAGCACGCGGCGGCCTTCACCGAGGACACGATCGAGGCGGCGCTCGACTGCCAGGACGTGTGGGGCGTGACGTGGTGGTGCTCCCACGACGTCTCGCGCGACCTCGCGGACTTTCCCGAACTGGAGTACAGCCTCGGTCTGTTGACGAGCGAGGGCAAGGTCAAGCCCGCGGGCGAGGCGATCGCGCGGATCGTGCGGGAGTGGAGCGGCCGTACGTACGCGCCGGCGCCGCGGACGACCGCGGTGGTCGTCGACGACGCGATGTCACGGCGCTCGGAGTGCGCTCCCGGAGGCGCGGTATTCGAGGCGTTCGCGCGGCTTGTCGCCGACGGGGTGCGCCCCACGGTGGTCCTTGCCGGACGGGTGGCGGACTCCGGGCACCTCGCTGCGCGAGGTATCCGCGACGTGCTGCTTCCGACGGACGTCGGGTAGGCGCGCGCTCGTCCGTCCGCCCGTCCGCCCGTCCGTCCGCTCGTCTGTCCGTCCGTCTCGCACGGGGCTCCGCCCCGGACCCCGCTCCTCAAACGCCGGAGGGGCTGGATATCTCTCCCGCTCCTCGTACGCCGGAGGGGCTGGATATCTCTCCCGCTCCTCGTACGCCGGAGGGGCTGAATATCTCCCCCGCTCCTCGTACGCCGGAAGGGCTGAAATGTCCCCCGGCTCCCCGTGCGCCGGAGGGGCTGAAATTTCGAACATCGGAGAACCCTCATGCATGACGACCGCAGCCTGGTCGAAGGCCGCCTCAAGCGCGTTCTGGACGAGCGCATCAGGCCCGCCGTGTACCCCGCCTCCGTACCCCTCGACGTGGCCGTGTGGAACGCGCCCGGCGAGCCCGTGCCGGTCGCCGAAGGGCTCGCCGCCGAGCCGTCGCCGACGGTGGTCGGCGAGAAGTGGGGGGCGCCCTGGGGGACCAGCTGGTTCCGGGTGACCGGGACCGTGCCGCGGGAGTGGGCGGGCAGGACCGTCGAGGCGATCCTCGACCTCGGCTTCGACGAGAACATGCCCGGCTTCCAGTGCGAGGGCCTCGTCTACCGCCCCGACGGCACCCCGGTGAAGGGCCTCAACCCGCGCAACCAATGGGTGCGGGTCGCCGCTCCCGCCGAGGGCGGCGAAGAGGTGCGGCTGCATATCGAGGCCGCTTCCAACCCCGTCATCCTCGACTACCACCCCTTCCTGCCCACCCAGCTCGGTGACAAGGAGACCGCGGGCAGCGAGCCCCAGTACAAACTGGAGCGCATGGATCTCGCCGTCTTCGACGAGACGGTGTGGCAGCTCGTCATCGACCTCGAGGTCCTCGGTGAGCTCATGCAGGAACTGCCCCAGGACTCGGGGCGGCGCTACGACATCGTGCGCGCGGTCGGCCGTGCCCTGGACGCTGTCGACCTCCAGGACGTGAACGGCTCGGCCGCCGCGGCGCGGGCGCAGCTCGAAGGCGTCCTCACCACCCCCGCCGAGCCGTCGGCGCACCGCATCAGCGCCGTCGGCCACGCCCACATCGACTCGGCGTGGCTGTGGCCGCTGCGCGAGACGGTGCGCAAGGTGGCGCGTACGACGTCCAACATGACCGCGCTCATCGAGGACGAGCCGGACTTCGTCTTCGCCATGTCGCAGGCGCAGCAGTGGGCGTGGATCAAGGAGCACCGCCCGGAGGTTTGGGCGAAGGTCAAGAAGGCCGTCGCCGACGGGCGGTTCGTGCCCGCGGGCGGCATGTGGGTCGAGTCGGACACCAACATGCCGGGCTCGGAGGCGATGGCCCGTCAGTTCGTGCACGGTAAGCGGTTCTTCCTCGACGAGTTCGGCGTCGAGAACGACGAGGCGTGGCTGCCCGACACCTTCGGCTTCGCCGCAGGACTCCCGCAGATCATCAAGGCGGCCGGCTCCAAGTGGCTGCTCACGCAGAAGATCTCGTGGTCCCAGACGAACCGCTTCCCGCACCACACCTTCAACTGGGAGGGCATCGACGGCACCCGGATCTTCACGCACTTCCCGCCCGTCGACACGTACAACTGCTCGATGAAGGGCAGCGAGATCGCCCACGCGGCGAAGAACTTCAAGGACAAGGGCGTCGCCCGGCACTCCCTCGCCCCCACCGGCTGGGGCGACGGAGGCGGCGGCACCACCCGCGAGATGATCGCCAAGGCGGCGCGCCTCCGTGACCTGGAGGGCTCGGCGACCGTCGAGTGGGAGACGCCCGCCGCCTTCTTCGAGAAGGCCGAGGCCGAGTACCCGAACGCGCCCGTCTGGGTCGGCGAGCTCTACCTCGAACTGCACCGCGCCACCCTCACCAGCCAGGCAGGCACCAAGCAGGGCAACCGCCGCAGCGAACACCTCCTGCGGGAGGCGGAGCTGTGGGCCGCGACGGCGGCGGTGCGGGGCGACTTCGCGTACCCCTACGAGCAGTTGGACCGCATCTGGAAGACGGTCCTGCTCCACCAGTTCCACGACATCCTGCCCGGATCGTCCATCGCCTGGGTGCACCGCGAGGCCCGCGCGACCTACGCGGCGCTCGCCCAGGAACTGAACGGCATCATCGACGAGGCGCAGCGCGCACTCGCCGGTGAGGGCACCGGCTCGCTCGTCTTCAACTCCACTCCGCACGCCCGCGACGGCGTGCCCGCGGGCGGCGCGCGGGCCGCGGCGGCCGACGGCACGGCGACGACCGCCCCGCGTGCGGACGGTGGCTACGTCCTCGACAACGGGCTGCTGCGGGTGGAGATCGACGGGCGCGGCCTGGTCGTCTCCGCGTACGACCTGGTGGCCGACCGCGAGACCGTCGCGCCGGGCCGGGCGGCGAACCTGCCCCAGATCCACGCCGACTTCCCGAACATGTGGGACGCGTGGGACGTCGACGAGTTCTACCGCAACACCGTGACCGATCTCGTGGAGGCGGACGAGGTCACAGCCGGTGAAGGCGAAGGTGAAGGTGGAGGTGCCTCGGTCCGCGTCGTGCGCACCTTCGGTGACTCGCGCCTCACGCAGGTGCTCACGCTCGCGCCCGGTGACCGGCGCCTCGACATCGACACCGAGGTCGACTGGCACGAGACGGAGAAGTTCCTCAAGCTCGCCTTCCCGCTGGACATCCACGCGGAGCGGTACGCCTCGGAGACCCAGTTCGGGCACTTCTACCGCGCCACGCACACCAACACGAGCTGGGAGGCCGCCAAGTTCGAGGCCTGCAACCACCGGTTCGTGCACATCGAGGAGCCGGGCTGGGGCGTCGCGCTGGTCAACGACTCGACGTACGGGCACGACGTGACACGCACGGTGCGCGCCGAGGACTCCGGCACGACCACGACGGTCCGTGTCTCGCTCCTGCGCGCCCCGCGCTTCCCCGACCCCGAGACGGACCAGGGCGTCCACCGCTTCCGGCACGCCCTGGTGCCGGGCGCGGGGATCGGCGACGCGGTGCGCGAGGGGTACCGGGTCAACCTGCCCGAGCGCAGGATCACGGGGGGCGCGGTCGAGGTGGCGCCGCTGGTGACGGTCGACGACGACGCGGTGGTCGTCACGGCGGTCAAGCTCGCCGACGACGGCAGCGGTGACGTGGTCGTCCGCTTCCATGAGGCCCACGGCGGGCGGGCGAAGGCCACGCTCACCACGGGGTTCGCGGCGGGTTCGGTCGCCGTGACCGACCTGCTGGAGCGGCCGCTCGACGGGGTGCAGGCGCCGGAGCTCGCGGGTGACGCGGTCGCGGTGACGCTGCGGCCGTTCGAGCTGGTGACGCTGCGGTTCACGCGGGGCTGAAACGCGGGTGAGGCCCTTCAGCCGTCGGTCCGCAGCCATACGCGCAGCGGGCCGACGGGCTCGAACCCTTGGCGGAGCGCGGCCGCGAGGTCGTCGCCGTGCTCGTATCCGACGACGGGCACGCCCGGCCACAGCCGGTCCGTGGCCTCCAGGCAGGAACGCCACGCGTCGTCCAGGTCGTCGTCGGTGGCGAAGAGGTTGGATACGCCGATGGCTCCGGCACCGGGGTAGGCGATGGCGCCCGCGGTGACGGGACCGGTGGCCGCGGGTGTCAGGAACACCGCTCCGGCGTCGAGCAGCGCGGGCCGGAAGAGCCCCTCGCTCTCCCCGGCACCGCTCCACGCGGCCTCCCACGCGAGCAGTCGTCCGGCGCCGTCGACCGGCTCCCAGTCCCCGGCACGCGGCGGGGCGGGGTCCGTCGCCGCGCGGTAGATCCACTGCGCATCGAACAGCACCTCGAAGCCCGTCCCGGAGAGGTCCAGCGTGCCGAAGCTGTCCTTGACGGAGGCGCCGGGGGAGGAGAGGTCGATGCGGGGCAGTACGTCGTCGGGGGTCGCCGCGGGCGAGAGCGTCACGGCGTCGGGGTACAGCGGGGGAGTGCGCAGAGCGCTTGCCCATACGCCTCCTTCGATGGTGCCTTCCACTCCGTGGGAGCGGCAGACGGCGTCGCACCAGTCGGCGTTGTTGTGTACGGCCGCGGTGAGGAACGGGGTGGCGTGCGAGTCGGTGATCACGCGGGGATGCTGTCAGAGGTGGCCCGTGCGCGTCGCCCGTATTTCTTTCGCCGCCTTGCGGGGAGAGGGGTGTCATTCGTGACCCGGTGCAACATGATGAGCTCCTGAGTCTGTCGCGCAACGGGGGTGTGGCATGGAACCGACGGAGCTCGCGGTGCTTGCGGTGGGTGTCGTCACCGCGGTGGCCACGGGGGCGGCGACCGGTGTGGGGGAGGCCGCGGGAGCCGCCGTCACCGAGCTGGTCAGGTCACGGCTGGCCCGCACGGAGCGGGGGCGCGCGGCGCTGGCGGGGATCGACGGGGGCGGGGCGAGCGGACCCGAGCAGACGCAAGCCCAGGCGCAGGCCGTCCTGCGCGAGGAAATAGAGGCGGACCCCGAGCTGGGGCGGCAGCTCGCCCTGCACCTCAACACCCCCACGACGTACAACCGTGACTCGGTGGTCATCGACCGCAGCACGATCTCGCGCAGCCACATCTCGCTCGGACCGATCACGGTCAACAAGACGCCGGGCTCGCTCGCCGTCCTCGCGGTGACCGGCGTACTGCTACTGGCCCTGGTGGCGCTCGGCGTATACGGAGGAGAGCGGCGGCAAGGCCGCGCCGGACGAGGGAAAAGCCGCCGACTCGGCCGGCGGCAAGGCCGATCGGACGCGTGCGCTGACCGTGGCGCAGACGCGCGACGCCCTGCCCACGCCGAAGGACATGCCGCCCGGCTGGTCACAGGAGGGCCCGGCCGATGCCGTCGAAGCGGAGCAAGCGGGCGCCTGTCACGAGGGAGACACGCGGTACGCGATGACGGCATCGGGGTCCGGGTCCGTCAGGGCCGAGTTCCAGATCTTCGGCTGCACCTCGCCCACCCAGGCGGAGCGCGTACGCAAGCAGCTCGTACGCGAGCAGTCCGGCTACGACAGGACCACACCGCTCTCCCTGGCCGCCCTCGGCGACAAGAGCTCGACCTTCACGTACTACAAGGAACCCGAGGACAGCACGAACGCCATGGCCGTCCTTCGGGTGGGCAGCACCGTGGGCTGGCTGCGCTTCGGCGAGGTCAACGACCTGCCGGGCTACGAGGCGCAACTCGACGAGCTGGCCCGCGCCTTCGTCGGCCGGATCGAACGGACCCTGGCTGACGGCTGACGGCTGACGGCTGACGGCTGACGGCTGACGGCTGACGGCTGACGGCTGACGGCTGACGGTCGTCCCGAGGAGTGCGCTTCACCCCTCCACCTGCGCCCGCAGCCACTCCTCCACCTCGCCCACGTGCGCCGCCGCCGCGGCGCGGGCCGCCTCCGGGTCGCGGGCGACGAGTGCGCGGTGGATGCGGGCGTGCTCGCGCCGGGTGCGTTCGAACGCGCCCTCTTCCTGGTAGCCGCGCCAGACCCGTGCGCGGAACGTCCGCGACGACAGGCCCTCCAGGATCGCGGCCATCGTGTCGTTGCCCGCGGCCAGGGCGATCGTGCGGTGGAACGCCAGGTCGTGGGAGAGGATCTCCTCCGGGTCGTCCGTGGCGTTCATGGCTTCCAAGTGCTTCTCGACGTCGGCCAGTTGGTCCGGGGAGATGCGGGCGGCGGCCAGTGCGGTCGCGGTGGACTCCAGTACCCGGCGGATTTCGAGGAGCTCGACGAGGCGCGCTCCACGGGACAGGTCGGCGACCACGCCGAAGGTTTCCAGGAGGTCTCCGGCCTCCAGTTGGGTGACGTAGATGCCGGAGCCGTGCCGGGCTTCGAGCACCCCGAGTACCGTCAGTGCCCGGATGGCCTCCCGCATCGAGCTGCGGGAAATGCCCAGCTGGGCCGCCAAGTCCCTTTCCGTGGGCAGGCGTTGACCTGCTTCGAGCCCGCCCTCGCGGATCATCGTCTTGATCTGCTCGATGGCCCGCTGCGTCACGGTGCCCTTCTGCGGGGCGGCCTGGTCTGGCTGGTCCACGTAACGCTCCTCCACTGGCCGGGTCGCCGCAGTCTAGTCAGAGATGTGGTCCGACCACTACGGCCGGAAACCGGGGAAAGTCGCCGACGAGGGGTGTTGTGGGCGGCAAGTGGTCTGATAAATATTCGCGTCATCAGGTCCCCCTCCTTTCCCCCTCCCTCGCCCTCCCTCCCCCTCCTTCCCTCTTCCGTTCCCCCCTCGTTCCCCCGTCGATGAGGAGTCCGCAGATGGCCAGCCGGAACGTGCGCAGCAAACCGAGCAACAGGCTCAGCAGGAACGGGACGTCACGGGCGGTGCGCGCCGCGGCCGTCACCGCCTGCGCGGCCCTCGTCCTCGCCGCCTGCGGCAGTACGAAGGACACCGCGTCGCCCGGCGCGGGTGGCGGCGGAGAGGGCAGGGTCGGTGTGATCCTGCCCCTGCTGACCTCACCGTTCTGGCAGTCGTACAACGACTACGTGCCCAAGATGGCGAAGTCCGAGGACGTCGACGCGATGAAGACCGTCAACTCCAACAGTGACCCCTCGCAGCAGATCACCGACATCAACAACCAGCTCAACCAGGGGGTCAAGGGGCTCGTCGTCGCACCGCTCGACAGTGCCGCGATCGCCGCCGGGCTCGACCAGGCCGAGCGCAAGGGCGTGCCCGTGGTCACCGTCGACGTCGCCCCCGAGAAGGGCAAGGTCGCGATGGTCGTGCGGGCCGACAACGTCGCGTACGGGGAGAAGGCCTGTGACTACCTCGGGGGCGAGGTCAAGACCGGCAAGGTCGTACAGATCATGGGCGACCTGGCCTCCGTCAACGGGCGTGAGCGCTCCAAGGCCTTCCGGGACTGTATGAAGAGGAAGCACCCGAAGCTGCAGGTCCTGGAGATCCCCGCCAAGTGGGAGTCCGACACGGCCGCCGCCAAGCTGGACACCCTGCTCAACTCCCACCCCGACATCAAGGGCATCTACATGCAGGCGGGCGGCGTGTACCTCGCGCCCACCCTGCAGACCCTCAAGTCCAAGGGGATGCTGAAGAAGGCGGGGGAGAAGGGGCACATCACCGTCGTCTCCAACGACGGCATCCCGCAGGAGTTCGACGCCATTCGCAAGGGCCAGATCGACGCGACCGTCTCGCAGCCCGCCGACGCCTACGCCAAGTACGGCATGTACTACATCAAGGCCGCGATGAACGGGAAGAAGTTCGAGCCCGGACCGACCGACCACGGATCCGAGATCGTGAAGCTGCCCAGCGGCATCCTGGAGGACCAGCTGCCCGCCCCGCTGGTCACCGGGAAGAACGTCGACGACTCCGAGCTGTGGGGCAACAAGGTCACATGACGACCACCGAGCTCCCCACTGGCCGGACCGACGTCCCCCCGCTCGTCGAGGCGTCCGGCATCGTGAAGCGGTACGGACCCACCGTCGCCCTCCAGGACGGCCGGCTGACCGTCCTGCCCGGCGAGTCCCACGCCCTCGTCGGCCGCAACGGCGCGGGCAAGTCCACCCTCGTCACCGTCCTCACCGGACTCCAGGCCCCCGACGCCGGCACCGTCCGCTTCGACGGCGAACCCGCGCCGCCGCTCGGCGACCGCGACGCCTGGCGCCGCAGAGTGGCCTGCGTCTACCAGAAGCCGACCGTCGTCCCCGAACTGACCGTCGCCGAGAACCTCTTCATCAACCGGCAGCCCACGGGCCGCGGCGGCTTCATCAGCTGGCGCAGGCTGCGGAACGAAGCCGCGGAGGTACTGGACACGTGGGACGTACACGTCGACCCCGACGCGCGGACCGCCGACCTCAAGGTCGAGGACCGCCAAATGGTGGAGATCGCACGGGTGTTGAGCTTCGGCGCACGCTTCATCGTCCTCGACGAGCCGACCGCGCAGCTCGACAACAAGGAGATCGAGCGGCTCTTCACGCGCATGCGCGCCCTCCAGGAATCCGGCGTCACGTTCCTGTTCATCTCGCACCACCTCCAAGAGGTGTACGAGGTGTGCCAGACCGTCACCGTCCTGCGCGACGCCCGCTGGATCACCAGCGCCCCCGTCGCCGACCTGCCGCGCGGCGCCCTCGTGGCGGCCATGGCGGGCGAGGTCATCGCCGAGAAGGCCGACGCCGAGGAAGCCGTGGCCCGCGCCGGGGCGCCCGCCGACGCGCCCGTACTGCTCGACGTGCGGGGCCTCACCAGCGAGTCGTACACCGGCATCGACCTCACCGTGCGCAAGGGCGAGGTCGTCGGACTCGCCGGATCCAGCGGCAGCGGCAAGATCAACCTCGCGGAGAGCTTCGCCGGTCTGCACACCCCGAGCGCGGGGAGCGCCCGGCTCGACGGCCGCCCCCTGCCCTTCGGCGACGTGACCGCCGCCCTGCGCGCCGGGGTCGGCTGCGTACCGCGCGACCGGCACGGCCAGGGCCTCGTCTTCGGCATGAGCATCGGCGACAACGCCACCATGAGCGTCCTGGACCGCCTCGGCCGGTACGGGTTCATCGGCACCGACACCAGACGTCGCTTCGCCGACGACCTCATCGACCGTCTCGACATCCACGCCGAAGGCCCCGACCAGCCCGTCTCCGACCTCTCCGGAGGCAACGCCCAGAAGGTCGTCATGGCCCGCGCCCTCGCCTCCGACCCGCGCCTGCTCGTCCTCATCAACCCGACCGCGGGCGTCGACGTGAAGTCCAAGGAGTCCCTGCTCGCCCGCATGGACCACGCCCGCGAGAACGGCACCGCCGTCCTCGTCGTCTCCGACGAACTCGACGACCTGCGCCGCTGCGACCGCGTGCTCGTGCTCTTCCACGGCAGGATCGTCGCCGAGCACGCCGCGGGCTTCCACGACCACGAGCTGATCGCCTCCATCGAAGGAATGGACCATGGCTGACCTGAAGGCCCCGTCGGCCTCGACCGCGGCTCCCGTACGCCCGGTACGCGATAAGGCGGCGGCGAAGGCCGTCCTGCTGCGACGCGCCCGCGAACTCGCCCTCGTCCCGGCCCTGTTGCTGCTCGTCCTGCTCGGCGCACTCGTCAACGACTCGTTCCTGACCGAGCGGAACCTCATCTCCATCCTCGGCGCGTCCGCCGCGCTCGCCATGGTCGTCCTCGCCGAGTCCCTCGTCCTCATCACCGGCAAGTTCGACCTCTCCCTGGAGTCGGTCGTCGGCATCGCGCCCGCCCTCGGCGCGCTCCTCGTCCTGCCCGCCGCCCAGGCCGGTTTCGGCACGGACCTGCCCGTGGCCGTCGGCATCCTGGCCATCGTGCTGGTCGGCGCGGTCATCGGCGCCTTCAACGGCGTCCTCGTCGTGAAACTCAAACTCAACGCGTTCATCGTGACGCTCGCCATGCTGATCGTGCTGCGCGGCCTGCTCGTCGGCTCCACCGAGGGCAAGACCCTCTTCGGCATGCCCGACGCCTTCTACACCCTCGCCACCACCACCTTCCTGAGCATCCCCCTTTCGGTGTGGCTCGCGGGGGCCGCCTTCGGCCTCGCGGGCTTCGTCCTGAAGTACCACCGCGTGGGCCGCGCCCTGTACGCGATCGGCGGCAACCCGGACGCGGCGCGCGCCGCGGGGATCCGCGTCGACCGGGTCATGCTCGGCGTGTTCGTCGTCGCCGGGGCACTCGCCGCGGTCGGCGGCCTCATGCAGACCGGCTACGTCGGCGCCATCAACGCCAACCAGGGCCAGAACATGATCTTCACGGTGTTCGCCGCCGCCGTCATCGGAGGCATCAGCCTCGACGGCGGCAGAGGCACCATGTTCGGCGCCCTCACCGGCGTCCTGCTCCTCGGCGTCGTACAGAACCTGCTCACCCTCGCCCAGGTGCCGTCCTTCTGGATCCAGGCCATCTACGGCGGAATCATCCTCGTCGCCCTGATGATCGCCCGCGTCACCACCGGCCGCGCACAGGACTGACCCGCCACAGTCAGCCGCGTCCCCGCTTCCTTCCGGAAAGGCCCCCTGTGTCCCCGACCCCCGCCCGCATCACCGCGGTAGACACCCACGACATACGGTTCCCCACCTCGCGGGAGCTGGACGGGTCCGACGCGATGAACCCGGACCCCGACTACTCCGCCGCCTACGTGGTGCTGCGCACCGACGCCGACGACGGTCTGGAAGGGCACGGATTCACCTTCACCATCGGCCGCGGCAACGACGTCCAGGTCGCCGCGATCCACGCCTTGCGCCACCACGTGATCGGCCGCCCGGTCGACGAGCTCTGCGCCGACCCCGGCACCGTCAACCGCGACCTCGTCGGCGACAGCCAGTTGCGCTGGCTCGGTCCCGAGAAGGGCGTGATGCACATGGCCATCGGCGCCGTCGTCAACGCGGTCTGGGACCTCGCCGCCAAGCGCGCCCGCAAACCCCTGTGGCGGCTGCTCGCCGACGCCACGCCCGAATGGCTCGTCTCCCAGGTCGACTTCCGGTACATCGCCGACGCCCTCACCCCGCAGGACGCCCTCGACCTGCTGCGGTCCGCCCGCACGGGCGCCGCGGACCGGACCATCGCCCTCCTGGAGCGGGGCTTCCCCGGCTACACCACCTCGCCCGGCTGGCTCGGCTACAGCGACGAGAAACTCACCCGCCTCGCCCGGCAGGCCGTCGCCGACGGCTTCACGCAGATCAAACTGAAGGTCGGTGCCGACCTCGACGACGACATCCGCCGCTGCCGCACCGCCCGCGCCGCCATCGGCCCCGACATCCGCATCGCCGTCGACGCCAACCAGCGCTGGAACGTCGACGAAGCCGTCCAATGGACGCGTGCGCTCGCCGAGTTCGACCCCTACTGGGTCGAGGAGCCCACCAGCCCCGACGACGTACTCGGCCACGCCGCGATCCGCGCCGCCGTCGCCCCGGTCAAGGTCGCCACCGGCGAACACGTACAGAACCGCATCGTCTTCAAACAGCTCCTCCAGGCCGGCGCCATCGACATCCTCCAGATAGACGCGGCCCGCGTCGGCGGAGTCAACGAGAACCTCGCGATCCTGCTGCTCGCCGCCAAGTTCGGCGTCCCCGTCTGCCCGCACGCGGGCGGCGTCGGACTCTGCGAACTCGTCCAGCACCTGTCGATGTTCGACTACGTGGCGCTCGCAGGGACCACGGAGAACCGCGTCATCGAGTACGTCGACCACCTGCACGAGCACTTCACCGACCCCGTCGTGCTGCGCGCGGGCCACTACACGGCCCCGACCGCGCCCGGCTTCTCCGCGACGATGCGCGCCGAGTCCATCGCCGAATACACCTACCCGGGCGGCACGTTCTGGGCCGCGGACCTCGTACAGGAGCAGCACGCGCAGGACGCCCCCGCACACGACCGCACCGCACGGGACAAGGGAGCAGCCGCATGACCGACTTCCAAGGCCTCAAGGCCCTCGTCACCGGCGGGGCCTCCGGCATCGGCCGGGCCACCGCCGAGCTCCTCGCCGCCCGCGGCGCCGACGTCGCCGTCCTCGACCTCGATCCGAGCGACCTCGATCCGGGCGACCTCGACCCGGCGGGCGTCGACAAACCCCTGCGCGCCTACGCCGCCGACGTCACCGACGACACGGCCGTACGGGACGCCGTCGCCGCTGCCGCCGCCGACCTCGGCGGACTCGACGTCCTGGTCAACAACGCGGGCATCGGCGCCCAGGGCACCGTCGAGGACAACGACGACGCCCAATGGCACGCCGTCCTGGACGTCAACGTCCTCGGCGTCGTCCGCACCACCCGCGCCGCCCTGCCGCACCTGCGCCTCTCCACCGACGCGGCGATCGTCAACACCTGCTCCATAGCCGCGACGGCGGGCCTCCCGCAGCGCGCCCTGTACTCGGCGTCGAAGGGCGCGGTGCTCTCCCTCACCCTCGCCATGGCCGCCGACCACGTACGCGACGGGGTGCGCGTCAACTGCGTCAACCCCGGCACCGTCGACACCCCGTGGGTCGGCCGCCTCCTGGACGCCGCCCCCGACCCCGCCGCCGAGCGAGCCGCGCTGGAGGCCCGGCAGCCCACCGGGCGACTCGTCACGGCCGACGAAGTCGCGGGCGCCATCGCCTACTTGGCGAGCCCCCTGTCCGGCGCCACCACCGGCACCGCACTCGCCGTCGACGGCGGCATGCAGGGTCTGCGACTGCGGCCGGTGACCCGGTGAGCGCCCTGGAGCGGCGTCCCCTCGGCCCCGGTGGCGTCGAGGTGACCGCGCTGTCCTTCGGAGCCGCGGGCATCGGCAACCTCTACGCGCCGATCACCGACGCGCAGGCGGCCACCGCACTCGACCGCGCCTGGAACGCGGGCATCCGCTACTTCGACACCGCCCCGCACTACGGCCTCGGCCTGTCCGAGCGCAGACTGGGCCAGGCGCTGCGGGGCCGGGACCGCTCCTCGTACGTCATCTCCACGAAGGTCGGCAGGATACTGGAGCCCGCGAACCTCCCTGGCGACGACCTCGCCGACGGCGGCTTCGCCGTGCCGAGGACGCACCGCAGGATCTGGGACTTCAGCGCGGACGGCGTGCGCCGCTCGATCGAGTCCAGCCTCACCCGCCTCGGCACCGACCGCGTCGACGTCGTCTTCCTGCACGACCCCGACCACCACGAGGAAGAAGCTTTCCGCGAGGGCTACCCGGCCCTGGAGAAACTGCGCTCCGAAGGCGTCGTCGGCGCGATAGGCGCGGGCATGAACCAGGCGGAGATGCTCACCCGCTTCGTCCGAGACACGGACGTCGACGCCGTACTCTGCGCGGGCCGCTACACGCTCCTCGACCACCGGGCCCTCACCGGGCTGCTGCCCGCGGCGAGCGAGCGCGGCACGTCGATCGTCATCGGCGGTGTGTTCAACTCCGGACTGCTCGCCGACCCCAAGCCGGGTGCCCGTTTCGACTATGTCGAGGCGCCACCTGACCTGCTGGCCCGCGCCCGCGCCCTGCGCACGCTCGCCGAGCGGCACGGCACCACGCTCCGGGCCGCCGCCCTCGCCTTCCCCTTCGGTCATCCGGCCGTCGTCAGCGTGCTCGTCGGCATCCGCGCGCCGGAGCAGGTCACCGACGCGGCCGCGCAGTTCGCCGCCGAGGTACCCGCCGACTTCTGGCGGGAGGCACGGGAGGCCGGGCTGCTGCCCCCGGAGGTGCCGGTTCCCGGCGAGGCGCGGGGAGGAGCACGGCCGTGAGAGTCGCCCTGCACACCAAGGTCCGTGCGGACCGCGTGGACGCGTACGACGCCGCGCACCGCGAGGTGCCCGCCGAGCTCATCGCGGCGATCCGGAGGGCGGGCGCCACCTCCTGGACGATCTGGCGCAGCGGCCTCGTCGTCCACGACTACTCCGCCGAGGGTGCGGAGGCGGGCCTGCCCGTCGTATGGGGGCTGCCGTGACGGAGAGCGCGCCGGGCATCGTCGACGCCCACCACCACGTATGGGACCTCTCCGTGCGCGACCAGGACTGGATCACCGGGGACGCCCTCGCCCCGATCCGCAGGAACTTCTCCCTCGCCGACCTCGCGCCCGAGGCCCGCGCGGCCGGTGTGGGCGCCACGGTCGTCGTCCAGACGGTGACCGTCCCCGAGGAGACCCCGGAACTCCTGGCCCTGGCCGAGGCGAACGACCTCGTCGCGGGCGTCGTCGGCTGGACGGACCTCACCCGCCCCGACGTGGCCGACACATTGGCCGCCCTGCGCGAACTCCCGGGCGGGCAGCACCTGGTGGGCATCCGGCACCAGGTGCAGAGCGAGCCGGACCCCGAGTGGCTGCTCCGCCCGGACGTCCGCAGGGGCCTGTCCGCCCTGGCCGACGCGGGTCTCGCCCACGACCTCGTGGTCCTGCCCCACCAGCTGCCCGCCTGCGCCGAGGCGGCGGCAGGAATGCCCGAACTCACCTTCGTACTCGACCACTTGGGCAAGCCGCCCATCGCCCGCGGAACCCTGGAACCCTGGGCGGCAGCGGTCCGCGCCCTCGCCGTCCGCCCCAACACCGTCTGCAAACTCTCCGGCATGGTCACCGAGGCCGATCACGCGACGTGGACGGTGGGCGACCTGCGGCCCTACGCGGACATCGTGCTGGACGCCTTCGGTCCGCGACGGCTGATGTACGGATCCGACTGGCCGGTCAGCACTCTCGCGGCGACGTACACCGAAGTCCTGGACGCGGCACGCCTGTTGACGGACGCGCTGGACCCCGCCGAGCGTCAGGAGGTCTTCGGCGGCACCGCCCGGCGCGTCTACTCGCTCTGAGTCGTCGGAGCAAGACGCGTCGGCCCCAGGAACTCACGGACGTACGTGCGCTCCCAGCACGCACCCGTCTCGCGCAGCTCGCGCCAGGTCGTGAACCGGTAGCGGTACAGCCTGGCGCGGATGTACGCGGGCGGGGACCCGGGCGGGAACGGGGAGCTCCGCAGCAGGCGCAGGGTGTCACGGTCGTCGTCCAGCAGGCGCTCCACCAGCGGGCCGAACCACGAGCGCGCGTACGCGGGAGAGAGCCCGGCGAACCACATCAT
The DNA here is from genome assembly GCF_026810505.1 of Streptomyces sp. Je 1-369. Taxonomy (NCBI): domain Bacteria; kingdom Bacillati; phylum Actinomycetota; class Actinomycetes; order Kitasatosporales; family Streptomycetaceae; genus Streptomyces; species Streptomyces sp. Je 1-369. Next base: position 8,047,578 of record NZ_CP101750.1, read on the forward strand.
CCAGTCGAGCCGCAGGTGGTAGGGCGCGAACTGGCGTGGCCAGCGGTGTACGTCGCCGGGCTTGCCCTTGAACTCGTAGGCCAGCCAGTCGGAGTCCTCGCGGGGCACCGTGTCCGCCGTGCCCTCGATGACGATCTCCTGGCGCACCCGGTTGACGCTGCCGAACGCGCCGTACGCGTTGACGAGGTGCAGCGGGTCGAACGAGCGGTTCATGACCTGGCGGCGGGACAGCAGATTGCGCAACGGCCGGTAGCTCATGGCCAGGAGCAGGACCGCCACGACGGTGACCACCACCTCGTACCAGACGGGCGTGGCCGCGACGTCGGGTGCCGTGTGCCATGCGGACAGGTCCAGTGCGGAGACCGCGACCACGATCGTGATCCAGTTCAGCCAGGAGAAGTTGCCGGACAGGACCAGCCAGAGCTGGGTCACGATCATCAGGCAGGCCGCGACCGTCGCTACCGGCTGAGGTGTGAACAGCAGGAAGGGCACGACAAGTTGGGTGACGTGGTTGGCCGCGACCTCCACCCGGTGCACCGGTTTCGGCAGGTGGTGGAAGAACCAGCTCAGCGGCCCGGGCATCGGCTGCGTCTCGTGGTGGAAGTCCAGGCAGGTGAGCTTGCGCCAGCACGCGTCCCCGCGCATCTTGATCAGCCCGGCACCGAACTCCACGCGGAAGAGCACCCACCGCAGCAGGAAGAGCACGAGGACCGGTGGGGCGACCCGGTCGTTGCCGAGGAAGACGGCGAGGAAGCCCACTTCGAGGAGCAGCGACTCCCAGCCGAAGCCGTACCAGGTCTGCCCCACGTTCACGATGGAGAGATACAGCGCCCAGGGCACCAGCCACAGCAGCATCGCGCCCCACAGCGGCAGAAGACCGTCCGCACCGGCGAGCAGCGCCACCGCGACCGCGCACCCCGCCCACGCGCAGAGCGCGAAGAACCGGTCCGAGAAGCGCAGCTGGAACAGGCTGGGGGCGCGGCGGAACGGTACCCGCTCGACGTACCGCGGCACCGGCAGCATCCCGCGCTCCCCGATGAGCGCCCGGAACTGCAGGGCGGCACCGAGGAACGCCATCACGTAGAGCACGGCCAGGGCCCGCTGGAAGATCAGCCGACTCAGCCAGTACGCATCCGCCGTGAACCACTCCACGGCTCCATTGTGCTGCCGACCAGGGTTTTCCGTGCGGCGACCGGGCCGCACGCCCGGCTTGCGAGCCCGCAGGAACCCCCGCAGACAATGGCGGAACACCCCCGTCCGCGGGGGCACACTGCACGGCAACGGCGGGAGAACCGGTGCGCACACCCACCAGGACGCACGCGATCGTCTTCGCGATATCCGCGGCCCTAGCGGTAGCGGGCTGTTCGGGCGACGGCGACAAGAAGACCGCTGACGGCGGCAGCGAGCTGTTCATGCAGCCGGTCGCCGCCCAGGGCCCCGATCCGTTCACCGAGTCCACCGCGGAGACCGCCGCCTCCCCGCCGCCCGTCACCCGTTCGCCGCAGCCGTCGCCCACCGGATCGGCGACCCCGCAGGGCACTCGCTCCATCCCGGGCGGTACGCCGGGTCTTTACGGCGGTACGCACAACGTCGGCAGCTGTGACATCGACCAGCAGGTGCGCTTCCTCACCGCCGACCCGGCGAAGGCACGCGCGTTCGCGCAGGCCTCCGACATCGACGAGGCCGCCGTCCCGGGCTATCTGCGCGGGCTGACGCCCGTCGTGCTGCGGGCCGACACCCGCGTCACCAACCACGGGTTCCGTGGCGGCTCGCCCACGAGCTTCCAGTCCGTCCTGCAGACGGGCACGGCCGTCCTCGTCGACGACCGGGGCCTGCCGCGGGTCCGCTGCGCGTGCGGCAACCCGCTGAAGCCGCCGGTCGCCTTCGAGAGCTCGCCCCGGCACAACGGGCGGGCGTGGAGCGGGTATCAGCCGACGCGGGTCGTCGTGGTGACCCCGGCGCCGCAGCCGATTGTCAACATCACCATCGTGAACATCGTCAACAACACCTGGATCGAGCGGAAGACCGGCGACGGGAAGGCGCACCACGACCGTCCGACCAAGCCGCCGACCCCCACCCCCACGCCGACCCCCACGCCGACGACGCCGAGCCCGACGTCTCCGTCCCCGTCCAGCCCGACACCCACGGATCCGGACGAAACCACCCCGGACGAGACCGAGCCCGACGAGACGAGCCCCGATCAAACGAGCCCGGACGAGACGGACCCGGACGAGACCGGCTCCGGTCAGACCGTTCCGGACGGGACGAGCCCCGACGAAACCAGTCCTGACGAGACGAGTCCGGAAGGGACCAGTCCTGACGCATCCAGTCCGGACGAGGGCGGCGGTGACTCGCCGACCGACTGCCCCACCCGGACGGGCATGCCCGCGGACCCCGCGTCACCGGCCCCGCCCGGCTGCGCGTCGCCGGTGCTGCCCTCGTAGGGGCGAGCCATACCGGTCAAGCGGCGGGTGAGAGGGCCATGCGGAACGCGCCAATCGTTCCCGGCCCCTCGCGTCGCTGTCGCCCCTGGCGCCACGCAAGTCCTTTCCCCGGCTCGCAACCGCGTTCTGATATATCGCCGAGTTCAGTCATCAGGCAAATACGGAAGAGTTTCCGAATGATATGGAGCGGGCGGGTCCGATTGGTTGGGGAGTGGCGCATTCACGTCGGTTATGGCGTGGCATTGAGTCAAATGGCGCTGGTAGTTGATTTTCATATATGGCAGAGTCGTCCGTCGGGTGGCCGGTCAAGTCCAAGGAATTGATCCAGCCGGTCTTCCGGTCGCCCCGAGGACCAGCCGTCAGCCGCGGGGGAGAAGTCGGCTCATGAACTTGGTGGAACGTGGTGAAGAACTTTCGGTCATGGAACACATGCTCGACTCAACCGAGAGCGGGCATGGCGGCGTCCTTCTGGTGAGCGGCGCCGTCGCCAGCGGCAAAACCGCGCTGCTGCGGGCCTTCGGCTCGCGCGTCACCTCAAGAGGAGCACTGTATCTGCAGGCCACGGCGTCCGGCGCGGAGACGGACCTGCCCCTCGGCGTCATGGGGCAACTGCTTCTCGGTGCCGGTCTGCACGGCGCGGACGCGCGTCGGGCGGCACAGCTCGTGGACCTCGTCGCGGGCTCGGCCCGCTCACGAAGGGACGCCGGAGAACGGCCCGCGGTGGCGATGGACGAGATTCCCGAGCTCTGCGGACTGTTGCTCGAAAAAGCCAGGGAAATGCCCCTGGTGCTCAGTATCGACGATGTGCAGCACGCCGACGAGGACTCGCTCGAATGCCTCCTCTACCTGTCACGTCGACTGGCCGTGAGCCGCATTCTGGTCGTGCTGGGAGAGAACAGCGACTTCCTGGCGGGCAATACGCGATTGCGCGTCGGTTTACTGCGGCTGCCCGGCTGCCGGAATATCAGGCTCAGCCCGCTCCGGCGGTCCGGAGTCGCAGAAATGATCTCTGTATTCGATGCGTCGGGGTGGGGAACGCGCAAGCTCGTCCCCGAACTGCTCCACAAGGGCGGCGGCAGCCCGCTCCTGACCCGGGCGCTCATCGAGGACCACCTCGCCGCGGGCGACGCGGGCGCCGCGGGCGTCCGCTCCGGCGAACCCGTACCGGGCGAATCCTTCGTACGGGCCGTCGCCACCTGCCTCTACCGCAGCGACCTCGCCACCCGCCGCACCGCGTGGGCGCTGGCGGTCGCGGGCCCCGACATGTCGCTCGCCGAACTCGTGGAGGTCCTCGGGGCCAGCAGGGAATCGCTTCTGCGCAGCCTGCGCGCGCTGAACGGGGCGGGTCTCCTCGACGCGGGCTGGTTCCGGCACGACGCCGGGCGCGCCGCGGTCCTGAGAAGCCTGGAGCCCGCCGACCGCGTCCGCGTCGAGGCCCGCTGCGCCCGGGTCCTGCACGAGCACGGAGCGGCCGCGCCCGCGGTCGTACGGCACCTGATCGCGGCCGGGACGGTCGACGCGCCCTGGGCGCGCCGCACCCTGATCGAGGCCGCCGAACGGGCCCTCGCCGACGACGAGGTGGACCTCGCCCTCACCTGTCTGCGCATCGCCCGCGACACCAGCACCGACGCCCACCAGTCCCTGGAGATACGGGCCGCCCTCACCCGGGCCCTGTGGCGCGTCAACCCGGCCGGCGTCGCCCAGCACCTGCCCGAACTCACGGCCGCCGCGCTCGACGGAAGGCTCGGCACCCGGCACGCCGACGCGCTCGTCGGCCACCTGCTCTGGTTCGGCCGCCCGGAACGGGCCCTGGACGTCCTCCGCGCCGTCGAGCGGCAGAGCGCCGCGCAACCCGGCCGGACCGGCACCGGCACACCCCACCGGCACGACTGCCCGCGCCTCTGGCTGACGTACGCCTATCCGGGCCTCTCCGTCCCCGACTGCGCCGCACCCGGCGGCACACCGGAGCACACGACCGCGCAGGACACCACCCCGCAGCACGTGGCGGCCCTGGCCCGCAGCCCGCACCAGCGGGCCGCGAGCCTGGTGAAGTCGCTCCTCGAAGGGCCGGGGAAGGACGTGGTGGTCAGGGCCGAACAGATCCTGCAGAGCACCCGGCTCGACGACGACACCGTGACGGCGCTCCTCGTCGCCGTCGACTCCCTGCTCCTCGCCGACCGGCTCGAGGCGGCGGCCTTCTGGTGCGAGACGCTGATCAACGAGGCGGCCGAACGGCGAGCGCCCCTGTGGCAGGCGCTGCTGGCCGCGGCGCGGGCCCGCATCGAGCTCAGGGTGGGCGCGCTCACCACCGCACGGAAGCTGGCACGTTCGGCGCTCGCGCTCGTACCGGCGGACGGGTGGGGCGTGGCCGTCGCCGCGCCCGTCGCCACCGCGCTGTTCACCGGCACCCTCATGGGGAGGCTCGACGAGGCGGCGGCGCAACTCGCCGTACCCGTACCGGACGCGGCCTTCCAGACGACCGACGGCCTGCTCTACCTCCGCGCCCGCGGCCACTACTACCTCGCCGCGGGACGGCCCTATGCCGCCCTGGACGACTTCCTCACCTGCGGGGATCTCATGCGCCGCCGCCGGTTCGACCTGCCCGCGCTGGTCCCCTGGCGCACCGACGCCGCCGAGGCGCATCTGTCGCTCGGCGACCGCGAGCGCGCCCGCGCCCTCGCCGAGGAGCAACTCGCCCTGGCGGGCGGGCGGGGCGGCTGGGTGCGCGCCGTATCGCTGCGCGTGCTCGCCGGCACGCTGAAGGCGGCGCACCGTCCTGCGCTGCTCGGCGAGGCCGTCGAGATCCTGCGGGACCGCGGACACCGCGTCGAACTCGTCCGTGCCATCGACGAGTTGGCCCGGACGCAGCGCGAGCTCGGGAAGGTCGGTCAGGCCAGGGCCCTGGCCCGCAAGGCGCAGCAGCTGGCGGGGGAGTGCGGCATGCCGGTGCCGCCGTCCGCGGCCGACACGGGTAGCCCGCACCCGGCCGAGCAGCCGTGGTCGGCCGGGAACCGCCGACATCCCGACGAACTCAGCAACGCCGAATTCCGTGTGGCCACGCTCGCCGTCCGAGGTCACACCAACCGCCAGATCGCCGACAAGCTCTGCATCACCATCAGTACCGTCGAACAGCACCTGACGCGTGCCTACCGCAAACTCGCCGTCCAGCGGCGCGCGGACCTCGCGGCCAAGATCGGCCCGGTCACGGGACCGGGCGACGACGAGGAACCCGCGACACACGACGCCTGCGACCGGCTGCACGTGGGCTGATGGCCGGACAACGTTCATGTGTCCGTCTCCCCCTCGGTGAGGCCGTGGCTGCCGTTGCGGTGACGCGGTTCCGTTTCTACGCGGCAGGCGGTCACACCGCGGTCCGAAGATCTGTGACCGGCACACAGGAACGCCCCGCACGAGCCCGCGCTGTGACCGGTGCGTGACGGACGTTCGGGCACCGTGGACTTCATGATCAGCTCCGTCCCGATGAGGGTCCTGGTCGTCGCGGACCACGCCGAGCTCGCCCGCTCGGTGGCGCGGGTGTCGCGCCGCGCGGGCATGGTGGTCGACGTCGTCCGTGACGGTGCCGTCGCCGTCGCCCGCACCTCGGCGACCGACTACGACGTGCTCGTGCTCGGCCGGGACCTGCCCAAGGAGTTCTCGGTCCTGGAGTACCTGCTCGCGGCCCAGGGCCGTGTCGTACCGGCCGAAGAGCTCTTGGACCGGGTGTGGGACGAGGCGACGTACCCGTTCACCACCACCGTCAAGGCGAATTTGAGGGGCCCATGCACCTGCCCTCGCGGCGTGCGGGCGTACGCCTCACGCTGCTGTACGGCGCGCTGCTCGTCGCCTCCGGCGCGGTCCTGCTCGCGCTCACGTATCTGCTCGTCGCCCGGTTCCCCGCGGACCGCGTCCTCGTGGACGGGGTGGAAGCGGGCGGGGGAGCGGGGGCGGACGCGGGAACCGGGCGCTCCGGCGGAGGGTTGCCCGGTGTGCGGCCCGCGGCTCGCTCCGGCGACGTCTTCGCGCAGCTCCAGGAACAGGCGGTCGGTCAGCACACGGACCAGTTGCGGCAGTTGCTCGTGCAGTCGGGTGTCGCACTCGCCGTCATGCTGGTGGTCTCGGCCGTCCTCGGGGGCCTGGTCGCCCGGCGTGTGCTGCGCCCGCTGCGGGCGATGACCGGCACCGTCCGGCACATCTCGGCGCACACCCTCCACGAGCGGCTGGCCGTCCAGGGCCCGGCCGACGAGCTCAAGGAGCTGGCCGACACGGTGGACGGGCTCCTCGGCCGCCTGGAAGCGGCCATCGACTCCCACCGGCGATTCGTCGCCCACGCCGCCCACGCCCTGCACACCCCGCTCCTGCTGGAGCGCGCGCTGCTGCGGAAGACGCTCATCGACTGCGACGCCACCGCGGAAACGTTTCGCGGGAGCACCGAGCGGCTCCTGGAGATCAGCGAACGGCAGGCCCGCCTCCTGGAGTCCCTGCTGGCGCTCGCGGGCAGCCACCGCGGCCTCGTCCACCGCGAGGAGCTGGACCTCGCGCGCCTCGCCGAGTGGGCGCTGCACGTCGCGCGCCCGGAGAGCGAGCGGCGTGGACTGCGGGTGACGGCCGCCACCGGGCCCGCGCCCGTCCTGGGTGACCCGGCGCTCGTCCAGCGCCTGGTGGGCTGCCTCGTGGACAACGCGGTGGGCCACAACCGCCCCGGCGGACGGGTGGACCTCACCACCGCCGTCCGGGACGGACACGCGGTCATCTCTCTCGCCAACACCGGCGACCGGGTGGCGCCGGACCAGGTGGACCGGCTCTTCGCGCCCTTCCGGGGCCCGGGCCGCTCGATCGGTGACGGCCACCCCGGCCTCGGCCTGGCGGTCGTGCACGCCATCGCCCTCGCCCACGAAGCGGGGATCAGCGCCCGCGCCCGCCCGGACGGCGGACTCTCCGTGGAAGTCGCCTTTCCGATACGGACCGGAGATCCACGTAAAGGGGCGGACGATATTGGGCAGTTGGACAAGAATGCGGGATTTCATTGAGAAAAACCCTGGTCACCTCCTACCGTGGTCGCCCGACGTAATTCCCCGAAGGGGCCCGCACGACGGGCCCGAGAGAATTCCGGGGAATACCCACATGCACGGGAGGAACCCTTGGTCGTCGTGATGGCCCCCGAGGCCACGCAGCAGGATGTGGACGCGGTCGTCGATCTGGTGCGCACGGCGGGCGGGGACGCGTTCGTCAGCCGGGGCGTGACCCGCACCATCGTCGGGCTCGTCGGGGACGTGGCCGCGTTCGGCGCCCTCAACCTCGCCCACCTGCGCGGAGTCCTGGACGTCGTGCGCATCTCGGTGCCGTACAAGCTGGTCAGCAGGGAACACCACCTGGACCGCTCCGTGGTGACCGTGGCCGGCGTCCCCATCGGCCCGGGCACGCTGACCGTGATCGCGGGCCCCTGCGCGGTGGAGACCGCCTCGCAGACCCTCGCCGCCGCCCGGATGGCCAAGGCGGCCGGTGCCACGCTGCTCAGGGGCGGCGCCTTCAAACCGCGCACGTCGCCGTACGCCTACCAAGGACTCGGCGAGAGCGGCCTGCGCATCCTCGCCGATGTGCGGGAGGAGACGGGGCTGCCCGTGGTGACCGAGGTCATCGACCCGGCCAGCGTCGAACTCGTCGCCCCCTACGCCGACATGCTGCAGATCGGCACCCGCAACATGCACAACTTCGCCCTCCTCCAGGAGGTGGGCGCGGCAGGCAGGCCCGTGCTCCTCAAGCGCGGCTTCGGCGCCACCGTCGAGGAGTGGCTGATGGCCGCCGAGTACATCGCCCAGCGCGGCAACCTCGACATCGTGCTCTGCGAGCGGGGCATCCGCACCTTCGAGACCGCCACCCGCAACACCCTGGACATCAGCGCCGTGCCGGTCGTCCAGCGCCTCTCCCACCTGCCGGTGATCGTGGACCCCTCGCACTCGGGAGGCCGCCGCGACCTCGTCCTGCCGCTGACCCGCGCCGCCCTCGCGGCCGGTGCGGACGGCGTCATGATCGACGTACACCCCGATCCGGGGACCGCGCTCTGCGACGGCGACCAGGCCCTCACCCAGGCGGAGGTCGACGAGGTGGCGCACGCCGTCGGGGCCCTGTCGCCGCTGATGGGGCGCACCCTGGCGCGGCCCGCCGCCGGTGCGCAGGCCGGTAGGGGTGAATAGGGGTGGCGGAGCCCGTGGCGTGCAACTAGTGAGGGGTACCAGGCCGGAAAACGCGTTGTTAAGGTGAACATGCCCGGCCGGGGAAACACATCCCGCGGCCTGACGGTACGGATTCCGTGAATTCCCGGAATCCGATTGCGGTGGTTGAAGACGGCGAAGGGCGCATCCGTGCGCGCCGCACCCTTCGCCGTGATCCGGGAGAACACACGCCTCCAGAGCGCGCAACGCATTCACTTCAGGGCCCTCGACCAAGGGCGAACGCGTACGCGGAGCGGCGGTGTGGCGTGACCGGTCGGCGTGCCGGGACACGCGCACGGGGGACATCAGAGCTTGAGGGGGAGTTGAGTTGGCAACACCCGAGCACGCAGAGATCGACCGATTAATGGTCGTCGAAGTCGAGATCGGCTCGCTTTCGACGGCTGACTCACCGCGGACAGCCGGAGTCGATCCGGAGCACGTACAGGCACTGGCGGTCGTACAGACCCCGCTGCCGCCCATCACGGTGCACCGCCCGACGATGCGCGTCATCGACGGACTGCACCGCCTGCGCGCCGCCGAACTCCAGGGGCAGCGCAAGATCGCAGTGAAGTACTTCGACGGCGCGGAGGACGACGCCTTCGTCCTCGCCGTCGAGTCCAACGTCACCCACGGCCTGCCGCTGACCACGGCCGACCGCAAGCGGGCGGCCGCCCGCATCATCGCCACGCATCCGCAGTGGTCGGACCGGATGATCGCCTCGGTCAGCGGCATCGCGCCCGGCACCGTCGCGGACATCCGCAGGCGCGCACCGGGCAGCAGGGACGGCGAGGAGAGCCGGATCGGCCACGACGGCCGGGTGCGGCCCATCAACGGCGCCGAAGGGCGCAGGGTCGCCAGCGAGCTCATCGCGCAGAACCCCGCCCTGTCGCTGCGCCAGGTGGCCCGCGTCGCCTCCATCTCGCCGGAGACGGTACGGGACGTGCGCAACCGCATGATGCGCGGCGAGGACCCCGTTCCGCAGCGCGGAAAACGGACCGACCAGGGGAGCCACCTCCCCGCACCGCGGATCGCCCGCCCCTCGGCCGTGCCCGACCGGGACGCGGCCCAGGACCGTGCCGCCGCCGTCAAGCGCCTCAAGGCCGACCCGGCCCTGCGCTTCAGCGAGATCGGCCGCACCCTGCTGCGGCTGCTCAACATCCACACGATCAGCATGGAGGAGTGGGACCAGATCATCGAGAAGGTCCCGCCGCACTGCCGGGGCATCGTCGCCTACCTGGCAGGGGAGAGCGCGGAGATGTGGGCGGAGGTGGCGATGCGGGTCCAGAGCAAGGTCGCGGAGACGGCGTAACCGTCCCGCCGGACGGCCCAGCCGTCCCGTCGCACGGTGTCCAAGTGGGCGGGGCCCGCGGTTGGACGGCGGAGCCCTGCCCGCCGCCCGCCGCCGCCCCGCTCCGGGCGCCGTGCTCCCGCGTGCGGGCGCGGGAGCCTCCGCCTAGCGTGGGCCCATGGAGCGCGACCCGGCGGGGCAATGCCGCTGTGGACAGCCGGCCGGGGAACCGGCCGGCTGTTTCCTCGCGCTGTACGGGGCCGCGCTGCGCACGGGCCGCTTCGACTGGGACCTCGACACGGGCCTGATGACGATGGACGCCACCGCCCACGAGGTCTTCGACGTACGCCCCGAGCAGTACGACAACCGGCCCGATACCCTCGCGTCCCGCGTGCCGACCGTCGAAGGGCACCGCCTCGACCAGATTGTCTCGCACGCCCTGAAGGACGGTAGCGAGACGTACGGCGCGTACTTCCGGATCCGCTGCCACACCGGCGCGCTGCGCTGGACCCACACCCAGGGCTGCATCCAGCGGGACGCCACGGGCCGCCCGCGCCGCATCGTGGGCCTCGTCAGGGACGCCACCCGGGAACTCGGCGACAGCCCGGCCGCGCTGCGCGAGCGCGCCGAGGAGGAGGCGGAGCGGCGCCGCACCACGAGCCTCGTCCAGGGCACCACGGCGGCGCTCGCGCACGCCCGCACGGTCCGGGACGTCATCGACGTCCTGCGCGACACCCACGGCCTCGCCCACCTGGGCGCGTCGAACCTGGTCATGGGGCTCGTCGAGGCCGGCCGCATCCGGCTCGTCGCCGAGGGCCCCGCGGGCAGCTTCGTGCCCGGCACCCGCCTCACGGGCGTCGACGAGGACTACCCCATGAGCGAGGTCGTCCGCACCCTCGCGCCGCGCTACATCGAGACGGCCGACGACTTCGCCGAGTCCTACCCGCTGCTCTGGCCGCACATCGACGAGCTCGGCATCACCGCGGCCGCCTATCTGCCCCTGATCGCGCAGGCCCGCCCCATCGGCGTGCTCGGCCTGCTCTACCAGGACAAGACGGGCTTCACCGAGGACGAGCGCAACGTCCTGGTCGCCCTCGGCAGCAGCATCGCGCAGAGCCTGCAACGCGCCATGTTCTACGAGCAGGAGAAGGACCTCGCCCAGAACCTCCAGCAAGCCATGCTGCCCCGCACCATCCCCGGCGTGCCGGGCGCCGAGATCGCCGTCCGGTACCGCTCGGCGGCCATCGGACGGGACATCGGCGGCGACTGGTACGACGTGATCCCGCTGCCCGGCGGCCACGTCGGCGCCGTCATCGGCGACGTCCAGGGCCACGACACGCACGCCGCCGCCGTCATGGGCCAGCTCCGCATCGTCCTGCGCGCCTACGCCGCGGAGGGCCACACGCCCGCCACCGTCATGGCCCGCGCCTCCGGGTTCCTGCACGAACTGGACACCGACCGCTTCGCGACCTGCCTCTACGCCGACGCCGACCTGACCACCGGAGTGGTGCAACTCGTCCGCGCGGGACACCTCGACCCACTCCTCCAGCGCGTCGACGGCTCCTGCCGCCGGGTCCCCGTGGACGGCGGCCTGCCCCTCGGCCTCTCCGCGGAGTTCGGCCGCCTCGACTACCCCGTCACCACCCTCGAACTCGACCCGGGCCAGACCCTGTTGCTCTGCACCGACGGCCTCGTCGAGGAGCCCGGCGCCGACCTGGACGACGGCATGCGCGCCCTCGCGGAACTCGCCGCCGTCGCACCCCGCGACCTTCAGCGGCTCGCCGACCGGCTCTGCGGCATCGTCGACGGCCGCGGCGGGGAGGACGACGCCGCCCTCCTGCTCCTGCGCCGCCGCACCGACGACGTGCCCCGCGCGGGCGGCCGCCTCCAGCAGCACGTCGCCCCGAGCGACCCGGAGGCGCTCGCCGAGGCCCGGCACATGATCGCGGCCGCGGTGCGGGCCTGGGGCGCGGGCGAGCGCGCCGACGAGATCGAGCTGGCGGCCGACGAAGTGATCACCAACGCCCTCATGCACACCGATGGGTCCGCGATCGTGACCCTGCGCGTCCTGACCGGCACCGACCGGCGGCTGCGCGTGGACGTCGAGGACTCGTCGAGCGCCCTGCCGCGCCGCCGCGACGCGGGCGAGTCCGGGGTGTCGGGCCGCGGCCTGCTCCTGGTGGACCGGCTCGCGGACGCGTGGGGCGTCGAGGCGCGCGGCGGCGGCAAGTGCGTGTGGTGCGAGTTCATCGTGCCCGTCAGAGAAGAGCGGGAGTGAGGGAAGAGCCATGCCCGAACTGCCAGAAGTGGAAGCGCTGCGCGAGTTCCTGACGGGCCATCTGGTCGGCCGGGAGATCGAGCGTGTGCTGCCCGTCGCCGTCAGCGTCCTCAAGACGTACGACCCACCGCCCACCGCCCTGGAGGGCACCGTCACCGCCGTGGAGCGGTACGGCAAGTTCCTCGACATCGACGCCGACGGGACGCACCTGGTCACCCACCTCGCCCGCGCGGGCTGGCTCCGCTGGCACGACAGCCTCCCCGAAGGCCTGCCGCGCCCCGGCAAGGGCCCGTTGGCGCTGCGCGTCGTCCTGGACACGGGGGCGGGCTTCGACCTCACGGAGGCGGGCACGCAGAAGCGCCTCGCGGTGTACGTCACGGAGGCGCCGCTCGACCTGCCCGGCATCGCGCGGCTCGGCCCCGACCCGCTGGCCGCGGACTTCGACGAGGAGCGGTTCGCGGAGCTCCTGGCGGGCGAACGGCGGCAGATCAAGGGGGCGTTGCGCGACCAGAGTCTGATCGCGGGCGTCGGGAACGCGTACAGCGACGAGATCCTGCACGCGGCCCGCATGTCCCCGTTCCGGCTCACGTCGAGCCTCACCGAGGAGGATGTCCATGGGCTGCATGTGGCGCTGCTGGCCACGCTGACCGAGGCGGTGGAGCGCTCGCGCGGTGTCGCGGCGGGCCGTCTCAAGGCGGAGAAGAAGAGCGGCCTGCGCGTGCACGGCCGCACCGGCGAGCCGTGCCCGGTGTGCGGCGACACGATCAGGGAGGTCTCCTTCGCCGACTCGTCGTTGCAGTACTGCCCGACCTGCCAGACGGGCGGGAAGCTGCTCGCGGACCGGAGGATGTCGAGGCTGCTGAAGTAGCGCGGTGGTGTGGCGCGGTGTTGTGGCGCGGTTCAGGGGCGCCGCAGGTTCAGGGGCGCCGCAGGGTCAGGAGCGGCTCGCCCCGGGCCGTGCGCACCTCGTACCGGTCGGTCTGCGCGGTGCGCAGGGCCGCGGTGCCTTCCGTCCGCACGGTCGGTGCGGGCACGCGCCACGACATGACGCTCTGCTCGGATCCGTCGGTGGCGACGGCGACCAGCTCGCAGACCCGCTCCCCGCCCGCCGCGTGTGTGGCCGTATCCCGCACCGTGAGGCCGATCTCCGCCCCCCAGGCGCGGCCCCGGGCGGTGAGCGTGGCGGAGACCCCGCCGCGGGCGTCCCGCGCGGTGATCCGCACCGGCCCCGGACCGTCCTTCGGAGCGAGGGTCACGGCGGGCACGCCGAGGGCCAGGACAGCACCCACGGCGACCGCGCACAGCCGTCGTCCGCACCGCACACCGTGCAGCCGCCCTGCCCGGCTCAGAAGGCGGTCCAGGAGGCCGGGGGAGGGCGCGGCGAACGGTTCCACGGGAGCCCGGGTCGCCCGGCCGTAGAGCTCCAACTGGAGCGCCGCCGTGTGGAGTCCGTCGAGCTCCAGCAGGCAGGCGGGACAGTCCATGAGGTGGTCCTCGAAGCGGAAGGCGTCCGCCTCGTCCAGGACGCCGAGCGCGTAGGCGCCCGCGTCACGATGCCGCTCCAGGGGCCTCATGGCGTTCCCTGCCGTTCCGTGTCGGTGCGGAGTGCCGTTCCTCCTCCGGTACGCGGCGGAAGACGGAATCACTCAAGGGCCGAACGGTCTCAGAAGAGATGGATCGCCAGATGCCCCAGCGGCAGCCCGAGCCGCCACGCCGGGGTCCACACCTTCGGCCCGTCCTCCTCGCCCTGGACGGCGCGGCCGGGCACGGAGTCCAGGTCGGGCGCGAGCAGCTCGGTCTCCTGGAGCCAGCGCCACGCCTGGTCGGCGAGGTCCAGGTCGGGCGCGGGGCCCGCGGCGACGGCGTCGGCCGTGAGCAGCGCCATCCGCTCGCGCACCCAGTCCTGCCACGGCTGGCCGTACGCGGTCAGGCTCAGCCACGTCTCCAGCTGGGAGACCACGCGGATTCCGGACAGCTCGCCTCTGGTGTCCGACAGGAAGATCGTCAGGGCCAGGGCGTCGCGGCCCGCCCGGTACTCGAAGGAGGTGGGCGGCATCAGATCGCCGGTGCGCAGCAACTCGTCGGCGATGTACTCCGCGTACAACCACGCCATGGGGACGACGAGTTCGCCGCCCCGGGGGCCATCCGTGTTCCCGCTGCTTTCCTGCCGCATCCGCTCCGCCTTCCTACGGTCCGTGCGCGTCACCGGCCTTTGGCCCCCCAATCCGGCACACGGTGAGGACAGCCGATTACCCGAGAGGGGTGCGGAGCAAGGCGCTTTACGGAGGCTTGACCCGGGCGTCGGTTTCACCGCAGGTGGGCGGCCCTGTGTTGTTCGCGTCACAGGTGGAATTGTATGACTCCGTTTCAGGTACTTGAACGGCAATGCTCCTTGATTATCCGTTAAGTACGTATGTGGATTCATCTGGCCGAATATCGCCCCAGCCAGGGAGTCCGACCGATGAAGCAGCGCGCACGGATCACACGGCACACACGTCCCGCCGCCACCTCCCACACCTCGCGGAATGCACCATTGAAGGCCCCGCGTCCGCGTCCCGCGACGGCCGCCACCGCGGCCCTCCTCATCGCCGGTCTCGCGGGCGCAACCGCCTGCACGGCCCCGGCGCCCCATCCGGCCGGCGGATCCGCGGCGGGCAAGCGCGGCTTCACGCTCGCCGCCTCCGGTGACGTCCTGCCACACGACTCGATCATCCGTGCGGCCAACGCGGACGCGGGCGGCGACGGCTACGACTTCAGGCCGATGCTCGCGGGCGCCAAGCCCGTCATCAGCAAGGCCGACCTGGCGATCTGCCACATGGAGACGGTCTACGGCGCGGACGGCGACTACAGCGGCTACCCCAGCTTCAAGTCCCCGCCCCAGGTGGCCCGCGCCCTCAAGGCCACCGGGTACGACGCGTGCTCCACCGCCTCCAACCACACCCTCGACGACGGCGCGGACGGTGTGCGCCGCACCCTGGACGCGCTCGACAAGGCGGGCGTCAAGCACGCGGGTTCGGCCCGCACGGCCGCCGAGGACAGGACCCCGGCGTGGCTGCGGGCGGGCGACGCCAAGGTCGCGCAACTCGCGTACACGTACGGCACGAACGGCTACCCCCTGCCGAAGGGCAAGCCGTGGACCGTCGACCTCATCGACCGCGGCAAGATCGTGGCGGACGCCCGAGCGGCTCGCGAGGCGGGCGCCGACGTCGTGGTCGTCAGCCTGCACTGGGGCAGCGAGTGGCAGGACGCGCCCGACAAGCAGCAGCTGCGCCTCGGCAAGCAGCTCACCGCGTCCCGCACGGACGGGCGCCCCGACATCGACCTCATCCTCGGCACCCACGCCCACGTCCCGCAGGCCTACGAGAAGGTCAACGGCACCTGGGTCGTCTACGGCATGGGCGACCAGGTCGCAGGCGAGATGATCAACCACGAAGGCGCGCACGACCCGCGCGGCAACCAGGGCACCATCGGCCGCTTCACCTTCGCGCCGCCCGCCGAGCCGGGCGCCCGCTGGCAGGTCAAGAAGGCCGAGTTCCTGCCGATGTGGTTCGACACGGACTCCGTCCGCGTCGTCAACCTCAACACCGCCCTCGACCGCGGCGCCGACGTGAGCGACGTCCGCGACCGCGTCCGCCGTGTCGTCCTCAGCCGCGGCGCGGGCAAGGACGGCCTCGTCATGGGGAAGTAGCCGCGGTCGTCCCCTGCTCGGACGCTCCTGACCCGCGTCACCTCTTGGTGGTGGTTCCGTCCGTCTTCGCCAGCTCCGACTTCCGGTACGAGTAGCCGAAGTAGACGACGAGGCCGAGCGCGAACCACACGGCGAACCGCACCCAGGTCTGCCACTGCAGGAACGTGATCAGCCAGATCGAGAAGACCACCCCGATCGCGGGCACCACCGGCATGCCGGGGCAGCGGAACGTGCGCGGCAGCTCCGGCCGCTTGTAGCGCAGCACGATCACCGCGACACACACCACGACGAACGCCAGCAGGATCCCGATGTTGGTCAGCTCGGCCGCCTCGCCGATGGGCAGGAACCCGGCGATGGCGGCCGACGCGATCCCGACGATCCACGTCACGCGCGTCGGCACGTGCCGCGTCGGATGCGTCTTGGCGAACCACTTGGGAAGGAGCCCGTCCCGGCTCATCGAGAACCACACGCGCGTGCAGCCGAGCATGAACGTGAACATCACGGTGAGGATGCCGATGATCGCGCCGACCGCGATGACGTCCGCGAGGCCGCCGAGCCCCACGGACTTGAAGGCCGTGGAGAAGCCGCTCTCCGGGTCGACGTCCTTGTAGCTCTGCATGCCGGTGAGGACCAGGCACGCGAGGACGTACAGCACCATCGAGATCGCGAGGGAGTAGAGGATCGCCTTCGGCATGTGGCGCTGCGCGTCCTTGGACTCCTCGGCCGCCGTCGACATGGCGTCGTAGCCGAACACCGCGAAGAACACGGTCGCCGCGCCCGTGAACGCGCCGCTGACCCCGTAGGGGAAGAACGGATCGTAGTTCCCGGTCTCGATGTGGAAGAAGCCGACCGCGATCACGACGAGGACCACGATCACCTTCAGGACGACCACGATCATCTCGAAGCGCGCGGCGTTCTTGATGCCGAGCGTGAGCAGGTACGCGATGAACAGGCACAGCACCGCGGCGAACAGGTCGACCTTGTGCCCGTCACCGGTGCCGGGCGCGCCCATCATCCAGTTCGGCAGCTCGGCCCCCATCTCCTCGACGAGGAAACCGAAGTAGCCGGAGATGCCGATCGCGACCACGGCGACGATCGCGGTGTACTCCAGGAGCAGGTCCCAGCCGATGAACCAGCCGGTCAGCTCGCCGAGCACCACATAGCCGTACGTGTACGCCGACCCCGCCTTCGGGATCATCCCGGCGAATTCGGCGTACGAGAAGGCGGCGGCCGCGCTCGCGACCCCCGCGATCAGGAAGGAGACCAGCACCGCGGGGCCCGCCGTGCCGTTGGCGACCGCCCCGGCGAGGCTGAAGATGCCGGCGCCGATGATGCCGCCGACGCCGATGGCGGTGAGCTGCCAGAGCCCGAGGGACTTGGCGAGCCCGCCGCCCGCCCCGGGCTCCGACTCATCGATGTGCTCGATGGGCTTGCGGCGCAGCACGCCCTGCCCCATCCGTAGTCCCGACATGAGCTCCACCTCTTCGCAGCCGGCCGTCGGCTGATGGCGGATCATGATGGCCCAGCAAGGGGCGCTACGGAAGGAGCCACACCAGGCCACCGTCACCGGTTCCCTACGGGACCACCGTCACCGGCCAGCGGCCCGCCTTCACCAGACGGACGGCGACCGAACCCACGATGCGGTGGCCCGCCTGCTCGGAGGCGCCCACGACGACGGCGTCGGCCTTGAGGTCGTCGGCGGCGGTGACCAGACCGGTGTAGGGATCACCGCGGAACGTATGGAACTCCCACCGGACGTCGAATATGTCCTTCACCCGCTCGGTCGCGGCCCGGATCTCCGTGATCAGCCCCTCGGCGATCTCGTCGGTGGTCTCGGCGACCGGTACGCCGAACGCGGCGCCCGCCGCCATCACCGGCTGGATGTACACGACGGCGAGCAGCGCCCGCTGCCGACGGGCCAGGCCACCGGCATATGCCGCGGCTCTCAGCGAGGAGTCGGAGCCGTCGACCCCGACGACGATCACCTTGGGCCCGTCGGTGCCGCGTTCGAACTGGTGGGACTGGTCTTCACTCACGCCGAGAGATTAGCGGAGGCAGTCATACCGCCTGTGTTCCGGGCCGGTCGGGGCGGGCCGCCGCGCCCCGCCGTCCTGGCCTGTCGTCCGGGCATGCCGTCCAGGGCCGCCGTGCCCCGTCCCGCCGCTCTCGACCTGCGCGGTGGCACACCTCTTCCTAGAGTCGTGCCATGACGGTCAGCACGGAGGAGCCCGAGGCCAGAGGACGGATACGGGCCCGAGACGGTTTCCTCGGCCGCGTCCCGGAGGGCTTCGCCGCCTTCTTCGGCGCGCTCGGCGTCTTCTGCGCGGTCGTCGCGGTCATCTCGCCGCTGCGCCGCCTCCTCATGCCCGTCATCCGCGTCCTCGACCTCCTCACGGTCCCGGTCAGCGCGAACCTCGCGTACGCCGTCTTCCTCTTCCTGCTCGCCGCCGCGACCGCCGCGCGCAAGAAGGTCGCCTGGTGGCTCGTCGTCAGCTATCTGGGCCTGCTCCTCGCCTTCGACGTGCTCGGCGCGGCCCTCGGCTTCTGGGCGGAATCGCTGCCCTCCTTCGTGATCTGCGGCGCCGCCTTCGTGCTGCTGATCCTCGCCCGCAAGGAGTTCTCCGCCGACTCCCGGCGCGGCGCCGTCCGGCGGGCCATCGCGGTCCTCGCCGCCGGACTCGGCGTCGCGGTCCTGGCAGGCTGGGGCCTGGTGGAGCTGTTCCCCGGCACCCTGGTGCGCGGCGAGCGGCTGCTGTGGGCGGCGAACCGGGTCTGCGGCGGCCTGATCCACGGCCACGAGTACTTCGACGGCAGCCCGCCGCGCGGCCTCTACTTCTGGCTCGGCCTGTTCGGCGCCCTCGCCCTGCTGAACGCCGCCGCCACCCTCTTCCGCTCCCAGCGCATGGAAGCGGCCCTGCACGGCGACGAGGAACCCCGCATCCGCGCCCTCCTCGGGGCCTACGGCGCGCAGGACTCACTCGGCTACTTCGCGACCCGGCGTGACAAGGCCGTCGTCTTCTCACCGAGCGGCAAGGCCGCCGTCACCTACCGCGTCGAGGCCGGCGTCTGCCTGGCCAGCGGCGACCCCGTCGGCGACCGCGAGGCCTGGCCGCACGCGATCGGCGCCTGGCTGGACGTGGCACGGCAGTACGCCTGGGCCCCCGCCGTGATGGGCGCGTCCGAGGACGGCGCGACCGCGTACGCCCGCGCCGGACTCGGCGCGCTGCAACTCGGCGACGAGGCCATCCTGCACGTCGCCGACTTCGACCTGGACGGCCGCGACATGCGCGTCACCCGCCAGGCCGTGAACCGCGTCCGCCGCACCGGAGCCACCACCCGCATCCGACGCCACTCCACCCTCACCGACGAGGAGATGGAGGAGATCGTCGACAAGGCCGACGCCTGGCGGGACACCGAGACCGAGCGGGGCTTCTCCATGGCCCTCGACCGCCTCGGCGACCCCGAGGACGGCGACTGCCTCCTCGTCGAGGCCCTGGACGCCGACGGGAAACTCCTCGCGCTGCTCTCCCTCGTCCCCTGGGGCAAGGACGGCATCTCCCTTGACCTGATGCGCCGCGACCGCGCCGCACCCAACGGCGTCATGGAGTTCATGGTCGCCGAACTGTGCGCGGCCGCTCCCCGGACCGGCGTGCGCCGCATCTCCCTGAACTTCGCCGTATTCCGCTCGGTCTTCGAGGAGGGCGGCCGCATCGGCGCGGGCCCGGTGCTGCGCCTGTGGCGCAAGCTGCTCCTCTTCTTCTCCAAGTGGTGGCAACTGGAGGCGCTCTACCGCTCCAACGCCAAGTACCACCCCGAGTGGTACCCGCGCTTCATCTGTTACGGCGACAGCGGCGCCCTCGCCCGCATCAGCCTGGCGTCCGGCATCGCCGAGGGCTTCGTCTCCGTGCCGTCCCTGCGCAAGCTCTGGGGCAAGGGCCACCACAAGCCGCGGGGCGTCACCCAGCCCACGACCACCGAGGGACTCCCGTCGATCGCCGCGCTCGGCCTGTCCGGCGCGGACGACACCACCGACGCCGACCCGACGTCCAGGCTCCCCGAACAGATCCGCATCCGGCACCGCAAACTCGACCGCCTGCGCGCGGAAGGTGTCGACCCCTACCCCGTCGGCCCGCCCCCGCGCACCCACGAACTCGCGGCGATCCGCCACGACATGGCGGCGTCCGAGGTCACGGTCGCGGGCCGCGTCATGCTCGTACGCGACTTCGGCGGCGTCGTCTTCGTCGTACTCCGCGACTGGTCGGGCGATCTGCAACTCGCCCTCACCCGCGACACCTCGGGCCCCGACGTCCTGGACCGCTTCACCGCGGGCACCGACATCGGCGACCACATCACCGCCACCGGCACGGTCGGCACCAGCGACCGGGGCGAGCTCACCGTCTTCGTCACCGACTGGCACCTCACCGGCAAGTGCCTGCGCCCGCTGCCCGACAAGCGCCGCGGCCTGACCGACCCCGAGGCCAAGGTCCGCCGCCGCTACCTCGACCTGGTCGCGAGCCCCGGCGCCCGCGACGTGGTCCGGGCCCGCTCCACCGCCGTACAGGCGCTCCGACAGGGCCTCCTGGACCGCGGCTACCTGGAGGTCGAGACGCCGATGCTCCAGCAGATCCACGGCGGCGCCAACGCGCGCCCCTTCACCACCCACATCAACGCCTACGACCTCGACCTCTATCTGCGCATCGCCCCCGAGCTGTACCTGAAGCGGCTCTGCGTCGGCGGCATGGAGAAGGTCTTCGAGATGGGCCGCACCTTCCGCAACGAAGGCGTCTCCTACAAACACAACCCCGAGTTCACGATGCTGGAGGCCTACCAGGCCTTCGCCGACTACGACGTGATGCTCGACCTCACCCGCGAACTCATCCAGGGCGCCGCGACCGCCGCGTTCGGCAGACCGGTGGCGCACAAGGACGGCGTCGAGCACGACATCTCCGGGCCCTGGCCCGTCAAGACGGTGTACGGCGCGCTCTCCGAGGCGCTGGGCGAGGAGATCGACGCGGACACCCCGGTGGCGGCCCTGCACCGGCTCTGCGACCGGGCCGCCGTCCCGTACACGACGGACGACGGGCGCGGCGACGTCGTCCTGGAGATGTACGAGCGGCTGGTCGAGGAGAAGACCCAGCTGCCCACCTTCTACAAGGACTTCCCGACCGACGTCTCCCCGCTCACCCGCCAGCACCGCACCGACCCGCGCCTCGCCGAACGCTGGGACCTCGTCGCCTTCGGTACGGAACTCGGCACCGCCTACTCCGAGTTGACCGATCCGGTCGAGCAGCGCCGCCGCCTCACCGCGCAGTCGCTGCTCGCCGCCGGGGGAGACCCCGAAGCCATGGAGATCGACGAGGACTTCCTCGACGCCCTGGAGTACGCGATGCCGCCCACCGGAGGCCTCGGCATCGGCGTCGACCGGCTCGTCATGTTCCTCACCGGCCTGACCATCCGCGAGACCCTGCCCTTCCCCCTGGTCCGCCGCGTCTGAACGGGTGCTTTCGGGGGCCGCCCCGGTGTTGGTGTTCCGCGCGGGCCTTCCGCCATGCGACGGATTAGTCATGAAAGATGATCAGCTGACTCCAGGGCGGCGGGTCCTGCTCCGCGCCGCCGCGGTCCTCGGCCTGGCCACGACCGCGGCGTGCGGGGGAGCGGAGGGCCCATCCGGTCCGGGACCCGCCGCCCCCGCGGGCAGACCCGCCGCGGGCCCGCAGGCCGCACGCCGCCTCAAACCCTCCGCGTACCGCCTGCAGCCCCTCACGGGATACGGCCCCCCGCGCGCCGGACGAGCCCTGCCCCAAGTGCGCAAGGCGCCGATCCTGCGCATGCCGGGCCGTGAGCGGACGATGGTGCTCTCGTTCGACGACGGGCCGGACCCGCGCTACACCCCGGGCATCCTGCACACGCTCCGCAAGCACGACGTGCGGGCGATGTTCTTCGTCTGCGGCGAGATGGCCGTCGACAACGTGGACCTGCTGCGTCGGATGGCCGACGACGGGCACCTCATCGGCAACCACACCTGGAGCCACCCGCTGCTGCCCCGACTCGACAGGGCGGCGATGCGCGAGCAGATGGAGCGCACCTGCGACGTCATCGAGGAGGCCACCGGCGAGCCTCCCGAGTGGTTCAGGGCCCCCTACGGCGCGTGGAACCGCAACGCCTTCCAGCTGGGCGCCGAGCTCGGCATGGAGCCGCTCGCCTGGACCGTCGACACCCTCGACTGGACCGAGCCGGGCGCGGCGACCATCGTGCGGCGCGTCCGGGCCGGCGCGGGGCCCGGCGTCGTGGTGCTCTCGCACGACGCGGGCGGCGACCGCTCGGGCAGCGTCGAGGCGCTGCACACGTACCTGCCGGAACTGCTCGACTCCGGCTACCGCCTCACGGTGCCGAGCCGCTACATGTCCTGAGTCCCCGGGGCGTACTCGCCACGAGCCCCCCGTCCGTCTGGTTTCCCGCTCAGCGCACGGCGACCAGACGGGCGAACACCACGACGTTCCCGTCGTATCCGGACTGCTTGGAGAAACCGCCGCCGCAGGTGATGACCCGCAATTCGGGAGTTCCGCCGTTCCCGTAGACGCGCTTCCCGGGGAATTTGTTCTTGTCGAACACTTCGATGCCGTAGACCTCGAAAATAGCCGTCTTCTTGTCCGCGCGGCCGACCTCGATGTGATTGCCCTTCTTCAGCGAACCCAGGCCGTAGAAAACGGCGGGCCCCCGCTGGTTGTCCACATGGCCGACCACCACGGCCGTGCCCTTCTCGCCGGGCGACACGGCGCCGGTGAACCAGCCCGCGAGATTCGGGTCCTCGGGCGGCGGCGCATCCACCCACCCCTCCGGATCCAGCCCCACCTGCATGATCGGCGCGTCCACCCGGATGCCCTTGATGCGGACACGCTCGGCCGGCGAGAACGCGAGCGGCACCGGGGCGGCGGCTCCCGCGTCGGGCGCACGGTCCGCGGCCGCGGCGGACGCGGGCTGCGGCGGGCCCACGTCGAATTCCCCGGAACCATTGCGGATCAGCGCGAGTCCGGTCAGCAGGACAAGCGCCATCACACCCCACGGGGCGCGCTTCCTCTGCTTCTCCTCCTCCTGGAAGTCCTGCAGGTCCTGGAATTCGAACTCATCGGCCGGATGGGACGAAGGCATGCTCTATCCCCTCTCGAACACGGCGGAGAGCCGCGTCCGTTGCGCGTACCAAAACGCTAAACGCGGGGCGCGCGGCGTGCGAAAGGGCGGGAGCGAACGGGTGGCGACAGGGGCGAAGTGCGCCATCCGAGTCGCGCCGGACAGGATTTTTCTGACGGTCCGTGACCTGCGGTGATGCCGGGTCGCGCGGACGCGCCCCGGCGTGTCGTCTCACCAGGACGGCCGATCGCCGACATGCGGGCCCGCGCACGTCATCTGAGGGTCAGTCTGGGAGGCGCTCTCGCCGATCGACCGGGGACTGTATCCCCGGGGCGTCTTCCGCGGAGGAATGCCATGCGAACTTCTCGTATGCGGACCACACGTGCCCTCGCGGTCGCCGCGGCGGCCGTCGGTGCCGTCGGGCTCGCCGCCCCGGCCGCGTCCGCCTGGGCCGACCCGACCAACATCGTGGCGATGCCCAGCGTGATTCCGAGAGGGGGGCATCTGACGGTCACCGTCGACGGGTCGTCCTGCCAGACGCCGGGCAGCAAGCTCACGTCGCCCGCCTTCCCGGACACGAACCTGCACCAGATCTCCGGCGGCTCGACGGCGAGCGGCACCGCGATCGTCCACAAGCACGCACGCCCCGGCGCCTACGACATCACGGCCCACTGCGGCGGCAAGACGCTGACCCGCCCGGCCGCCTTCACCGTCATCCACGGCGGTGTGCGCGGCGGCGTCGGCGGCAGCGCGCACTCGGGCGCGACCGGCACCGACATGGCGATCGGCGGCGCGCTGGTCGCCGCCGCGCTGCTCGGTGGCGGTGTGTTCTGGATGCGCCGCCGCTCGGAGAACAGGATCTGACCCGGGACCCCGTACCACCGCCGGGACGGCGCGACCCCCTTCCGCCCCGCGCCCGGCACCACCCTGCTCGCACGGCAGGTGAAGAGCGCCGCGCCCCCGGGATCCGGAGACATCCCGGGGGCCGCGGGCTGCCCGCCGCGGGTCAGGAGTTGTCCTCGCCGGTGCGGCGGCGGGCCTTGTAGTACGCGGTGCCCAGCGTGCCGAGGATCAGCGCGCTGCCGAGGGCGATCTCGTGCAGGTCGAGCCCGCCGAGGCTGCCGCCGATGCCCGCTTTGACGCCCTTGTTGTGCTGGTTGTGCTGGTTGTGCTGGTTGTGCTGGTTGTTCTGGTTGTGGTGCGAGTTGTTGTCGGGGCGCCCGGTGGCGATGGTCAGGTCGGTCTTGTCGCTGCCGGGGTTGCTGCCGTTGCAGGTGAACGTCACCTCGTACATCG
The DNA here is from genome assembly GCF_026810505.1 of Streptomyces sp. Je 1-369. Lineage (NCBI taxonomy): Bacteria > Bacillati > Actinomycetota > Actinomycetes > Kitasatosporales > Streptomycetaceae > Streptomyces > Streptomyces sp. Je 1-369. The sequence goes on from NZ_CP101750.1 coordinate 8,071,909, forward strand.
CGCCGGGCTTCGCGTCCCAGAACACGTGGGCGGTGGCGGACTTCTGCCCCTTCGGGATGGTGGTGTCGTCGAAGACGCCCGAGGCGACCTTCGTGTCGCCGTCGTCGCATCCGTCGACGTTGAGGGTGACCTGGCCGCCCGCGGCGACCGTCTTGGGGGAGATGCTGAAGCCGAAAGCGGTGACGTTCTCCTCGCCGACGGCGGCCGCGGACGCGACCGGTGCGGAGAGGGCCAGCGCGGAAGCGGTGAGCAGAGCGGCCGAAGCGACGCGTATCGCGCGCATGGTGAATCCTCCGGGTCTCCGAGGAGCAGCTGCGGACCTTCTTCCGCTGGCGCCGAAATGCACCTCGATGCCCGAAACGCTAGATACGGACCCGGCGCGCCGCGATCCGTGTCGCGCGAACGGGGCAATCGGGTGGGCCGGACGGGGGAACGGCGCGGCGCGGCGCGGACGATGGGGGCCGGTGGTGTGCGACGGCGCCCGGTCGCGGTCCGGGGGCCCCGGGGGAGGCCCGGGGTGCCGTCAGCTGTGCGGCCATACGTGCCGGCCGCCGCGCCACTCGACGAGGTGCGGGTCGTCCAGCGCGATGTCGGCCTCGCCGAGCCCGGCCCGCCGCAGGAGTTCCGTCAGGCCCTCGTCGCTGCGGGCGACGCCCGCGTCCTCTCCGCGCACGGTGACCTGCCGCCCGCCGTCGGGGGCGGGCGGGTGGACGACGATCGGTGATTGCCAGGCCATGGGACCAGGGTGCGCCGTTTCGGGCCGCGGCGCACCGTATTTCACGGCCAATGCGGGATCAGCCCCCGAGTCCGGGGAAGAGCGACTTGAACGGTTCCGCCGTCGCCGCGATGCCCCGGCTGTAGGGCGCGTCGAAGTCCCAGATGAGGAAGAGCAGGAAGGCGAAGAGAGCGGAGAACAGTCCGGCTAGGACCAGTTCGCGTGGCGTACGGCGGATCTGCAGGGCGAAGATCATGCCGATGGTGACGAGGCCGCCCGTGATCAGGCCGAACCAGACCACGCCTGGCATCGTCGCGCCCACGCTGTCGGCGCGGGCGCTGCGCGCGTCGTCCGCGGCCGCCACCGAGTCGACCAGGGGCTGATACGCCTGCGCCTCGAAGTCGGACTTCGGTTCGTAGTCGGTCACGTCGTGCCGTACGCGGGCCAGGAGCTCCGCGCCGCGGTCGGTGAGTTCCCCCTTGGTCCTCATCGTGTCCCACTCGGTGGTGACGACATGGCTGACATAGGTGTGGACGTCGTCCCGAATGCGGTCCCGCACTTCCTCCGGGTAGATCCGCGCACGCTCCGAGACCTCGTGCAACGACTGCGCCTCGACGCGGACGTGTTCCTGGGCGGCGCCGCGGGCCTCCCAGACACCCGCGATGGCCAGGCCCAACACGATGGCGTACACGACACCGATCATCATCGTCATGTACTCGATGACGTCCGGTGTCCCGGAGGCGTCGTAGTCCGCGCCGGTCCTGCGGTGCCGCAGGAGGGTCACGATGAGCACGACGCCGCAAGCGGCCACCATCGCGAGGGTGAGAACAAGCCATTCCGACATGAATTCCTCCGGCGATCAGCGCGGGCGGAGCGCGGCGACGGCGAGCACCGCGGGCGCTGTGACGAGCAGGGTGAGCGAGACGAGGGACGGGCCGTGGCGCGGCGGCTGCTTACGGGGCGGGGCGTGGTACTCCGGATACGCCACGGGCTTCGGTTCGGCCTCGGGAGGCTTCGGCGGGCGGGGGGAGGGCTTGGGTTCGGGCTTCGGCGCGGGCGCCGGTGCCGCGGCCTGCCGGGGCGGCGGAGGCGATGGCGCCGCGGGGCGGACGGACGGCTCGGGCGGTGCGGGAGCCGGGGGCGGAGGGGGCGGTTCCGGCGCGGGCGGCTTGGGCGGCGGGGGCGGAGGCGGTGGTTCCGGTGGTGGGGGCGGGGGTGGCGGCTTCGGGGGGATGCGTGGGCCCGGCGTAGCAGTCGGCGCCATCGCCCGCGACGGCCACCGTGCCGCCACCCGTGGCACCTTGGTCGACCGACGCGTAGGCGCACGCGTCGGCGGACGCCGAGCCGACGGCCGACGACGCGCCGAGCAGCAGGGCGAGTGCGACGAGCGCCAACACGCGGGTGACGAGGGGCGACAAGGCTCGCGGAGTTCCGTGCACGACGAGGAGCATGAGCCCCGCGCACGCCCGCTACGCCATCCGAGCCACCGAATGACCCGAAGGGAGGACTCGCATGCGTCACGCGTTTGACGCCGGGTACGCACAGCCACGCCCGTGTTCGAACACCCCACGCGCCCCATGCGCACCGCACGCGCACCGCGAGCCGCGCAAAGAATCTTGAACCGCGGTTGAACGCGCCGCACGGCCCGACCCGTACCTAGGGCCATGTTGCGACGCAAACGGGCGTCACGACACTCTGCGGACAGTGGGAGTCAACGATGCTGTATCCAAGTGGGGGTTCCCCCAGGGCCTGGCGGAGCGCCTCGCTCGTGGCGACAGCCGCGGCCCTGCTGGCGCTGACGACGGCGTGCGGCCAGGAGAAGGGCGACCAGTCCCCGAACGGGCAGAACGTGGGCAACGAAGCACCGGCGAAGGACGACGGCTACGGCGGGGACGGTGGCTACGGAGAGGACGCCGACGCCGCGGACAAGGGCGCGGGCGCCAAGGCGAAGGCGGCCGGGCAACTCGCGGTGTGGGACAGCAAGAAGCTCGGGAAGGTCGTCACCGACAGCGCGGGCCTCACCCTCTACCGCTTCGACAAGGACACAGCCCAGCCGCCCGAGTCCAACTGCGACGCCGCCTGCCTGAAGGCATGGCCCGCCGTCGCCGCCGACGGCGCCAAGGCCGCCCCGGGCGTCGACGAATCGCTGCTCGGCGAGGTCACCGCGGCCGACGGCACCAAGCAGCTGACCATCGACGGCTGGCCGATGTACCGGTACGCACAGGACGCCAAGGCGGGCGACGTCAAGGGCCAGGGGGTCGGCGGCACTTGGTACGCGGCCGCTCCGGACGGCAAGAAGGCGGCGCCCGCCGCGGCCGACACCGCCCCCGTCGACCCCGCGGGCCTGTCCACCCGCAAGGACCCGAAGCTCGGCGAGATCGTCGTCGACAAGAACGGCATGACCGTCTACCGCTTCACGAAGGACTCCGCCTGGCCCATGAAGTCCGCCTGCACCGGGGCCTGCCTCGACAAGTGGCCCGTGGTGGCGCCCGTCGACAAGAACGACACTCGAGGAATCCTCAAGAAGGGCTTCACCGTGTTCGACCGTCCGGACGGCAGGAAACAGCAGACGATCGACTGCTGGCCGATGTACACGTTCTCCGGCGACAAGAAGCCCGGCGACACCAACGGTCAGGGCGTGGGCGGTACTTGGTACGCGGCGAGCCCCCAGGGCAAGCCGGTGGGCGCCCCCAAGTAGCCCTCCGGCGCACGGACAGACCGGCCCGTCCCCTCCCATATCACAGGGAGGGGACGGGCCGGTCGACGGTGTGGGACACGGCACTTGCCAAAGGCAGTGACCGAGAACGGACGGCCAATTTCCGTTTTGACTCGCTCCCTTGGCGGACGATCAGTAGCCTCACCCTCGAACACCGGATCGCCTGCGCCGTCCCCCTACGCCTTGGAGTCTTGATGGAGCGTCCCGCCTGGGCACCGCCCGGCATCGACCTCTCGATGCCCAGCGTCTCCCGCATCTACGACTACTACCTGGGCGGCTCGCACAACTTCGAGGTGGACCGGGAGGCGGCCCGCAAGGCGATGGAGTTCATGCCGGGACTCCCGAAGATCATGCAGGCGAACCGTGCCTTCATGCGGCGCGCGGTGCGCCACGCCGTCGGGGAGGGCGTCACCCAGTTCCTCGACATCGGCTCCGGCATCCCGACGTTCGGCAACGTCCACGAGGTGGCGCGGCAGGCCAGCCCCGAGGCCGCCGTCGTCTACGTGGACCACGACCCGGTCGCCGTCGCGCACAGCGGTGCCGTGCTCGAAGGCACCGAGCGCACCGCGGCCATCGCCGCGGACCTGCGCAAGCCCCGGGACATTCTGGGCAGTTCGGAGGTCACGTCGGTCCTCGACCTGGACCGCCCGGTGGCTCTTCTCCTCGTCGCCGTCCTGCACTTCGTCGAGGACGCGTACGATCCTTACGCGGCGGTCGCCGAACTGCGGGACGCACTCGCGCCCGGCAGCCTCGTCGTCCTCAGCCACGCCTCGTACGAAGGGATCCCCGTTCCCCCCGAGCAGGCCGGCCGGACGGTCGGTGTATACAAGGACATCCGCAATCCACTGATCATGCGCTCGCGCGACGAGATCGCGCGGTTCTTCGAGGGATACGACATGGTGGAACCCGGCCTGGTGCCGATGCCGCACTGGCGGCCCGACACCGCGCCCGAGGAGGAGGATCCGTACTCCTTCTCGGGATTCGCGGGCGTGGGACGGAAGCGTTGAGCGGCGACCAGGACGGACCCGAGGGCAGACTCCGCCGGTTCGCCACCATCTGGAGCCGTGCGATCTTCCCCGTGACGGCCACCTCGCTGACCCGTCCCGAATTCGAACAGCAACTGGTGCCGCTCGCCCGGCGGTTGAGCGACGCGCTCCAGGAGCGGGTCTTCGACGCGGCGGAGAGCCAGGCCGTCGGGGCCGCGCTCATCGGCACGCACTGCACGGACCCCGAGGCGCTCAGCCGCACGCTCGACTGCGTCGACGCCTACCTGGTCCTGTACTGCGGCGGCGAGGGGCCGCGTGAAGAGCTGCGGGCCCGCTCCGCCCGTATCCAGCACGCCATGGCCGCGGGCTTCGCCCAGGCGCTGCGCGAGCGCACCCTCGCCGAGCAGGAAGCCATCTCCCGCGCCGCGCTGAGCGCGCGCAGCGCCGTCGCCGAGGCCCTGCACGCCAGTGAGGCGCGCTTCCGCGCCGTCTTCCACGGCGCCGCGATCGGCATCGGCATCGCCGACCTCGACGGCACCGTCCTCGAAGTCAACGACGCGCTGATCCGCATGTTCGGCGGCCTGGAGCACCAGCTCCGCGGACGCAACGTGGGGGAGTGGACGCATCCCGACGACTCGCCCCACGTCTGGAAGCTCTACGAGGAGCTGGTGCGCGGCGAGCGCGAGCACTACCGCGTCGAGAAGGCCTTCTACCGCCCCGACGGCACGGTCCTGTGGACCAACCTGACGGTGTCGCTGCTGCGCGACGCGGACGGAGTGCCGCAGTACCAGCTGGCCCTGATGGAGGACACCACCGAGCGCCGTCTTCTCAACCTCCGCCTGCGGTACGAGGCCACCCACGACGCGCTCACCGGACTGCCCAACCGCACCCTGTTCTTCGAGCGACTGGACAAAGCGCTCTCCGCGGGACAGAACGCCCGGTTCGGGCTCTGCTACCTCGACCTCGACGGCTTCAAGACCGTCAACGACAGCCTCGGGCACGCGGCCGGAGACCGGCTCCTCGTCGAGGTCGCCGACCGGCTGCAGTCCTGCGCGACCGCACCCGGCGAGATGGTGGCCCGGCTCGGCGGCGACGAGTTCGTGGCGCTCACCACGGGACCCGACACCGAGACCGAGGTGGACGAGCTCGCCGGGCGCATCATGAACGCCCTGGCCGTCCCGGTCCGCGTCGAAGGACGCGAACTGACCGTGCGCGGCAGCATCGGCATCGTGGAGGGCCCGGCCGGTGAGCGCGGCGCGGCGGAGGTCCTGCGCAGCGCCGACATCACGATGTACCGCGCCAAGTCCGCGGGCGGCAACCGCTACGAACTCGCCGACCCCGAGGCCGACGCCCGCGCCATCACCCGGCACGGTCTGACCACGGCGCTGCCCGCCGCCCTGGAGCGCGGCGAGTTCTTCATCGAGTACCAGCCGCTCGTGCACCTCGGCGACGGCAGCGTGCGCGGCGCCGAGGCGCTGGTGCGGTGGCTGCACCCGCAGCACGGCATCATCGGCCCGGACCGCTTCATCCCGCTCGCCGAGCACACCGGCCTGATCGTGCCGCTCGGCCGCTGGGTCCTCGAGGAGTCCGTGCGCCAGGCCCGCCGCTGGGAGGCACGCCACACCGAGGCGGGCCCGCTCCGCGTCAACGTCAACCTGTCGCCGATGCAGCTCACGCACCCCGGCCTGGTCTCCGACACGGTCGACATCCTGGAGCGCGAGGGCCTCGAACCGGGCGCCCTGTGCCTGGAGGTCACGGAGTCCGCGCTGATAGGAGCCGACGACGACCTGCTCAAGCCGCTGCGCAGGCTCGCCGAGATGGGCGTGGACATCGCCCTCGACGACTTCGGCACGGGCTACTCCAACCTCGCCAACCTGCGCCGCCTCCCGGTGAGCGTCCTCAAGCTGGACCGCTCGTTCACCCAGGGCATGCAGCACTTCCCCGCCGACCCGGTCGACCTGAAGATCGTCGAGGGCATCGTCGCCCTCGCGCACAGCCTCGACCTCGCGGTCACGGTGGAGGGCGTCGAGACGGGCGCGCAGGCGGACCAGCTGCGCGAACTCGGCTGCGACACGGCACAGGGCTGGTACTACGCCCGCCCCGGCCCGCCGGACCGCCTCCACGAACTGGCACTGGCGGACGCGACCGGCTGAGTGGTGACGACGGACGGCCCGCACAGCCCGACGAGGGCGCCGCCCGCGGCGAGGAAGAGAGCGAGCAGGGAGGGCAGGGCCTGGTGCCGCGAGGCGGTGGAGGTCCATCCGTCGGCGTCCTCCACCGCTCCGTCCGGCGGGGAGCCGTCAGCGTTCCAGCAGCATTCGCTGGAGTTCACGCGCCGCCCGCGGCGGCGCCACATCGCTGCGGTGGGCCAGCGCGATCGTGCGGTGGAGGCTCGGCTTCGCCAGGGGGGTCGCGCGGAGGTCGGGGCCCGAGCGTTCCGCGACCATGCGGGGGACCACCGCCACGCCCAGGCCCGCGCGGACGAAGCCGAGGACCGCGTCCATTTCGCCGCCCTCCACCGCGAACTCCGGCTCGAAGCCCTCGGCCCGGCACGCGGAGACGGTGAGTTCGCGCAGGTCGTAGCCGTGGCGGAACATGACAAGGCGTTCGCCTTGGAGGTCGGCGATGCGGACCGTGCGGCCCAGGGGGCGCGAACCCGGTGCCGAGACCACGACCAGGTCCTCGCGGAGCAGTTCGAGTGTCGTCAGGGCCGGTGAAGGGGTGGGGAGGGGGAGGACCACCAGCGCCAGGTCCAGGGCGCCGCGTGCCAGTTCCCGGACCAGGTCGTGCGAGCCGCTCTCCTCGATGAGGAGCTGGATCCCCGGGTGGCGGTCGTGGAAGGCGCGCAGGACGTCGGGGAGCAGGCCCGTGCACACGCTCGGGGTCGCGCCGAGCCGGATCCGGCCGCGGCGCAGCTGCGCCAGTTCCTGCACCTCGATGCGGGCCGTGTCGGCGTCCGCGAGGATGCGGCGGGCCAGGGGCAGCAGCGCCTCGCCCGCGTCGGTGAGCGTGATGTTGCCCCGCGCCCGGCTGAAGAGTTCTGCGCCCAGTTCCTTCTCCAGGGCCCGGATCTGCTGCGAGAGGGAGGGCTGCGAGACGTGGACCTCTTCCGCGGCCCGCGTGAAGTGCCGGGTCTCGGCGACCGCGACGAAGTAGTGGAGTTGTTGGAACTGCATGTCCATAGCGTAGAGCCCTGCATAGGCTCTGGCTATGGAGATGAGCCGAACCATCTCTTGGACCGATCGGGACTTTCGGCCGTAGCGTCTCCGGCATGGCTCTGGCAACGCGGACGGACAAACGGCCGTCCATGACCCGCACGCTCTGGGACTCCACCATCGGCAAGAAGACGGTGATGGCGGTCAGCGGCTTGATCATGCTGCTCTATCTGTTCCTGCACATGATCGGGAACCTGAAGATCTTCTTCGGCCCGGCCGAGATCAACCACTACGCGCACTGGCTCCGCACCCTCGGCGAGCCCTTCATGCACTACGAGTGGACGCTCTGGCTGTTCCGCGTCGTGCTGGTCGCCGCCGTCGTCGCCCACGCCACGTCCGCGTACCAGCTGAGCCGCCGCGACATCAAGGCACGCCCCACCCAGTACGTGCACAAGCGGCGCGAGGCGAGCTTCGCGACCCGCACCATGCGCTGGGGCGGCATCATCATCGCGCTGTTCATCGTCTGGCACATCCTCGACCTGACGACCGGCACCGTGCACCCGGGCGGCTACGAGCACCTGAAGCCGTACCAGAACATCGTGGACACCTTCTCCACCTGGTACAGCAACGTCGTCTACATCGTCGCCGTGGTCGCCGTCGGCTTCCACGTGCGGCACGGACTGTGGAGCGCCGCGCAGACCCTGGGCGTCGGCACCGCGGCCCGCAACCGCGTCCTCAAGCCCCTCGCCAACGGCCTCGCCCTCGTGCTGACCGTGGGCTTCGTCTCCGTACCCGTGGCCGTCATGACCGGACTGGTGAGCTGACCCATGAACTACTCCAGTGAGTACTCCGCGTACACGACGGGTGAGCCGCTCGTCGATGACAAGGCCCCCGCCGGGCCCATCGCCGAGCGCTGGGACACCCGCCGCTTCGAGGCGAAGCTCGTCAACCCGGCCAACCGGCGCAAGCAGACCGTGATCGTCGTCGGGACGGGACTCGCGGGCGGGTCCGCCGGAGCCACCCTCGCCGAACAGGGCTACCGCGTCGTGCAGTTCTGCTACCAGGACTCGCCGCGCCGCGCCCACTCCATCGCCGCGCAGGGCGGCATCAACGCCGCGAAGAACTACCGCAACGACGGCGACTCCGTGCACCGGCTCTTCTACGACACCGTCAAGGGCGGCGACTTCCGCGCCCGCGAGTCCAACGTGCACCGCCTCGCGCAGATCTCCGTCGAGATCATCGACCAGTGCGTCGCGCAGGGCGTGCCCTTCGCCCGCGAGTACGGCGGGCTCCTCGACACCCGCTCCTTCGGCGGCGTCCAGGTGTCCAGGACGTTCTACGCCCGCGGCCAGACCGGACAGCAGCTGCTGCTCGGCGCCTATCAGGCGCTCAGCCGGCAGATCGCCGCGGGAAACGTGGAGATGCATCCGCGGACCGAGATGCTGGACGTGATCGTCGTCGACGGGCGGGCGCGCGGCATCGTGGCCCGTGACCTGATCACCGGCAAGATCGACACGTACTTCGCCGACGCGGTGGTGCTGGCCTCCGGCGGCTACGGCAACGTCTTCTACCTGTCGACGAACGCCATGAACTCCAACGCCACCGCCGTCTGGCGGGCCCACCGGCGCGGCGCGTACTTCGCCAACCCCTGCTTCACCCAGATCCACCCCACCTGCATCCCGCGCACCGGCGACCACCAGTCCAAGCTGACGCTGATGAGCGAGTCGCTGCGCAACGACGGCCGCATCTGGGTGCCGAAGGCCAAGGGCGACGACCGCCCGGCCGCCCGGATCCCCGAGGACGAGCGCGACTACTACCTGGAGCGCATCTATCCCTCCTTCGGCAACCTCGTCCCCCGCGACATCGCCTCGCGCGCCGCGAAGAACGTCTGCGACGAGGGGAGGGGAGTGGGCCCCGGCGGGCAGGGCGTCTACCTCGACTTCGCCGACGCCATCCAGCGGATGGGCAAGAAGAAGGTCGAGGAGAAGTACGGCAACCTCTTCGACATGTACGAGCGGATCACCGCGGAGAACCCGTACGAGGTGCCGATGCGGATCTACCCCGCCGTGCACTACACGATGGGCGGCCTCTGGGTCGACTACGACCTGCAGACCACCGTCCCCGGCCTCTTCGCGGTCGGCGAGGCGAACTTCTCCGACCACGGCGCCAACCGGCTCGGCGCGAGCGCCCTCATGCAGGGCCTCGCCGACGGCTACTTCGTGCTGCCGTCCACCATCAACGACTACCTCGCCCGCAACCCGCACAAGGACGAGGTCGGCGACGACCACCCGGTCGTGCAGGAGGTGCTGGCCGAGACCGAGGACCGCCTCAACCTGCTCCTGTCCGTCGACGGCGACCGCACGCCCGACTCCTTCCACCGCGAACTGGGCGAGGTGATGTGGGAGTTCTGCGGTATGGCGCGGACCGAGTCGGGGCTGCGCAAGGCCCTGGAGCGCATCCCGCAGATCCGCGAGGAGTTCTGGCGCCGCATCAAGGTGCCCGGCACCGGCGAGGAGTTCAACCAGTCCCTGGAGAAGGCCAACCGCATCGTCGACTACCTCGAACTCGCCGAGCTGATGTGCCTCGACGCCCTGCACCGCGCCGAATCCTGCGGCGGCCACTTCCGCGAGGAGTCCCAGACCCCGGACGGCGAGGCGGCCCGCGTGGACGAGACGTTCTCGTACGCCGCCGCCTGGGAGTTCACCGACACCGGCGCCGCCCCCGTCCTCCACAAAGAAGACCTCGTCTTCGAGTACGTCCACCCCACTCAGCGGAGCTACGCATGAAGCTCACCCTGCGCGTCTGGCGCCAGAAGAACGCCGACGCCGACGGAGCGATGTCCACGTACGAAGTGGACGGGATCTCCTCCGACATGTCCTTCCTCGAAATGCTCGACACCCTCAACGAAGAGCTCATCGTCCAGGGCGAGGACCCCGTCGCCTTCGACCACGACTGCCGCGAGGGCATCTGCGGAGCCTGCTCGCTCGTCATCAACGGCGACGCGCACGGACCCGAGCGCACCACCACCTGCCAGCTCCACATGCGCTCCTTCGAGGACGGCGACACGATCGACATCGAGCCGTGGCGCGCCTCGGCCTTCCCCGTCGTCAAGGACCTCGTGGTGGACCGGTCCGCCTTCGACCGCATCATCCAGTCCGGCGGCTACATCAGCGCACCGACCGGCGCGGCACCCGAGGCACACGCCGCGCCGGTGCCGAAGCCGGACGCGGACTCGGCGTTCGAGCACGCGGAGTGCATCGGCTGCGGGGCGTGCGTGGCGGCCTGCCCCAACGGGTCGGCGATGCTCTTCACCTCGGCCAAGGTCAACCACCTGAACGTGCTTCCGCAGGGCGCGCCCGAGCGGGAGACGCGCGTTCTCGACATGGTCGAGCAGATGGATGCCGAGGGCTTCGGCGGCTGCACGCTCACCGGTGAGTGCGCCACCGCCTGCCCGAAGGGCATCCCCCTTCCCTCCATCGCCGCCATGAACAAGGAGTGGCTGCGGGCCACCCGGAAGGTGAGCCGGTAGGTCAGACCCGTTCGGTCCCCGCGCCACCCGCCAGCGCCCGCGCCAGGTACGGCGCGGTGCGGCTGCCCTCCGCGCGTGCCACCTCCGCGGGTGGGCCCGCCGCCAAGACGAGTCCGCCGCGGTCGCCGCCGTCCGGGCCCAGGTCGATCACCCGGTCCGCGCCGGCGACCACCGCCATGTCGTGCTCGACGACGACCACTGAGTTCCCGCCGTCGACCAGCTCGTGCAGACGGTGGGTGAGGACTTCCACGTCGGCGGGGTGCAGGCCGGTCGTGGGCTCGTCCAGGAGGTAGAGGGTGTGGCCGCGCCGGACGCGCTGCAACTCGCTGGCGAGTTTGATGCGTTGGGCCTCGCCGCCCGAGAGCTCCGTGGCGGGCTGGCCGAGGCGCAGATAGCCGAGGCCGACGTCGAGGAGTGTGCGCAGGCTGCGTACGACGGCCGGGGTGTCGGCGAAGAAGTCCGCGGCGGCCTCGACGGTCAGGTCGAGCACCTCCGCGATGTTCCTTCCCCGGTACGTCACTTGCAGCGTCTCGGGGTTGTAGCGGGCGCCCGCGCAGTCGGGGCAGGGAGCGTACGTGCTCGGCAGGAAGAGCAGCTCGACGCTGACGAAACCCTCACCCTGGCAGGTCTCGCAGCGGCCGCCCGCCACGTTGAAGGAGAAGCGGCCGACGCCGTAACCGCGTTCCTTCGCCGTGTCCGTGGCGGCGAAGACCTTGCGCACGACGTCGAACAGACCGGTGTACGTCGCGAGGTTGGAGCGCGGGGTACGACCGATCGGCTTCTGGTCGACGCAGACCAGCCGCCCGACCCCCGGCAGGTCCTCGGTGATCTCGCCGACGAGAGTGGACTTGCCCGAACCCGACACGCCCGTGACCGCCGTGAAGGCGCCGAGCGGGATCTCCGCCGTCACCCCGCGCAGGTTGTGCCGGGTGACCGGGCCGACCTTCAACCAGCCCCGCGGAGTGCGCACTTCACGTACGGGCGGAGTCGCCCGGTCGAAGAGGAAGCGGCCCGTCGCCGACTCGGCGACGCCTTCGAGCTGCGCCACGGGCCCGCTGTGCAGGACCCGCCCGCCGTGCTCGCCCGCGTACGGACCGACGTCGACGAGCCAGTCCGCGTGCCGTACGACATCGAGATGGTGCTCCACCACGAACACGGAGTTCCCGGCCGCCTTGAGCCGGTCGAGGACCGTCAACAGGGCCTCCGTGTCGGCCGGATGGAGTCCCGCCGACGGCTCGTCCAGCACGTACACCACGCCGAAGAGCCCCGAGCGCAGCTGCGTCGCGAGGCGCAGGCGCTGCAACTCGCCCGCCGACAGGGTGGGCGTGGCACGGTCCGGGCTGAGGTAGCCGAGACCGAGTTCGGTGACCGTCGCGATCCGGGCGAGCAGGTCCTCGGTCAGGACACGCGCCGTCTCGGACGCGTCCGCCGCCCCGGCCAGCGCGTCCGCGAGCTCGGACAGCGGCAGCGCGGCGAGCTCGGCGATCGTGCGACCCGCGAACGTCACCGCCATCGACTCCGGACGCAGCCTGCTCCCGCCGCACGCCGCACACGGCGCGCTCGCCAGGAACCGCTCGGCCTTGGCGCGCAGCGTCTGGCTCTTGGAGTCCGCGAAGGTCTTCATGACGTAGCGCCGGGCGCTCATGTACGTGCCCTGGTAGGGGCGGTGGATCCGGCCCGCCTCGCGCACCGGGTGCACGGTCACGACCGGCTGCTCGTCGGTGAACAGGATCCAGTCGCGCTCCGACCGCGGAAGGTCGCGCCACGGCCGGTCCACGTCGTACCCGAGCGCGTCGAGCACGTCGCGGAGGTTCTTGCCCTGCCACGCGCCGGGCCAGGCGGCGATGGCGCCCTCACGGATGGAGAGCGAGGCGTCGGGGACGAGCAGCTCCTCCGTGGTGCGGTGGACGCGGCCCAGACCGTGGCACTCCGGGCAGGCGCCCGCCGCCGTGTTGGGCGAGAAGGCGTCCGAATCGAGCCGCTCGGCGCCCTCCGGGTAGCTGCCCGCGCGCGAGAACAGCATCCGCAGGGAGTTGGAGAGGGTGGTCACCGTGCCGACGGAGGAGCGGGACGTCGGTGCGGAGCGGCGCTGCTGGAGCGAGACCGCGGGCGGCAGACCGGTGATCTCGCCGACCTTCGGCGCGCCCACCTGGTGGATCAGACGCCGGGCGTACGGGGCGACGGACTCGAAGTACCGCCGCTGCGCCTCCGCGTAGATCGTGCCGAACGCGAGCGAGGACTTTCCGGAGCCGGACACGCCCGTGAAGACGGCCAGGACATCGCGCGGAATGTCCACGTCGACACCTTGCAGATTGTGCTCCCTGGCACCCCGGACGCGTACGAACGGATCGTGAGGGCTGTGCATGGGCGGGGCTCCGTACGCGGCTCGGGGGCAAACCCCACGATTCTAGGCCGCGCGTTCGGCCCGCTGCCAATCGTGCCGCCGCTCGTCACGCATCCGCCAATCGGCTCATTCGGAGCGCGCATTTCGATATACCTGGGTTCGGTCGATATACCTGGGTCCGGTCGATTCCGCAATGGGCGATGGACGCGTGCATTCGCCTCAGCCCGCGCGCCGTACCGTCCGCAGTTCCCGCGCGTCCGTCGCATCCGCGCACCCCGCGAGCCCCAGAGCGTCCCGGAACTCCACCGCCAGCAGGTCGAGGACCCGCCGCACCCCGCCTTCGCCCCCCACGGCAAGACCCCACAGCGCGGGCCTGCCCACCAGGACACCGGACGCGCCGAGCGCCAGCGCCCGCAGCACGTCCGTACCGCTGCGGATGCCGCTGTCCAGCAGGACCTCGCAGCGTCCCGCCACACCGGCCACCACCTCCGGCAGCGCGTCGACGCTCGGCAGGGCGCCGTCCAGCTGGCGGCCGCCGTGGTTGGACACCACCACGGCGTCCACCCCGCACTCGGCGGCGCGCACAGCGTCCTCGGCCGCCAGGATCCCCTTGAGTACCAGCGGCAGCCGGGTGCGCTCGCGCAGCGCCTCCACCGACGACCACGTCAGAGCGGGTGAGAACACGGCCTCCGTGTGCGCGGCCAGCGCGGACGCGGCACCGGTACCGGACGGCACCCGGTGCGCCGCGGACGGTCCCTCCGCCAGGTGGGCGGCGCGCACGTAATCCGGAAGCGCGAACCGGTTGCGTACGTCGCGCAGGCGCCGCCCCATCCACGGCACATCGACCGTGAGCATGATCGCCTGCGCGCCGGCGTCCTCGGCCCGCCGGACCAGGTCGGGGGAGCCTTCGGCGTCGCGCAGCCAGTAGAGCTGGAACCAGACGGTCCCGTCGAGCGCCGTGAGCCGCTCGACGGGGACGCTGCTGAGGGTGCTCACGGTGAACGGCACTCCTGCCGCCTGCGCCGCCCGGGCGGCGGCCAGTTCCCCCTCGGGGTGCACGAGCCGCTGGTAGGCGACCGGCGCGAGTGCGAGAGGCAGTCGGGCCGGTCGCCCGAGCAGCGTGGTCCCGGTCGTGCACGCCGACACGTCCCTGAGCACCCGCGGGACCAGGAAGACCCGGTCCAGCGCGGCGCGGTTGGCGTCCAGCGTCACCTCTGCGCCGCTGCCCCCTGCCACGAAGTCTCGGACAGCGGCGGGCAGCACGGTGGCGGCGGCGCGTTCGGCGTCGGCGAGGCAGTGCAGGTCCTCGGGGCGCACGGGGCCGCTCACGTCCGGGTCAGCGCTGGTCGAAGCCACGCTGCTTGGTCCGCTCCAGCTCCACCGCTTCGTACAGCGCCTTGATGTTCGCGCTGCCGAAGGTCGCCGCGCCCTGCCGCTCGATGACCTCGAAGAACAGGGTCTTCCTCGGGTGGGTCGAGGCGGTGAAGATCTGGAAGAGCCGCCCGTCGTGGTCCTCGTCCGCGAGCACGTGCGTCGACCGCAGATCGGCCAGCCGCTCCTCGCCGAGCTCCACGCGCTGCCCGAGCAGGTCGTAGTACGACGCCGGGGTGCGCAGGAACGAGACACCGCGCCCGGACAGCGCCCGCACCGAACCCACCGCGTCCCGCGACGAGAACGCCAGGTGCTGCACGCCCGCACCCTGGTGACCCTTGAGGAACTCGTCGATCTGGCCCGTGGCGGCCGAGGTGTCGGGCTCGATGAGGGTCAGGGTCACCGTGCCGGACCTGCTCTGCACGACCTTCGACTCCATGGCCTGCGCGCCGACGACGATGTGCTCCTCAAAGACGAACCGGAAGCCCAGGGCGTCGCGGTAGTACGCGACCATCGCGTCGAGGTCGCCCGCGGGCAGGCAGACGGCGACGTGGTCGAGCTCCAACAGGCCGACCGCGGCGGCCGGTCCGGCGTCCGACTCCGTGCTCCGCACCGGCACATGGCCGGCGGGCAGTCCCGGGCCCTCGTCGGGACCGCGTCGGACGAGTGTGTGGACCAGGTCCCCGAAGCCGCGGAACGCCGCGGTCTCGGCGCGGCCGCTCTCCGTGCGCTGCCGGGGGAAACGGTGGGCGATCGCGCCGCGCGCGAGCCCCGCTTCGAAGGCGGCGTCGGGGTCGGCGGTGCGCAGCGCGATGTCCGCGATGCCGTCCCCGTGGCTCATGACGTAGGCGGACGCGGGATGCAGCTCGGACGTCGCCTGCGTCAGGACGAGCGTGATCCGCCCGTGCCGGACGGTGACGCCGCGGTGCTCCGCGGAAGTGCCGGTGCCGACGACCGTGAAGGCGTACCGGTCGGTCCAATGGGCGACCGCCGCGTCCAGGTCCTCGACGTACATCTCCACGTAGTCGATGGAGAGGTCGGCGAGCGGATCCGCTGATTCTGGTGATTCCGCTGATTCTGCTGCTTCCGGTAAATCCCTCATGAGTGTCTCCAGATCCGGAGAGAAATGAGCTTCTGGACTCTACGATCCGCTTTCGGATTTGGCCACGCGCGATATGGACGGCCGGTCGGTGTCCAAGGTGTGTGGCGTCCAATAAGTCGGAGGGGAAATGCGGGGCGAGATCCCGGCCGTAAAATCGGCGGGCCTTTCCGTTTATGGTCGGTGGCCTTTCGAACGGGTGATGACTAGTGATGCGCACCATGGCCGTCATCGGTACGGGCCTGATCGGCACCTCCGTCGCCCTGGCGGTGAGCCGGCGCGGCGTGACGGTGCACCTGGCCGACCGCGACCCCGCAGCGGCCCGCACCGCCGCCGCCCTCGGCGCCGGTGTCACGGACGCCCCGGCGGAACCGGTGGACCTGGCCGTGATCGCCGTCCCGCCCAGCCAGGTCGGCGCCGTGCTCGCCGAGGCGCAGCAGCGCGGGCTCGCCGAGACCTACACGGACGTCGCGTCGGTGAAGGCGGGCCCCGAGCGGGCCGCCCTGAGCCGCGCCCCCGACCCGCACCGCTACATCGGCGGGCATCCGCTCGCGGGCCGGGAGCGCTCGGGCCCGCTCGCCGCCCGCGCCGACCTCTTCCGCGGCCGCAACTGGGTGCTCACCCCGTCCCGGCTGACCGCGGCCGACGCCTTCGACCGCGCTCTGGAACTGGTCGCCCTGTGCGAGGCCGTCCCGGTCGTGATGCGCAGCCAGGACCATGACGCGGCGGTCGCCGTGACCTCCCACGTGCCCCACCTGATGGCCAGTCTGATGGCCGCGAGGCTCCGCGAGGGCCCGGCCGACCTGCCCAGCCTCGCCGGGCAGGGCCTGCGCGACGCCACCCGGATCGCGGGCGGCGACTCGCGGCTCTGGGGCGACATCCTCCAGGCCAACGCACCTGCGATCGCCGGGGTCCTCAAGGATCTGCACACGGACCTCTCCCGCCTGGTACCGGCGCTGGACGCGCTCGCCAGGCCCGGCGGCGGCAGCGGGCGCGACCGCGGCATGCGCACGCTCGTGGACCTCCTCGACCGTGGCATCTCCGGTCTCGCGGAGATCCCGGACACCCGGCCCGGCGCCGCACGCGGAGGACCTCGGGTGCGGGTCGCCGTCGCGGACCGTCCCGGGGAGCTGGCGCGGCTGCTCGCCGCGGCGGCGGAGGCGGGGGTGGCGGCGGACGACGCGGGTGTGGAGAGCGTGAGTCCTGCGGGCGACCCGGCCGTCCCGGGCTTCGTGGTGCGCTTCACCGTTCCGCCGCGTACCGCCGACCGGCTCGTGGCCGTGCTCGATGCCGGGGGCTGGGATGTCGTACGGGAACGAGAAGAGGACCGCGACCCCACCGAGGAACTGGACCGCGACCTCGACCTCGACCGTGATCTCGATGGAGTGTTGCTCGCGGACACGGTCCGATCCGGCCGTCGCCCACAGTGACCATCGGCGAGCATGTTCAAGCGTGTCCGTGTGTGTCCGTGCCTGTCCGTGCCTGTCCAAGTGTGCGAATCGGCCGGTTGGACGCGCTGTCGATCCGTCGAGAACCGTGTGACTCTGAGCGACGGATGACACTTTCCCGATAACTTCCGGACGCCTGGGAGACATTCATGCCGGAACAGACCGAAGGCGCGGGACAAGGCAGCGCATCGGCCGCGAACCGTGAGGCGTTCGAGCGCAGGGGGCTGCGGCAGGGCGGCCCGGGGATTCCCGGGCCGCCCGACACCACCGTGAAGGTCCTCGGCCGCGTGTGGTCGGCGCCGCTGATCGTCGGGCCGCTCTCCGCCCCCGCGAGGCCGGGCGGCGAACTCGCCGTGGTCGGGGCGGCCGGAACCGCCCAACTGCCGTGCGTCGTGGGTGCCTTCGCCGAACGGACCTTCGCCGAACTCGGCTCCGCCACCGAGGTCCCGCCGTGGCTGCGCAGCTACGCCTTCCGGGACCACGCCACCGGGCGCCGGCTCGCCGAACGCGCCGAGGACGCCGGGTTCGGCGCCGTACTCCTCGCCCTGGGCAGCCTCGACGACACCCGCCTCAAGCGGGCCGCGGCCCCCGCCAACCTGACGCAGCAGGGGCCACTGAGCGACGTACGGTCCCTGCTCGAAGCCCGCACCGACTGGGCCGACGTGGACCGGCTCCGCGCCGCCACCGCCCTGCCGCTGCTCGTCGCCGGCGTGCGCAATACGACCGACGCGCTGCGCGCCCTGGACAGCGGCGCCGACGGCGTCGTGGTCACCTCCCTCGACGCGCTCCCCGGGATCGCGGAGACCGTGGCGGGACGCTGCCCCGTCCTGCTGAGCGGCGGGGTCCGGCGCGGCGCCGACGTGCTGACGGCGGTCGCCGCCGGGGCCGACGCGGTCTTCGCGGGACGCCCGGTCCTGCACGGGCTGCGGGCCGGCGGGCGCGCGGGCGTGGCGGAGGTCCTCGACGTCCTCGTCCGGGAACTGGGCGACGCGATGACGTTCACCGGCACCGCCACAGTCGCGGACATCGGCCCCGGCCTGGTCCGCACCGGACCCCGCCCGGCGGATCCGGCCCCGCCCCCGGTCGCGCGGCCGTTGCAGCGGAGCGAACTGCACGCCAGCGTGTCCGACCCGGTCCTGGACACGATGACGTTCCTCAACGAGATCACCACCCGCTACCCGGAGGCGATCTCCTTCGCGCCGGGGCGCCCCTACGACGGATTCTTCGACAGCGAGCAGATCTTCACCCACCTGCGCCGGTACCTGAACCACCTGGCGGAGCAGGGGTGTTCACCGCAGCAGGTGCGGACGGCCATGTACCAGTACGGGCCCACCGCGGGCCTGATCCGCGAGATCATCGCCGACTCGCTGCGCGCCGACGAGAACATCGACGTACCGGCCGAGTCCATCGTGGTGACGGTCGGCGCGCAGGAAGCCATGCTCCTCGTGCTGCGCGCCCTGATCACAGGGCCCGACGACGTCCTCCTCGTCTCCAGCCCCTGCTACGTCGGCATCACCGGCGCGGCCCGCCTCCTCGACATCGCCGTGACCCCCGTGGAGGAGCGGGAGGACGGCGTGTCCTGCGCGGACCTGGAGGCGGTCATCAGGAACGAGCGGGCCCGCGGACGCAGGCCCCGCGCCTTCTACGTCGTACCCGACCACTCGAACCCGTCGGGCACCACCATGGGACCGCGGGCCCGCGCCGAGCTCCTCGAACTCGCGGCCCGGCACGGCATCCTGATCCTCGAGGACAGCCCGTACCGTCTGGTCAGCCCGGGCCCGCCGCTGCCGACCCTGAAGTCCCAGGACCGCGCCCACACGGTCGTCCACCTCGGCTCCTTCTCCAAGACGGTGTTCCCCGGCGCCCGCGTCGGCTTCGTCGTCGCCGACCAGCCCGTCGTCGACGCGTCGGGGCGCACCGGACTGCTCGCGGACGACCTCGCCAAGATCAAGAGCATGGTGACGGTCAACACCTCGTCGCTGAGCCAGGCGGCCGTGGCGGGCACGCTCCTCGCCGCGGGCGGCAAGGTCTCGGAGCTGAACAGTGCGGCGTCCGCGTACTACGGCGACGCCATGCGGGCCACGCTCAGGGAGCTCGACACCCACCTGCCTCCGGAGCGCCGCAAGGCCCTGGGCGTGCGGTGGAACGAGCCCACCGGCGGCTTCTTCCTCACCCTGCGGGTGCCGTTCCGCGCGGACAACGCCGCGCTGATCCGCTCGGCGCAGGACTTCGGGGTCATCTGGACGCCGATGACGTACTTCCATCCCGGCGGCGGTGGCGTGCACGGCATCCGCCTGTCGACCAGCTATCTGACGCCCGCCCAGATCAGCGAGGGCGTCGCGCGGCTCGTGCGGTTCATCGAAGCCGAGAGCGCGCGAGCCTCCGCCCCACGAGAAGGGTCCTGACCGTGACCGGCAGCACGCTATATCCGCGCAGCAAACCACGCATGTGGGGGTGGACCTTCCGATGACCACGACGACCCTTGCCGCCCGCCCCCGCATCACCGGAGTGGGCACGGCCGTCACACCCGCCTCCTACTCCCAGCAGGAAGTGCTCGACGCCTTCGGGATCACCGACCCCAAAGTGCGCTCCGTCTTCCTCAACAGCGCCATCGAGCGCCGCAACCTCACCCTCCCCGCGGAGGACGAACACGGCGTCCGCGCCCCCGAGTCCCAGGGCGACCTGCTCGACAAGCACAAGGCACTGGCCCTGGAGATGGGCGGCGAGGCCCTGCGCGCCTGCCTGAAGGAGGCGGGCGCCGAACTGTCCGACCTCCGCCACCTGTGCTGCGTCACCTCCACCGGCCTGCTCACGCCAGGCATCAGCGCCCTGCTCATCCGCGAACTGGGCATCGACCGCCACTGCTCCAGGACCGACATCGTCGGCATGGGCTGCAACGCGGGCCTCAACGCCCTGGGCGTGGTCGCCGGCTGGGCCACCGCCCACCCGGGTGAACTCGCCGTCGTGCTCTGCGTGGAGGCGTGCTCCGCCGCCTACACGGTCGACTCGACGATGCGGACGGCGGTCGTGAACAGCCTGTTCGGCGACGGCGCGGCGGCTGTCGCGCTGCTGGCGGGCGAGGACCCCGCGCTCTCCCCGACGGGCGCCGAGCCCCCTTCCGTCCTGAAGTTCGCGAGCTGCGTCATTCCCGAAGCGGTCGACGCCATGCGCTACGACTGGGACCGCGTCCAGAGCAGGTTCAGCTTCTTCCTCGACCCGCAGATCCCGTACGTGGTCGGGGCGCACACCGAGCTCGTCGTCGACCGCCTGCTGGCGGGCACGGGGCTGCGCAGGAGCGACATCAGGCACTGGCTGGTGCACTCCGGGGGCAAGAAGGTGATCGACGCGGTCGTGGTCAACCTCGGCCTGACCCGCCACGACGTGCGCCACACGGTCGGTGTGCTGCGCGACCACGGGAACGTGTCCAGCGGCTCGTTCCTGTTCTCGTACGAACGCCTCCTCGAAGAGGACGTCGCGCGGCCCGGCGAGTACGGAGTGCTCATGACGATGGGCCCGGGCTCCACGATCGAGACGGCGCTGATCCGATGGTGAGGACGGAAGAAGCCATGCACCCTCTGTACGCACTGGAGCTGGACGGCTCCGAGCCGATGTCGGCCACCGCCGTCAAGGCGGTCGCCGCCCTCTGCGACCGGACCGAGGACGCGGCACGCGCGGGCGCCGACGTGCCCGTCGTGGCCGTCCACGTCACGGGCGCGCCGGACCACGGCTGGGCCGGACGCCTCGACGTCATGCTGGTCACCAAGTGGGAGCGCGCGCTGCGCCGCCTGGAGCGGCTGCCCGTGGCCACGGTCGCCGTGGCCCGCGGCGACTGCGGCGGCACCGCGCTCGAAGCGTTCCTCGCCGCCGATGTCCGCGTCGCCGCCCCGGACACCCGGCTGCTGCTCCCGCGCGACGCGACGGCGACCTGGCCCGGCATGGCGGGCTACCGCCTGGTGCGGCTCGCCGGGGTCGCCCGGATCCGCAGGGCGTTCCTGTTCGGACGCCCGGTCGAGGCCGCCGAGGCACGCGACCTCGGCGTCGTGGACGAGCTGACGGACGACCCCGCGGCAGCGGTGGCGGCCGTGGCCGAACTCGTCGGCGAGCTGTCGGGCAAGGAGATCGCGATCCGGCGGCAGCTGATGTTCGACGCCGCGACCACGGGCTTCGAGGACGCGCTCGGCGCACACCTCGCGGCCTGCGACCGGGCTCTGCGGCAGGGCGCGGCGGAGGTGGAGACCTTATGACGAGGGTCCGGCCTGCTGGACAGCGGTCTGTGGACGGGGCCGGTGGACAGCGGTCCACGGACGCGGCCGGCGCGTACCGGTCTGTGCCTGGGGCCGGTGCGGAGCGGTCTGCGTGCGGGGCCGGGAGCGAGTCCGTACAGGACGTCTGGTCCCGCCTCCTCGCCTCCTCCGGGGCCCTGGCCCGCGTGGACGATCTGGTCGCCGCCCTGCCGGAACCGCCCGCGCGTACTCCCGGGCAACGCGCCCGGATCGCGGCGGCGAAGGACGCGGCACGTGCCCTGCGGTCCGCCTTCCTCGACGTACACGCGGACGCCGTGTACGACCTGCTGACCGCGGACCGCGCCGAGTCCCCGCGTATCGACGCACTCCTCGACGCGGCCGCCGCGGCGCTCCCCGGCCTCGTGCCCGACGAGAAGCTGCTCGCGATCGAGCGGAGCAAGCCGCAGGCGGCCAAAGAGGGGCACGAGATCGACCAGGGCATCTTCCTGCGGGCCGTGCTCCGCTCCGCGTACGCGGGACCGCACCTGCTCGACGCCATGCTCCGGCCGACCCCCCGCGCCCTGGCGCTCCTGGACGAGTTCACACGTACCGGCGTGGCCGAGATGGAGTCCGTGCGCGTCGAGCGGGGCGCGGACGGGGTCGCGCGGCTGACCATGTGCAGGGACGACTGCCTGAACGCCGAGGACGTCCGGCAGGTCGACGACATGGAGACCGCCGTCGACCTCGCGCTGCTCGACCCGGCCGTCCGGGTGGGGCTGATACGCGGCGGCGTGATGCGCCACCCCCGATACCGCGGCCGGCGCGTGTTCAGCGCAGGCATCAACCTCAAGAGCCTCAGCTCCGGCGACATCCCGCTGGCCGGCTTCCTGCTGCGCCGCGAGCTCGGCTACCTCCACAAGCTCGTGCGCGGCATCCGGACCGACCACCCCGGGCAGTGGCACTCGCCCCACGCGGAGAAGCCGTGGGTCGCCGCCGTCGACGGATTCGCCATCGGCGGCGGCACCCAGATCCTGCTGGTCTGCGACCACGTGCTCGCCGCCTCCGACGCCTACCTCAGCCTCCCCGCGGCGAAGGAGGGGATCATCCCCGGCGTCGCCAACTTCCGGTTCGGCAGGTACGCGGGGCCGCGCCTGTCCCGGCAGGTCATCCTCGAAGGCCGCAGGATCAGGGCGGCCGAGCCCGACGCACGGCTCCTCGTCGACGAGGTCGTGGAGCCCGCGGACATGGACGCCGCCGTCGAGGCGAGCCTGGCGCGTCTCGACGGCGACGCGGTGCTCGCCAACCGGCGGATGCTCAACCTCGCCGAGGAACCGCCCGACGCGTTCCGCGCCTACATGGCGGAGTTCGCGCTCCAACAGGCCCTACGTATCTACGGACAGGACGTCATCGACAAGGTCGGCCGGTTCGCCGCGGCCTCGCCGAGCGCCGGGTGAGAGGACACCGCGATGCCGATCGCCCGGATCAACGGGACCCGCCTCGGCTACGACGAGTACGGCACCGGGGAGCCGGTCGTCATGGTCACCGGCACCGGCGCGCCCGGCCGCATGTGGCGGACGCACCAGGTGCCGGCCCTCACCGTCGCCGGGTACCGGGTGATCACCCTCGACAACCGAGGCGTCCCGCCGAGCGATCCGTGCCCCGAAGGGTTCACGCTCGCCGACATGGTGGCGGACGTCGCGGGGCTCATCGAGCACCTGGGGGACGGGGCGTGCAGGGTCGTCGGCTACTCGCTCGGCGCGATAGCGGTCCAGGAACTCCTGCTCGCCCGCCCCGACCTCGTCCACCAGGCCGTCCTGATGGCGACGAGCGGCCGCACGGACGCCCTGACCGCCGCGATGACCGCCGCCGACATGGAACTCAGCGACGCCGGCGGCAAACTCCCGCCCCGCTTCGCCGCCTACGTACAGGCCCTCCAGAACCTCTCCCCGCGCACCCTCAACGACGAGGAGCGGCTGCGGGACTGGCTGGCCGTCTTCGAGATGTCCACCGTGGACGTGACGGGCGTACGCGGGCAGCTCGGCCTGCAACTCGTCCCCGACCGGCTGAGCGCGTACCGGAACATCGACAGCCGCTGTCTGGTCATCGGGTTCCAGGACGACCTGGTCATCCGCCCGCACCTCACCCGCGAGGTCGCGCAGGCCATTCCCGGCAGCGTCCATACGGAGATCCCCGGCTGCGGCCACTACGGATATCTGGAGCGACCCGCCGAAGTGAATTCCGCGATCACAGGATTCTTCGCGGGCCGAAGCCCGCGAATTGCGCACTGAACGGCACATTGCACGGTGCTCATTCTGGACGGCCTTGTAGGCCCCGAACCGCCCGGCTAGCGTGAAACACGTCCTGCCGACGGCAATTGATCGGAGTGGTTATGCCGAACCCGTTCGACGACGAAAACGGTACGTTCCTGGTTCTCGTCAACGACGAGAACCAGCATTCGCTCTGGCCCGCCTTCGCCGAAGTCCCGGCCGGCTGGCGGACCGTGTTCGGAGAAGACACACGGAAGGCCTGCCTGGACTACATCGAGGAGAACTGGACGGACATGCGTCCGCAGAGTCTCATCGACGAGATGGAGAAGTTCGAAGCCGCCGGCTAGGCGATCCCCGACCGGAACGACAACGAAAACAGGAGGTTTTCGTGGCCATGATCGGCGGCCCGGGGCCGGTACTGATGCGGGGGATGGGTCCCGACGAGGCGGTGACCAAGCAGAAAATCAAGCGTGGCACGGCCAAGCGAATCCTCCCCTATACGAAACCGTATCGCTTCAACATAGGCGTTCTCCTGGTCGTCACCGTGCTCAACGCATGCAACGTGGTGGCCACCCCCATTCTCTTCAAGTACCTCATCGACGACGGCATCGTCGCAGGGGACACCTCGGTGGTCGTGTGGATCGCCGTCGCGGTCGCCGTACTCGCCCTGTTCAGCACCGTCTTCGGCTTCGCGGAGGCCTGGTACTCGGGCCGGGTCAGCGAAGGGCTCATCTACGACCTGCGCACCAAGATCTTCGACCACGTGCAGCGACAGCCGCTGGCGTTCTTCACCCGCGCCCAGACCGGGTCCCTCGTCAGCCGCCTCAACACCGACGTCGTCGGCGCCCAACAGGCGGTCACGGCACTGCTGTCCACGGTGGTCTCCGCCGGGCTGACCCTGATCCTCGTCCTCGGCGCGATGTTCTACCTGTCCTGGGTGGTCACCCTGGTCTCCCTCGTCGTGATCCCGCTCTTCATCCTGCCGGGCCGTGTCGTAGGCCGCAGGCTGCAGCGGATCATGCGCGAGCACATGCAGGTCAACGCCGAGGTCGGCTCGTTCATGAACGAGCGCTTCAACGTCACCGGCGCCCTGCTCACCAAGCTGTACGGCCGCCCCGCCAGCGAGATGGGCATGTTCTCCCGGCTGGCCCGCAAGGGCCGCGACCTGGGGGTCCTGACCTCCGTCTACGGCAAGATGCTCTTCCTGACGATGACGCTCGTCGGCGCCGTCGCCACCGCCCTCGTGTACGGCATCGGCGGCGCCCTCGTCATCGAGGGCACGTTCCAGATCGGCACCCTGGTGGCGCTCGCGACCCTGCTCACCCGGCTGATGGGCCCGATCAACCAGCTGTCCAGCGCCCAGACGAGCGTCCTGACCGCCCTCGTCAGCTTCGACCGGCTCTTCGAGATCCTCGACCTCAAGCCGCTCATCTCCGAGAAGGAGAACGCGGTGCCGCTGCCCGCCGCCTCGGCCACAGCGGCCGCGGACGGCAGCCGCACGGCTCCGGAGGTCACCTTCGAGAACGTCTCGTTCCGCTACCCGAAGGCCGCGGACGTCTCGCTCGCCTCACTGGAGTCCATCGCGCTGCCCTCGCAGGAGCGCACGCAGAACACCTGGACGCTGCGCGACCTGACCTTCACCGTCCCCGCGGGCAAACTCACCGCGCTGGTCGGCCCGTCGGGCGCGGGCAAGACCACCATCACCCACCTGGTGCCGCGCCTCTACGACCCCGTCGAGGGCGTCATCCGGATCGGCGGCCACGACATCCGCGACGTCACCCTGAAGTCGCTGCACGACACCGTCGGCATGGTCACGCAGGACGCGCACCTCTTCCACGCGACCATCCGCGACAACCTCACCTACGCACGCCCC
The DNA here is from genome assembly GCF_026810505.1 of Streptomyces sp. Je 1-369. Classification (NCBI taxonomy): domain Bacteria; kingdom Bacillati; phylum Actinomycetota; class Actinomycetes; order Kitasatosporales; family Streptomycetaceae; genus Streptomyces; species Streptomyces sp. Je 1-369. The sequence continues at coordinate 8,097,635 of NZ_CP101750.1, forward strand.
GAAGCGACCGAGCAGGAACTGATCGACGCGTGCAAGGCGGCGCAGATCTGGGACCTGGTCTCCTCGCTGCCCGACGGCTTCGACACCATCGTCGGCGACCGCGGCTACCGCTTCTCCGGCGGCGAGAAACAGCGCGTCGCGATGGCCCGGCTGCTCCTCAAGGCCCCGCCCATCGTCGTACTCGACGAAGCCACCGCGCACCTCGACTCGGAGTCCGAGGCGGCACTCCAACGCGCCCTGAAATCCGCCCTGAAGGGCCGCACCTCCCTGGTGATCGCACACCGCCTCTCCACCATCAGGGACGCCGACCAGATCCTCGTCGTCGACAAGGGCCGGGTCCAGGAGCGCGGCACGCACGAGGAGCTCATGCGACTGGAGGGCCTGTACGCGGAGTTGTACCGTACGCAGTTCTCCCGCCAGCCCTCAGAGAACGGCGACGCTCCGGTGCCCGAGCCGGTCGGCGGCCCGCCGCACGGCCCCGGACCGGTGCTCACCGGCGGACCGGGCGGCCCCGGCGGCCCGATGCCGGGCGGCCCGCACGGCGCCTTCCCCGGCGGACCGGGCGTCTTCCTGGCGGGACCGGGTGGACCTGGAGGCCCTGGCGGACCCGGTGGCCCGGGAGGTCCCGGTGGCCCGGGAGGCGCACGCCACCACCAAGGCCCTGGCCCCGGCGGCCCACCGCCCCCCGGCCACGGATGAGACCAGCCCTCCCCTCCCACGGCATCCGTGGCGCGGCACCCCGCGCCACGGATGCCGTTCCGCCGTACCGGTCCCGCCCGGGCGCCCCGCCGGTAGGCTGAGCCCGGGCGGCGGGCTGTGACCAGTGTGTGACCCCCGCTCGGAGATCCTGGTCAGCCATGATCCATCGGGGGGTGGGGCTGTGCGGGTGCTGGTGGCCGAGGACCAGACCGAACTGGCGGACTCCGTGGCCAGAGTGCTGCGCAGGGAAGGCATGGCCGTCGACGTCGTCTACGACGGAGAGGACGCCCTGGAGCGTGCGTCCGTCGTCGACTACGACGTGGTGGTACTCGACCGCGACCTCCCCACCGTGCACGGCGACGAGGTGTGCGGAGCCCTGATGGCGGAGCCCGCCCGCACGCGAGTCCTCATGCTCACGGCGTCCGGCACCATCGCGGACCGCGTCGAGGGGCTCAGCCTCGGCGCCGACGACTACCTCCCCAAGCCCTTCGCGTACGCCGAACTCGTCGCCCGCATCCGGGCGGTGGCCCGCCGCGCCCAGCCGGCCGTCCCGCCGATCCTCGTCCACGGCGACCTGCGGCTCGACCCCGCCCAGCGGATCGCGACCCGGGCCGGGCACCGACTGGCCCTCACGCCCAAGGAGTTCGGGGTCCTCGAATACCTGCTGGCCGCCCGCGGCCGCGTCGTATCGGCCGAGGAGCTCCTGGAGCGGGTGTGGGACGAGGCGACCGACCCGTTCACCACGACGGTCAAGGCGACCATCAACAGGCTGCGGCCGAAGCTCGGTGCCCCGCCGGTGATCGAGACCGTGCCCCGCGGCGGCTACCGGATCTGACGATGTGAAGCGAGACGAGATGACGAAGCGTCTGCGAAGCGCGGCACGCGCGGCCCTGTCACGCACGGCCCTGCTACGCGGGTCCCTGCCCCGAGCAGTCCTGTCCCGAGGTGTCCTCCCCAGCGCCGGGCTCGTCTCGCGCCTCGTGCCCAGGCGGGTCCGCATGCGGCTCACCCTCCTGTACGGCCTGCTGTTCGTCATCTCCGGCGCCGTCCTGCTCACCATCACGTACCTACTGGTCAACCGCCCCACCAACACGGTCCTCGTCAGCCGCCGCGGAGGCTCCGGCGCACCCGGCGACGCGGGCGTCCACATGTACACGCGCGACGAGGTCCCCGGCGCGGTCGACAGCTTCGCGCACGCGCAGCAACAGCAAGCCGTGCGCCAGCACGCCGCCGAGATGCAGCACCTGCTGACCCAGTCCGGCATCGCGCTGGCGATCATGTCGGTGATCGCCATCGGCCTCGGCTGGATCGTCGCGGGCCGCGTCCTGCGCCCCCTGCGCACCATCACCACCACCGTCCAGCGCATCTCCGCGCACAACGTGCACGAACGCCTCGCCGTCGAAGGGCCCGGCGACGAACTGAAGGACCTGGCCGACACCGTCGACGGCCTCCTCGGCCGCCTCGAAGCGGCCCTGGACTCCCACAAACGCTTCGTCGCCAACGCGGCACACGAACTGCGCACCCCCCTGACCGTGGAACACGCACTCCTGGAGGAATCCCTCATCGACCGAGAGGCCACGGTGGACTCCTTCCGGTCGAACTTCGAGCGCCTCCTCACCCTCAGCGAACAGCAGGCCCGCCTCCTGGAGTCGCTCCTCACCCTGTCCGGCAGCGAACGCGGCCTCGACCGCAGGGAACCGCTGGACCTGGCCGAGCTGACCGACAACGTGCTGCTCGGCTCCCGCAAGGAGGCCGAACGCCACAACCTGCGGGTCGAGTCGCACACCCACCCCGCGGGCCTCTGGGGCGACGACGCCCTCGTCGAACGCCTCGTCGCCAACCTCGTGGACAACGCCATGGGCTACAACGTGCCCGACGGCTGGGTGACGGTCGTGACCGGCGTACGGGGCGGCTGCGCGTTCGTCCGCGTCTCCAACACCGGACCGCGGATACCGCCCACCGGAGTGAGCCGCCTCTTCGAGCCCTTCCAGCGCATCGGCAGGAAAGCCGACAACGGGCATCACGGGCTCGGTCTGTCGATCGTGCGCTCCATCGCCGCGGCCCACGACGCGACGCTGAACGCGCACGCGCGGGCACAGGGCGGCCTCGTCGTGGAAGTGGGCTTCCCTCTGCGAACGACGGCACCACCGCTGCCGCACGCGCCGTATGCGACGCAGGCGCCGTACGCGCCGTACGCGCAGAACCAGCCGCCGACACCGGTCACCGAGCCTTACGACGCCGGGCCCCGCTCCTTGAGCGCCGCCTCGGAATAGGAATAGCCCGGGTACGTCCCGGCCAATGCCAATCCCGGACGGTCGCGCCCATTCCTCCCGCGGCCATAACATCTAATTCTCCGTGCGAGGCCGCGCGCATTTTCCCGGGCAGGCCTTCCGGTACGCCCGAGCGCCTGCCCACCTCGCCGTCCAAGTGCGAGAACTGAGCGGTTGGACGGCTCTCGTCCTCGTACGGTCCAGTCGCCAGGAGAACGGCCCGAACATTCGGAACAGCCGAGGGGAATTGCTCGGCCAGGGGGAATGATGAACGGCAACGCGGCTCGCACTCTGCCCCTCCTCGACGCCCAGGAGGGAATCTGGCTGGCACAACGCGTGTCGGGCTCACGCAGGTTGTACAGCGTCGGGCAGTACGTCGACATACACGGGCCCGTCGAACCGCACCTGCTCGAGCGCACACTGCGGCAGTTGACGGACGAGACGGAAATCCTGCACGCACGATTCGAGGACGACGGCGCGGGCGGAGCGCGCATGACTTTCCCGCCCCAGCCCCTGAATGCCCGGGACCAGAGCACTGCACACCCCCTTCTCGATTTCCACGACCTGACCGGGCAGGAAGACCCGCAGAAGGCCGCCGAGGCGTGGATGCGGGCAGAACTCGACCAGGAGATCGCCTCCCACGCCGACCGCCTCTTCTCCCACGCACTCTTCCGTCTCGCCCCCGACCACCACATCTGGTACCAGCGCTACGACCACCTCCTCATGGACGCCCACGGCTGCTCCCTGCTCGCCCGCCGCGCCGCGGACGTCTACACAGCACTCCTCACCGGACGGCCCTGCACCCCGGCGGACCACGCGCCGCTGCGCACGCTGATGGAGGAGGAGTCCGCGCACCGCACATCGGAACGCCACGAGGCCGACCGCCGGTACTGGCACGAACACTTCGCGGACCGCCCCGACCTGACCGGCATCCCGGGCCACGCCACGCCCGGCGACGGCGAGGGCGGGCTCCCGCACGACACCCGCCCCGGCGACATCCTGCGGGAGACCGGCCACCTGCCGCCCCACGCCGTCGCGGCGCTGCGCGCGGCCGCCGCCCGCGCCGAGGCGAGCTGGCCACGCCTCGTCGTAGCGGCGGTCGCCGCCTTCGTGGGCCGCCTGAGCGGAACGGACGAGGCGATCCTGAGCCTCCCGGTAGCGGGCCGCACCAGCGACCCGGCCCGACGCACGCCCTGTACCTCGGCCAACATCCTGCCGCTCCGCGTCCCCGTGACGGCATCCACGAGCCTCCTGGACCTCGCACGGACGACGGACAGGGAGATCGACGCCCTCCTCGACCACCAGGGCCTGCGAGGAGAACGGCTGCGCCGCGAACTCGGCTGGCCGACGGGTGACCGCTGGCACTTCGGCCCCTACGTCAACGTCATGCCGAGGGCCGGGGAAACCCTGTCGTTCGGCGGTCACCGCTCGGTCGTGCGTGACCTGTCGAGCCGCCGCGTCGAGGAGTTCGGCGTGCTGGTGAGCGGCGCGTCGGAGGGCCAGGACATGGAGATCACCTTTGAGGCGAACTCCGCCCTGTACGACCGTGCTTGGGTCCGAGCGGGCCTCCACGCCTTCCTGCGCTTCTTGGAACGGTCGACGGCCGACCCGTCGCAGCCTGTCGGCGGAGTGACTCTGCTGGACACGGCTGAACGCACCCAGGTACTGAACAGCTGGAACACCACCGAAGGGCCGGTCCCTGTCGCGGACTCGGTGCCGAAGCTGCTGGCCCGCCACCTCGCGTGGTCGGCGGACGCGGTGGCGGTGGAGGACGGCGAACAACGGCTCACCTATGCGGAGTTGGACAGGGCGTCCGGTCGTCTTGCCTCGCATCTCGCGCACGAGGGAGTGACCCGTGGCGACCGGGTCGCGGTGGTGATGGAGCGGTCGGCGGATCTGGTCGTGGTGTTGCTCGGGGTGTGGCGGGCGGGGGCGGCGTTCGTGCCGGTGGATGTGGAGTATCCGGCGGAGCGGGTGGCGTTTCTGCTTGCGGATTCGGATCCGGCGGCGGTCGTGTGTACCGAGGCGCACCGTGACTTGCTTCCCGCGGAGTACGTGGGCCCGAGGGTGGTGTTGGACGATCCGGGCGTGCGTGCGGCTGTCGATGCCTGTCGTGCGGACGGGCCCGTGGCGCGGGTGGGCGGGGAGGACGTGGCGTATGTGATGTACACGTCGGGGTCGTCGGGGGTGCCGAAGGGTGTGGTGGTTTCGCATGGTGCGGTGGCGGGTCTGGTGGGGGATTCGGGTTGGTCGGTGGGTGCTGGTGATGCGGTGTTGATGCATGCGCCGCATGCGTTTGATGTGTCGTTGTTCGAGGTGTGGGTGCCGTTGGTGGCGGGTGGCCGGGTGGTGGTGGCGGGTTCGGGTGTGGTGGATGCGGGGCGTGTTCGGTCGGCTGTGGGTGGTGGTGTGTCGGCGGTGCATGTGACGGCGGGGATGTTCCGGGTGTTGGCGGAGGAGTCGCCGGGGTGTTTTGCGGGTTTGCGTGAGGTGTTGACGGGTGGGGATGTGGTGCCTGCGGGTGCGGTGGCGCGGGTGCGGGAGGCTTGTCCTGGGGTGGCGGTACGGCATTTGTACGGGCCCACGGAGACCACTCTCTGCGCGACGACCCACCTCCTGGGCGCGGAAGCGGAGGCGGGGCGGACGCTGCCCATCGGCCGTCCGCTGTCCAACCGGCAGGTGTACGTCCTGGACGCGGCGTTGCAGCCGGTCCCGGCCGGAGTGGTGGGGGAGTTGTACGTCGCGGGGACCGGTCTGGCGCGCGGCTACTTGGGGCGGCCTGGGTTGTCGGCGGAGCGGTTCGTGGCGTGTCCGTTCGGTGGTGACGGGGTCGGGCGGCGGATGTATCGCACGGGTGACTTGGTGCGGTGGTCGGCGGGCGGTGAGTTGCTGTTCGTGGGGCGTGCGGACGAGCAGGTGAAGGTCCGTGGGTTCCGGGTGGAGCTGGGTGAGGTCGAGGCGGTGCTGGCCGGGCACGAGGGGGTCGGGCAGTCGGTGGTGGTGGCCCGCCAGGACGTGCCCGGTGGTGAGAAGCGGCTCGTCGGGTACGTCGTGCCGGACGGCGAGTGCGAGGTGGATGCCGCGGCACTGCGGGCATACGTGGCGGGGCGGTTGCCGGAGTACATGGTCCCGGCCGCCGTGCTGGTCCTGGACGCCCTGCCGCTCACGGCCAACGGCAAGCTCGACCGCCCCGCCCTGCCGTCGCCCGACTTCGAGGGCGCGGGGACGGTGCGCGGCCCTGCGACCCCCGTGGAGGACGTCCTGAGCGGACTCTTCGGCGAGATCCTCGGCCTGGGTCGGGTCGGCACCGACGTGTCGTTCTTCGAGCTGGGTGGGGATTCGCTGTCGGGGATGCGGTTGGTGGCGCGGGTGCGTGCGGTGCTTGATGTGGAGGTGGGGATAGGGGAGTTGTTCGGGGCGCCGACGGTGGCGGGGTTGGCGCGGTGGGTGGGTGAGCGTGCGGGGTCTGCGGTGGTCGGGGGGCGTCCTGTGTTGCGGGTGCGGGTGCAGCCGGATGTGGTGCCGTTGTCGTTCGCGCAGCAGCGGATGTGGTTCTTGAACCGGTTGGAGGAGACGGTTCCGGGGGCGGCGTCCGCGTACAACTTGCCGTTGGTGTTACGGATTTCCGGCCTGCTGGATGTGGCCGCGTTGGAGGCGGCTCTGGGCGATGTGGCGGACCGCCACGAAAGCCTGCGGACGGTCTTCCCCGAAGCGAGCGGCGTTCCCCGCCAGCTGGTCCTCGAGGGCGAAGCGGGACGACCGCCCCTGCTGACCGTGGAGTGCGCCGCGCCTCGGGTCGCAGAGGCGCTGGCGGAAGAGGCGGGACACGGCTTCGACCTGCGCACCGATCTGCCGTGGCGGGCCCGCCTGGTGGTGGCGGGTGAGCGTGAGTGCGTGTTGTCGGTGGTGGCGCATCACGTGGCGGTGGACGGCTGGTCGATGGGGGTGCTGGCCAGGGATTTGGAGACGGCGTATGCGGCGCGGTGTGAGGGTCGGGTGCCGGGCTGGAGCGGGTTGCGGGTGCAGTACGCGGATTACGCGTTGTGGCAGCGGGAGGTGCTGGGGGAGCTGGATGACCCGGCGAGTGTCCTGAGCGGCCAACTGGCGTACTGGCGTGACACGTTGGAGGGCCTGTCCCAGGAGCTGGTGTTGCCGGTGGATCGGGCTCGTCCTGCGGTGCCGTCGTTCCGGGGGCGGCTGGTGCCGGTGGCGGCGGACGCGGCGACGCATGCCCGGCTGGTGGGGGTGGCGGGGCAGGGCCGGGCGACGATGTTCATGGTCGTACACGCGGCCGTGGCGTTGTTGTTGTCCCGCCTCGGGGCGGGCGATGACATCACGGTCGGAACGCCGACCGCGGGCCGTGAGGATGCCGCCCTGGAGGATCTGGCGGGTTTCTTCGTGAACACGCTGGTGTTGCGTGCCGACGTGGGAGGGGATCCGACCTTCGCCGAGCTCCTGGAGCGGGTGCGGACCGCGGATCTCGCGGCGTACGCGCATCAGGACGTCCCCTTCGAGCGCCTCGTCGAAGAGGTCAACCCGACGCGGTCGGTGTCCCGCAACCCGCTCTTCCAGGTCATGCTCGCTCTGGACCACGTGCCCGAACCGCAGTGGCGCCTCCGGGGCGTGGAGGTGCGTTCCGCCTCGATGAGGGCGCCCGCCGCCCGCTTCGACCTCGCGGTGACTCTGACGGAACGCCGCGACGAACGCGGGGCCCCGGCGGGCCTCGACGGCGAGATCCTCTACGCGGCCGACCTCTTCGACCACGACACGGCCCTGTCCCTGGCGAACCGGCTCGCCCGCGTCCTCGAACAGGTCGCCGCGGACCCGAACCTCCGCCTCAGCGAGATCGACCTCCTGGCCCCCGCCGAACGCACGCAGATCGTGCGGCGCTGGAACGACACCGCGACCGACGTCCCGGACGCGTCGATACCCGAGCTCTTCGAGCGGTGCGTGTCCCGCTCGCCGGGGGCGTCGGCAGTGCGGTGCCGTGCAGAGGCGCTGACATACGGGGAGCTGGAGGCGCGGGCGAACCAGCTGGCCCGGCATCTCATGCGGCTGGGGGTCGGGCCCGAGTCGCGGGTGGGACTGTGTCTGCCGCGTGGCGTCGACATGGTCGTCGCGGAGCTGGCGGTGTGGAAGGCGGGCGGCGCGTTCGTGCCGCTGGACCCGGAGTACCCGCCGGACCGCCTCGGCTACGTGCTCGCCGACAGCGGAGCGACCGTCGTACTGGGCGTCGCCGAGACCCTCGGAGCGGTGCCCGCGGGCACGGCGCGAGCGGTGCTCCTGGACGACCCGGACGTCGGTCGGGCGCTGGCGGCGGCGTCCTCCGACTCCCTTGGCAGGCGGCCGCCCCGAAACCAGCTGGCGTACGTGATCTATACGTCGGGTTCGACGGGTCGTCCCAAGGGTGTGGCCGTCGCGCATGGTGGCGTGGCGAATCTGGCGGCGGCGATGCGTCCGGTTCTTGGTGTGGACGCGGGTGTCTCGGTGTTGCAGTTCGCGTCGTTCAGCTTCGACGCGGCGGTGCTGGACGTGGCGGTGACGCTGTCCGGTGGCGGCACGCTGGCGATCGCCTCCGCGGAGGAGCGGGCCGAGCCGTCGGCGCTGGCGGCGATGATCGAGTCGGCGCAGGTGACGACGGCGAGCGTCGTGCCCTCCCTGTTGAGCGTCCTGGACCCGGCCGCGGTCTCCGGCGTACGCGACTGGGTCCTCGGCGCCGAGCTGCTCACCGCCGACCTCGCGAGCCGGTGGACGTCCCAGGCGCGGGTGTGGAACACCTACGGCCCCACCGAAGCCACCGTGATGGCCACCGCGGGTCCCGTGGACGCCGGGATCGAGCCCGGCGACGAGGCGCCGCCCATCGGCCGCCCCCTCGACAACGTACGGCTCTACGTACTGGACGAGTTCCTGCACCCCGTCCCGCCGAAGGTCGTCGGCGAGCTGTACATCGCGGGTCCGGGCCTCGCCCGGGGCTACTCGGGGCGTCCCGATCTGACGGCGGAACGCTTCGTGGCGTGCCCGTTCGCCATGAGCGGTGGGGGTGGCGGGGAGCGCATGTACCGCACCGGGGACCTGGCCCGCTGGGCGGCCGACGGGCAGCTGTCGTTCGCCGGCCGCGCGGACGAGCAGGTGAAGGTGCGCGGGTTCCGCGTGGAACCGGGCGAGGTCGAGGCGGTGCTCACCCGGCACGAGGCGGTCGGCCAGGCGGTCGTCGTGGCCCGCCAGGACGGCGGACCGGGCAGCGACAAACGCCTGGTCGCCTACGTCGTCCCCGAAGAACGACGGCATCAGCACCGGCACCACCAGCGGCCTCAGCGCGGCGGCGACATCGACCCCCAGGAGCTGCGCGCGTACGCGGCCGGGGTCCTGCCCGAGTACATGGTCCCGGTGGCCGTGCTGGTCCTGGACGCGCTGCCGCTCACCGTCAACGGCAAGCTCGACCGCGCCGCCCTTCCGGCTCCCGACTTCGCCGCCCGCGTCTCCCGGCGCGAACCGCGCACGCAGACCGAAGAGATCCTGTGCGGCCTCTTCGCGGAGGTTCTCGGCCTGGAGTGGGTCGGGATCGAGGACGGGTTCTTCGAGCTGGGTGGGGATTCGCTGTCGGGGATGCGGTTGGTGGCGCGGGTGCGTGCGGTGCTTGATGTGGAGGTGGGGATCGGGGAGTTGTTCGGGGCTCCGACGGTGGCGGGGTTGGCGCGGTGGGTGGGTGAGCGTGCGGGGTCGGCGGCGGCCGGGGGGCGTCCTGTGTTGGGGGTGCGGGTGCGGCCGGATGTGGTGCCGTTGTCGTTCGCGCAGCAGCGGATGTGGTTCTTGAACCGGTTGGAGGAGACGGTTCCGGGGGCGGCGTCCGCGTACAACTTGCCGTTGGTGCTGCGGATATCGGGCCTGCTGGACGTGGCCGCGTTGGAGGCGGCCCTGGGCGATGTGGCGGACCGCCACGAAAGCCTGCGGACGGTGTTCCCCGACATCGACGGCGTCCCCCGCCAGCAGGTGCGGCACGGCGACGCGGGACGCCCGCCGCTGATCGTGCTGCGGGCGGACGACGTGAGCGACATCGACCGCACGCTCGCCGCGCAGCTGGCGACCGGCTTCGACCTGCGCACCGATCTGCCGTGGCGGGTCCGCCTGGTGGTGGCGGGTGAGCGTGAATGTGTGTTGTCGGTGGTGGCGCATCACGTGGCGGTGGACGGCTGGTCGATGGGGGTGCTGGCCAGGGACTTGGAGACGGCGTATGCGGCGCGGTGTGAGGGTCGGGTGCCGGGCTGGGCCGGGTTGCGGGTGCAGTACGCGGATTACGCGTTGTGGCAGCGGGAGGTGCTGGGGGAGCTGGATGACCCGGCGAGTGTCCTGAGCGGCCAACTGGCGTACTGGCGGGACACGTTGGAGGGCGTGTCCCAGGAGCTGGTGTTGCCGGTGGATCGGGCTCGTCCTGCGGTGCCGTCGTTCCGGGGGCGGCTGGTGCCGGTGGCGGCGGATGCGGCGACGCATGCCCGGCTGGTGGGGGTCGCCGGGCAGGGCCGGGCGACGATGTTCATGGTCGTACACGCGGCTGTGGCGTTGTTGTTGTCCCGTCTGGGGGCGGGCGATGACATCACGGTCGGGACGCCGACGGCGGGCCGTGAGGATGCCGCCCTGGAGGATCTGGCGGGTTTCTTCGTGAACACGCTGGTGTTGCGTGCCGACGTGGGAGGGGATCCGACCTTCGCCGAGCTCCTGGAGCGGGTGCGGGCCGCGGATCTCGCGGCGTACGCGCATCAGGACGTCCCCTTCGAGCGCCTCGTCGAAGAGCTGAACCCGACGCGCTCGCTCTCGCGCAACCCCCTGTTCCAAGTGATGCTCGCCCTCCAGAACATCCCCGAAGTCACCTGGGACCTCCCGGGTGTCGACGTCCGCCCCGCGCCCCTGCCGCCCGAACTCGCCGCCCGCTTCGACCTGGCGGTGTCCGTCGTCGAGCGCCGCGACGAGTACGGGGCCCCGGCGGGCCTCGACGGCGAGATCCTCTACGCGGCCGACCTCTTCGACCACGACACGGCCCTGTCCCTGGCGAACCGGCTCGCCCGCGTCCTCGAACAGGTCGCCGCGGACCCGAACCTCCGCCTCAGCGAGATCGACCTCCTGGCCCCCGCCGAACACACGCAGATCGTGCGGCGCTGGAACGACACGACAGCACCCGTCTCGGACGACCTGGCCCCCGAGTTGTTCGGTCGGCGGGTGGGGGTGTCGCCGGGTGCGGTGGCGTTGGTGTCGGGTGAGGAGCGGCTGACTTATGGGGAGTTGGGGGCTGGGGCGGGTCGGTTGGCTCGGTTCTTGGTGGGGTTGGGTGTGGGGCCTGAGGTGCGGGTGGCTGTGGTGGGTGAGCGGTCGGTGTCTTTGGTGGTGGCGTTGTTGGGGGTGTCGTTGGCGGGGGGTGTGTTCGTTCCGGTGGATGCGGGTTATCCGGTGGAGCGGGTGGGGTTTGTGCTGGGTGATGTGGGTCCGGCGGTGGTGGTGTGCACGGTCGGGTCGCGGGGTGTGGTGCCGGAGGGGTTCGCGGGTCGGGTCGTGGTGGTGGACGATCCGGGGACGGCTGCGGAGATCGGGCGGTGTGCGCCGGGTCCGTTGGGGGACGGGGAGCGGCTGGGGGTGCTGTCGGCCGCGCATGCGGCGTACGTCATCTACACCTCGGGTTCCACCGGCACCCCCAAAGGCGTCACCGTCTCGCACGGAGGTCTGCGCAACCTGATCGCGGAGAACGTGCGGCGCTACGCCATCGACCCCGACAGCCGGGTCCTGCAACTCGTCTCGCCGAGCTTCGACGTCTCCCTCGCGGACATCTGGCCCACCCTCTGCGCAGGCGGCCGGCTCGTGCTCGCCCCCACCCGCCTGGACATCTCCGGCGACGAACTGGCCCGCCTCCTGCGCACCCGCCGCGTCACCCACGCCGCGATCCCCCCGACCTTCCTCTCGCAGCTGCCCCCGGATGAACTGCCCGACCTGGGCCTGCTCATCACGGGAGGCGAGGCCATGCCGGTGGAGGTGCGTCGGCGCTGGTCGGCGGGGCGGGCCATGTACAACCAGTACGGGGTCACCGAGTCGACGATCATCTCGACGACCGCCCTGATCCGCGACAGCGAAGGCCCGCCGCCGATCGGGCGCCCGGTCGCCAACACCCAGGCGTACGTGCTGGACGCGTCCCTGCGCCCGGTGCCCGCGGGGGTGGCCGGGGAGCTGTATGTCGCAGGTGCCGGGCTCGCCCGCGGCTACGTGGGCCGCGCGGGCCTCTCCGCCCAGCGGTTCGTGGCGAACCCGTTCGGTCCCGGCCGCCGGATGTACCGCACCGGTGACGTCGTCCGCTGGACCAGCGACGGCGAGCTCGTCTTCGCGGGCCGCGCCGACGACCAGATCAAGATCCGGGGCCACCGCATCGAACCCGGCGAGATCGAGGCCGCCCTCGCGAGCTCCCCCGGAGTGCGCCACGCGGCCGTGACCATCAGGGAGGACCGGCCCGGCGAGCCGCGCCTCATCGGCTACGTCGCCGCGGACGGCGAGACCGTCGACGGACGGACGGTCCGCGAGTACGTCACCAGCGTACTCCCCGAGTACATGGTGCCGACGGCCGTACTGGTCCTCGACGCCCTGCCGCGCACCGCCAACGGCAAGGTCGACCGGGCCGCGCTGCCCGCCCCCGACTTCGCGGGACGCGTCACGAGCCGTGAGCCGCGTACCGCGACCGAGGAGATCCTCTGCTCGCTCTACGCCGACATGCTGGGGCTCGACCGGGTCGGCGCCGAGGACAGCTTCTTCGCGCTGGGCGGCGACTCGATCAGCTCGATGCAGCTGGTGTCCAGGGCCCGCCGGGCGGGTCTGGTCGTGACGCCCCGGCAGGTCTTCGAGGAGAAGACCCCGGAACGCCTCGCGGAAGTGGCGGAGCTCGCCGAGCACAAGACCGCGGCGGACGACGACGGCGTCGGCGAGGTGCCGTGGACGCCGGTGATGCGGGCCTTCGGGGAGAAGGTCGCGGGCCCGGACTTCACGCAGTGGATGACGTTGGGCGTACCGGCCGGGCTCGGCCTCGACGCCCTCACCGCAGGCGTCGCCGCCCTCCTGGACACCCACGACATGCTGCGGGCCCGCACCGTGCCCGGTGAGCCGAAGCTGATCGTCGGCGAGCCCGGATCGGCGGGGGCGGGGGCGGCGGTGTCCCGCGTCGACGCGACCGGCGCCGCCACCGGAGCCCTGGACGAGATCGCGGGCCGGGCGGCACGGGAAGCGGCCGGCGAGCTCGACCCGGCGGCAGGAACGATGCTGCGGGCGGTATGGGTCGACGCGGGCCCCGACCGCACCGGCCGGGTGGTCCTCGTAGCCCACCACCTGGTGGTGGACGGCGTGTCCTGGCGCGTCCTCGTACCGGACCTGCGTGCGGCCTGCGAGGCGGTGGCCGCGGGCCGCACACCGCGGCTCGACCCCGTGGGGACGTCCTTCCGCCGCTGGTCCGAACTGCTGACCGCGCAGGCGGCCGAGGAGTCGCGGCTCGCGGAGCTCCCGGACTGGCTGACCCTGCTCGGTGAGCACCAACAGCCCCTGGCGGGGCGCCCATTGGACCCCTCCATCGACACGTCCCGCACCCTGTGCCGCCGCTCGTGGACCGTTCCCCCGGAGCAGGTCGGGACGCTGGTCGGCCGGACACCGGCCGCGTTCCACTGCGGTGTCCACGAAGTGCTCCTCGCCACCCTCGCGGGCGCGGTGACGCACTGGCGCGCCGACCCCGCCCCCGGGCTGCTGCTCGACATCGAGGGGCACGGGCGCGAACCGCTGGACGGCACCGACCTGCTGCGGACGGTCGGCTGGTTCACGAGCGCGCACCCGGTGCGTCTCCAGGTGACCGGCGTCGACCTGGACGACGCTATGGCCGGTGGCAGGGCTGCCGGTACGTTGGTGAAGGCCGTCAAAGAGCAGGTGAGGGCGGTCCCCGGGGACGGACTCGGCTACGGCCTGTTGCGTCATCTGAACCCCCGGACGGCCCCGGTCCTGCGGGCCGCACCGGCGGCGGAGATCGGCTTCAACTACCTCGGCCGGTTCACCGCGGCGGCGAAAGCCGCGGAGACGACGGAGGCGGCGGCAGCCGGGGAACCGGGAGCGCGGGAGCCGGGAGCGGTCGGCGCCTGGCAGTTGGCGGGCCCCGCGGGGGCGGGCGGCACGGACGGCTCGGACACACCGGCCCCGCACGTACTGGAGGGGATCGCGGTCGTCCGGGACACACCGGCAGGTCCCGAACTCACCGTCACGCTCAGTTGGCCGCAACGGCTCCTCACCGAGACCGACGTGGAACGGATCGGCCGGACCTGGGTGCGCCTGCTCGCCGGGCTCGCCGCCCACACCGACGACCCGGCCGCGGGCGGACACACCCCGTCCGACTTCCACCTCCTCGACCTGGAGCAGGACGAGGTCGACCAGTTCCAAGCGATAGCAGCGAAGCTCGAGGGAGGTCTGTCCCGGTGAAGTCTTCAACCGCCGCCCACGGCGCGGCCCTGGCCGAAGTGTGGCCCCTGTCGCCCTTGCAGGAAGGGCTGCTGTTCCACGCGGACTTCGACGACCGGGGCCCCGACGTCTACGCCGTCCAGTTCCTGCTGGACGTGACAGGGCCCCTGGACCCGGACCGGCTCCGCGCCTCGTGGGAGACGCTGCTCGACCGGCACGCGGCGCTGCGGGCCAGCTTCCACCGCAGGAAGTCCGGCGAGGCGGTGCAGCTCATCACCCGCAACGTGCCGCTGCCCTGGCGCGAGGCCGACCTCTCGGACCTCACCGAGCCGCAGGACATGACCGACCAGGCCGAGAAACTGGCGGCACAGGAACGCGCCCAGCGCCTGGACCTGACCGTCCCCCCGCTGCTCCGCCTCCTCCTGCTCCGACTCGGCACGGACCGGCACCGCCTCGTCGTGACGTCCCACCACCTCCTGATGGACGGCTGGTCGATGCCGGTCCTCCTGAACGAGCTCTCACAGGTGTACGAGGCGGGCGGCGGCCCGCTCGTACTGAAGCGCGCGGCCTCCTACGGTGAATATCTGGCGTGGCTGGGACGCCAGGACAAGGAGGCCGCGCGCGCGGCATGGCGAGCGGAGCTGGCAGGAGCGGACGGGCCGACGCTCGTGGCACCGGCCGACCCGAGCGGCGCCCTCGTCCTGCCGGAAGAGACACCCTTGCGCCTGTCCGAGGACGACACGCGGGCCCTGACGGAGACGGGCCGCGCCCACGGACTCACGGTGAACACACTGGTGCAGGGCGCGTGGGCCCTGGTGCTCGCCCCCCTCGCCGGCCGCACGGACGTCGTCTTCGGCGCCACCGTCGCGGGCCGCCCCGCCGAACTCCCGGGCGTCGAGTCGATGGTCGGCCTGCTCATCAACACGCTCCCGGTCCGTGTACGCCTGGACGGCGCGCAGCCCGTGACCGAGCTCCTGACCCGCCTCCAGGAGCGCCAGTCGGCCCTCATCGCCCACCAGCACCTGGGCCTCGCGGAGATCCAGAAGCTCGCCGGTCCCGGAGCGGTCTTCGACACCCTTGTGGTCTACGAGAACTACCCCACGCCTCCCGCCCGCCCTGCCACCGAAGACCTCCCCGCCTTCACCGCGTCGGCAGGCCATCAGGCGACCAACTACCCGGTGACCCTCGGCATCCTCGCCACCGACCGCCACCTCCACGTCCACGTCACGTCCCGCCCGGACCTCATCCCCCAGGAGAAGGCAGCCGAGTTGGGCCGACGGCTCATCCGCGTCCTCCGGCAGATCGCGACCGACCCGACGACCCCGACCGCCCGCATCGACGTCCTGGAGGCCCCGGAGCGCGAACGCGTACTCCGCGAGTGGAACGACACGGAACGCACGGCGCCGACCGAGTCCGTCCTGCACGACTTCGAGCGTTGGGCGTCCCGTACACCGGACGCGGTGGCGGTGCGGTGTGGTGAGGAGGCTTTGTCGTACGCGGAGTTGGAGGTGCGGGCGGATCGGCTGGCGCGGCGGTTGGTGGGGCTGGGGGTGGGTCCTGAGTCGCGTGTGGGGCTGTGTCTGCCGCGTGGTGTCGACATGGTCGTGGGGGAGTTGGGGGTGTGGAAGGCGGGTGGTGCGTTCGTTCCGCTGGATCCGGAGTATTCGGCTGATCGGTTGTCGTTCATGGTGGCCGACAGTGGTGCGGGTGTTGTGGTGGGTGCGGGGGAGAGTCTGGCGGGCGTGGCGGTCGGCGGGGCGCGGGTCGTGCTGCTCGGCGAGGACGACGCGGAGTGCTCCGAGGTCCCCGTTGGCGTGCGGCTGTCTGCGGAGCTGCTGGCGTACGTGATCTATACGTCGGGTTCGACGGGTCGTCCCAAGGGTGTGGCTGTCGCGCATGGTGGCGTGGCGAATCTGGCGGCGGCGATGCGTCCGGTTCTTGGTGTGGACGCGGGCGTCTCGGTGTTGCAGTTCGCGTCGTTCAGCTTCGACGCGGCGGTGCTGGATGTGGCGGTGACGCTGTCCGGTGGCGGCACGCTGGCGATCGCTTCCGCGGAGGAGCGGGCCGAGCCGTCCGCGCTGGTGGCGATGATCGAGTCGGCGGGGGTGAGCACAGCCAGCGTCGTGCCTTCCTTGCTGGGCGTGCTGGACCCCGCCACGGTGCCGGGCGTACACAACTGGGTCCTCGGCGCCGAGCTGTTGACGGGCGAGCTGGCGAGCCGGTGGACGGCACAGGCACGCGTGTGGAACACCTACGGCCCGACGGAAGCCACCGTGATGGCCACGGCGGGACCGGTGGACGCCACGACGGGGCCCACCGACGATCCGCCGCCGATCGGCCGCCCGCTGGGCAACGTACGGACGTACGTCCTGGACGGGTTTCTGCGACCGCTTCCGGTCGGGGCGACGGGAGAGTTGTACGTGGCCGGGCCGGGTGTGGCCCGGGGGTATGTGGGGCGGCCGGACCTGACGGCTGAACGCTTCGTGGCGTGCCCGTTCGGTGCGGGCGGCCGCATGTATCGCACCGGGGACCTGGCCCGCTGGACGGCCGACGGGCAGTTGTCGTTCGTCGGGCGTGCGGACGAGCAGGTGAAGGTGCGTGGGTTCCGGGTGGAGCCGGGGGAGGTCGAGGCGGTCCTTGCGGCGCATCCGGGGGTGCGGCAGGCCGCGGTGATCGCCCGCGAGGACCGGCCCGGCGACAAACGCCTCGTCGGTTACGTCGTGCCGGACGGTGAGCGTGAGGTGGATGCCGAGTCGCTGCGCGTACACGTCGCGGGGCGGTTGCCGGAGTACATGGTGCCCGCGGCCGTCGTGGTCCTGGACGAGCTGCCGTTGACCGTGAACGGGAAGGTGGACCGGGCCGCGCTGCCCGCGCCGGACTTCGCCGCGCGGACCATCGGTCGGGAGCCACGCACGGAGAGCGAGCGCGTGTTGTGCGCGCTGTTCGCCGAGGTGCTGGGGTTGGAGCGGGTCGGCGTCGAGGACGGGTTCTTCGAGCTGGGCGGCGACTCCATCAGCTCCATGCAGCTGGCTTCGCGGGCGCGCCGTGCGGGGCTCGTCATCACGCCCCGGCAGGTGTTCGAGGAGCGGACGCCGGAAGGCCTGGCGGCCGTCGTGCGGGCGCCCGACGAGGCACGGACGACGGTCGACGTCGGCGTGGGCGAGGTGCCGTGGACGCCGGTGATGCGGGCGTCGGGGGAGCGGGCGGCGCGGCCCGGGTTCGCGCAGTGGGTGGTGCTGGGGGTGCCGGGCGGCCTCGGGCTGGACGTTCTTGCGGTGGGTCTGTCGGCCGTGCTGGACGCGCACGACATGTTGCGGGCCCGCACCGTTCCCGGTGAGGCGCGGCTCGTGGTGGCGGAGCCGGGGTCGGTCGACGCGGCTTCGTCGCTGTCACGTGTGGATGCGGTGGGGGCCGGGCCCGAGGTGGTGCGGGAGCTGGCGGCCGGTGCTGCTCGGGAGGCGGCGGGGCGGCTGGATCCGGTGGCCGGGGTGATGGTGCGGGCGGTGTGGGTGGACGCGGGACCCGACCGGGCCGGTCAACTCGTGCTAGTAGCACACCACTTGGTGGTCGACGGCGTGTCCTGGCGGGTGCTGGTCCCGGATCTGCGGGCGGCGTGCGAGGCGGTGGCCGAGGGGCGTGTGCCGGAAGTCGATCCGGTGGGTACGTCGTTCCGGCGCTGGTCGCAGTTGCTGACCGCGGAGGCCACCGGGGAGCAGCGGGTCGCGGAGCTCGACGGCTGGCTGGACCTGCTCGGGGAGACCCAACCCCACCTTGCACGCCGCGGGTTGGACTCGTGCCTCGACACCGTGGGCACCTTGCGCCGACAGAGCTGGGTGGTGCCCCCGGAGCAGGCGGAGGCGCTGCTCAGCAGGACGCCGACCGCGTTCCACTGCGGTGTCGACGACATCCTGCTCGCGGCTCTCGCAGGCGCCGTCGCGCACTGGAGGCCGGAGGCGGCCGCGGGCCTCCTGGTCGACGTGGAGGGGCACGGCCGTGAACCGCTCGGCGGACACGACGACGTGGACCTGTCCCGCACGGTCGGCTGGTTCGCCGCCGCCCACCCGGTCCGCCTGGACGCCTCAGGGATCGACCTCGCCGAGGCCCGCGCGGGCGGCCCCGCGGCGGGCGCGCTGCTGAAGTCGGTCAAGGAGCAGCTGCGCGCGGTGCCGGGCGGTGACGGGCTCGGTTACGAGCTCCTGCGCCATCTCAACGCGGAGACCGCACCCGTCCTCCGCGCCCGGCCCGCTCCCGAGATCGGCTTCAACTACATGGGCCGGTTCACATCCGACGTACGGGCATCCTCCGCGACCGGCGCATGGCAGTTGCAGGGCGAGACGGCCATCGGCGGGTCGTCCGACCCGGACATGCCTCTGCGGCACCTGCTGGACGCGGGCGCGATGGTCCAGGACACCCCGGGAGGCAGGCGGCCGCAACTGACGGTCACCCTGAGCCGGCCCGGACACCTAGTGGCGGACGACGAGGCCGAAGAGCTCGGCCGCACCTGGGTGGAGCTCCTGTGCGGCGTGGCCGCCCACACCGACGCGCCCGCCGCGGGCGGTCACACGCCCTCCGATTTCCCTCTCCTCGATCTGGCGCAGGACGAAGTCGACGAATTCGAAGGGGCACCGGGCCCGACCGCGGCCCAAGACCCCTCCTGACGCGCACCCGACACCCCTCCCATCCCGCAGAACCCCGCTCGTGCCCACACATCTCGCCGTTGCCGCTGTGAGGAGACAGAGACGATGACCCGCTCCGTAGTCGAGGACGTCTGGCCACTGTCGCCGTTGCAGGAAGGGCTCCTGTTCCACGCGGCCTTCGACGACCAGGGACCGGACGTCTACCAAGGACAGCGGATGCTGGAACTGGTCGGCCCCCTGGACGTGGACCGGCTGCACAGGACGTGGGAAGCGCTGCTTGCCAGGCACGGCGCGCTGCGGGCAAGCTTCCGGGGCCGCAAGTCCGGCGAGTCCGTGCAGGTCATCGCGCGTGAGGCGGAACTGCCCTGGCGGCTGGTCGACCTCTCCGGCCTCGCGGAGGACGACGCCCTCGCCGAGACCGATCGGCTGGCCGCGGGCGAACGTGCGCGGCGTTTCGACCCGGCAGTCGCGCCCTTGCTGCGGCTGCTCCTGATCCGGCTCGGCGACGAACGGCACCGTCTTGTCGTCACCAGCCACCACGTCGTCATGGACGGCTGGTCCATGGCGGTGCTGTTCAACGAACTGCCCGCCGTGTACGCGTACGGCGGCCACACCCGGGGCCTGCCCCGCGTGACGTCCTACCGCGAGTACCTGGCCTGGCTGAACCGCCAGGACAAGGCGGCGGCGCGGGACGCCTGGCGGGCGGAGCTGGCAGGGGCCGACGAGCCGACCCTCGTGGCACCGGCCGACCCGGGCCGGACACCCGTGACCCCGGACAGCCTGATCACCTACATATCCGAGGAGCTGACCGCGGGCCTCACGCGGGTGGCCCGCAACCACGGCATCACGGTGAACACGGTGATCCAGGGAGCATGGGCACTGGTCCTTGCCCGCCTCGCCGGGCGCACGGACGTCGTGTTCGGCGCGACGGCGGCGGGCCGCCCGGCCGAACTGCCGGGCGTGGAGTCGATGATCGGCCTGTTCATCAACACGCTCCCGGTCCGCGTACGACTCGACGGCGCGCAACCGGTGTCGGAGATGCTCGCCGCCCTGCAGCGGCGACAGGCCGCTCTCATGGCCCACCAGCACCTCGGACTGCCCGAGATCCAGCGGCTCGCCGGTCCCGGATCGGTCTTCGACACGATCATCGTGTACGAGAACTACCCGCGCCCCCCGGAGCGGCAGCCCGCCCCCGACACCTTCGCCATCCGCTTCCTCGGCGGCGAGGAAGCGGCGCACTACCCGCTCACGCTGGTCGTCGCCCCCGAGGGCAACCGCATGGGCTTCAAGCTCGACCACCGCCCCGACCTGTACGACCGCGCGGACGCCCGGTCGGTCGTCGACCGGCTGTCGCGGGTCCTCGAACAGGTGGTGGCAGACCCCTCGGTACCGGTGGGCCGGATCGACGTGGCCGGAGACGCCGAACGGTCCCTCGTCGTCGAGGAGTGGAACGCGACCCGGCGGCCGGTCACGAACCGTTCTGTGCCCGAACTGATCGCCCGGCAGACGCACCGCACGCCGGACGCGGCGGCAGTGACGGACGACGAACGGACGCTTTCATACGCGGAGTTGGAGGCCGGTTCCGCACGCCTCGCCCAGCACCTGACGCGAATCGGCGTGCGCCGTGGCGACCGGGTCGCGGTGGTGATGGAGCGGTCGGTGGATCTGGTCGTGGTGTTGCTCGGGGTGTGGCGGGTGGGGGCGGCGTTCGTGCCGGTGGATGTGGAGTATCCGGCGGAGCGGGTGGCGTTTCTGCTTGCGGATTCGGATCCGGCGGCGGTCGTGTGTACCGAGGCGCACCGTGACTTGCTTCCCGCGGATTACGCGGGCCTGAGGGTGGTGTTGGACGCCCCGGGCGTGCGTGCGGCTGTCGATGCCTGTCGTGCGGATGGGCCCGTGGCGCGGGTGGGTGGGGGTGATGTGGCGTATGTGATGTACACGTCGGGGTCGTCGGGGGTGCCGAAGGGTGTGGTGGTTTCGCATGGTGCGGTGGCGGGTCTGGTGGGGGATTCGGGTTGGTCGGTGGGTGCTGGTGATGCGGTGTTGATGCATGCGCCGCATGCGTTTGATGTGTCGTTGTTCGAGGTGTGGGTGCCGTTGGTGGCGGGTGGCCGGGTGGTGGTGGCGGGTTCGGGTGTGGTGGATGCGGGGCGTGTCCGGTCGGCTGTGGGTGGTGGTGTGTCGGCGGTGCATGTGACGGCGGGGATGTTCCGGGTGTTGGCGGAGGAGTCGCCGGGGTGTTTCGCCGGTCTGCGTGAGGTGTTGACGGGTGGGGATGTGGTGCCTGCGGGTGCGGTGGCGCGGGTGCGGGAGGCTTGTCCTGGGGTGGCGGTACGGCATTTGTACGGGCCCACGGAGATCACCCTCTGCGCGACGACACACCTTCTGTCGCCGGGTACGTCGATGGGCGACGCCCTCCCGATCGGCCGTCCGCTGTCCAACCGCCACGCGTACGTCCTGGACGCCTTCCTCCGCCCCGTCCCGCCCGGAACGACGGGCGAGCTCTATCTCGCCGGATCCGGTCTGGCGCGCGGCTACTTGGGGCGGCCTGGGTTGTCGGCCGAGCGGTTCGTGGCGTGTCCGTTCGGTGGTGACGGGGTCGGGGTCGGGGTCGGGCGGCGGATGTATCGCACGGGTGACTTGGTGCGCTGGTCGGCGGGCGGTGAGTTGCTGTTCGTGGGGCGTGCGGACGAGCAGGTGAAGGTCCGTGGGTTCCGGGTGGAGCTGGGTGAGGTCGAGGCGGTGCTGGCCGGGCACGAGGGGGTCGGGCAGGCGGTGGTGGTGGCCCGCCAGGACGTGTCGGGCGGTGAGAAGCGGCTCGTCGGGTACGTCGTGCCGGACGGCGAGTGCGAGGTGGATGCCGAATCGCTGCGTGCGTACGTGGCCGGAGCGCTGCCGGAGTACATGGCCCCGGCGGCCGTTGTGGTGCTCGATGCGCTGCCCTTGACCGTGAACGGGAAGGTGGACCGGGCCGCGCTGCCCGCGCCGGACTTCGCCGGGCGAGTCACGGGGCGTGAGCCACGTACCGACGTCGAGCGTGTGTTGTGCGCGGTGTTCGCCGAGGTGCTGGCGTTGGAGCGGGTCGGCGTCGAGGACGGGTTCTTCGAGCTGGGCGGCGACTCCATCAGCTCCATGCAGCTGGCTTCGCGGGCGCGCCGTGCGGGGCTCGTCGTCACGCCCCGGCAGGTGTTCGAGGAGAAGACCGTGGAGCGGCTTGCGCTGGTCGCGGAGGCGGTGGGGCGCGAGGCCGCGCAGGTCGCCGATGTCGGTACCGGCGTGGTGCCGTGGACGCCGGTCATGCGGGCCCTGGGTGAGCGGGCGGCGTGGCCGGGGTTCGCGCAGTGGGTGGTGGTCGGCACCCCGGCGGACCTGCGCCCGGATGTCCTGGCGGCGGGCCTGGGCGCGGTACTGGACCGGCACGACATGCTCCGGGCCCGTGCGGTGCCGGGCGAGTTGCAGCTGATCGTCGACGAGCCGGGGTCGGTCGACGCCGGGACTCTGATCGAGCGCGTGGACGTGTCGGATGTGTCGGACGTGTCGGGCGTGGCGGGTGGCGCTGCCGATGTGGGCGAGCTGGCCCGCGAGGCTGCCGGGCGGCTCGATCCGGCGCGCGGGGAGATGGTGCGGGCGGTCTGGGCGGACGCAGGGCCCGAGCGGGCCGGACAACTCGCCCTCGTCGTCCACCACTTGGTGGTGGACGGAGTGTCGTGGCGCGTGCTGGTCCCGGATCTGCGGGCGGCGTGCGAGGCGGCGGCCGAGGGGCGTGTGCCGGAGATTGATCCGGTGGGCACGTCGTTCCGTCGCTGGTCGGAGGTGCTGGCGGCGGAGGCCACCGGGGAGCGGCGGGTCGCGGAGCTCGACGGCTGGCTGGACCTGCTCCACGAACCGCGACAGCCGCTCGACGCGCCACAACAGTCGCTCGGCGAACGGGCGTTGCAGGACGACGTCGATACGGTGGCCACCTTGCGTCAGCAGGCCTGGGTGGTGCCGTCGAAGCAGGCGGAGGTGCTGCTCGGCCGGACGCCGACCGCGTTCCACTGCGGTGTCGACGACGTCCTGCTCGCGGCTCTGGCCGGTGCGGTCGCGCACTGGAAGCCGGAGACGGCGGCGGGGCTTCTGATCGACGTGGAAGGGCACGGTCGTGAGCCGGTCGAGGGTCACGGCGTGGATCTCTCCCGCACGGTCGGCTGGTTCACGAGCGCGCACCCGGTGCGGACGAGTACGTCGGGGATCGACCTCGCGCAAGTCCTCGACGGCGGCCGCGCGGCGGGCGCGCTGCTCAAGTCGGTCAAGGAGCAGCTGCGGGCGGTTCCGGGCGGTGACGGGCTCGGTTACGAGCTCCTGCGCCATCTCAACGCGGAGACCGCAGCCGTCCTCCGCGCCCGGCCCGCTCCCGAGATCGGCTTCAACTACATGGGCCGGTTCGCGACGGCCGTACGCACATCCGGAACGGCCATAGGTACATCCGGCCCCGCCGTCGCCTGGCAGCTCACCGGCGACACCGCCATCGGCGGCACCGTCCCGCCGGACATGCCGCTCCACCACGCCCTGGAAGCGAACGTCACCGTCCGGGACACGCCCGACGGACCCGAGCTGGAGCTCCGGCTGAGCTGGCCCGACGGTGTGCTGGCGCAGGACGACGCGGAGCGGCTCGGCAGCACCTGGGCGGCCATGCTGGGCGGCCTCGCCGCCCACGTGACGGCCGACGCCGACGCGGGCGGGCACACCCCGTCCGACTTCCCGCTGCTCGGCGCCGCCGCGCTCACGCAGGGCGACGTCGACAGGGTGGAGGCGGCGGTACGGGAGCCGGCCGACGTATGGCCGCTGTCACCGTTGCAGGAAGGCATGCTCTTCCACGCCACCTATGACGCGGAGGGGCCGGACGCCTACCAGAGCCAGCGCGTGCTCGCCGTCGACGGGCCGCTGGACGCCCAGCGCCTACGGGCCGCCTGGGAGACGCTGGTCGCGCGGCACGACGCGTTGCGCGCCAGTTTCCAGCGACTCGGCTCCGGCGAGGCCGTGCAGGTCGTGGCCCGGAACGTACAACTGCCGTGGACCGAGGTCGACTTGTCGGGCCTCGACCCCGACGAGGCGCTCGCCGAAGCCGACCGTCGTGCCGAGAACGAGGCGGCGGAACGGCTCGACCTGACGGCCGCCCCGCTCCTGCGCCTCCTGCTCATCCGCCTCGGCGCGGAACAGCACCGGCTCGTCGTCACCAGCCACCACATCGTGGCCGACGGCTGGTCGACGCCCCTCATGCTCAACGAGGTCTCCGCGATCTACGCGGCGGACGGCGCCACCCCCGCACCGGCCACGTCGGCCTCGTACGGGGACTACCTCGCCTGGCTGAACCGGCAGGGCAAGGAGGCTGCGAGGGACGCCTGGCGTGCGGAGCTGGCCGGAGCCGACGAGCCGACCCTCGTGGCACCCGCGGACCTCCCCGGCGGCCTCGTCCTGTCCGAGGAACGCTCCGTGCGGCTGTCCGGCAGGGCCACGCGAGCCATCACCGCACTGGCCCGCTCGCACGGGCTGACCGTCAACACCTTCGTCCAGGGAGCCTGGGCACTGGTCCTCGCACGCCTCGCCCGGCGCACGGACGTCGTGTTCGGCACGACCGTGGCGGGACGGCCACCGGAGGTCCCCGGCGCCGAGTCGATGATCGGTCTGTTCATCAACACCCTGCCGGTGCGCGTACGGCTTGACGCGCGCGAGCCGGTTCTGACGCTCCTCGCGCAACTGCAGGACCGGCAGGCCGCTCTGATGCCCCATCAGCACACCGGCCTCGCCGAGATCCAGGCGCTCGGCGGACCCGGCGCCGTATTCGACACGATGCTGATGGTCGAGAACTACCCGCGGAACACCTCCCGGCTCTCCGGTTCCGCCACCCCGGTCACGCTCACCCAGCTCAGCAGCCAGGCGGGCACGCACTACCCCCTGGCCATCGGAGTCGTCCCCGACGACCGCGTCGAGGTCCGCGTGACGTACCGGCCCGACGTGTTCGACGGGCAGCGCGCCCTCCAGGTGGGACGGCAGCTGACGCGCGTCCTCGAACAGATCGCGGCCGACCCGACGCTGCGGGTCGGCGACATCGACGTACTCGGAACGGCGGAACGCACCGCGGTCGTCGAACGGTGGAACGACACGGACCGGCCGGTCGCGACCGGAACGCTCGGGGAACTGTTCGACGCGCAGGCACGCCGCACCCCCGACGCGCCGGCCGTGATCGGGGAGGACCTGCGGTGGACGTACGCGGAACTCGCCCGTGCCGCCGACCGCGTGGCACACGGCCTGCTGGCGCGCGGGGTGCGCGGGGGCGACCTGGTCGGCGTCGTCATGGAACGCTCCGTGGACGTGGTCGCGGTGCTGCTGGGCGTGGTGCGGGCCGGAGCGGCGTTCGTGCCGGTCGATCCGGCGCATCCGGCCGAGCGGATCGCGCACGTCCTCGCCGACGCGGCTCCCGCGCTCGTGGTGTGCACGACCGCGACGGAGCCGGTGGTACGGGTGGCGCCCGCGGGGGAGGGGTGCTGGGTGTTCGACGCCCACGCGTTGGACACAGCCGCTGGATCGGTCACCGGGACGGTGTCCCGCCTGGCGAGGCGTTCGTCCCGGCCGGGCGGCCCCGGCTGCACGCCCGCCGCCTGCCACGTGTCGGACCCCGCGTACGTCATCTACACCTCCGGTTCGACGGGCACGCCCAAAGGCGTCGTCGTCACGCACGGCGGCATCGGCAACCTCGCCACCGGCCAGATCGAACGCTTCGCCGTACGCCCCGAATCGCGCGTCCTCCAACTGGCCTCCTGGAGCTTCGACGCCGCGGTCTCCGAGATGTGCATGGCCCTGCTCTCCGGCGCGGCGCTCGTCGTGGTCGACGGCGACCGGCTGCCGCCGCACGGCTCGCTGGAGGAGATCGCCGACGAGTTCGGCATCACGCACATGACGGTGCCGCCGTCCGTCCTGGGGACCGTGGACGAGCTGCCCGACACCGTGGAGACGCTGGTGGTGGCGGGCGAGGAGTGCCCGCCCCGGCTGGCGCGGCGATGGTCGGACCGCCGTCTCGTCAACGCCTACGGACCCACCGAGGTGACCGTCTGCGCGGCCATGAGCGAGCCACTGAGCCTCGTGAACGGGCAAGGACAGGGCGACGGCCCCGTACCGGTCGGCCGTCCGCTGATCAACACCCGGACGTACGTGCTCGACGACTTCCTGAAACCGGTCGGGCCGGAGACCGTGGGCGAGCTGTACGTCATGGGGCCTGGTCTGGCGCGCGGGTACCTGCACCGGCCGGGCCTGTCGGCCGAGCGGTTCGTGGCGTGCCCCTTCGGCGACGACGGGGCCGGGGTCGGACGGCGGATGTACCGCACGGGTGACCTGGTGCGGTGGACGGCGGGCGGCGAGTTGCTGTTCGTCGGACGTGCGGACCAACAGGTGAAGGTGCGCGGGTACCGGGTGGAGCTCGGCGAGCTGGAGTCGGTGCTGACCGGGCACGAGTCGGTCGCGCAGGCCGTCGCGGTGGCCCGCCAGGACGTGCCGGGCGGCGAGAAGCGGCTCGTCGGGTACGTCGTGCCGGACGGCGGGCGTGAGGTGGATGCCGAGTCGCTGCGTGCGTACGTGGCCGGAGCGCTGCCGGAGTACATGGTGCCCGCGGCCGTCGTGGTCCTGGACGAGCTGCCGTTGACGGTCAACGGAAAGGTGGACCGGTCCGCGCTTCCCGCGCCGGACTTCGCCGCGCGGACCACAGGCCGTGAGCCGCGTACGGAGACGGAGCGCGTTCTTTGCGCGCTGTTCGCCGAGGTGCTGGGGCTGGAGCGGGTCGGCGTCGAGGACGGGTTCTTCGAGCTGGGCGGCGACTCGATCAGCTCCATGCAGCTGGCTTCCCGCGCACGTCAGGCAGGCGTGGTCCTCACGCCCCGCCAGGTGTTCGAGGAGAAGACCGCGGAGCGGCTGGCACTGGTCGCGGAGTCGGCGGGGCGCGAGATCGAGGAGATCGTTGACGTCGGGGTCGGTGAGCTGCCGTGGACGCCGGTCATGCGGGCGCTGGGCGAACGCGTCACCAGTGCGCACTTCGCGCAGTGGGTGGTGCTGAGCACCCCGGCGGACCTGCGCCCGGATGTCCTTGCGGCGGGCCTGGGCGCGGTACTGGACCGGCACGACATGCTGCGGGCCCGTACGGTTCCGGGCGAGGCGAAGCTGATCGTCGACGACGCGGGGTCGGTCGACGCGGGGAGTCTGATCGACCGCGTGGACGCATCGGACGGCGCAGCCGATCCGGGCGAGCTGGCCCGCGAGGCCGCGGACCGCCTCGACCCCGCCCGCGGCGCCATGGTGCGGGCCGTCTGGGCGGACGCCGGATCCGATCGCCCCGGTCAACTCATCCTTGTCGCACACCACTTGGTGGTCGACGGGGTGTCCTGGCGCGTGCTGGTCCCGGACCTGCGGGCCGCGTGCGAGGCGGCGGCCGAAGGGCGCGAGCCGACCGTGGACCCCGTCGGCACGTCGTTCCGCCGCTGGTCGGAACTGCTGGCCGCGGAGGCCACCGGCGAGCACCGTGTCGCGGAGCTTCAGGACTGGCTGACGCTGCTGGGCGACGACGTACAGCCGCTGACACACAGGGAGTTGGACCCGGCCGTCGACACCGCCCGCACCCTGCGCCGAAGCTCCTGGCTGGTGCCGGGCGACCAGGCCGAGGCACTGCTCGGCAGGACACCGGCCGCGTTCCACTGCGGTGTCGACGACGTCCTGCTCGCGGCTCTGGCCGGTGCGGTCGCGCACTGGAAGCCGGAGACGGCCGCAGGGCTTCTGATCGACGTGGAAGGGCACGGTCGTGAGCCGGTCGAGGGTCACGGCGTGGATCTCTCCCGCACGGTCGGCTGGTTCACGAGCGCGCACCCGGTGCGGACGAGTGCGTCCGGGATCGACCTCGCGCAAGTCCTCGACGGCGGCCCCGCGGCGGGCAAGCTGCTCAAGTCGGTCAAGGAGCAGCTGCGCGCGGTCCCAGGCGACGGGCTCGGTTACGAGCTCCTGCGCCATCTCAACGCGGAGACCGCGCCCGTTCTCCGCGCCCGGCCCGCTCCCGAGATCGGCTTCAACTACATGGGCCGGTTCGCGACGGCCGTACGCACATTTGGAACGGCCATAGGTTCATCCGGCCCCGCCGTCGCCTGGCAGCTCACCGGCGACACCGCCATCGGCGGCACCGTCCCGCCGGACATGCCGCTCCACCACGCCCTGGAAGCAGGAGCCGCGGTGCGCGACACCCCCGAGGGCCCGGAGCTGACGCTCACTCTGAGCTGGGCGGGCGAACTGTTGCCGGACGCGGAGGCCGACCGGCTCGGCAGCACCTGGGCGGCCATGCTGGGAGGACTCGCCGGGCACACCGTCACCGAGGCCACCGCGGGCGGCCACACCCCGGCCGACTTCCCCCTCCTCGGCGCCGCCCTGACGCAGGCCGACGTGGAGGAGCTGGAGACCGCGGTACCCGCCCCAGCTGACGTATGGCCGCTGTCACCGTTGCAGGAGGGCATGCTCTTCCACGCCACGTACGACGAGAGCGGCCCCGACGTCTACGAAGGCCAGCGTGCCCTGGAACTCGAAGGCCCGCTGGACGCCGCCCGGCTGCGCGCCGCATGGCAGGCGTTGCTGCGCCGGCACCCGACCCTCCGCGCCGGCTTCCACCGCCTCACATCGGGCGAGGCGGTACAGATCGTGGGCGCCGACGTGGAACTCCCCTGGAACGAAGCGGACTTGACCGGACTGGCCCCGGCCGAAGCCCTCGCCGAGACCGAGCGGCTCGCCGAGCGCGAGCGGGCGCAACGGATCGACGTCACCAAGCCCCCGCTGCTGCGGCTGCTCCTGATCCGGCTATCCGAGCACCGGCACCACCTGGTGATCACCAGCCACCACCTCATCATGGACGGCTGGTCCCTGCCCGTCCTCATCGGCGACCTGACCGCCGTGTACGAGGCACTGGCGACGGGCGGCGACGAACGGGACCTCCCGGCGGCGACGTCCTACCGCGAGTACCTCGCCTGGCTCAGCCATCAGGACGCCGACGTGGCACGGCAGGCATGGCGCGCCGAACTCGCCGGTCTGGACGGGCCGACCCTCGTCGTGCCCGCGGACTCGGTGCGCGTGCCGGTCGTGCCTGAGCGGGTGCGGTTCGCGTTCCCCGAGGAGCTGTCACGAGGTGTCGCCGCGCTGGCCCGCGACCGCGGTCTGACCGTGAACACGCTGGTCCAGGGAGCGTGGGCGCTCCTGCTCGCCCGTCTCGCCGGGCGCGCCGACGTGGTGTTCGGCGCCACTGTGGCGGGGCGGCCCACCGATCTGCCGGGTGCGGAGTCGGCGATCGGCCTCTTCATCAACACGTTGCCGGTGCGCGTACGACTCGACGCCCGGCAGCCCGCGGCCGACATGCTGGCGGAACTCCAGGAACGACAGGTCGCACTGATGGCCCATCAGCACATGGGCCTGTCGGAGATCCGTCGACTCGCCGGGCCCGGAGCGGAGTTCGACACGCTCGTGGTCTACGAGAACTACCCCCACCCGCCCTCCGGAGACTCCGCGCCCACCGCCCTCACGATCCGCCCCGCGGGCGCGCCGCAGGACATGGGCCACTACCCGCTGACCTTCGTCGTGTCGCCGGGCACGCCCATGCAGGGCGACTTCGTGCACCGGCCGGACGTATGCGACCGCGCCCGCGCCGAGCAGATGATCGCGTCACTCATACGGCTCCTCGATCAACTGGTTGCCGACCCACAGGCCCCCGTGGGGCAGTTGGACGTGGCGGACGCCGACGTGCGCGAGACGGTCGTACACGCGTGGAACGCCACGGAGTCGACGGTCATCGGGGCACCGCTTCCTGAGCTGTTCGGTCGGCGGGTGGGGGTGTCGCCGGGTGCGGTGGCGTTGGTGTCGGGTGAGGAGCGGCTGACTTATGCGGAGTTGGGGGCTGGGGCGGGTCGGTTGGCTCGGTTCTTGGTGGGGTTGGGTGTGGGGCCTGAGGTGCGGGTGGCCGTGGTGGGTGAGCGGTCGGTGTCTTTGGTGGTGGCGTTGCTGGGGGTGTCGTTGGCGGGGGGTGTGTTCGTTCCGGTGGATGCGGGTTATCCGGTGGAGCGGGTGGGGTTTGTGCTGGGTGATGTGGGTCCGGCGGTGGTGGTGTGCACGGTCGGGTCGCGGGGTGTGGTGCCGGAGGGGTTCGCGGGTCGGGTCGTGGTGGTGGACGATCCGGAGACGGCTGCGGAGATCGGGCGGTGTGCGCCGGGTCCGTTGGGGGACGGGGAGCGGCTGGGGGTGCTGTCGGCCGCGCATGCCGCGTACGTCATCTACACCTCGGGTTCCACCGGCACCCCCAAAGGCGTCACCGTCACCCACGCGGGCCTGCACAACCTCGCGCGGGCCCAGATCGACCGCTTCGGCGTACGGGCGGACTCGCGCGTCCTGCAGTTCGCCTCGCTCAGCTTCGACGCGGCCGTCTCCGAGCTGTGCATGGCGCTGCTCTCGGGCGGCACGCTGATCCTCGCCGCGCCGGACGAACTGCCGCCGAGGGTGTCGCTGGACGCCGCCCTGCGCGCGTCGGGCGCGACCCATGTGACCGTGCCACCGAGCGTCCTGGCGGCCGAGGACGCCCTGCCGGACAGCCTCGAAACCCTCGTGGTGGCGGGTGAGGCCTGCCCGCCCGGCCTGGTCGACCGGTGGTCGTCCGGGCGGCGCATGGTCAACGCGTACGGGCCGACCGAAACGACGGTGTGCGCCGCGATGAGCGAGCCGCTGACGCCGGGACGCGACGTCGTTCCCCTGGGCCGCCCGATGGCGAACACGCAGGTGTTCGTCCTGGACGACTACCTGCTGCCCGTGCCACCCGGTGTCACCGGTGAGCTGTACGTGGCCGGAGCGGGGCTCGCCCGCGGTTACCTGGCACGTCCGGGACTGTCCGCGCAGCGCTTCGTTGCCTGCCCGTTCGGGGCGGGGGAGCGGATGTACCGCACCGGTGACGTGGCCCGCTGGACCGACGACGGAGAGCTGCTCTTCGTGGGGCGCGCCGACGACCAGATCAAGATCCGGGGCCACCGCATCGAGCCGGGTGAGGTCGAGGCCGTGCTCGCCGCGCACCCGGACGTGGCGCAGGCCGTGGTCGTCGCGCGCCGCGACCGCTCCGAGGACGCGCCCCGTCTCATCGCCTACGTCACCACGGGCGTCGCCGACGGCACGTTCCCCGGCGCCGCAGAGCCTCCGGGCCTCGCCGCGTACGTACGCGACCGGCTGCCCCAGTACATGGTGCCGACGGCGTTCGTCCCGCTGGAGCGGCTGCCGCTGACCCCCAACGGGAAGGTGGACCGGGCGGCCCTCCCCGCGCCCGACTTCGCCGAACGGGTCACGGGACGCGCGCCACGCACGGCGACCGAGCGAGCCCTGTGCGAGCTGTTCGCCGAGGTGCTCGGCCTGGAGCGGGTCGGCGTAGACGACGGCTTCTTCGAGCTGGGCGGCGACTCGATCATGTCGATGCAGCTCGCGTCGCGGGCGCGCGGGGCCGGACTCGTGCTGACGTCACGCCAGGTGTTCGAGGAGAAGACCCCGGAACGTCTCGCGCAGGTCGCGGAGACCGCGGAACCGGAGACGGCGCCCGACGACATCGGCGTCGGCGAGGTGCCCTGGACCCCCGTGATGCACGCGCTGGGCGAACGGGCCACGAGCCCCGGCTTCGCACAATGGGTGGTCGTCGGCGCCCCGGCCGGACTGGGCCTCGACACCCTGACCACGGGCCTCGCCGCCCTCCTCGACACCCACGACATGCTGCGCGCCCGCACGGTCCCCGGGGAGCCCAGGCTCGTCGTCGGCGAACAGGGCTCGGTCGATGCGAAGGGCCTCATCTCGCGCGTCGACGCGAACGCCCTCGTCTCACACGTCGACGCCAACGCTCTCGCCTCACGCGTCGACGCGACGGACGCGCCATCACCCAGCGGCGGCACACCCCCCACCCCGCCCCCCACCCCGTCCCTCGACACCGTCGCCGCCCAAGCAGCCCGAGAAGCAGCGCAGCAACTCGACCCCGCCGCGGGCACCATGGCCCGCGCCGTGTGGGTCGACGCCGGACCCGACCGCACCGGACGCCTCGTCCTCGTCGTGCACCACCTCGTCGTCGACGGTGTGTCGTGGCGCGTCCTCGTCCCCGACCTGAGGGCAGCGTGCGAAGCCGCGGCCGCGGGGCGGACGCCCCACCTCGAACCCGTCGGAACCTCGTTCCGGCGCTGGGCGGAGCTGCTGGCCGCCCAAGCGGTCGACGCGGCACGCGTCGCCGAGGCCGACGAGTGGCTCGCCCTCCTGGGCAAGGAACAACAGGGCGTCGCAACACGCGAGTTGGAGCCTACGACCGACACCGTCCGCACCCTGCGCCACCGCTCCTGGACCGTGCCGCCCGAGCACGCCGCCATCCTCGTGGGCCGCACCCCGACCGCCTTCCACTGCGGCGTCGACGACGTGCTGCTCGCAGCCCTCGCCGGGGCGGTCGCACGCTCACGGCCCGGTGCCGCCGACGGGCTCCTGGTCGACATCGAGAGCCACGGGCGCCAACCCCTGGGCGGCGTCGACCTGTTGCGGACGGTGGGCTGGTTCACCAGCGTGCGGCCGGTCAGGCTCGACGTGACCGGCGTCGACCTGGACGGCGCTAGGGCCGGTGGCCCGGCTGCCGGTACGTTGGTGAAGGCCGTCAAGGAGCAGGCGCGGGCGGTGCCCGGCGACGGACTCGGCCACGAACTGCTGCGCCACCTCAACTCCGCGACACGCGCCGGGTTCGAGGCCGCACCGGCGGCACAGATCGGCTTCAACTACCTGGGCCGGTTCGCCGCCGGCGGAGGCCGCGCCGCGGGCCCGCCCGGCCCGTGGGAGATGGCCGGCGACACCGCGATCGGCGGCTCGGTCGACCCGGACATGCCCGCCACCCACGCACTGGACGCCGGCGCCGTGGTCCGGGACACCGCCGAAGGACCCGCACTGACGATCACCCTGAGCTGGGCGAGCCGGCTGCTGGAGGAAGCCGACGCCGACCGGCTCGGCAGGGCCTGGCTGGACATGCTGGCCGGCCTCGCGGACCACACCGCCGACCCCACGGCAGGCGGACACACCCCGTCCGACTTCCACCTCCTCGACCTCGCACAGCACCAGATCGACGAACTCGAAGCCGGATTCGCAGGCGAGAAGCCACAGATGCCATAGAAGCCATGGCCGACAGGCCCAGGCGTTGTGAGGAGACAGAGCGATGACGACCCGACCCCGATCCCTCGTCGAGGACGTGTGGCCCCTCTCGCCGCTGCAGGAGGGGATGCTCTTCCACGCCTCCTACGACGACCAGGGCCCGGACGTCTACACCGTGCAGTCGACCCTCGCCGTCGAAGGGCCCGTGGACACGGCTCGACTGCGCGCCTCGTGGCAGGCGCTGCTGACCCGGCACGCGGCGCTGCGCGCCTGCTTCCGCCCGGTGACCGGCGCCCGGATGGTCCAGGTCATCCCGCGCGAGGTCGCGCTCCCCTGGAACGAGACGGACGTCAGCGCACTCGTGGAGCCCGAGGCGCTCGCCGAGATCGACCGGCTCGCCGCCCGGGAACGCGCGCAGCGGTTCGACCTCGCCGTGCCGCCGCTGCTGCGGCTCCTGCTCGTGCGGCTCGGCGAACGGCGGCACCGGCTCGTCGTGACGTTCCATCACATCCTCATGGACGGCTGGTCGATGCCGGTCCTCCTGAACGAGCTGTCCCAGGTGTACGCGGCGGGCGGCGACGCCTCCGTGCTGGGGCGCGTGGCACCGTACGGCGAGTACGTGGCGTGGCTCGGCCGCCAGGACAAGGACGCGGCGCGCGACGCCTGGCGCGCCGAGCTGTCCGGCGCCGACGGGTCGACGCTCGTCGCACCCAAGGACCCGGGCCGCGCCCCGGTGCTGCCCGACCACGTCCACACGGAACTCCCGGCCGAACTCACGCACGCCGTAACCGAGTTGGCGCGTACGAACGGGCTGACGGTCAACACCGTGGTGCAGGGCGCCTGGGCGCTCGTGCTCGCCCGCCTCGCCGGACGCACGGACGTCGTCTTCGGCGCCACCGTCGCGGGCCGACCGGCCGAACTCCCGCGCGTGGAATCGATGATCGGCCTGTTCATCAACACGCTGCCGGTGCGCGTACGTCTCGACGGCGCGCAGCCCGTCGCCGGACTCCTCGCGCGGCTGCAGGCAGCCCAGTCCGGCCTGATCGCCCACCAGCACGTCGGGCTCGCCGAGGTGCAGAAGATCGCCGGGCCCGCCGCGGTCTTCGACACGCTCGTCCTGTACGAGAACTACCCGCTGCCGCCCGCGGGCCCCGAGCCCGGGCCCGACGCCGTGACGATCAGGCCCGCGGAGGCGTCCCGCGACGCCTCGCACTATCCGCTCACCCTCGTCGCCGTCCCGGGCGGCGACCGCATGCGCTTCAAGCTGGACTACCGGCCCGACCTGTTCGACCGGACCGCCGCGGAGTCCGTCGTCCGGCGGTTCGTGCGGGTCCTCGAACAGGTCACGGCCGACCCGGCGGCGCGCGTGGGCGACATCGACGTACTGGAACAGGCGGAGCGGTCCGCGGTGACCGAGCGCTGGAACACGACCGGGCGCCCACTGGCCGCCGGTTCGGTCGTCGAGGCGTTCGAGGCGCAGGCCCGCAGGGCGCCGGACACGGCGGCCGTACGCTGCGGCGACGACGTCCTGACGTACGGCGAACTGGCGGAGCGCGCGAACCGGCTCGCCCGCCACCTGGCCGGACTCGGCGTCGGCCGGGAACGCCGCGTGGGCCTCTGCCTGCCGCGCGGCACCGACATGATCGTGGCGGAGCTCGCGGTGTGGAAGGCGGGCGGCGCCTTCGTGCCCCTGGATCCCGACCACCCGGCCGACCGGCTGCACTACATGATCACGGACAGCGGCGCCGACCTCGTCCTGGCCACCGGGGCCACCCTCGCCGACGTGCCCGACGGCACCGCCCGCGTCGTGGTCCTCGACGAGACGCGGACCGCCCGGGCGATAGCGGCGGAGCCCGGCGGGCCGCTCGGCCTGCCCGTCGGCACCGAGCAACTCGCGTACGTCATCTACACCTCGGGCTCCACCGGCCGCCCCAAGGGCGTCGCCCTCGCCCACCGGGGCGTCATGAACCTGGCCGAGGCGATGCGTCCCGCACTCGACCTGCGCGACGGCGTCGTGATGCTGCAGTTCGCCTCCTTCAGCTTCGACGGCGCGGTCCTGGACGTGGCCGTCACCCTGGCGGCAGGCGGCACCCTCGCCATCGCGTCCGCCGAGGAGCGCACGGAACCCGACGCGCTCGCGGGCATGATCCGCGCGACCGGTGTCGCAGCGGCCAGCGTCGTACCGTCCGTGCTGCGCACCCTGGACCCGGAGACCGTCGCGGGTGTACGCAACTGGGTCCTCGGCGGCGAATGGCTGACCGCCGACCTCGCGAGCCGCTGGGCGGGCCGGGCCCGGCTGTGGAACACCTACGGGCCCACCGAGGCCACCGTGATGGCGACCGTGGGCCGGGTCGACGAGGGCATCAAGCCCGTGGACGCCCCGCCTCCCATCGGGCGGCCGCTCGGCAACATGCGGACCTACGTCCTCGACGGCTTCCTGCGACCGGTGCCCCCGGGCGTCAGCGGCGAACTGTACGTCGCCGGGCCCGGCGTCGCGCGCGGCTACGTGGGGCGGCCCGATCTGACGGCGGAGCGGTTCGTGGCGTGCCCGTTCGGCGAGGGCGGACGCATGTACCGCACCGGTGATTTGGCGCGCTGGACCGCCGAGGGCCAGCTGTCGTTCGCGGGCCGCGCGGACGAGCAGGTGAAACTGCGCGGCTACCGCATCGAACCCGGCGAGGTCGAGGCCGTACTCGCCGCGCACCCGTCCGTGCGCGAGGCGGCGGTGATCGCCCGCGAGGACCTGCCGGGCGACAAGCGCCTCGTCGCGTACGTGGTGCCGACGGCCGGGGACGCGGAACCCGGCTCCGGAACACCGCGCGACCTCGACACCGAAGCCCTGCACGCCTTCGCCGCCACCCGCCTCCCCGCCTACATGGTCCCGGCGACGACGGTCGTCCTCGACGCCCTGCCCCTCACCGTCAACGGCAAGCTCGACCGTGCCGCGCTGCCCGCGCCCGAGCTCGCCGTGCGAGGCGGCCGCGATCCGCGTACCCCTGTCGAGACCGTCCTGTGCGACCTGTTCGCGGAGGTGCTCGGCATCGAACGAGCCGGCGCCGATGACTCGTTCTTCGCGCTCGGCGGCGACTCCATCTCGTCGATGATGCTGGTGTCCGGCGCCCGCCGCGCGGGCCTCGCCGTCACCGCGCGCCAGGTCTTCGAGCACCGCACCCCGGCAGCCCTCGCGCTCGTCGCCGTCCCGACGCGGGCCACGCCCGCGGGCGGCGGCGACCCCGGCACCGGAGAGGTCCCGCTCACACCGGTCATGCACGAACTGCTCGACCGCGTCGGCGCCGAGGCGACGGGCCGCGTCGTCCAGACCGCAGTCGTCGAGGCCCCGGCAGGCCTGAGCACCGAGACGCTCGCCGACGCGGTGCGAGCCGTGGTCGACCACCACGACGTGCTGCGCGCCCGGCTCGAAACGGAACCGGAGCGGCGCCTCGTCGTGTCCGGTCCCGGCACCGTACCCGCCGGGTCGTTCGTACGCCGCTACGACGCCACCGGCACGGCCCCCGACGAACTGCCCCGGATCGTCGCCGAGGAGACCCGCGCCGCGGTGGCGCGGCTCGACCCGCGGACCGGGGTCATGCTCCAGGTGGTCTGGCTCGACCTGGGCCCCGGCAGCCCCGGGCGGCTCGTCCTGGTCGTCGACCACCTCGTGATGGACGCCGTGTCGTGGCGGATCCTGCTGCCCGACCTGGAGCAGGCGTGCGCCGCGACCGCGGCGGGCCGCACACCCGAACTCGCGCCCGTGCCCACGTCGTTCCGGCACTGGGCCCGCGCCCTCGCCGACCAGGCGACCGGCGCGGAACGGACGGCGGAACTCGACGCGTGGACGCAGCTCCTCCAGGGCCCCGACCCGCAGTTCACCGCCCTGGCCCCGGACCCGGCCCTCGACCTCGCCGACACCGTGCGGCGCGTGTCGGTCACCGTCCCCGCCCCGGTCACGTCCGCGCTCCTGACCGGCGTACCGGAGGCGTTCCACGCGGGCGTCGACGACGTGCTCCTGACCGGACTCGCCGCGGCCGTCACGGAGTGGGCCGACGGAGGCGTGCCCGAGGGCGGCTTCCTCGTGGACGTGGAAGGACATGGCCGGATCGCCCTCTCCGAGACCATGGACCTCTCCCGCACGGTCGGCTGGTTCACCGGCACCCACCCCGTGCGGCTCGACGCGGGAAAGCCCGACTTCGAGGACCTGCGGGAAGGCGGCCCCGACGCGGGCATCGCCGTCAAGCGCGTCAAGGAACAGGTGCGCGCGGTCCCCGGCGACGGCCTCGGCCACGGCCTGCTGCGCCACCTCAACCTCGAGACCGCCGCAGAACTCGCCGCCCTGCCCGCCGCCCGCATCGGCTTCACCTACCTCGGCCGCATCCCGTCGGGACCGGCGGACGGAAGCGCCGACGTACCGGTGAGCGACGACCGAGGTCCCGCGGACGGCCGGTTCCCCGTGGCGCACCCGCTGGAACTCGCGGGCGTCGTCCACGACGGCCCCGACGGGCCCCGCCTCACCCTCAGCCTCGACGCGCCGCACCGCCTGCTCGACGAGACGGCGGCCCGGGTACTGGTCGAGGGCTGGGCCGCCATGCTGACCGGACTTGCCGCGCACGTCGACGAGCCCACCGCGGGCGGCCACACCGCCTCCGACTTCCCGCTCGTCACCCTCGACCAGCCCCAGATCGACAAGCTGGAGACGGCCGCACCGGACCTGGTCGACATCTGGCCGCTCTCACCGCTCCAGGAAGGCCTCCTCTTCCACGCCCTGTTCGACCGGCAGAGCACCGACGTCTACGTCGAGCAGATGATCGTGGGCCTGGAAGGACCGCTCGACGCGGCACGCCTGCGCGCGTCCTGGCAGGCGCTCCTCGACCGGCACGCCAGCCTGCGGGTGGGCTTCCGCCAGGTGGCGGGCTCCGGACAGTCCGTGCAGGTCGTCGCCGACCGGGCGACCCTGCCGTGGCGCGAGGAGGACCTCTCCGAGCTCGACGACGACGCGGCGTGGGAGGAGTCCGAACGGCTCGGCAGGGAGGACCGCGCCAAGGGCTTCGACCTGGCGAAGCCGCCCCTGGTGAAGGTGCTCCTGGCCAGGACGGGCCAGGACCGCTACCGCATGATGGTGACGCTCCATCACATCGTGCTCGACGGCTGGTCGTTGCCCGTCCTGCGCCGCGAACTGTGGGCCTGCTACGAAGCCGGCGGCACCGCGGCGGGACTGCCCCCGGTGACCCCGTACCGCGACTACCTGACCTGGCTGGGGCAGCAGGACAAGGAGGCGGCGCAGGAGGCCTGGCGCGCGGAGCTGACCGGCGCGGACGAGCCGACGCAGGTCGTCCCGATGGCGCCCGGCGCGGTCGCCGCGACCGACCCGGACGCCGCGTCCGGCGAGGTCTTCGCCGTCGCGGGACCGGCGCTCGACCGCAGGCTCGGCGAACTGGCCCGCGCCCAGGGCGTGACGCTGAACACCGTCGTCCAGACCGCCTGGGCCCTGGTCGTCGGGCAGCTCGCGGGCCGTCAGGACGTCGTCTTCGGCGCCTCCGTGGCCGGCCGCCCGGCCGACCTGCCCGGCATGGAGAACATGCTCGGCCTGTTCATCAACACCGTCCCGGTACGGGTGCGGTTCGCCCCCGCGCTGACCGTCGCGGAGGTCCTCACGGACGTCCAGGGACGGCAGTCCGCCCTGATGGACCACCAGTACCTCAGCCTCGGCGACATCCAGCGCGTGGCGGGCCGCGGAGCGACCTTCGACACGCTGATGGCGTTCGAGAGCTTCCCCACCGGGACTACTGGGACCGCTGGGAACACCGGAACCGCTGGGACTGCCGGGTCCGACCCGTCCGCGCAGGGCGACGGCAGCAACCGCGAGCCGGGACCCGCAGGCGTGGAACTCACCGAAGCGGGCATGCGCGAGTCGATCAACTACCCGCTCGGCCTGGTCGTGGACCCGCTCAACGGTCTGCGGATGCGCCTGACCTACCGCCCGGACGCCTTCGACGAACCGACGGCCCACGCACTCCTCGACCGGCTCCTGAGGGCGCTGCGGCAGATGGCCGCGGACCCCGGGACGCCAGTCGGCAGGCTGCAGCTCTCCGACACCGCCGACCGGGCACGCGTCCTGGAGGAGTGGAACGACACGGACGTGTCCCACCCGGACACCCTCATCCCCGAACTGTTCGCGGCACACGTGCAGAACTCGCCCGACGCGGTGGCGGTGCGGTGTGGTGAGGAGGCTTTGTCGTACGCGGAGTTGGAGGTGCGGGCGGATCGGCTGGCGCGGCGGTTGGTGGGGCTGGGGGTGGGTCCTGAGTCGCGTGTGGGGCTGTGTCTGCCGCGTGGTGTCGACATGGTCGTGGGGGAGTTGGGGGTGTGGAAGGCGGGTGGTGCGTTCGTTCCGCTGGATCCGGAGTATCCGGCTGATCGGTTGTCGTTCATGGTGGCCGACAGTGGTGCGGGTGTATTGGTGGGTGCGGGGGAGAGCCTGGCGGGCGTGGCGGTCGGCGGGGCGCGGGTCGTGCTGCTCGGCGAGGACGACGCGGAGTGCTCCGAGGTCCCCGTTGGCGTGCGGCTGTCTGCGGAGCGGCTGGCGTACGTGATCTATACGTCGGGTTCGACGGGTCGTCCCAAGGGTGTGGCTGTCGCGCATGGTGGCGTGGCGAATCTGGCGGCGGCGATGCGTCCGGTTCTCGGCGTGGACGCGGGTGTCTCGGTGTTGCAGTTCGCGTCGTTCAGCTTCGACGCGGCGGTGCTGGATGTGGCGGTCACGCTGTCCGGTGGCGGCACGCTGGCGATCGCTTCCGCGGAGGAGCGGGCCGAGCCGTCCGCGCTCGCGGACATGATCGAGGCGGCCGGAGTCACCACGGCCAGCGTCGTCCCCTCCCTGCTCACCATGCTCGACCCCGCCTCCGTGCCCGGAGTCGGCAACTGGATCCTCGGCGCGGAACTCATGACCGCCGCCCTCGCCAGCCGATGGACGGCACAGGCACGCGTGTGGAACACCTACGGCCCGACCGAGGCCACCGTGATGGCCACCGCGGGACCCGTCGACGAGAACATCAGGTCGCAGGACAGGCCCCCGGCGATCGGCCGCCCGCTGGACAACGTACGGACGTACGTCCTGGACGGCTTCCTGCACCCGGTTCCGGTCGGGGCGACGGGAGAGCTGTACGTCGCCGGGCCCGGGGTGGCCCGGGGCTACGTGGGGCGGCCGGACCTGACGGCCGAGCGGTTCGTGGCCTGCCCGTTCGGTGCGGGCGGCCGCATGTATCGCACCGGGGACCTGGCCCGCTGGACGGCCGACGGGCAGTTGTCGTTCGTCGGGCGTGCGGACGAGCAGGTGAAGGTGCGTGGGTTCCGGGTGGAGCCGGGGGAGGTCGAGGCGGTCCTTGCGGCGCATCCCGAGGTGCGGCAGGCCGCGGTGATCGCCCGCGAGGACCGGCCCGGCGACAAACGCATCGTCGGCTACATCGTGCCCGAGACCAAGGACCTGGAGATCCAGTCCGTACACGACCACCTGGCACAGGCGCTGCCCGACTACATGCGGCCCGCCTCCGTCGTGGTCCTGGAGGCGCTGCCGCTGACGGGCAACGGCAAGGTCGACCGCGCGGCCCTGCCCCGGCCCGACTTCGCCGGGCGCATCTCGGGCCGTGAGCCGGAGACCGAACTCGAAGCGACCCTGTGCGCGCTCTTCGCCGAGGTCCTCGGCCTGGAACGGGTGGGCGTCGACAACAACTTCTTCGACCTGGGCGGCGACTCCGGCCTGGCCATGCGCCTCGCCGCGCGGATCCGCGAAGAGCTCGGCAGCGAGCTGAGCATGCGACGGTTCTTCGGCGAGTCCACACCGCTCGGCGTGGCCCGGATGCTCACGTCCAAGGAGCTTCCGGAGCTGCGCCCCGTCGACCACCCGGAGGAAATACCCGTAACCGCCGGGCAGTTGCGGACATGGCGGCTCGCCGAGGCGAACCCCGGCTCCGCGGCCCAGCGGGTGTCCATCGCCCTCAGCCTGGGCGGCAGGCTCGACAGGGACGCGCTGGCAGCGGCGCTCGCAGACGTCGCGGCGCGGCACGACATCCTGCGCACGGTCTTCGTCGGACCCGATGCGGGGACCGACGGCGCCGATGTTCCCGCCGGAACCGACGACGTACGCCAGTGTGTCCTGGAGCCCGACGCCGAGGCCGCCCGCCCCGCCCTGCCCGTGACCGCCGCGACCGAGGAAGAACTGCCGCGGCTGCTCGCCGACCACGCGGGGCACGAGTTCGACCTCGCCCGTGAGACGCCGTGGACGGCACGCCTCTTCGCGGTCGCGGAGACCGAACACGTGCTGCTCCTCGTCGTGCACCGCATCGCCACGGACGACGCGTCGCTGATCGTCCTGGTCCGCGATCTGGCGGCCGCGTACGGCGCCCGCAGGGAAGGCCGCGCACCCGAACGGGCGCCGCTGCCCCTCCAGTTCGCCGACTACGCGCTCTGGGAACAGGAGATGCTGCGGGACGAGGAGGACCGCGACAGCCTCATCGGCGAGCAGTTCGCCTACTGGAAGAAGGCCCTCGCGGACGCCGAACCCGAGCAGGAACTGCCGGCCGACAGGCCCCGGGCCGCGCTGCCTTCGCACCGCGCCGACGAGGTACCGCTGGCCCTGGACAGCGCCACGCACATCAGGCTCGCGGAGATCGCCGAGGCCGACGGCGCCACCTTCTTCATGGTGGTGCAGGCCGCACTCGCGCTCCTCCTCTCCGGGCTCGGCGCGGGCACCGACCTCACCCTGGGCACGGTGCTGCCGCGCCGGGACGAGGAAGGCGACCTGGACGGCGTCGTCGGGCCGTTCGCCGACCCGCTCGTCCTGCGTACGGACGCGTCCGGCGACCCCACGTACCGCGAACTGCTCGGCCGCGCACGGGACGCTTACCAGCGCGCGGTCCAGAACCCGGACGTGCCCTTCGGGCGGCTCGCCGACGCTCTCGCGCTGCCCGCCGGGCACCGGCACCCCCTGTTCCAGGTGGTCCTGGAGATCCTCAGCGACTCCGCCGAGATGTGGGAGTCGCCGGAGCTGCCGGGCCTGCGCACCACACGCCTGCCGGTGGGCACCCCGGCCGCCCACCCCGACCTGGTCGTCGCCCTCACCGAGCGGCACGGCTCCGACAGCGGCCCGGACGGAGCCGACGGTACGCTCCGCTACGCCACCGAGCTGTTCGACCGCTCCACGGCATCCGCGCTCGCCCAGCGGCTCACCCGTGTCCTCCAGCAGGTGGCCGACGACCCCGAACTGCGCCTCAGCCAGGTGGAACTCCTCCTTGACGAGGCCGAGCGCCGCCAGGTCACCGAGCCCCGCGAAGCCACCGCGGCGCCGGTCCCGGACGGCACGGTCGTCGAGCTGCTCGCCGAACAGGCTGCGTTGGCCCCCGACGCCGTCGCCGTCATGGATCACGACGGGCCGCTCACCCACGGCGCGCTGGACGCCGCGTCCGGGCAGCTGGCGCGGCGCCTCGCCGACCTGGGCATCGGCGCGGAGGACGTCGTGGTCCTCGCCCTGCCGCCCACCTCGGGCCTCGTCGTCGCGGTCCTCGGTGTGCTCAGGTCCGGCGCCGCCTGCCTGATCGCCGACCCGAACCGGCCCATGGAGGACGTGGCGTCGTGCCTGCGGCAGGTCACGCCCGCCGCCCTCGTGTGCACGTTCGCCATGGCCCCGCTCCTCGGCGACGGCGTGACGGTGCCCTTCCTGCTCCTCGACGATCCGAGGCTCGCCGCCGCCGACGGCGCGGCCCCGCAGACCGACCCGCCGCTGCCGACGCCCCTGCCACGCCAGGCGGCACTCGTCCTCGGCACCCCGGCACCGGACGGCACGGACGGCACCGTCGCGGGCGCCGTCGTCGAACACCGCACCCTCGTCGACCACGCCGTACACCACCGGCACGCCGCCCCCACGCACCACGGGGTGACATTCCTCGACGTACGGGCCCCGGTCTCCGCGCTCCTGACACCGTTGCTCTCCGCCCTGTGCGCGGGCGGCGGCGTCCGGCTCGGCGTACCGGGCGAGGACGCGGCACCGACCGCCGGGCCGGGAGGCGCGCAACACCTGGTCACCACCCGGGACCTGCTGTCCACCGCCGACGAACGGGCCGCCGACGAAGCGCCGTTCGCCGAGGTCACCGTGGTCGACAACGGAGGCACCCCGGCCGTCGACGACACCCGTGCCTGGCTGGCCGCCCACCCGCGGACCACCCTCGTCAGCGCCCACGGCGCGGCGGAGACCGGAGGCCCCTGGCTCGACCACCGGACGGGACCGGGCGAGACCCTGCCCGACCGTGCCCCTGTCGGCACCCCCGTGCCCAACGCGCGCGCCTACGTCCTGGACGACTACCTGCGCCCGGTTCCGCCCGGCGGCACCGGCGACCTGTACATCGCGGGCTCGTCCCTCGCCCGCGGGTACGCGGAGGCCCCCGGCCTCACCGGGCAACGCTTCGTCGCCTGCCCCTTCGCGACGGCCGGAGGCGACCGCATGCTGCACACCGGGGAACGCGCCAGGCGGACCGCCGACGGTCTGCTCACCCTGCACGGAAGGGGACGCGGCGGAACCCGCGTGGTCGGACGCCGTGCGGGCGGTGACCACGGCGACCTGGAGATGCTGCTGCCGCTGCGGCCCAAGGGCGACCTCCCGCCGCTGTTCTGCATGCACACCGGTACGGGACTGAGCTGGGCGTACGCGGCGCTGCTCCGGCACCTGCCGCAGGACCGGCCCGTCTACGGCGTACAGGCCCGCGGGCTCGCCGAACCGGAGCCGCTGCCGCAGAGCCTGGAGGAGATGGCGGCCGACTACGCGGAGCAGATCAGGACCGTCCAGCCCGAAGGCCCCTACCACCTGCTCGGCTGGTCCCTCGGCGGCCTGATCGCCCAGGCCGTCGCCACGCACCTGGAGGAACAGGGCGAACGGGTCGAGCTCCTCGCGGTGATCGACGGCTACCCCGAGGAGTTCGGCGGGGCACAGTACAGCGACGCCCGGGCCGAGGACGGCCAGGACGGCACCACCGCGCCGCGCGCGAGCAACCTGGGGCTGCCGCCCGACGAAAACATCGGGCAGGACATGGACGAGGGACTCAGGGCCAACATGCGCCAGGTCATCGACAACGTGGGACGGCTCACCCCGCGCCACACGCCGCGCCGTTCCGCGGGTGACCTGCTGCTCTTCGTCGCGACGGAGGACCGGCCCGCGGTCACCCCGGCGGCCCCGGGCGACAGCTGGCGGCCCTACGTCGCCGGGAACATCGAGTCCCACGACATCGCCGCGAGCCACTACACGATGCTGCAGCCCGCGCCTTCGGCACGGATCGGCGGGGTCATCGCGGACAAGCTCCGGTCCGCGGACGGCACCGAAAGGAGTGACGGCACCGAAAGGAGTGACGGCACCGGAAAGGTGTGACGGAAAGGGAATTCCCGGCACCGCATTCCCGACACGGTATTCCCGACACGGCGGAATGCGGTGCGCCACCCGGAAAGGGCGAAAGGGCCCCCGAATGTCGAAGGCAGTGAGCACGTCCGCGCACACCCGCAGGGACGGCATCGAACCCGTACCGGAACTCGTCGAAATCGGCGCGCACACCCCGCTCGTCGAACTCGACACCGGC
Organism: Streptomyces sp. Je 1-369; assembly: GCF_026810505.1. Taxonomy (NCBI): domain Bacteria; kingdom Bacillati; phylum Actinomycetota; class Actinomycetes; order Kitasatosporales; family Streptomycetaceae; genus Streptomyces; species Streptomyces sp. Je 1-369. Next base: position 8,142,491 of record NZ_CP101750.1, read on the forward strand.
GGGCGCGCCCCGAGCCGCCACTGGCTCGCGACCGGCTACGACGAGGTGCGGGCCATCCTCGGCGACGACCGGTTCAGCATGCTGCCGCCCGACGACGGCAGGAACGGCGGAAAACGCCAGATCGAGGTCGGCAATCTGCGCCAGTACGACCCGCCGGACCACACCCGGCTGCGCAGAATGCTCACCCCCGAGTTCACGATGCGGCGGATCCGCAGGCTGGAACCCTTCATCGAGGAGATCGTCGAGCACTGCCTCGACGCGCTGGAGGGGGCGGGCAGGCCCGCCGACCTCGTGCGGCACTTCGCCTGGCCCATCCCCGGCCTGGTCGGCTGCGCGCTGCTCGGAGTACCCCGCGACGACGCGGCCGAGCTCGCCCGCAACCTCAACATCAGCAGGACCGGCACCGGCTTCGGCCGGCACACCAGCCGCGAGGAACGCGAACGCCAACGGGCCGCCGTCAACGCGTACATGACGTACATGAACAGGCTCGTCCGGCAGAAGCGCCGCGCCCCGGGCGACGACCTGCTCGGCATGCTCATCCGGCGGCACGGCGACGACCTCACCGACGAAGAGCTGACCGGCATGGCCGCCGCCATCATGGGCTCCGGCCTCGAGGACATCGGCGGCATGCTCGGCCTCGGCCCGCTGGCCCTCCTCGAACACCCCGACCAGCTCGCCCTGTTCCAGGACAGGCCCGACCTGCTCGACTCCGCCGTGGAGGAACTCATCCGCTACGTCTCGTCGGTGCAGAACGCCACACCCCGCACCGCCCTCGTCGACGTGACCGTGGGCGGGCAGCTGATCAGGGCGGGCGAGTCCGTGATCTGCTCCCTGCTCGCGGTGAGCCGCGACCCGGCAGGCGGCGCCATGGCGAACGGCGCACCGCAGGACACGCTCGACATCACCCGCGACAACTCCGGACACCTGGCGTTCGGCCACGGCGTCCACCACTGCATCGGCGCGGTCCTCGCCCGCGTGGAACTCCGCATCGCGATATCGGCGCTCCTTCGCCGGTTCCCCAAGCTGAGCCTCGCCGTGCCGGCCGAAGAAATCCGCTTCCGCACCTGGACGCCCAATTATGGCGTCGACGAACTCCTCGTGCGGTGGTGAGCGCGGCTTCCTGGACATCCTTGACGGGTGTGCGGAGCCGAATTCAGACTCGTGTGAAAGGGCGAAAGGATTCCGAGAAATGCCCAAGCCACTGGACGAAACCGAGCAGTCGCCGCTCGTCGAGACCACCCCTCCCGGGACGCTGGACCGCGCATGGCTCGCCACCGGATACGACGAGGTGCGGGCGATCCTCGGCGACTCGGACCGCTTCACCACACTGCCGCCCGCGGACAACATCGAGGACTCCCGGCGCCTCGTGCAGCCCGGCAACCTGCTGCACTACGACCCGCCCGAGCACACCCGGCTGCGGAAGATGCTCACCGGCGAGTTCACACTCCGCCGGGTGCGCGTCCTCGAACCCCTCGTCGAGGGCATCGTGACCGAGCGCCTCGACGCCATGGAGGGCGCCGCGCAACCCATCGACCTCGTACCGCACTTCGTGTGGCCCACCACCAGCCTCATCGGGTGCGCGCTGCTCGGCATACCCCGCGACGACCAGGCCGAACTCGCCCGCCATCTCGACACCAACCGCATCGACAACCCCGACAGGGACCAGCGGGACGCGGCGGGCAACTCGTACCTCGTCTACCTCAGCAAATTCACGGCACGGAAGCGCCGCAACCCCGGCGAAGACCTGCTCGGCCGGCTCATCCAGCGCCACGGCGACGACCTCACACCCGCCGAACTGACGGGCACCGCCGCGACACTCCTCGCCTCCTTCATCCAGAACGTGGGCGGCACGCTGGGGCTGGGCATCCTCGCCCTCCTGGAACACCCGGACCAGCTCGCCCTGCTCAAGGAGCGCCCGGAACTCATCGACCACGCGGTGGAGGAGCTGATCCGCAGCGTCTCGATCATCTCGCACGCCTCACCCCGCACCGCCCGGGAGGACGTCACCCTCGCGGGCAGGACGGTCAAGGCGGGGGAGCCGGTCGCCTGCTCGCTGCTCGGCGCCAACAACACCCGCTCGCCCGGGGAGCCGACGGAGCCCATCGACATCACCCGGGACAACAGCCGCCACATGGCGTTCGGACACGGCATCCACTACTGCCTCGGCGCACCGCTGACCAGGATGGAACTGCGGATCGCGATCGCGGAACTGCTGCGCAGGTTCCCCGGGGTGCGGCTCGCCGCGCCGCGCGACGAACTCCGCTTCACGTCGAAGGCCGTGGAGACGCTGCCGGTGGCCTGGTAAGGGGTAAGGGGCGACATGCCGCACGAGAGCACACCGGTACCGCTGCACACCCGCCGCACGCACTTCGACCCCGCCGACGACCTGCGGCGCCTCACCGCCGACGGGCCCGTCACCCGCGTCAGCCTGGCACCCGGCGCGGGCGGCGAGCCCCTGTGGCTCGTCACAGGACACGAGGAAGTGCGCAGGGTCCTCGGCGACCACACCCGCTTCTCCACCCGCCGCCGCTTCGGCTCGCGCGAGCCCGCCGACAGCGAAGGGGAGCGGCCCGACGAAGGCGTCGGGCTCCTCATGGACTACGACCCGCCCGAACACACCAGGCTGCGCAGAATGCTCACGCCGGAGTTCACGGTACGGCGCATGCGCAGGCTCCAGCCGCGCATCGAGACCATCGTCGCCGAACGCCTCGACGCCATGGAGCGGGCCGGGCACCCCGCCGACCTGGCGGAGCTCTACGCGTCGGCGATCCCGGGCCCGGTGCTCTGCGAACTCATCGGCGTGCCCCGCGACGACCGCGACGACTTCCTGCGCCGCTGCCACGCCCACCTCGCCACGGGACGCGGCCGACAGGAGCGCACGGCCGCCGGGTCGGCGTTCACCCGCTACCTCGCCGCCCTGGTGGCCCGGCAGCGTAAGAACCCCGACGACGGCTTCCTCGGCATGCTGGTCCGCGACCACGGAAGCGAATTCACCGACAAGGAGCTGCGGGGCATCTGCGTCCTGCTGATGCTCGCCGGCCTCGACAACATCTCCGGAATGCTGGGTCTCGGCGCCCTCGCCCTCCTGGAGGACCCGGCCCGACTCGCCCTCGTACGCGACGATCCCGCGGCCCTGGACCGCGCCGTCGAGGAGCTGCTCCGCTACCTGTCGGTGCCGCACGCCCCCACGCCCCGCACCGCCGTCGAGGACATCACCCTCGGCGGCAGGCTGATCAGAGCGGGCGACACCGTCGTCTGCTCGATCCCGCTGGCCAACCGCGACCCGCACCTGACCGCCGAGCCCGACCGGCTCGACCTGACCAGAGAACCCGTGCCGCACGTCGCTTTCGGGCACGGCATCCACCACTGCATCGGCGCGGCGCTGGCCCGGATGGAACTCCGCATCGCTTACTCGGCGCTGCTGCGGCGCTTTCCCGGACTGCGGCTCGCGGTGCCCGTACAGGACGTGGAATTCCGGGTCCGTTCGACCGCGTACGGGGTGGAACGGCTACCGGTCACCTGGTGAGACCAGGGAGGCCCGGCGAGGAAGGAGAGGGGGAAGGGGAGAGATGGAGGTACACGTCGACCGCGGCAGGTGCGCGGGCTCCGGTCTGTGCATGAGCTACGTGCCCGCCGTGTTCGACCAGTCCGAGGACGACGGGAAGGTGCTGCTCAAAGCGGCGAGGCCCGAAGCGGGCTCGGCCGCGGCCGTGCGCGGCGCCGCCGCGAGATGCCCGGCCGGCGCGATCACGCTGAGCGGCGGGGACGCGCGCGGCCGCTAGGACTTCATACCGATCGGTGCTCACACATCGCTCAAACATCACAGTGGGGTGGGGAAATGACGCATGCTCCCGTACGCGACGTCGTCATCGTCGGCGGCGGTACGGCCGGCTGGATGACCGCCGCGTATCTGACGGCGGCCTTCGGCGACCGGATCAACGTCACGCTCGTGGAGTCGGCGGACGTCGGCACCATCGGCGTCGGCGAGGCCACGTTCAGCGACATCAGGCACTTCTTCGAGTTCCTCGGCCTGGCCGAGCGGGACTGGATGCCCGCCTGCAACGCCACGTACAAACTCGCCGTCCGCTTCGAGGACTGGCGCGAGCCCGGGCACCACTTCTACCACCCCTTCGAGCAGCTCAGGTCGGTCAAGGGCTTCCCCCTCACCGACTGGTGGCTGCGGTACCCCACGAGCGACCGGTTCGACGTGGACTGCTTCGTGATGGCCTCCCTCATCGACGGCAACCGCAGCCCCCGCTACCTCGACAACCGGCTCCTGGAACAGGACTTCGTCGAGGGCGAGGCGTCGCCGAACACCATCGCCGAGTATCAGGGCGCCCAATTCCCGTACGCCTACCACTTCGAGGCGCACCTCCTCGCCAAGTACCTGACGAAGTACGCCACTCAGCGCGGGGTACGGCACGTCGTCGACAACGTCGTGGACGCCGGACTCGACGAGCGCGGCTGGCTCTCGCACGTGCAGACCGCCGAACACGGGCGACTGGAAGGCGACCTCTTCGTCGACTGCACGGGCTTCCGCGGCCTGCTGATCAACAAGGCGCTCGAGGAACCTTTCGTCTCCTACCAGGACACCCTGCCCAACGACAGCGCGGTCGCCCTCCAGGTCCCCATGGACATGGACAAGGAACCACTCCGCCCCTGCACCACCGCGACCGCCCAGGACGCCGGATGGATCTGGACCATCCCGCTGGTCAGCCGGATCGGCACCGGCTACGTCTACGCGCGCGACTACATGGACCCCGAGGAGGCCGAACGCACCCTGCGCGCGTTCGTCGGCCCCGCCGCGGCCGACGTATCCGCCAACCACATCCGGATGCGGATCGGCCGCAGCCGCCGCTCCTGGGTCAACAACTGCGTGGCCATCGGCCTGTCCAGCGGCTTCGTGGAGCCGCTGGAGTCGACCGGGATCTTCTTCATCCACTACGCGATCGAGCAGCTCGTCAAGTACTACCCGGCGGCCGACTGGGACCTCACCCTGCGCGAGCAGTACAACAGCGCGCTGATGAACGTCATGGACGGCGTACGGGAGTTCCTCGTCCTGCACTACCGCGGCGCGAAGCGCGCGGACAACCAGTACTGGCGCGACACCAAGACCCGCATCGTGCCCGACGCGCTCGCCGAGCGCCTGGAGCTGTGGGAGAGCAAGGTCCCCGACACCGGCACGGTCTACCCCCGCTACCACGGCCTGCCGCCCTACTCGTACAACTGCATCCTGCTCGGCACCGGCGGCATCCCCGTCCGGCCCTCGCCCGCCCTCGACCTCATCGACGAGAAGGCCGCGCTCGCCGAGTTCCAGGCCATCCGGGACCAGGCGCGGTCGCTGGTCCGCACGCTGCCCACGCAGAACGACTACTTCAAACGCATGCGCGACGGGGTGTGACCGAGGCACATGGACATCGAGTTCCGCGAAATGATGGCGTCGTTCCCGACCGGTGTGTCGGTCGTGACGGCCCGGGACGGCAGTGCGGGGCCCCGGGGAATGACGTGCTCCTCGCTGTGCAGCCTCAGCGTGAACCCGCCGACGCTCCTGACGTGTCTGCGCAGCGGCAGCCCGACGCTGAGAGCCGTGACCGACAGCGGCGCCTTCGCGGTCAACCTGCTGCACGGCGAGGCGGGTTGGGTCGCGGCGCTCTTCGCGTCCGGGGCGCCCGACCGCTTCGAGCGCGTCGCCTGGCGGCCCTTCGGCCGCGGGCGCAGCCCCGCGCTCGTCGACGCGGCGCACGCCGTCGCCGAGTGCTCCGTGGAGCGCACCCATCCCTCCGGCGACCATGTGATCGTCGTCGGGGCGGTGCGCTCGGTCGAGCGGCTGCGGCACGAGAGCGCCCTGCTCTACGGTTTCCGGCGCTACGCCGAACTCGCCCCGGGTGAAACGGCCGTGGGAGTCCTCTCCGAACGGGGCGGGTGAACGCCGTGCTTGCCGCCGGTCCACCCGCGGCCGCCGAACTGCTGTCGGCCGCCCCCGTGCCGCCGATCGCGGCACACCCCCTGCTCATCTTCCTGCTGCAGGTCGGCGTGCTGCTGCTCCTCGCCATCATGCTCGGCAGGCTTGCCACGCGCTGCGGACTCCCGGCCATCGTGGGGGAGTTGAGTGCGGGCGTACTCCTCGGCCCGTCCCTCTTCGGCTGGGTGGCGCCGGACGCCGCGGCGTGGCTGCTGCCGTCGGACCCGGCGCAGGTGCACCTGCTCGACGCCGTCGGACAGATCGCGGTCCTCCTCCTCGTCGGGCTCACCGGCATCGAGATGGACCTGCGGATGATCCGCCGCAGGGGCGGCACGGCACTGCGCGTCAGCCTCGCCGGGCTGCTCGTGCCCCTCGCCCTCGGAATCGGCCTCGGCTATCCGCTGGCCCGCATGCTCGGCATCGGCGCGTCCGACCGGCAGATGTTCGCGCTCTTCCTCGGCGTCGCCATGTGCGTCAGCGCCATCCCCGTCATCGCCAAGACGCTGATGGACATGGACCTCATCCACCGGGACGTCGGCCAACTCACGCTGGCCGCGGGGATGATCGATGACACCTTCGGCTGGCTCATGCTCTCCGTGGTCTCCGCGATGACCGTCGGCGGCCTGACCGCGGGCGTGTTCGCCGAGGCCATCGGCTCGCTCCTGCTGGTCCTCCTGATCGCGCTGCTCATCGGCCGCCCGCTCGTACGCAGAGCCCTGCGGCTGTGCAAGGGGTCGGACGAGCGGACGGTGTCCGCGGCCGCCGCGATGATCCTGCTCGCGGCGGCGGGCACGCAGTCGCTCGGTCTCGAAGCGGTCTTCGGGGCGTACCTGTGCGGCATGCTCATCGGCTCCAGCGGGGAGTTCGACCGGGCCCGCACGGTGTCGCTGCGCATGGTCGTCCTCGCCGTCCTCGCGCCCGTCTTCTTCGCCACCGCGGGGCTCCGCATCGACCTGCGCGCGCTCACCGAACCGGCGGTGCTCGGGGCCGCGCTGATCGTGCTCGCCACCGCCGTCCTCGGGAAGTTCGCGGGCGCCTACATCGGCGCGCGGCTCAGCAGACTGAGCCGCTGGGAGGCCCTCGCGCTCGGCGCGGGAATGAACGCCCGCGGCGTCATCGAGATCATCGTCGCCATGGTCGGACTGCGGCTCGGCATCCTCGACACCAGGACGTACACGATCATCGTGCTCGTCGCGGTGGTCACCTCCGTCATGGCACCGCCGCTGCTCAAGGCGACCGTGAAACGTATCGACTGCACACCGGAGGAGCAGCGCAGACACACCGCGTGGCGCGGGACGCCGACGCGGGGGAGCCCGGAGCGGGCGGAGACCTGACCGGGTTCCCCGGCCGCGTGCCCCGTGCCGGAACCGGAACGGCCGCACACCTCGCGTGCGCGGCCGCTCAGGCCTGCCCGGGCGCGTGAGCCCGTACCCGTCAGGGCACTGTGCGGACGCCCCGCTTTGTGCCCGCCGTGTGACCGCCCGCCGCGTAGAAGTTGGGTCCATGTTCACCTCACACAAGCGAGCATTCGCACGCAAGCGAGCCATCGCACCCGCACTCGTCGCCGCATCCGCCCTCGTCACCGGAGCCGTCCTCACGGGCTGCTCGGGGGATTCCTCCGCCGCCTCGTCGGACAAGGACTCGTCCGCCTCCCCGACCAGCCCCTTCGACCAGGGACTCGCGTACTCCAAGTGCATGCGCGAGAACGGGGCGTCCGACTACCCCGACCCGCAGCAGGACACCGGCGGCGTCAGGCTCACCCCGGGCGAGGGCGTCGATCCGAACTCCGAGTCGTTCAAGAAGGCCGAGGAGGCCTGCCGCGACAAGGCCCCGCAGGGCCTGGGCGGCGGCGGTGGCGGTGGCGCCGCCCTCGACTCGGGGAAGGTGTCGGCCTGGGCGAAGTGCCTGCGCGAGAACGGGCTCCCCAAGTTCCCCGACCCGGAGATCGAGGGCAGCAACATGAAGATCGACATCAACGGCACCGGCATCACCCCGGGCGGCCCTGAGTTCACCAAGGCCATGGGCGCCTGCCAGAGCAAGTACCCCGGCGGCGGCATGATGATGAACAACGGTCAAGGGGGAGGCGTCCCGCAGTGACCAGCCGCGACGAGACCGAAGCACTGTCCGTGGCGGGCGAGCCGTCCGGCGCGCTGGAACGGCACAGCTCCGGTGAGGTGTCGACGAAGCGGCCCGGAGCCGTCGACACCGCCGAGGAACCCTCCCCGGACAACCGCCCGCACACCCGCGACCTCGAAACATCGCTTACCGCGGAACCCGCCACCGCGCCGGACACCGCGTCGGACGACGGCTCCGACGACGGTTCCGAAGACGGGACGCCTACCGGCAGCGGCCGCAGGCGCCGCCCGCTGCGCACCTCGCTGATCGCGCTCGCCGCGATCACCGTGACCGCGGCGGCCGGTGTCGCCGCCACCGGAGCCATCGGCGGCGACGGCAACGACTCCGGGGGTTCCGCGCCCTCGGGCCCGCCGGCCACGGCGAAGGTGGAACGCACGACGCTGACCGACACCGAGACCGTCGACGGCAACCTCGGCTACGGCGACGCGACCACCGTGCAGGCACCGGCCTCGGCGTCCGGCACGGGCGAAGGACAGTCGGGCCAGGACCAGTCGGGCCAAGGCCAGTCCGGCCAGTCCGACCAGTCGGGGCAAGGCACCTCCGGCGCGGGGAGCGCGGGCGACGGCATCGTCACCTGGGTGCCCGAGGAGGGCAAGAGGATCGAACGCGGCGACACCGTGTACCGCGTCGACCAGCAGCGGATCCCGCTTCTGTACGGCTCGTTCCCGCTGTACCGCACCCTGCGGTCCGGCAGCGAGGGCGACGACGTCGAGATGCTGGAGAAGAACCTCCGCGCCCTCGGCTACACGGGCTTCACCGTCGACGAGACGTACAACTCCGCGACCGCCGAGGCCGTCAAGGAGTGGCAGGACGACCTGAACCGCGAGGAGACCGGCACCGTGGCCGCGGGGGACGCCGTGGTCGCCGACGGCGCACGGCGCGTCGCCGACGTGAAGGCCTCGCCCGGCGCCGCCCTGAGCGGCAGCGTCCTCTCCTGGACCGGCACCGAGCGGATCGTCGGCGTCGACCTCGACGTGCAGTTCGAGGACCTGGTCGAGAAGGGCACCGAGGTCACCGTCGAACTCCCCGACAACACCACCGTCCAGGCCGAGGTCACGGACATCGGGACGCCCTCCACCTCCAAGGGCGACGACTCCGCCGACGGCTCGGGATCCGGCGACTCCGGCTCCGGGGACTCCGACGACAAGGCCACCCTGCCCGTCGAGCTGACGGTGAAGGACCAGAAGGGCCTCGGCCGCTACCAGGCCGCCGCCGTCCAGGTCACGCTGAAGGCCGAGTCCCGCGAGGACGTCCTCGTCGTCCCCGTGAGCGCCCTGGTGGCGCAGCGCGGCGGAGGTTACGCGGTGGAGGTCGTCACCGCGGACGGCACCGAGTACCGCCCGGTCAAGCTCGGCATGTTCGCCGACAGCAAGGTCGAGGTGTCCGGCAAGGGCATCAAGGAAGGCACCGTCGTGGGGGTCCCCAAGTGATGCCTGCCACCTCGGGGGCGGCCTCGTCCACCCCGGAGCTTCCCGCCGCCCGCTCCACGGACCGGCCCGTGGTCGAGCTGACTGGCGTCTCCAAGACGTACGAGGACGTCGCCGCCCTGCGCGGCGCCGACCTGGTCATCCGGCGCGGTGAACTCCTCGCCATCGTCGGCCCCTCGGGGTCCGGCAAGTCCACGATGCTCAACATCATGGGCACCCTGGACCGCCCGTCGGCGGGCCGCGTCCGCATCGACGGGCACGACGTGGCGGACCTGACCGACCGTGAACTGTCCGCGCTGCGGGCCGACACCATCGGCTTCGTCTTCCAGCAGTTCCACCTGGCCTTCGGCGTACCGGCGCTGGACAGCGTCGCCGACGGACTGCTCTACAGCGGCAGGCCGCGCGGCGAGCGCCGCCGCCTCGCCGAGCGGGCGCTGCGCAGGGTCGGCCTCGGCCACCGGCTCTACCACCAGCCGCACCAGCTGTCCGGCGGCGAGAAGCAGCGCGTGGCCATCGCCCGCGCGGTGCTCGGCGACCCGCCGCTGCTGCTCGCCGACGAACCGACCGGCGCGCTCGACTCACGGTCGGGAGCCGTCGTCATCGAGCTGCTCCACGAGCTGCACGAGGCAGGGACGACGGTGGTGGTGATCACCCACGACCGGGACATCGCCGCGACCCTGCCCCGCGAGGTGCGCCTCAAGGACGGCCGGATCGAGCACGACTCGCTCGGCGACGACGGCAGCCCCGCCGTCCTCGTTCCCCAGGACGCCCTCGTGCCCCAGGAGGCCGTGCGATGACCGCGATCAAGGAGCTGGAGCGCGCCGCGGCCCCCGAGCCGCCCGAGCCCCCGCGGCGACCCAAGCCCGCCCGGATGAACCCCGCGGACGTGCTGCGGGTCGGCGGCTCCGGGCTGCGCTCCCGCCCGATGCGGGTGTTCCTCTCGGCGCTCGGCATCGCCATCGGGATCGCCGCGATGGTGGGCGTGGTCGGCATCTCCACCTCCTCCACCGAGGACCTCAACCGCAGGCTGCAGGACCTGGGCACCAACCTCCTGACGGTGACTCCGGGGCAGAACTTCAGCGGCGGCGAGGCCCATCTGCCGGTCGAGTCGGTCGACATGATCGCGGCGATGGACGACGTCGAATCGGTCTCCGCGCTCGGCAAGACCGACGCCAAGGTGTACCGCAGCGACTACACGCCCGTGGAGGAGACCGGCGGCCTCAACGTGTCCGCGGCCCGCACGGACCTGCCGAAGTCGGTCGGCGCCGAGATCGTCGACGGCCGCTGGCTCAACGCCGCCAACAGCCGCTATCCGGCGGTCGTCCTCGGCCCCAAGGCCGCCGAGCAACTCGGCGTGCACCGGGCGGGCGACGACGTGAAGGTCTGGATCGGCGGCCGCTGGTTCACCGTCGTCGGCCTGCTCGCCCCCAACGAACTCGTGCCGTCCCTGGACTCGTCGGCCCTGGTCGGCTGGTCCGTGGCGGAGCGCGAACTGGACTTCGACGGCTCCCCGACCACCATCTTCACGCGGGCCGACGAGTCGTCCGTCAACGACGTGCAGGAAGTCCTCGGCGCCACCACCAACCCCGAGAGCCCCAACGAGGCCAACGTCTCCCGGCCCTCGGACGCGCTGGCCGCCAAGGAAGCCACCGACGACACCCTCAGCGGACTGCTGCTCGGCCTCGGCGGAGTGGCCCTGCTCGTGGGCGGCGTCGGCGTCGCCAACACCATGGTCATCTCCGTCCTGGAACGCCGCTCCGAGATCGGCCTGCGCCGCTCGCTCGGCGCCACCCGCGGCCAGATCCGCACCCAGTTCCTGGCCGAGGCGCTGCTCCTGTCCGCACTCGGCGGCGTCGGCGGAGTCCTGCTCGGCATCGCCGTCACCGGCGGCTACGCCTCCTACCAGGGCTGGCCCTCCGTCGTCCCCGTCTGGGCGATGGCCGGCGGCGTCGGTGCCACGCTCGTCATCGGAGGCCTCGCCGGCTTCTATCCGGCGGTACGAGCGGCACGGCTGCCCCCGACCGAGGCCCTGGCGACGACATGAGACCGCCGCCACCCACCTGAAGACCCTCAAGACCCTCCGCGAGGCACCCGAAAGGGCCTCAGGGACCGCGGTGCTCCTGCTGGAACCATCCCCCGTGCCACAGGCGCACCGCGCCCGTCCGCGCCGCCTCCGGGCCGATCCCGGAACGCGACGCGGACGGGACCCGGCGCTCAGGCCGTCAGCCGCGCCACCCGCGCCAGCCGCCGGAACGAGTCGAGCAGCCCCGCCCGGTCGTACGTACTGGTCGTGACCAGCACCTCCCGCGCCCCGCTCTCCTTGATCACCCGCTCCAGCTCGTCGGCGACCTGCTCCTCCGTGCCGTGCACATGGCCGGTCAGCCCCGACTCGTAGAAACCGCGCTCCTTCTCCGTCATGGTCAGGGACTCCACGCGCTCGGCCGGCGGCAGCGGCGGGAACGTGCCGTGCGTGCGCGAATACGCCATCGACCAGGCCTCCGGCACGAGCAGCCGCCGCGCCTCCTCCCGGCTCTCCGCCACGGCGATGCTGCCCGCGATCATCACGTACGGCTCCGCCAGCCACGGTGAGGGCCGGAACCCGTTCCGGTACTGCTCGATGCCACGCAGCATCTTCTCGCGGCCCCGGATGTCCCCGATGACCAGCGGCAGGCCCGCGTCGGCGGCGATCGCCGCGCCCTCGCCCACCGCGAGGACGTACGGCGGGACGGTCAGGCCCTCGGCGGGCCGGGCCCGCACCCCCGTCCCCGACGTACCGCGGAACCAGTCGAGGAGCTCACCGAGCTGGGTCGCGAAGTCCGCCGCGTCGTGCTTGTCGCGTCCCAGCGCCTTGCGCACCCCGTCGGTGAAGCCGACCGACCGGCCGAGGCCCATGTCGATCCGGCCGGGAAAGAGCGATTCGAGCACCCCGAACTGCTCGGCGACCACCAGTGACTGATGGTTCGGCAGCATGACACCGCCCGTGCCGACCCGGATGGTGCGGGTGGCCGCCGCGACGGCCGCCGCGAGGACGGTGGGCGCCGAGCCCGCGACGCCCGGCACTCCGTGGTGCTCGGAGACCCAGAACCGGTGATAGCCGAGCGCTTCGACGTCCTGGGCCAGGCGCACGGTGTCGCGCAGGGCCTCGGCTCCGTCGTGCCCCTCACGGGTGCGCGATCGGTCGAGGACGGAGAACCGGGTTTCCGCGATCACTGAGCTCACACAGGGTTCAACGCACGGGGCCCGCCAGGATTCCCGGCCCGCCTCGCGGATCCGCTCCGGACGCTTCTACGCTGTCGACGTGACGGCAGACAGCAGATCCCGCAAGAACAGCAGCAGGCCCCTGGCCGTGTTCGACCTGGACGGCACCCTCGCGGACACCGGGCATCGGCAGCAATTCCTGGAGCGCACGCCCCGCGACTGGGACGCGTTCTTCGCCGCCGCGCCCCAGGACCCGCCGCTGGCCCGCGGTGTCGAGCTGGCCCTGGCGAGCGCGGCGGAGTGCGAGGTCGTCTATCTGACCGGCCGCCCCGAGCGCTGCCGTGCCGACACGGTGGACTGGCTGGCACGGCAGGGGCTGCCGGACGGACGGATCTGGATGCGCCGCAACAACGACCGGCGCCCCGCACGCCGCACCAAGCTGGAGATCCTCCAGGAGCTCGCCCGCACACGGACGGTCCGCATGCTCGTGGACGACGACGAGCTCGTCTGTGCCGACGCGGAACGCGCCGGTTTCACCGTCGTCCGGGTGACCTGGGCGAACACGCCGGAGGCCCTGAAGGACGCGCAGGAACGCGAGGGCCGTACCTAGGCCCCCGGTCTCATACCTCGGCGTCGTCCTCCAGACGGAAGCCCACCTTCAGGCCGACCTGGTAGTGCTGGATCTCGCCGTCCAGGATGTGGCCGCGCACCTGCGTGACCTCGAACCAGTCCAGCGAGCGGAGCGTCTGCGAGGCCCGCGCGATGCCGTTGCGGATCGCCTGGTCGACGCCCTCGTGCGAGGTGCCGACGATCTCGGTGACACGGTACGTGTGGTTCGACATGAGGATGTTCCTCCGGGCCGTCGGGTGGGGCCGTACGGCGCGCTGCCGCACGGCTCCGAGAAGTGCCGTCACTCCACCGTGCCCCAGTCGCTCCCGTGGCGCGAGACGGCGTGCGAGACGACGTACCCCCTTGACCAGTTCATTGGTACGGACCAAAATCCAGCCAGTACCCGTTCGAGCAGCGCTGCTCACCCCCCGCGTCGGGCTGACCTTCCCCTGTCCGCAGGCAGAAAGTGACCCACGTGAGACCGCACCACCGCGCCGCCGTGTCCCTGGCGCTCGCCCTTTCCTCCACCGTCCTGGTCGCCGGGTGCGGCATGCTGCCGGGAGGTGACGACTCCAGGACCGTCACGGTCTGGCTGATGAAGGACAGCGCGTCCCCGGAGTTCGTCGAGCGCTTCACGGCGGACTTCGAGAAGGAGCACGACGACATCGAGCTGGACATCCGCATCCAGGAATGGACCGGCATCGGCGCCAAGGTGAAGAAGGCGCTCAAGGAGGAGGGCGGCGACGGGCCCGAGGTCATCGAGGTCGGCAACACCCAGGTCGCGCAGTACGTCGACGAGGGCGGCCTGTACGACCTGACCCTGGAGTCCGCACGCGACCTCGGCATGAACGACTGGCTGCCGGGTCTCGCCGAGCCGGGGCGTTACCGCGGAGCCCAGTACGGCATCCCCTGGTACGCCGCCAACCGCGTCGTCATCTACAACAAGGACCTGTTCGCGGCAGCGGGCATCAAGACTCCGCCGCGCACCCGCGAGGAGTGGCTCACGGCCACGGAGAAACTCAACACCGGCGGCAAGCAGGGCATCTACCTCGCGGGCCAGGACTGGTACACCCTGTCCGGCTTCATCTGGGACGAGGGCGGCGAACTCGCCAAGGAGACCAAGGAGTCCTCCGGCGACTGGCGCGGCACGCTGCACACGCCCCAGGCGCTGCGCGGCATGGAGTTCTACCAGCAGTTGCAGGCGCTCGGCGAGGGCCCGCGCGACGCCGACGAGGAGCACCCCTCGCAGGCCGGGGTGTTCGCGGGCGGCGACGTCGCGCAGATCGTCGCGGTGCCCGGCGCGGCTCGCGCCATCGAGGAGAAGAACCCCGAACTCAAGGGCAAGCTCGGTTACTTCCCCATCCCCGGAAAGAAGGCGGGCAAGCCCGCCGCGGTCTTCACCGGCGGTTCCGACCTCGTGGTGCCCGAGCACAGCAACGACCACAAGGGTGCGGTCGAGGTGATCGAGGCGCTGGCCGGCAAGAAGTGGCAGACCGATCTGGCGCGGACCATGAACTACGTCCCGAACAAGGCGAAGCTGGCCCGGGCGGTCGCCGACGAGGAGGGCGCGGCGGCGATGGCCGTCGGCGCGGCGAACGGCCGGGCCACCCCCAACTCCCCGCGCTGGGCCGAGGTCGAGGCGGACAACCCGATCAAGGGGTACATGACGAGGGTCCTGACCGGCGGCGACCCGGCGACCGAGGCCCGCAAGGCGTCGGCCCTGATCACCAGGGCACTGGACGTCGGCGGCCTGTGACCGACGCACAACCACCCGCAGCTGCCCCTACTGCCTGACGTCGAGGGGATCTACCCGGGCCTTTCGCAGTAACCCTGCTGGAAGGCAGCCCAGAAGTCGTCGTCGATCCCGGTGTCGGCGAACGAGTTCCAGTTGGTGTGGGCGACGAGTTGGTCGCGCCCATCGCGACTGTTGAGGGCGAACGTCAAGTACCCCAGTGCGCTGCCGCCGTGGCCGTACGCACGGCCGCAGCCGGTGGCGTAGACGTAGACCCCCAGGCCGTAGGCGACAGCGGGCGGGGCGCTGCCGGTGGTGGGGACGGTGTCGGTGAGCATCCGGCGGAGCAGGTCCGGGGGCAGGAGACGTCCTTGCAGCAGGGCCCGGTAGAAGCGTGCGACGTCGGCCGCAGTCGTGACGAGGGCGCCCGAAGCGCCGGCCTCGGACGGGCTGAACGCGGTGACGTCGAACCGGGTCGGGTCCGGCGCCTTCGGCAGTAGGAGCGAGACGTCCGCGTAGCCGTGCACATGGGCTCCGTCGATGGCGGTCCGTGCCAGCGCGTACGAGGTGCCGCGCAGCCCCAGAGGGACGAAGATGCGGCGTTCGAGGTTGGTGCGCAGGTCGCGGTCGGTGATCCGTTCGATAGTCGTACAGCCCGCTCGTGTGGTTGAGCAGTTGGCGAATGGTTATGTCCGCACCGGACAGTGCGTTGCCGGTGCGGACCTGGTCGGGCAGCAGGCTCTGCACGGTGTCGTCGAGTCGCAGCCGGTGCTCGGCGACGAGTTGCAGGACGACCGTCGCGGTGAACGTCTTTGTGACGCTCCCGGCGCGGAACTTCAGGTCCGGTGCCATCGGCGTGCCGACGGAACGGTCGGCGACGCCGGCCGCGCCGAAGCGGTCGTCCGAGCCGCGTCGGGCGAGCAGGAAAGCGCCTGGGTTGGGGTTCGGGTCGGCCACCACCTGGTCGACCAGCGCCTGCAGGGCCGGGTCACGACGGCTGTCGGCCGTCTGTCCGTCACCGGCCTGGCCCGCACCGGCCATACCGGGTGACAGCAGCAGAGCTGACGCCCGACACGGGCAGATCACCGACGCCGTCCAACGCCTGGTCGTACGGGACGGCCTCACCGCCGTGACCGTCGCGCGGACCGCCGCGGAAGCGGGCGTGTCCGTCGGCCTGGTGCAGCACTACTTCACGGCGAAGGACGAGATGCTGCTGGCCACGTTCACCCGCGTCAACGGGCGTTTCACCGCTCGAGTGGACGAGGTGGTGAACCGAGGTGAGGCCGAGGGCCGCACCATCGCCGAGATGCTGCGGCAGGCGCTGGCCGAGCTCATGCCGCTGGACGGCGACCGCCGAGCCGAGTTCCTGGTCCGTCTCGCCTTCGCAGGTCAGGCCGCGCACAACGCCGACCTGGCCGCCGTCCGGAGAGAGACCCTCGTCGGCATCCGCTCACGCGTAGCGCAGGCCATCAGAAACGGCACGGTGTGCGGCGAGGTCGCTCAGGGGATCGACGCGGCGGACCAGGCCCTGCGCATCGTTGCGTTCGCCGAAGGACTCGCCCTGCACATGCACATCGACCCCGACGGCACACCAGAACCGGCGATGCTCGCCGCGCTGGACAACCAGATCGCCCGCGTATTCACCGGAACCTGCCGACGCGGCGAGCTCGGTCGGAGATCCGCGCCGGAGTTCGGTGAGGTGCACCCGATTGCGGGAGTACGAGGCGAGGGCCCTCCGGGTACCTATGACGGGGCCTGCTCGCCAGGAGCTGCCTGTGAATGAGAGGACGTCCTGTGTACCGGAAAACTCTTGTCGCCCTGTCGCTGGCGGCGGTCGCCGTTCTCGGCACGGCCGCCTCGGCCACGGCTGAAGTGTCCGTGAAGAGCACGAATGCCGCGGTAGAGCCTCCGCCGGTGTCCAACGTGCCCCCGATCAAGATTCCCGACCTGCCCGGCCCTCTCAAAATCGTGTCGGACCTCCTGAACTAGGACGAGAAGGGCCGCACCCGGCAAGGGTGCGGCCCTTCTGGCCCGGTTGCGCTCCGCGGCCCTCGGGCAGGGGCCTGCCGCCTCTAGTAGACGGGCGTGAGGTACCACTGCTTCTCGGGGTTCATGTTGTCGCAGTGGTAGCCCTTGACGACGCCCTTGGCCTGCAGGTCGTGGCCCCACGCGGCGCACGTCTCGAAGTTGGCCATCTTGATCGGCGCCCCTTCGGCCGCCTGCGCGGTGACGGTGGTGCCTCCGGCGACGGCGGCGATGCCGGCCATGACGACGGCGGCCTTCGCGAGCTTCCTGCGCATGTGTCTCTCCTCTGTACGGTCCACCACCCGACTGCGGGACGAGCGGCTTGGTATGGCCACGGCACCGGTACCGGTACCGGCCAAGGTGCTGCATGTAGGGGGCATGCGTTTGTGGCTGCTGCTCCCTGACTCCTCAACAGGACAGCACGGCGCTCATTTGCGATCAACAATTCCCTGATCCCTGTTACATGCCCCTTACAAAGATCCACTGCATGCGCGATGGCCCGCGTGCGCATTCTGTGGGTGAGGACCGCGGCTCGATCAGGGTGAGCGAGCGCACGCTGCCCGGCGCGACCGCGGACGCCGCCAACGCCCCGAGGGTGCCGTAGGAGTGGGCGACGACGTGCGGGCGGCCGACGAGCAGCGGCGCCAGGTCCAGGGCGTCCACCTCGTAGTCCTGACCTGCCCGTGGCGCCGGAGTCGGCGGACAGCCGCGCCGGTGGACGTAGACCAGGTTCCAGCGGTCCGCCTGGGCGGACAGGCCGCCCCACGTCGTCCGCGGGCCGGCGCCCCCGTGCACGAGCAGAACCTCCGGTCCCGAACCGGGCCCCCGCTAAGCCACCGTGCTCAGCGAGAGAGCGAACCGCCCCCTCTCGTCCGTCCACCAGTGCGTCAGTTCGAGCCCGGAGGCGGCCAGTTCGGACCGTACGCCGTCCGCACGGAACTTCGCCGAGATCTCCGTGCGCATCTCCTCGCCCGCGAGGAAGTCGACCGCGAGGTCGAGTGCGTGGATCTTCACCGTCTGGTCGGCCGTGGAGCGCAGCCGCATCTCGATCCACTCGTGCTCGCGGTCCCAGACGGCCACGTGCTCGAAGGCGTCCGGGTCGAAGTCCCCGGCCAGTTCGCGGTTGATGACGGTCAGGACGTTCTTGTTGAACGCGGCGGTCACGCCGGTCCCGTCGTCGTACGCGGAGACGAGCACCGACTCGTCCTTGACCAGGTCCGTGCCGAGGAGCAGCGCGTCGCCGGGGGAGAGGAGGTCGTGTACGGAGGAGAGGAACGCGGCGCGTTCGGTGGGCAGCAGATTGCCGATCGTGCCGCCGAGGAACGCGACCAGGCGTGGCCCCGGCGTGCCCGGCAGTGCGAGGCCGCGGGTGAAGTCGGCGATGAGGGCGTGCACGTCGAGCGCGGGACGCTGCGCGAGCAGGGTGTTCGCGGCGCCGGTCAGCGCGCTCTCGCTGACGTCCACGGGGACGTAGGTGTGCAGGGACTCCATCGCGTCGATGAGGTGGCGGGTCTTCTCCGAGGAGCCCGAGCCCAGCTCGATCAGCGTCCGCGCACCGGTGATCTCGGCGATCAGGCCGGCGCGGGCGACGAGGATCTCGCGTTCGGCGCGGGTGGGGTAGTACTCGGGCAGGGTGGTGATCTCCTCGAAGAGGGCGCTGCCGCGCGCGTCGTAGAACCACTTGGGCGGCAGCGTCTTAGGGGTGCGGGTGAGGCCCTGGAGGACGTCGGCGCGCAGGGCGGCGCCCGTGGCGTCCTCGGGCAGGGTGCGGGTCAGCAGGAACGGGCTCACGCGGGGGGCTCCTTGAGCGGGGTCAGCAGTACGTCGGTGCGGCTGGCGGCGAGCAGGGTGCGGTCGGGCACCTCGCGCCAGTGCGGGTCGTCGTCGTAGGGCTCGGAGGCCACGACGGTGCGGCGGCCGGGTTCCGCGAGGTACCAGAGGGTGTCGCCCCAGGCGGTCGCGGCGATCGTGTCGCCATTGGTGAGCAGGAGGTTGAGGCGCGAACCGGGTGCGGCCTCCGCGACTTCGATGACGGTGTCCGCGAGGGCCTGCGCCTCTTCGTCGCCGCGGCGCAGCCGGTTCAGGACGAGCGCCCACACCAGTGCGGAGTCGCAGCGCGCCTCCATCGTGAGCAGCTCGGCGGGGGGCAGGTCCTGCGCGAGCGGGGCGAGGGAGCGGGGCCAGCCGGTGATCGCGCCGTTGTGGCTGAACAGCCACGGCCCGGCGGCGAAGGGCGCGGCCGCGGCCTCCCCGTCAGCCCCCGAGAGCGTCGCGTCGCGCACCGCGCCGAGCACCGCCCCGGAGCGTACGACCCGCGCCAGATCGGCGAACGAGCCGTCGCCCCAGATGGGCCCGGAGCGGCGGTAGCGGGCGGGCACGGGGTCCCCTTCGGCGTACCAGCCCACGCCGAAACCGTCGGCGTTGACGGTGCCGTGGCGCTGCCTCCGGGGCGCCCAGGACTGCCGGAACAGGCTGTGCGCGGGCGCCACGATGAGACTCCCCAGCGGTTCCGGCGAGCCGAGGTAAGCGAGGTGACGGCACATCAGGCGGGTCCCGGCGTCGGCGTCTCGGTGGGGCCCGCGTCCCGCGCGGTGCGGAACCCGGCGAAGATCTGCCGCCGCACCGGGTGGTCCCAGTTGCGGAACGTGCCGCGGCAGGCCACCTCGTCGACGGAGAACGCGCCGCCGCGCAGCACCTTGTAGTCGCCGCCGAAGAACACGTCGGAGTACTCGCGGTAGGGGAACGCGGCGAACCCCGGATAGGGCAGGAAGTCGCCGGACGTCCACTCCCACACGTCGCCGATCAACTGGCGCACCCCGAGCGGCGACTCACCGGCGGGGTAGCTGCCGGCGGCCGCGGGACGCAGATGCCGCTGGCCCAGGTTGGCGCGCTCCGGAGTGGGGTCCGCGTCGCCCCACGGGTAGCGCATCGACCGGTCGGTCACCGGGTCGTACCGTGCGGCCTTCTCCCACTCCTCCTCGCTGGGCAGCCGCCGGCCCGCCCACCGCGCGTACGCGTCGGCCTCGTACCAGCTGACGTGCAGCACCGGCTCGTCGGCAGGCACCGGCTCGACCGTCCCGAAGCGCCGCCGCAGCCACTGCCCGCCCTCGCGCCACCAGAACAGCGGCGCGCACAGGTTGTGACGCCGGACCATCGCCCAGCCCGCCGGGTCCCACCAGCGCATCCGCTCATATCCACCGTCCTCGATGAACTGCTGGTACGCGCCGTTCGTCACCGGAGTGGTGTCGATGAAGAACGGCGGGACGAGGCGGTGGTGCGCCGGACGCTCGTTGTCGAGGGCCCACGGCTCCGTGGACGTCCCCATCGTGAACGGGCCGCCGGGGACGAGGACCTCGGCGGGTCCCGTGAACGGCTCACCGGACGGCGGATCCGGGGCGGTCAGGGCGGTCAGCCCCGACCGCAGCTGGTGCGTGATCAGCATCGTCTCGTCGTGCTGCTGCTCGTGCTGCGCGATCATCCCGAACGCGAAGCCCGCGTCGGTGAGCGGCGTGCCGCGGAACGGGGTTCTCTCCAGTACGTCGAGCGCACGGCCCCGCACCTCGGCCGCGTAGCCACGGGCCTCGGCGGGCGCGAGGAGCGGCAGGTTCGGGCGCTCGGCGCGGGGATGCTCGAAGGCGTCGTACAACGGATCGATCTCGGGCCGCATGGCCTCGCGCCCCGCGACCGCGCGCAGCAGCCACTGCTCCTCCTGGTTGCCTATGTGCGCCAGGTCCCAGACCAGCGGTGACATCAACGGCGAGTGCTGCGCGGTCAGTTCGGTGTCCGCCACGCAGGAGGTGAGGAGGGTCGTACGTTCCCGGGCGGCGAGGAGCGCGGCCAGGGCGCGCTCCCGCAGGGCCTCCGGGTCGGTCGTTTCCGGGTCGGTGGTGGAGCCGGTCATCGGCGGACATCCTTCCCAGGCGTGTCGTGGGGGGTGGGGTCGTCGCGCACCGCGTCGCGCACCGCGTCGAGCAGGTCGTCGGCGGGGCAGCGCCCGTGCGCGACGTACTGTGCGGCGTACGTCGCCACGGCGTCCCGCACGGACACCCCGGCGCCGAGCCGGGGCAGTGCGGCGACGGCGGCGGCGAAGCACGCGGCGGCCGCCTCGTGCAGTTCGGGATCGGCGAGGCCGTGGCGTGCCGCGTCCAGCCAGAGCGGATTGTGCGGGGCGGCGGTCGAACCCGGCGGCCCGTACCGCTCGGCCAGCGGCTTCACGGCGCGGTAGGCGGTCTCTGCGGCCTCGGGATCGTCGAACAGGGCGGTCGTCACGGCGAGCGGCACGATCCAGCCGTCCTCGCCGGGCTGGGCGTCGACCATGCGCAGCTCCAGGTGGCCGCGGGGGCGCACCGGAGGGAACAGCGTGGTCAGGTGGTAGACGAGATCCTCCCGGGTGGGTCTGCGGGACGCGCCCGCGCGGGCCCACGCCCGGAAACTCATCCCCTCCGGAACGCTCCAGGGACCTTCGCCGGGCTCTCTCTTGACGCACATCACGGGCGCGTCCAGAGCGTGTCTGGTCCAGGTCTCGCGCGGCTCCCCGTCCAGCGGCGGGGCGCCGGATCTGCCGGGTTCGATGCCCGCCCACACGGCCTGCCGGGTCGAGCGCCAGCCGGTGGGGCGGCCGTCCTGCAGCGGTGAGTTGGCGAACGCGGCGACCAGGACGGGCCCGAGCAGGTGCGCCAGACGCCAGCGGCGCGCGTAGCCGAGCGGGCCCGGCTCCTCGTACCCGGCGTCCAGACAGATCTGCACGGACGCCGTCGAGCACATCATGCGGCGTCCGGCAGGACCGCCGCGGTCGAGGCACGACTCCAGCGCGTCGTAGCGGGGTTCGCGCAGGATCCGCGACGGCGGGCGCCACGGGTCGGCGCCGATCCCGCTGAGGGTGAGGCGGTGGGGACGTAACGCGTCGCGTACGACGTCGAGATCGGCCTGCATGGCCGAGATGCACTCCGTCAGCGAGTCGGCGGGAAGCGAGCTGAGCTCCAGCTGGCCGCCGGGTTCGACGGTGACGGACGAGTGCAGGGACAGGGCCCGCAGCGCGGCGTAGGCCGCTTCGAGGCGGGCGGCGGATACGGGCAGGTGGGGCAGGCCCGGTTCGTGAACGAGCCATTCCAGTTCGACCCCGATGGTGCGGGGTGGGCCGGTCTTGAAGCAGATGCCTCGGACCAGCGCTTCCACTTCGGCTTCCGACACCGTGTCACGCGCCGTTGTGCGGCCCGCCGTCCGGTGTTTCCTACAGTCTCCCTCAGGCATGCGGGGATCCTTCCATCCGGTGCTGCTCGTCACACCCAAAACCCTTGAGGGCGTCCGCACAAGAGTGCCCCCCAGGCCGTTCACGTACCGGGAATTTCTGTTGCGCCGCCCGACGCACGCGGCTCACCATGCGTTCATGAACGACAAGAGGGCGCGGATATGAGCGCCCGGCTGCGCGGACAGGCGCAGGAGACCGAGCGGATCGTCGCTGCGGGGGCGTACGTGACGCCGGGCGGCCGCGAGACGGTGATCGCCGACGTGGTGGCCGCGGCACGCGCCGGCACGCGCATGTTCGGACCGGACCCGGTGGAAGTGCCGCCCCGCGAGCGCGCGGAGAGCACACGCTTCGAGGTCACCGGCGAGAGCAGCCTGGAGGCGGCCCGCAGACTGACGGCCGACGAGCCATCGGACGCCTCCCGGCTCGCGGTGCTGAACTTCTCCTCGGCGCGCAACCCCGGCGGCGGCTATCTGAACGGCGCGCAGGCCCAGGAGGAAGCGCTGTGCCGGGCCTCCGCGCTGTACACCTGCCTGCTCGAAGTCCCCGGGTTCTACGCCCACCACCGCGCCGACCGCGACCCCTTCTACAGCGACCGCGTGCTCTGCTCACCGGGCGTTCCCGTCTTCCGCGACGACCGCGGACGGCTCCTCGACGAGGCGTACACCGTCGGCTTCCTCACCTCCGCGGCACCCAACGCCGGGGTGATCCGCCGCACGGCCCCCGAGCGCGCCGCCGCCGTCGAGCAGGCCCTGGCCGCGCGCGCCGAACGCGTCCTGGAGACGGCGGCCGCGTGCGGCTACCGGCGCCTGGTGCTCGGCGCCTGGGGCTGCGGCGTGTTCATGAACGACCCCGCGCACGTGGCGGGGGCCTTCCGGGTGCTGCTCGGTGAAGGCGGCCGGTTCGCCGGAGAGTTCACGCACGTCGTGTTCGGGGTGCTCGACCGCACGAAGGGCGCGGTGACGCGCGGCGCGTTCGAGACGGAGTTCGCGCGCGAGCTGGGCTCAGGCCCGCTCAGCGCCAGCCGTAACGCTCCTTGAGACGGAGGACGACGAGGTTGAACCGCATGCGGTCCAGCGCGCACGCCTCGCGCCGCATCCCCCGCTCGTGCACGCGCAGCACCCGGTCGACGTCCACCCAGGAGTCGCGCCCTCCCCGGTCCCACGGCCCGCTCCCGATCGGCACCCACTCCCTGCCGTCGTGCCGCTTGCTGGACAGCGGCACGGCGAGCAGCGTCCCGGAGGCCTCGCGGGCGACCACGAGCACCGGACGGTCCTTGCCGCGGCCGTCGTTCTCCTCGTAGGGCACCCACGTCCAGACGATTTCCCCCGGGTCGGGGTCGCCGTCGCACTCGGGCGCGTACTCCGTGCGGACCTGGCCCACTGCGCGCGGTTCGACCTCGGTGGTCGCGGTGGCGCCCGAACGGCCGGGCGACGCGGACAGGTGCGGGTCATCGGTGAAGGCAGTCACACGGTTCACCGTACGGTTTGTGCGGCCCGGCGCGACACCGCGCTCAGGAGACCGCCACGCCCGGCAGGGGCGCGGGCCACTGCTCGTGCCACCGCTGGTCCGCCTCCAACTGCGCCGCCAGAGAGATCAGGAGCGGTTCGCTCCCGGCCGGTCCGAGCAGCTGGGCGCCCACGGGCAGCCCGCCCGGCGTGTGCCCCGCGGGCACGTTGACGCCCGGCCAACCGAGGACGTTCCACGGCCACGCGTAGGGGCAGGCGGCGATCATGGCCCGGTCGGTCCGCCAGCCGCTCAGCGTGGCGAGCGCGCCGACACGCGGCGGCGGCGCGGCCGTCGTCGGGGCGAGCACCACGTCGTACGTCGAGAAGATCGCCCCCACCCGCCGGTGCAGCACGGCCTCCGCGCGGCGTGCGAGCCGCAGCGGCGCGCCGCCCAACAGCCGCCCCATGCGGGCCGCTTCCCGCGTCCGCCGGTCCAGCAGGGAGACATCGGGCACCTGCCGGGACCACTCGGCGATGCCCGCCGTGGCGCGCGGCACGAACGCGAGGCCGACCTGGCCGTAGCGCGGGTCGGCCGCCGCGACGTCGTGGCCCAGCGCGGCGAGCCGTCCCGCGAGAGCGACCACCCGGTCCCGCACCACGGGATGCAGCTGCTTGGGCGTCGCCGTGAACGGCATCCGCAGCGACAGCGCGATCCGCAGCCGTCCCGGATCGCGGGTCGCGGCCTCCGCGGCCCGGATGGCGGGCGGCCGGTGCAGGTCGCCCGCATGACCGCCGCTCGCCGCGTCGAGGAGCAGCGCCGCGTCCGCGACCGTCCTCGCCAGCGGGCCGTTGACGGTGATGCCCTGGAACGCCTCCGGCCACGGCCAGGTCGATATCCGCCCGCGCTGCGGCTTGATGCCCACGAGGTGGGTCCAGGCGGCGGGGATCCGCACCGAGCCCGCGCCGTCCGAGCCCAGCGCCGCGGGGACGAGCCCCGCCGCGACGGCGGCCGCCGAGCCGCCCGACGAGCCGCCGGGCGTGTGGCCGGTGTGCCACGGATTGCGGGTGTCGCCGAAGCCGGGCCCTTCCGTGAACGGCCACTGGCCCAGCTCGCACGTGTTGGTCTTGCCGACGATCACGGCCCCGGCCGCCCGGAGCCGGCGTACGGCCTCCGAGTCCGCCGTCTTCGGCGGAAAGTCGCCCCTGCACCCGAACGCGGTCGGCTCCCCCGTCACGTCCATGTCGTCCTTCACCGCAAGCGGTACCCCGAGCAGTGGCCGCCCGGCACCGGCCCCGCCCGCGGCGAGCTCCCGGTCGGCGGCGTCGGCCTCGGCGAGCGCGGCCTCGGCCCGCACCAGCTTGAAGGCGTTCAGGACGGGCTGCGCGGCCTCGATCCCGGCCAGTGTCCGCTCGGTCAGCGCGCGCGAGGTCACTTCTCCGTCGGCCAGCGCGCGGGCGGTGCGCACCAGGCCTTCGGCACGGTCGGCAGTCATGTGGGGGACACCTTCGCTCGACGACGGGTGCCCGAACGTTAACCGGCGAGTAGCTTGCCGGGGAACGGCACCAACGGCTGGACGTCACTGCCGCAAATGAGTGGAGATTCATCCGGGTTGATGGTTTGTCAGGACCTGTCCTGTCAAGGTGGCGAAAAGTGGCTGAAAAGGGATGCGGGTGTCCTCCGCGCGCGGATGAACGCCGTAGCACCGCCGCCCGGAGCCCACTGAGGAACCAGGAGACGAAGGCATGACACAGATGGACGAGCCGTCGACGCTGAGCCCGCAGCAGCCGGAACTCCCCGCGGAGCTCGTGGCCCTGCTGACCGACCGCCTCGACGTGCAGGCGACGTCCGACCAACTGTCCCCCGCCACGACATTCGAGAGTCTCGGCCTGGACTCGCTGTGGCTGATGGAGCTGGTGGTCGCGGCGGAGGAGGAGTTCGGGATCGTCCTGCCCGAGAACGCCCTGGACCTCCGCCCGTCCTCCACCCTCGGCGAGGCCGCCGCGGCATTCGAGCATGTGTCCTGACATCGCGGTCACCGGGATCGGCCTGGTGACTCCGGCCGGCCACACGGCGGAGGTGAACTGGACGGCCCTGTGCCGGGGCCGCTCCCTGGCCGCCGCGGACCCCGAACTGGAGGGGCTCCCCGTCGACTTCTCCTGCCGCGTGACGGACTTCGACGCCGACACGGAGATCGGCCGCGCACCGGCGCGGCGCGTGGACCGCTTCATCCAGTTCGCCCTCGTCGCCGCCCGGCGCGCCGTCGCCGACGCGGGCCTCGACCGCCGTACGTGGGACGCGGAGCGGGTGGGCGTCGTGCTCGGGGTGGGATCGAACAGCCTGAGCACCTACGTCGGCGAGTTCGGTCACCTCGGTGCGGGGCGGCAGGATCGCGTCTCGCCGCTCGCACTTCCGCGCAGCGTGCCCAGCATGGCCGCCGGCGAAGTCGGGATCGATCTGGGCGCTCTGGGGCCCAACTTCACCACCGCCAGCGCCTGTGCCTCGGGTGCCACCGCGATCGGAGTCGCCCGGGACCTGCTGCGGTCGGGGACGTGCGACATCGTGCTGGCGGGCGGCAGCGAGTCCGCCCGCTCCCGCATGACGGCCACCTGCTTCACCCGGATGCGGGCGCTGTCCCGGCGCCGGGAGGAGCCCGCCCTGGCCAGCCGTCCGTTCGACGCGCGCCGCGACGGCTTCGTCCTCGGCGAGGGCGCCGGCGTCCTCGTCCTGGAACGCGCCCGCTCGGCCCGGGCCCGTCGGGCCCCCGTCCAGGCACTGCTGCGGGGGTACGGCGCCGGAGCCGACGCCCACCACCCCATCGCCCCGCACCCGCGGGGAGACGGCGCGGTCCGTGCCGTCCGCGCGGCGCTGGCGGACGCGGGATGCGGACCGGACGACATCGCCCACGTCAACGCGCACGGCACCTCGACCCCGTTGAACGACGCGGCCGAGGCCACGGCCCTCCGCCAGGTCTTCGGTGACGACGGACCGCCGGTCACCGCGTCCAAAGGCGTGATCGGACACGCGCTGGGGGCGGCCGGGGCCATCGAGGCGGCGTACACGGTCCTTGCCCTGCGGCACGGGCTCGTCCCGCCGGTGGCGAACTTCCAGGGCCAGGACGGCGATCACAAGCTCGACATCGTCGCCGGGCGGCCACGGCCCGTACCCGGCACCGCCGCCATCAGCTGCTCCTTCGGGTTCGGCGGCCAGAACGCGGTCCTGCTGTTCACGGCCGCCGTCTAGTGCAGGCCGCGCACCCGTCCGCGGACGACGGCCCACGCGACGCCCGCACGCGTGGTGCGGTGCGGCGTGCCTGGCTGGTGCTGGCCTGCGCCCTGCTGGCGGCGGTGTGCGCGGCGGCGCTGACCCCCCTCGCCTTCTCGGCGCTGAGCACGGGCGGCGCGGTCGCCACGGGCACCGAGGCCGAGCGCGCCGCCCGGCAGGCCGAACGGCTCGGCGTGCCCGCACCCGATCTGGTCCTGGCCGTCTCCCGGCACACCGGCGCCGGCCGTGAGACCGCCCGGTATGCCACCGCGGCGGTGGTGCGGACACTGGCCGGGCGGGGTGACGTCAAGGCCGTGTGGTCGGCGCAGACCACACGGAACACCTGGCTGCGCTCGAAGGACGGGCGTACCCTCCTGGTCCTCGTACGGCTGAAGGGGACGGACAAGGAGCGCAAGGAGGCGGCACCCCGCGTGGTGGCCGCGGCCCGGGCGGCCGCCCCGGCGTCCGGTGTGGAGCCCAGCGGCGCGACGTGGGCCAACCGGGAGATCGACGAGAGCGTCGAACGCGACTTGCGGCGGGCCGAACTCCTGGCCGCGCCGGTGCTGTTCGTCGTGCTGGTCCTCGCCTACGGATCCGTGGTCTCCGCACTCCTGCCCCTGATCGTGGCCGCGCTCACCATCGGCTGCGCCATCCCGGTCCTGGGCCTGCTCGCACAGATCGTCGACGTCTCGCGGGTCGCGGTGAGCGCCTCCTCCGCGATCGGCTTCGGCCTGGCCGTCGACTACAGCCTCTTCCTGCTCGCCCGGGTACGGGAGGAGAGCGCGCGGGGCGCGGACCTGCAGACGGCGCTGGCGGCCGCCCGGCGCTCCAGCGGCCGTTCGGTGGCGTTCTCGGCCGCCGCCGTCACCGTCTGTCTGGCCACGGCCCTCGCCGTGCCGGTGCCGATGCTGCGCGCCCTGGCTCTGGCAGGCATGACCGTCGCCGTGCTCGCGGCCCTGGTCGCCCTGACGGTGCTGCCCGCCTGCCTGTGCGTGCTCGGCTCCCGGGCCCAGGCCTTCGACCCGCTGGCCCGGTGGCGCCGTACCCGTATCGGCGAGGGAAGCCGCTTCTGGCGCCGTACGGCCTCCTCCGTCACCGCACGGCCCCTGGCGGCGGGAGGCCTGGCGCTCCTGCTGCTGGCCCTGCTCGCCGTGCCGTTCACCCACGCCCGCCTCGGCATCGTGGACGAACGCACCCTGCCCGCAGCCGCCCCCTCCGTCGCGGCGGCGCAGCGGGTGCGCGCCGAGTTCACCGCACCGCCCGAGCGGCTCCTCACCGTGGTGGTGACCGGCCCCAGGGCGGCCGGGGGCGCCCCGGCCCACGGTGAGCGGCTCGCCCGCCTCCCGGGCATCACCGCCGTCCTCGTGGCGTCCACCTCGCCGGCCGGCGAGGGGGCGGTGCTCCTGGCGGCCACGTCGGCCGCCCCCGACACCCGCGCCGCGCAGACCGCGGTGCGGCAGGTACGGGACACCGCCGCGCCGGGAAGCGTCATGGTGGGCGGGCGGGCCGCGGACGTCACCGACACCGCGCACCGCGTCCTCGACGCCCTCCCCACCTGCCTGTTCCTGCTGGGCGCCGGGCTGCTGATCCTGCTGAGCGCCTTCACCCGTACCGTCGTCGCTCCCCTCAAGGCGCTGGCCGTCGCCGCGGTGAGCCTCGGCGCGATCCTGGGGGCGCTCGTCGTCCTCTTCCAGGACGGGCACGGCAGCGCCCTGCTCGGCGGTTTCGCCACGACGGGCACGCTGGACGCTTCCATGCTCCTGTTCGTCCTGTTCATCGCCATGGCCCTCTCGGTCGACTACGAGGTCTTCCTGCTCGGCCGTATCCGCGAGGAGTTCGACCGCGGAGGCGACAACCGCACGTCGATCGTCGAAGGCATCGCCCGCACCGGTCGCCTCATGACGTCCGCCGCCGCGGCCGTGGCGATCTCGACCGCCGCGATGGCCACCTCGCAGGTGGCCCTGCTCAAGTTCATCGGCATCGGTGTCGCACTCGGCGCGCTCGTCGACGCCGTCCTGGTGCGCGGAGTGCTGGTGCCCGCCGTGATGGCGGCCCTGGGCCCCCTGAACTGGTGGTCCCCTACCTGTACCGGGTCCCGGCCCGGGATCGTCGCAGCCGACAAGAGAGGCGGGGCTGATCCAGATGCATCAGGCTCCACATGACCGCACCGGACCCTCGTCGGCCACCGCCCCACGGGTGGCCGCCATCCAGACCGTCTTCCCGCCCTACACCTACCCCCAGCGGGAGATCCTCGCCACCCTGGCCCGCACCACCGCGCTGGAGTCCGAAGCGGGCGCTCTCGTGCTCCGCAAGATCGCGCACAGCTCGGGCATCGACACCCGGTCCCTGGCGATGCCGCTGGAGAAGCTGGTCGACCTCGCCCGCCAGGAGAACTTCACCGAACAGAACCGCATGTGGCTCGACGTGGCCCTGGACCTGGGGGAGCAGGCGATCACCGGCGCCCTGCGCGCCGCAGGAATCCGTCCGCAGGACGTCGACGCGGTGATCAGCACCACCGTCACCGGCCTCGCCGTGCCCTCGCTGGAGGCCCGCCTCGCCCATCGGGTCGGGCTGCGTCCGGACGTCAAGCGCGTCCCGCTGTTCGGCAGCGGTTGCGCGGGCGGCGCCGTGGGCCTGGCGCGGCTCCACGACTACCTCCTGGCCCACCCCGGCCAGGTCGCCGTCCTGCTCGCCGTGGAACTGTCCAGCCTGGCCTACCAGTTCGCGGACTCCGCCGTCGCCAACGTCGTCGCAGGCAGCCTCTTCGGCGACGGCGCCGCGGCCGTCGTGGCCACCGGAGCCGATCGGGACACCGATTCCGCCGGGCCCGCTCTCGTGGACACCCAGAGCCTGTTGCTCCCCGGCACAGAGGACGTCCTGGGCTGGGACATCGGCTCGCACGGGCTGCGGGTCCTGCTGGCCCCGGAAGTCCCCGCGCTGACGGGGGAGCACCTGCCCACAGCCGTCCACAGCCTCCTCGAGCGGCATGCGCTGACGCCGGACCAGATCGTCAGCTGGATCGTCCACGGCGGCGGCCCGAAGGTCTTCACCGCCGTGGAGCAGGCCCTCGACCTGCCGCCGCGCGCCCTGCGACTCACCCGCGGGTCCGTGGCCGAGCACGGCAACCTCTCGTCCGTCTCCGTACTGGACATCCTGCACGCCGCCATGAAAGCGCCCCCACCGCCGAACGCCCCCGGCCTGGTCGCCGCCATGGGCCCGGGTTTCGCCATCGAACTGGTCCTCCTCAGCTGGTAGCGGACCGGCCCACCGAACCCGACGGACCGCACGAGAAGAACGGTGACCATGCGCGCCCTCCCTGAAGACGTACGCATCCTGATCGACCTCGAACCGGTGGTGACCGAGGCCCTGGACAACCATTTCCGGACCACCGTCGACTGGTATCCGCACCAGTACATCCCGTGGAGCCAGGGCCGCGACTACGACGGGCTCCTCGGAGGGGAGCCGTGGGACCCCTCCCAGCCGAAACTGAACGCGGCGGCACGGGACGGCCTGATCCACAACCTGCTCAGCGAAGAGAACCTGCCCAGCTACCACCGGGTCATCGGGGAGATGCTGTCGCTGGACGGCCCCTGGGGCACCTGGGTCAACCGATGGACGCTCGAGGAGGACCGGCACGGCACCGCGATCCGCGACTACCTGGTGGTCACCCGCAACGCCGACCCTGTCGCGCTGGAGAACGACCGCGCCAGGCACATGCAGCACGGCTACGAAATCGACTACCGCGGCGACCTGATCGCCTCCCTGGTCTACGTCACGGTCCAGGAACTCGGTACGCGCGTCAGCTATCAGGGGATCCGTCGACTGTGCGACGAACCGGTGTGTGCGGCACTGATGCAGTGCATCGCCCAGGACGAGAACCGGCACATGCTGTTCTACCGAACCGTCCTCCAGGCATGCATGACGATGCACCCGGACCGAACCCTCCAGGCCGTGTCCAAAGTCCTGCGCACCTTCCGTCCCCCGGGCCACGGGGCGCCCGGCTTCGGCCGGCTGATCAGCTCCATGGCCAGGTCGGGCATCCTCTCGCCGGAGACCTACCACAGGGACATCGTCGTCCCCTTCGTCCGCATGCTCGGCGCCGTCGACGCCACCGGACTCACTCCGGTCGGCCGACGGGCCCAGGAAGACATCGGCGCCCACCTGCAAGAGGCAGCCGACCGCGCCACCAGATACCGCACACTCGCCGAACGCCGCGACCGGCTCACGACCGCGTGACGCTTCCGGCGAGCCTGCTCCTTCTCGTCGCCGCGGTCACCGCCGTGCGCCTGGTCGAACTGACGGTCGCCTGCCGGAACGCACGGTGGGCGTTCGACAGAGGCGGCGCCGAGTACGGACAACGCCACTACCCCGCAATGGTCGTCCTCCACGTCTGCCTGCTCGTCGGCATCCTCGCGGAGGCCGCCCTCGCCGACCGCGCCTTCATGCCACTGATCGGCTGGCCCTGCCTGGCCTTCCTCGCCCTGGCCCAGGCAGGCCGTGGCTGGTGCATGCGGGCACTGGGGCCCCAGTGGAACACCCGCG
This sequence comes from Streptomyces sp. Je 1-369, assembly GCF_026810505.1. Classification (NCBI taxonomy): domain Bacteria; kingdom Bacillati; phylum Actinomycetota; class Actinomycetes; order Kitasatosporales; family Streptomycetaceae; genus Streptomyces; species Streptomyces sp. Je 1-369. The sequence continues at coordinate 8,174,077 of NZ_CP101750.1, forward strand.
TCATCGTCGTGCCCACGCTCCCCTTGGTCACCACCGGGCCCTACCGCTGGATGCGGCATCCCAACTACCTCGTCGTCGTGGTCGAGGGCATCGCCCTGCCCCTCGTCCACACCGCGTGGGTCACGGCCCTGCTCTTCACCCTCGCCAATACGGCCTGGCTCGTCGTACGGATCCGTACGGAGAACAGGGTGCTGTGGCCGGTGGCCGGGGCGGTGACGGCCGCGCGGTGAGGGTGGGGCCGCACTCCGGGCCAACGCGGACGCGTGTCACTCCGGACCAACGCGGGACGCGTGCTGGGGAGTTCGCGCCGGGCGCCCGCGCCACGCACCGGCACCGCGCGCCCACGCCCGCACCGGTCGGCTCCACCGCCCGCCGCAAGCGCCCCCGGCGCCGTCTGCAAGGATTGGCCCCGCCATGGTGCAGATACCGAAGCAGCAGCCCGCACAGCGCTCCGTGCCGACGAGCGCCGACGTCGCCCGCCTGGCGGGCGTCTCCCGTGCGACCGTCTCGTACGTCCTCAACAACACCAGCGCCGTCCGGATCAGCGAACCCACCCGCCGCCGTGTCCACGAAGCGGCCAGGGAACTCGGGTATGTCCCGCACGCCGCCGCCCGCAGCCTCCGCGCCGGACACAGCCGCATGGTCCTCATGCCGACGCCGGAAATCCCGATGGGCCCGCTCTTCAGCCGGTTCTTCAACGAACTGCAGTGGGCGCTCAGCAGTTTCGACTACACCGTCGTCCAGTACGCAAGCCTCGGCCTGACCGGCGAGGACGCCGCCCGCGCCTGGGCCGAGCTGCGCCCCGTCGCCGTCCTCGCACCCGACGCCTCCGCGCTCAACCCGCGCGGTGTGACGGTCCTGAAGCGGTCCGGCGCCAAGGCCGTCTTCACCCTCGGCCCGCACCGCGTCGAGGGCGCGCACGCCCTGCTCATGGACGGCCGCAGGGTCGGCGAGGCGGCGGCCCTGCACTTCCTGGCCCGCGGCCGGCGCACCATCGGCGTCGTCGTGCCCGAGGAAGAGGGCCTCGAACCCTTCTCGCAGCCCCGTCTCGAAGGGGTCCGCCAGGCGGTGGAGCGGGCGCGTACCGCGGGCGCCTCGGTCACCGAGCTGCCCCTCGCCTACGAGGAGGCGTCCGCCGCCCGGCTCGCCGCGCGCTGCCGCGCCCGGGGCATCGACGCCGTCTTCGCCTACAACGACGAGTACGCGATGCTCCTGATGCGCGCGCTGCAGGACGAGGGCATCGACATACCCGAGGACACCGCCGTACTCGGCTCGGACGATCTGATGCTGGGCAAACTGCTGCGCCCCCGCCTCAGCACCGTCCGCATACAACTGCCGTCGGGCCGCGGCCTCGCCCAACTGGTCGACCGCGTGGTGCGCGACCCGGGCGCGGAACCCGAAGTGCACGACGTCCTCGGAGCGGACGTCGTGCACCGCGAGTCCAGCTAGGGCCTGTGTCGGAAGTCCCGCCTGCCCCGCGACGCCCGGCACGCGCCCTCGCGGCGTTGTCGGGACACCCCGATACAACCAGTATCGGGGCGACCCTCCGCCTTGCGATCGCACGTACCGGACGCCGCGGGGCCCGCCCTCCGGGCGGACGGCGGGACTTCCGACACAGGCCCTAGCCCACAGCCCCTACTGCTTCTCCTGGTCCTACTGCTCCGGCTGGCCCTGCTGCTTGGCCTGCTCCTCGGCGACCTGGCGGCGGACCTCGTCCATGTCCAGGTTCCGGGCCTGCCCGATGACGTCGGTCAGGGCGGCCTCCGGCAGCGCGCCCGGCTGGGAGAACACCGCGACCTGATCGCGGACGATCATCAGCGTCGGGATGGACTGGATGTTGAAGGCCTGCGCCAGCTCCGGCTGCGCCTCCGTGTCGACCTTGGCGAAGACCAGGTCGGGGTTGGCCTCGGCAGCCTTCTCGTAGACGGGGGCGAACTGCTTGCAGGGCCCGCACCACTCCGCCCAGAAGTCGATCAGGACGAATCCGTTGTCCGTGACCGTCTGGTCGAAGTTCTCCTTGGTGAGCTCCACAGTGCTCATGGTGTGTCCCTACTTCCTTTTGGGGCGTGGCCGCTGTGCACAACGGCCGATCGTGCGGACGTATTCCGCCTGGTCGCACGCGCGGAAGGTGCCGCGCGCGCAGGGGCGTGTCCGGCGCGCGTACCCGTGTGGCCACGGCGCACACCTGCCGACACACTGTCCTCATGACGGATGCCATCACGTACGACGTAGTAGTCATCGGAGCCGGCCCTGTGGGGGAGAACGTGGCGGACCGCGCCCGCGCCGCGGGCCTCAGTGCCGCGATCGTGGAGAGCGAGCTCGTGGGAGGCGAGTGCTCCTACTGGGCGTGCATGCCCAGCAAGGCCCTGCTGCGCCCCGTCATCGCCCGCGCCGACGCCCGCCGTGTGCCCGGCCTGCGCGACTCCGTGCAGGGTCCACTCGACGTGTCCGCGGTCCTCGCGCACCGCGACGACTACACCTCGCACTGGAAGGACGACGGCCAGGTCGGCTGGCTGGAAGGGATCGGCGTCGACCTGTACCGGGGCCACGGCCGCATCGCGGGCCCCCGCGAGGTCACGGTCACCGGCACGGACGGCACCGCGCACACGCTCCGGGCCCGCCACGCCGTGGCCGTCTGCACCGGCACCCGCGCCGCCCTGCCCGATCTGCCGGGCCTCGCCGACGTCAAGCCGTGGACCAGCCGCGAGGCCACCGCCGCCGACCACGCCCCCGGCCGCCTCCTGGTGGTCGGCGGCGGTGTCGTCGCCGTCGAGATGGCGACCGCGTGGCAGGCCCTCGGGTCGCAGGTCACGGTCCTGGTACGCGGCGGGGGCCTGCTGCCCCGGATGGAGCCGTTCGCCGGGGAACTGGTGCAGGAGGCCCTGACAGAGGCGGGCGCCGAAGTCCGCCAGGGCGTCTCGGTCAGCGCGGTGCGGCGCGAGGACGGCGTGGTGACGGCGACCCTGGACGACGGCTCCACCCTCCAGGCCGACGAGATCCTCTTCGCCACGGGCCGCGCCCCGCGCACCGACGACATCGGCCTGGAGACGGTCGGCCTGGAACCGGGCAGCTATCTGAAGGTCGACGACAGCCTCCGCGTCGAGGGCAGCGACTGGCTCTACGCGGTCGGCGACGCCAACCGCCGCGCGCTCCTCACCCACCAGGGCAAGTACCAGGCCCGCATCGCGGGCGCCGCCATCGCCGCCCGCGCCCAGGGCGTCCCGCTCCTGGAGACCGACCGCTGGGGCGCCCACGCCGCCACCGCCGACCACGCCGCCGTCCCGCAGGTCGTCTTCACCGACCCCGAGGCCGCCTCCGCGGGCCTGACCCTCGCGGAAGCCGAAGCCGCGGGCCACCGCGTCCGCGCCGTCGACTACGACATGTCCGGAGTGGCGGGCGCGGGCCTTTACGCCGACGGCTACCGCGGCCGCGCCCGCATGATCGTCGACCTGGACCGCGAGATCCTCCTCGGCGTCACCTTCGTCGGCCCCGGAGTGGGCGAACTCATCCACTCGGCGACGATGGCGATCGCGGGTGAGATCCCGCTGAGCCGCCTGTGGCACGCGGTCCCGGCGTACCCGACGATCAGCGAGGTGTGGCTCCGGCTCCTCGAGACGTACAGGGGCTGAGACGCCCGGTAAGGGCTGCAGCGCGTCGCCGCCCAGCTCCTCGTTGTGACCGAGCGCGGGTGGCGGCTGCTCGGGCCCGTGACGTGCTGTGGCTGGGCAGCGTCGAGGCAGCTCCGCCGCCGCCCCCTCAGGCGCTCACATAGACGTCCTCCACGTACCGCCCCTCGGCGACGAGCCCACGCCACCACGCCTCCGACGCCTCCTGTGAGGTGTCGGCGCCCGCGTGCTTCATGTGCAGGGCCTGGAACGCCGCACGGACACCGGGAGCCATGCGGGCGCCGTCACCGCAGACGTAGACCTGGGCCCCGGCCTCCAGAAGGTGCCAGAGCTCCTCGGACTCGGCCGCGATGCGGTGCTGGACGAAGAGGAGTTCGCCCTCGGGAGCCTTGGAGTACGTCGGGCGCATCGACACCGCTCCCGCGCGTTCCGCCGCTTCGAGTTCGGTGCGGTGGAGGTAGTCGACGTCGGGGTGGTCACAGCCGAAGTAGCAGAGGGCGGGCGCCGGGCGGGTGCCGTCGCGGAGGAGTTCCAGGCGGTCCGCGATGGCGCCGCGGAAGGGGGCGAGACCCGTGCCCGCGCCGATCATGATGACTGGGGTGTGGGCGTCCGCGGGGACGCGGAAGGCGTCGCGGCAGGGCTGCACGCGCGCGTGGAGCGTGTCGCCGGGCCGCAGGCCGTGGAGGTACGAGGAACCCGTACCGCGGAACGTGCCGCGTCCGGAGCGGTCCGGTGCCGAGAGGAGCGACACCATCAGGTCGGCGTGGCCGGGCGCGACGGCGGGTGACGACGAGATGGAGTAGTGGCGGGCGCGGACGGACGGCAGCAGTTCGAGCAGGACGGGCCAGGGGAGTTGGCCGCGCAGGGCCGGGTGGTCCTCGATGAGGTCGAGGAGGCTGCCCTGTCGTGCGGACAGCTCGTCCGGGGTGGCCGCCAGGCGCTCCAGGGCGGCCCGCTCGGGCGGGCACGGGTTGTGCTCGGCGAGCAGGGCCACCTGTGCGGCGGTGGGGGCGTCGCCCAACTCCACGTATCGGGAGAGGAGTTCACGTACCGCGACCGGTCGGTCGAGCGGCAGGGTGGTGCGGCCGCGGCGGTGTGCCCGGATGTTGAGGACCGTGTCCAGGCCGACGCCGAACGCGGACGCCGCGCGCTCGACCGACGCGGGGTCGTTGACCGGAAGCACGGCGAGGTGGTCGGCGGTGCGGTACGTGACGCCGTCAGGGAGCGCCACCCGCAGGAACCGCTTCGGACGGGCCAGAGGATGGCTGAGGTCGGCGAGGTCCGCCGCCTCCGTGACGGTCATCGGCACCGTGCCGTGCCGCGCGTCCAGCGCGTCAAGCGGCCCGCCGGACACCTCGACGACGTTGTAGACCCTGGTTTCGGGGGCGGTCGCGGTGGCTCCGGCGCTCTCCGGGTCCCCGTACTCCCGCAGCAGCGTCTCGCGGAGCGCCGAGGTGAAGCGGTCCACGGCCCCGGTCAGATCGCCGGACGCGTCGGCCTCGGCGCGCGCAAGGAGCCGGGTCGCGCCCGCGGCGGCGAGACCGTCGTCGACGAGCGTGGGCACCTGCTGGTACGTCGCCGCCCAGTTGCGGTCGCCGACGCCGAGCACCGCGTACCGCACACGGGCCGCCGCGTCCGGCGCGGCCCCGGTCAGCCAGGACATGAACTCGCGTGCGTCGTCGGTGGGTTTGCCGTTGTAGGAGGCCGTGACGATCACGACGGGGGAGTCGGCGGGCAGCGCGTCGGCGGCGTCGTCCAGCGGGGCGACGCGCGCGTCGAAGCCGAGGCCGGCGGCGAGGTCCGCGAGCTGTTCGGCGTACCCGCGGCAGGTCCCGAAGTTGGAGCCGTGCAGCAATGTCAGGGCGGTCCCGGGCACCGCGCGGGTGGGCAGGCCGTCCGCGGCAGGACCGGTCTGCGGCAGGACGGCACTGCCCGGTGCGCTCCCTGCCGCCGTCCGGCTCCGCGCCCGGTCCTCGGCGGTCCGCGCCGCGAGCGTCATGGTGAAGCCGTCGGGCTTGAGGGTGAGGGTCTCCTTGACCTTCAGGCGGTAGTCGGCGCGGTCGATGAACCGGTAGCGGTGCACCAGCATGCCGAGCAGCATCGTCGCCTCGTGCAGCGCGAACTGCCGCCCGATGCAGGCGCGTTCACCCGTGCCGAAGGGCTTGTACGCGTGCGGGGAACGGGCCGCCTCCGTCTCCGGGGCGAAGCGTTCGGGGTCGAACTCCTCGACGTTGTCGCCCCAGACGGGGTCCCGGTGCAGCATGGGCGTCAGCACCACCACGTACTGTCCGGCCTTCACCGGGTGCCCGCCGAGGGTCGTGTCGACGCGGGCCCTGCGCTGGAACGCGGGCGCCGTTGGCCACAGCCGCAGCGCCTCGTTGAGCACCTGCCGCACGTACCGGAGCTTCCCCACGTCCTCGTACGTCGGCTGGGGATCCGGGTCGTCGCCCCACAGGGCGTCGACCTCGGCCTGCGCGAGGTGCAGGACCGCCGGGTTCTTGACCAGGTGGTGAAGGGCGAAGGCGAGCGTGCCGGACGTCGTCTCGTGCCCGGCGATCAGGAACGTGATGACCTGGTTGCGGATGTTCGCCTCGTCCAGGGTCTCCCCGCTGCCGGGGTGCGGGGAGTTGAGCATCAGGCCGAGCAGGTCGTCGGCGGAGGTGTCGCCCGACGCCTTGCGGGTCTCGATCACCTCGTCGACGACCCGGGCGAGGAAGGCGGCGTCGTCCTCGAACGCGGCGTCGTCGGCGGCGTAGTCACCGGCGGGGTCGCGGGCCAGCTTCGCCTGACTGTGCGCCAGGCCCCGTACGAGAGCCTGCACGAAGGGGTGCGGGTCGGTGCGGCCGAACGACTCGAAGTCGTAGCCGAAGCCGGACAGGCCGATGGTGTCCAGCGTCATCCTCGTCATGTCCTCCGAGACCTCCACCGGCGCGGACTCGGCCGCGCCCGCCGCGAACCTGCCGTCCCAGGAGGCGATGAGGCGCCGGGCCACGCGCAGCATGTGCGGGTGGTAGGTCCGCATCGAGTTCATGGCGAACGCGGGGAGCAGGATGTCGTGCGCCTTGGCCCAGTTCGGCTCTTCGTTGTACGCCGTGAACAGGCCGTCGCCCGCGATGCCGCGGACGTTCTCCAGGGCGGGCCCGACCCCCTTGGCGAACCGCGTCTCGTCGGACAGCTCCTCGACCAGCTCCAAGGAGCAGGCCCACACCGATTCGCGCCCGTGGTACCGGCGGACGTACAGGGGCCCGTGCCGCCGCGCGAGCTCCACGGACTGCTGGATCGGAGTCGCGGTCGGCCCGGCGGCCGTCACGTCGACGGTGGGCAGCACGAGGCCCGGATCATCCCGGAGCCCGCGGACCTCGACGGTGTGTTCCGCGACGGTGTGTTCTTCGACGGTGTGCACTTCGGCGGCGTGTTCTTCGCGCATGGCGACAGGGCCCCTTCCCTTGGACACGGAGGAGTTGCGCACCCGGCAGGTGGGGCGCGCGCTATCCACGGTGGCGTCCGGCGAGCGGCGGTTCCGGGCGAGGACTACATAATCTTGTAGGGGTCTTTTCCGCCCCGGCGCTTGCGCGGGGGACGCGAATGGGTTGTGCGCGACGGAGGCGGGTGCGGATGTGAAGAGAGGGAGGAACGGTCGTGAAGAAGGAGTCGAGCGGGGCGGTGGACGGCGCGTCGGAGGCAGCCGCGGCGAAGCAAGGAGAGGCCGACGCCGCCGTGTGGCGCGGGCGGTTCCTCACGCTCCTCGACCGTTCCCCGACGCCGACCGCGATCGCCGGCACGAACGGGCTCGTCTCCGTCGCCAACCCCGCCTTCGCCGGCGCCCTGGGACTCCAGCCGGGCCGCGTGGCGAACCGGCTCCTGCTCGACCTGCTCACCCCCACCAACAGCGAGCAGCTCCGCAAACTCGACGAGGCCATGCGCTCCGGCCGCAGGTCCCGCTACCCGGTCGAGGCGTGCTGGAAGGCGCGCGGCACGGTCCGCCACGGACAGGTCACCGTCGAACCCGTCACCGACCCGCTGGAGGACACCCCGCCCCTGATCGTGACGCTGCGCGTGGCGGAGGAGCGGGAGCGGCCCTCGGGGAACGGCACCCCGGCCCGCGCCGGTCGGCCGGTGGGCACGGACGCGGAGGACGAGCTCGCCCACCCCGCCCTCAGCGCACAGGAGGCCCGCGTCCTGCGCCTCGTCGCGGGCGGCGCCACGACAGCCGTCGTCGCGCGCACGATCGGCATCGGCGTCGACGGCGTCAACTACCACCTCACGCGCCTCTGCCGCCGCCTGCGCGTCCCGAACCGCACGGCGCTGGTGGCCAGGGCCTACGTACTCGGAATGCTCGCCCCGGAGGCCTGGCCACCACAACTGTCCGGGCCCGTCGGACGCCGGAGCGGTCCCACCAGGGGCGGTGCGTGAGCGCGCACGTACCCTGTCGGGCGTGACGATGCGCGAGCCGGTCGACGTGAGTGTCGACGCGATGATCGAAGACCTCAGGACCCTCGTGGAAGTCGAGTCGCCTTCGCGCGACCGCGACGCCCTGACGGAGTCTGCGGAAACCGTCGCGGGCGTCATCGAGGCCCGGCTCGGAGGCCATGCGGCGCTCGTGCGGAGCGACGCGGGCCCGCACGTGCACTGGTCGGCGGGCGGCGACCCCCGCGTCCTGATCCTCGGCCACCACGACACCGTGTTCCCCCTCGGCACCCTCGCCCGCCGCCCGTTCGCGGTGGCGGACGGGCACGCCACGGGCCCCGGCGTCTTCGACATGCTGGGCGGCCTGGTGCAGGCCGTGCACGGCCTGGCGGCGCTCGACGACCGCTCGGGCGTCGAGATCCTGGTGACGGCGGACGAGGAGGTCGGCTCCGGCTCATCCCGCGCCCTCATCGAGGAACGCGCCCGTGCGTGCGGCGCGGTTTTGGTGTTCGAGGGCGCCGCCGACGGCGGGGGAGTGAAGACGGGCCGCAAGGGTTGCGGCACGTTCGAAGTCTCCGTCACCGGTCGCGCGTCGCACGCGGGTCTCGAACCCGAGGCGGGCATCAACGCCCTGGTCGAAGCGGCCCATCAGGTGCTCGCCATCGAGGCGCTCGGCCGCCCCGGCATCGGCACGACCGTCACCCCGACCGTCGCCTCCGCGGGCACGCTGGACAACGTCGTCCCCGCCGAGGCGACCGTCGTCGTCGACGTCCGGGTGGAGTCGGCGGAGGAGAAGGACCGTGTCGAAGCCGCCTTCGCCGCCCTGACTCCTCGCCTCGAAGGGGCACGGATCACGGTCCGGGGAGGCATCGGCCGCCCCCCGATGCCCGAGTCGGCGGCGGCCGGGCTCTTCGCGGCGGCCCAGCGGCTGATGCCGGGCCTGGAGGGCAGGGCGGTCGGCGGCGGCAGCGACGGCAACTTCACGGCCGCGCTCGGCGTACCGACGCTCGACGGCCTCGGGGCGGCCGGCGGCGGAGCACACGCCGACCACGAGTACGTGGTGGTCGAGGCGATGGCCGAACGCGCGAACCTCGTGACGGGCCTGGTGCGCGCGATCCGCGCCGGCGAGGTCACGCTCTAGCCACCCGACGGTCGCCCCCGCAGCCACGCGGTCCTGCGCCCGTGCCGCCCGCCGTGAGAAGCTCCCGTCCATGAGGGCCGAGGGACGGATGTCGTTCGGGGTGGAGGAGGAGTACCTCCTCGTCGATCCTGCGTCGCGTGAGGTACGTCCGTATGGCGCACAGGTGGCCGCCCTGGCCGCCGAGCGGCTCGGCAAGGAACAGGTGGGCGACGAGATCACCCGCTTCCAGGTCGAGGCGAGGACGAGCCCGCACACCCGCCTGGCCGATCTCGCCGACGACATCAACGCGATGCGTGGCGCGGTCGCGGACGCGGCGCGGCGGCAGAGGCTCGCGGTCGTGTCGTCCGGCGCACCGGTACTGGGAGAGCTGCGGCCGCTCCCGCTCACCCGAGGGCCGCGCTACGCCGACAGCCTGGCGGTGTTCCGCGCGCTGGACGACGAGCAGTGCGCGGCCGCCTGCCACGTCCACGTCGGCATCGCGGACCGGGCGACGGCCCTGGAGGTGAGCAACCGGTTGCGGCCGTGGCTGCCGGTGCTGGTGTCGCTGACCGTGAACTCACCGTACTGGTCGGGCCGTTGGACCGGTTACGCGAGCTGGCGGACCCTGTCCTGGGCGCGCTGGCCGGTCGCGGGACCGCCGCCGTACTTCGACTCCGTGGCGCACTTCGAGGAACTGGTCGGTCACCTGCACGCGACCGGGGCGGTCATGGACCCGAGCGGCCTCTACTGGGACGTACGGCCCTCGTCGCATCTGCCGACGCTGGAGATCCGCGTGGCCGACGCGCAGATGACCGCGGGGGAGACGGTCCTGTACGCGGCGCTGGTAAGGGCGCTGGCGCTGACGGAACTGCGCGCCGCGCACGCCGGTGAGCCGGTCCTGAACCCCGCGCCGGAGGTGCTGCGGGCGGCGTACTGGCGGGCGGCCCGCGACGGCCTGCGCGGCCACGGCCTCGACGTACACACGCACCGGCTCGAACCCGCTCCGGTCCTGGCCGACCGGCTCTACGCCCACGTCCGCCCGGCCCTGGAGGACAACGGGGACGACGCCTGGGCCCGGGCGGCCTGGGCACGGCTCCGCGCACGCGGCACGGGCGCGGAACGGCAGCGGGCGGCGCACTGCGGCGAGGGCCGCTTGGAGGACACCGTGGACGCGCTGGTGGCCTGCTTCCGCGACGTGGCGTGATGGCCCGGGCAGGTCCGGGCTGATGGTCCGGGCAGGCCCGGCCCTCGCGTGGCTGACGACACGGCGCCCGTCCGGGCCGGTTAACCTGAGCGGAGCGGCGCGGACGCGCCGCGCGGCGGTGGGGCTCGCCGTACCCGAACCGCGGCGACGGCGCCGCCAACGGTCCCTACTTGCGAACGGGTGCGCCCTGTGACGGGCGCCGGCGAGTAGGAGGAACGTTGACGCGGGACGAAGGAAGGGTCGTCGCGGCGGTGGCCGCGGGCGGCGGCCTGGGCGCGGCGGCCCGGTACGCGGTCTCGTTGGGGTGGCCGACGGCCCCCGAAAGCTTCCCCTTCCCGACGCTCCTCGTGAACGCCGCGGGCTGCGCCGCGATCGGCGTCCTCATGGTGCTGGTCACGGAGGTGCGGACGGCCCACCCCTTGGTACGGCCGTTCCTCGGCACGGGTTTCCTCGGCGGATTCACCACGTTCTCGACGTACGCCGTGGACATCGAACGCCTCGTACGCGACGGCCACGCCCGTACGGGCCTCGCCTACCTGGCCCTGACCCTGATCGCGGCGCTGGCGGCGGTGTGGGGCGCGGTGTGGACGACGCGCCGGGCGGCGGCGGCAGTGGGGCGGCGGGCGTGAACTGGCTGCTTGTGATCGTCGGCGGCATGATCGGCGCACCCTTGCGCCACCTGACCGACGTGGCTCTGCGGAAACGGTACGGCACCGACTTCCCCTGGGGCATCCTCACCGTCAACGTCGCGGGCTGCCTGATCCTCGGCGTACTGACCGGCGCGGTCGTGGCGGGCGCCGCGTCGTCGCACGCCCAGCTGTTCCTCGGCACGGGCCTGTGCGGGGCGCTGACGACGTACTCGACCTTCTCGTACGAGACACTGCGCCTCGCCGAGAGCGGCAACCGGTTCTACGCGGCGGCCAACGCGCTGGGAAGCGTGTCGGCGGGCCTCGGCGCGGCGTTCGCGGGGGCGGCCGCGGCCGAGGCCCTGTGGAGGTGAGCCGCGCCTCAGACCTTCGCGAAGTCCCCGTTCAGCGCGGCGGCCATGCGCAGGTGGGGCGCCGCGTCGTCGGGGCGGTTCTGCCGCTGCAGGGTGCGTCCGAGCATGAGCCGGACGTAGCTCTCGACCGGGTCGAGCTCGATCACCTTGCACAACGCCAGCTCGGCGCGCCCCAGTTGGGCGGAGTGATAGTAGGCGCGAGCGAGCAGCAGCCGCGGGGCGACCTGCTCCGGCGCCTCGTCGGCCAGGGTGTCGAGGATGCGGGCCGCCGTGGCGTACTCCTTGGCGTCGAAGAAGAGCTGCGCACGCTCCCAGCGCTCGGCCGCGGTCCCGTGGTCGTAGTAGGTCATTGTTCCTCCTTGGTGGCCTGCAACGAGCCCGTGTAGTTGAATATTCCACGACCGCTTTCAGGGGTGCCGGGCACAGGCGGTGGCGGATAGCCGACTGCCTCCCGGGCGCCCGCGGGGCTAGGTTGTGCGGCATGAGCAATCTCGATCGCGAGGCGGTCCCCTCCTTGTGCGGCGGCCGGGGATTCGTCGTCGCGGAACCGGTACGGGAGCTCCTCAGCCCGCGGCGGGTCACCCTCGGCGAGTCCACGGAGGTCCGTCGCCTGCTGCCGAACCTCGGGCGCCGCATGGTCGGAGCCTGGTGCTTCGTCGATCACTACGGCCCCGACGACATCGCCGACGAGCCCGGCATGCAGGTGCCGCCCCACCCGCACATGGGCCTGCAGACCGTCAGCTGGCTGCACGACGGCGAGGTGCTGCACCGCGACTCCACCGGCGGCCTGCAGACGATCCGCCCCCGCGAGCTGGGCCTGATGACCTCGGGGCGCGCGATCTCCCACTCCGAGGAGAGCCCGCGCCCGCACGCCCGCTTCCTGCACGGCGCGCAGCTGTGGGTGGCCCTGCCCGACAGCGACCGCCACACGTCCCCGCACTTCGAGCACCACGCGGAGCTGCCGCGGATCACGGCCCCCGGCCTGACCGCGACGCTCCTCCTGGGCACCCTGGACGGCTCGACGTCACCCGGCACGACGTACACACCGATCGTCGGCGCGGACCTCGCCCTGTCCCGCGGCGCGGACGTACGCCTCCCGCTGGAACGGGACTTCGAGTACGCGGTCCTCGCCATGTCGGGCGAGACCCACGTCGACGGCGTACCCGTCCTCCCCGGCTCGATGCTCTACCTGGGCTGCGGCCGCACGGAACTCGCCCTGCGCGCGGAGTCGGAGGCGGGCCTGATGCTCCTGGGCGGCGAGCCGTTCGAGGAGGAGCTCGTCATGTGGTGGAACTTCGTGGGCCGCAGCCATGAGGAGATCGAGCAGGCGCGAGGTGACTGGATGACGGGTTCCCGCTTCGGCGAGGTGAAGGGTTACGACGGCGCGCCGCTACCCGCCCCGGAGCTGCCGCCGGTGGCGCTGAAGCCGCGGGGTCGGGTGCGTTGACCCGGGGTTATGGGTCTGATGCTGATGGTCGCCGAGGTGTAGGGGGAGGTTGTTGGTCAGGTAAGGGGGCGGGCTGGCCGACGAGCGACGGGCCTTTCGCGAGAGGCGGCGGCTGGAGGCAGCCGAGCGGTTCGCCCCGGGCGAGGAGAACACGGTCATCGCGCACGAGTTGCGGGTCAATGTCCGGCCGGTGCGGCGCCGGCGCAGAGCCTGGTCCCAGGGCGGGCCGAGAGCCCTGGCTTCAAGGGGGCCCGGGTCGTTGCCGGTGCTCAGCGACGAACTGTTCGCCGTGCCGGAGCGTGAGCTGGACAGGGGACCGGTGGCACACGGCTGGCCGGACCAGACTGCGGCACCCGCCACGCGCAATTGGCTACTCGCGAGATGAGGAGGCGTCGGAACGCTCACCACGTCACGGGAAGTTCGACGACGCCCTGGATGGTGTCGTGCCCGGGCTTGACCGGAATCTGACCCGGCTCGCCCGCCAGCCGCAGCCCGGGCAGCCGTTCGAAGAGGGTGCCGAGTGCGATCTCCATCTCTGCACGGGCCAGGTTCTGGCCCAGGCACTGGTGGACGCCGAAGCCGAATCCCAGGTGGTGCCGGGTAGGCCGGTGCCAGTTGAGGGTGTCGGGCTCGTCGAAGACGGCCTCGTCACGGTTGATCACCGAGGTGGAGAAGATCACCCCGTCGCCGGTGCGGACGGTCACCCCGCCGATATCGATGTCCTGGGTGGCCACGCGGAACATGCCGTCCGCGATCGACAGGAACCGCATCAGCTCCTCCACCGCCGTCGGCATCAGGGAGGGGTCGTCGCGCAGCTCGGCGAGTTGCTCGGGGTGGCTGAGTAGGGTGAACGCGCCGAGCGCGATCATGTTGGCGGTGGTTTCGTGACCCGCGACGAGCAGGGCCGAGGTCAGGTCGGCCAGCTGCTGGACATCGATCTCGCCGGTCTCCAGGCGCTGGACGATCAGTTCGTCCAGCAGCCCGCTGCCCCGCTTTTGACGTTTGTCTTCGATGAGCTTGTGGAGATAGCCGTTGAGCTGCGTGCGGGCGTCGTCCACGTCGGCGGCTTCCGGGCCGTTGTGCAGCCGCCGGGACTGGATCACGAAGAACTCGTGGTCCGCATACGGGACGCCGAGTACCTCGCAGGTCACCATCGATGCCAGCGGCAGAGCGAAGTCGCCGACCAGTTCAGCGTGAGGGCTGGTCGCGGTCATCGACTCGATCAGCCCGTCCACGGTCTCCTGGATCCAGGGACGCAGCGCTTGGGTGCGCTTCAGCGCGAAGCGCGGGATGAGCATCCGCCGCTGCGTGTTGTGGGTGGGGTCGTCGGCGCCGAACAGGGCGGCGTAGCCCCGCGCGTCCTGCAGACGCCTGCTGGAGGCCGGGAAGGAGAGGTTGTGTCGGTCGGCGGAGAGCCGGTCGTCGGAGAGCAAGGCGCGCGCTTCCGCGTGCCCGGAGACCAGCCAGGCGGAGCGGCCGTCGAAGAGGGTGACCCGGCAGATCGGCGGCCCCGTCCGTAGGGGGTCGTAGGCCGCTGGCGGCTGGTAGGGGCAGGTTCGGTCCTGAGGGAAGGCAACGGTCTTCTCGGACATGGAACACCTCGCAGGCGGTGGGTTCCGATTCCCCCGGGATCCATTACACGCCCAAAAGGGGCAGGTCTGCTCGTTGAGCGGAGGTGGAGGGCCGCGCCGCACCCACGCGGCCCGTGTGAGCGTGCCAGGCGGTCGTCGAGCGCCTGGGCGCCTACGGTGCCGTGTGCCCTCGCACTATTCGGGGTGAAGAACGCAGTAGATCCCGCTCAGGGTTTCGTTCAGCTCGCGGGCTCCCAGGGCGACGCGTTCGTCAGGATCCTGCGTCAGCTCCTCGCAGAGCCGCACCGCGTCGGCGCGGTCGGGAATCCGTGGCTGGTCTGCCCCTTGGCTCAAAGGGCTCGGCCGGTGGGGTGGAAAGGCGCTGCCCGCAGGTTCGTCTGCCTGTCGCGCGGTATGTGACGCTTTCATGTCGGCCAAGTTCACACTCGCAGGTTCAGAGCCGCCAGGCCGGGCCGTACCTTTCGCCAAAGGCCATAGCCTCGGCAACGACTTCGTCATCCTCGATGACCCGGCGGCGCGCCTGCGCCTGTCCGGGCATGATGTTGCCGCCATCTGTGACCGCCACGTCGGGATCGGCAGTGACGGCCTGCTCCATCTCACCGCATGCAGCACGCGGACCAGCGCCCAGGCTCCGGCGTCCGGCGTCTCGTGGTTCATGGACGTCCGTAACGCCGACGGCTCCTGGGACACGATGTGCGGCAACGGTCTACGGGTCCTTACCCGCTACCTTGTGGACACCGGCCTGTGCAGGCCAGGAGAGCACACCATCGCCACCCGAGCCGGCCTCCGTCGTGTCCAAGCAGACGCCACGAACTCGCGGCCCCAGGCTGCGGTACGGACCTGGATGCCCCCGCCACTCATCCTGCCGCCCTACGACCTCACTGTGACAGCCGCCGGTTCACGGCGCCCCGCCGTTCACGTGGACGTCGGTACACCCCATGCCGTCACGTTCCTCGACGCCCTTGATCCTGGTCTCAACCTGCGTCCCCCGCCCTCTGTCGCTCCGGCCGCCGCGTTTGCGGAAGGCATCACCATCAGCCTTGTCGCGGCTCTGGACGATCGGACACTGGAAGTTCGTGTCCACGAGCGCGGTGTGGGGGAGACCCCAGCCTGCGGCACCGCCGCATGCGCGGCTGTCGCGGCTCACCGCCACCGGCGCCGCAGCACCGCGACGGCGACCTACACGGTCCGCTTCCCCGGCGGCGCCCTCGAGGTCACCGTATTGCCCGGCGGGACCATGCAACTGTCCGGCCCCGCCGTGATCGTCGCCTACGGAACCCTCCTCCTCCCGCAGGCCAGATGAAACGGGACCGCGGGAGCGAGAGCGGTCCCCTCTGTCGGTCCGACGGCTGAAACGCGCCGGGGCGACAGTACAGCGAGGGCACACCGGTAGGGCCTGAGCGTATGGCCCGAGCGCGCGCGTGCGCCGCGGACGTCGCGCCCGGCCCACCCTCGGTCGGGCGCGATGGGTGCCAGAAGAGCGGGGCTGCCTACACGTCGCCGGGGCAATTCACCAGGCGACTGACAGCTCGGTCGCTCAGAGGCAGGCGCCGATCCAGATCAGCATGGACCGGACCCGGGAGGCGCGCCTGCTCGCCGAGCATGCCGTCGACCGGGCCGACGCCCCTATGAGGCTTGCCGGCCTTGGGAACATCGCTACTCATCACCGCAACGTGACCGACCAGCGCGCGAGGCAGTCCACCATGATCAGGCCAGGGCCTGGCAGCTGGAAGGTGCCGCGGAAGGGGCCGCTGCTGTGGTGGAGTTCCTCTTCGCCCTCGCCGCTAGGTGAACGGTGCTTGATGTAAACGTACCCGTCGTCCACGTCCAGCTTCGCCGTGCCGCGCCCGCCGGTGTACTGCAGGACGTCTGGGTGGCGGCCTTCGGCATGCTTCATCAACGTCGACAGCGAGTCGGACGCGCGAAATCCGAGTCTCCAACGGGGGAACGAGCCAACCTTTGACTTGTCGACAGCGATATGGGTGTATTCCCTGGGCACGAGGGCCCGTGCACGGTGTCTGCTGCCTGTGCCGTGCGTCAGAAGCATGTCTCCCTTCTCGAGTTGCTCGGGCGTATCGATCACTCCGTATACGAAGAGGCTCGAGAGAATCCCGCTCTTCATCTCCACCACCGTGGCCAAGCCACTCGGGGCATGGCTGACAGGAACCTTGCCGTTCCCCAGCCCCGAATGAGGCAGACGTATCTTCTCCATGCCGAGCAGTTTGCCAGCTCTGATCTCCGTTCACGCGATCTTCGAGGGCACGACGGGGCACCGACCACGTGCCAGAACAGCTGTTGTCAGACCACGCTGCTACGTTCCGCGCATGATCAAGCATGTGCCGTTCAACGGCAGTGAGAAGCAGAGTCTGCACGCGAGCCTCGACCGGCACCGCGATGCGGTCCTCTGGAAGCTCGATGAGTTGAACGATGACGCGCTACGGCGGCCGATGACTCCATCAGGGACGAATCTGCTGAGCCTGGTGAAGCATCTGGCGACCGTCGAGTACGGGTGGTTCTGCACGACGTTCGGACGCGAGACCGAGCCGTTCTGGTTCGATCCCTTCACGGAAGACATGCTCGTGGCCGCGAGTGAAACCACCGTACAGATCGTGGAGTTCTACGGACGGGCTCGGGCAGCCGCGGACGCGACGATCGCCGAGCTGGACCTCGACGACCTGGGCACTGCCTGGAACGGCAACAGGGTGTCCTTGCGCTGGGTCCTCATCCATATGCTTGAGGACACCGCCCGGCACGCGGGCCACATGGACATCGTGCGTGAACTCCTCGACGGCACCACCGGGGACCACCCGCAGCCCTGATTTCGATCTCCTCCATTTTCAGCGGGCTTGAACAGGCCTCGAACTTGAGACGGATTTCGGTAGGCGCCGGGCTTGGGGGCTGGGCATCCTCGCGATGCTGAACTCTGCTACTGAGTGCGAGAGTTAAGCAGGAAGGCCGCAGAGTGAGTGTGTCGCCGCAGATCGACGGGCGGGAGGCGCTCGCGGAACTGTGCCGCTTCCGGGCGGCCTTCTACAGGTGCCTATCTGCGCGGGCGGATGCGTTCTTCGAGCTGACCGACGCGCTGTTATGGGCGGACAGCCCGACGCGGGCCGGCCGTACTCGTTCGTTGCCGCACTCACCCCGGACCGTTCCTCGTGGACGCAGGTCCTGGACGCGGTCCGACTCGGCCTTGCAGATGACGCCGCGGCCGTCACTGCCGACCAACTGCGGGCCACTGTCGAGCGCCTGGTCGCGGCTGGCCACTGGCAGGAGGGTGACCGGGACGTACTGGTCGTGACGGACGCGGGTTACGACGCGATGCGCCTGGCCTGGGTCCTGCGGGAGCTGCCCGTCGAAGTGGTCGGGCGCCTTCGTTCGGATCGCGTCCTGCGGCTGTCGAAGCCCCCCGCACGTCTACGACCCCAAGGGCGGCCGACCGCCCATGCACGGACCGGAGTTCCGCACGGCGGGTCGAGGGACGACACTCTCGACCCGGCCCTCACTTCGAACACGCTTCGCTGCAGCCAGCCTTCGGCGTCCAGTTGACGTGTGAACCATCGCAGGGCACCGCAGAGGCCGTCGCCGGGTTCAGGCGACCATGTCAGCTCTGCTCGCCCGGCCGGGAGTACCCAAGGACGTGAACAAGTGCTCTGCGCCAGTAAGGGCCTGGACGGCGTGATGGAGGCCACCGCTGTGTCGTTGGCGGTCGCGGACCCAACGCATAGAAGCCTTCCCAGGACGCGCGCTGCGGAGGAGGCTGTCTTTCGAGCGGTCCGGCGTCTTCGGAGGGGGCACCCCGGGAGCCGGGTTCGGCCGGCCGCGTCGGCGGCACTGGCCACCTGTTCGATCGAGGGGGACGCGATGGCCCGGTTGGCCGACGACAAAGGGGCTCGACAGCGTCGCGGCGCAGCCGCCTACCGGCACGATCCACTGCGGTTCCTGGCGGCGGAGTTCGAGGGCACCCGGGACGTGTGGCGCTCGGCGTCGGGCCGGCTCTGCGTGGCGGGCCCGCAGGTGGCCCGTGACGTGCTGGGTAATCGGCAGGGCGCCTTCAGGGAAACCTCCGACTTCTTCCACACCCGAACCGGGGTCTTCGGCCCCCGAGCAGCCCAGATCGCCATCGGGCGCGCGGCACGCGACCTGGTACGCCGTCACCTCGACGCCCACCGCGCTGACCTGCCCCGCCTGGTCGGCACGCGGTTGGCCCCCACCAGTACCTGGCCGGATGCGGGAAACCTGCTGATCCGCGAGCACCTGCGGGACGTACTTCTGTGCCCGGACTCGCCCGCAGAACTGCATGCGGTGGTCGACGGCATCATCGCCCGGGCGGTACTGGCCGGTGCACGAGAGCACCACGCGGTCCTGTCCCGGCTCCGATTCCGCCACAGGGCGATGAGTGCGCTCGGCCGGGAGGTCCAAGCGCGCCGGAGTGCCCGCGCCGCCGAGCCACGCGATCTGCTGGACGTCGCCGTCATCGGCGGCGGTCCGGCGGCGGATCCCGGCCAGGTGGCCGAGGTGTACCTCTCGTTCCTGTTCGCCACGGTCGGCTCCATCGGCTTCGCCCTCGGCTGGGCGGTCCAGCTCACCGGTACACATCCGGACACCGCCGGGAACGAGCCCGCCTGGATCGTCCGGGAGGCGCTGCGCCTGTGGCCGGTGGCCTGGCTGTTCGCCCGGACACCGAGCCGCGCGCACACACTGGCCGGAATCACGGCCGACCCGCGCGACGAGGTGAACGTGTGCCTGTACCTCGTGCACCGCCACCCCCAGCACTGGGAGCGTCCGGACGAGTTCGTACCGCGTCGCTGGGCGGCGCCTCCACGGGATGCGGCGTACATGCCGTTCGGCTTCGGCCCGCACACGTGCGCCGGGGCGACCGTGACGATGACGCTCCTGGAAGACCTGATCCGCATCATCACCCGCGACTGGCACCTTTCGATCACCGCGAGCGGCAGCGGGCCCCAGCTGGGTCCCGCATTGGCTCCGCCACGTTTCACCGCGGAGCTGCACCACCGAGCCGCCGCCCCGGAGAGGAGGTGAATGACATGAGGAAGCTCATGCGCACGGCCAAATCGGTCCTCAACATCCGGTCCGGTTACGGCGGGGTCCACTTCTGGTACGTCTACCACCACATCTGATCGGAATCGGGGTGGGCGGCTGCCGAGTGGCCGCCGCCCACCCCGGCCGTGAGAGGCAGTGCCATGACCACACCGCATCACGGCGAGGACTTCCTGCACGACCTGCGGCTGCGCAGCGCGGCCGAGGGCGGCGTCTTCTGGCTGAACGACGATCTGCTCGCCGTGTTCGAACCGGACACGGCACGCCTGGTGAGCCGTGCCAACTGGAACGGCCTCGTCATGCCTGACCGGCTCGTCGACATGATCCGGCGGCGCCACAGCACGCCCGTCCCGTGGGCCCGCGTACGCACCGCCTGGCTCACACAACTGCACGCGCTCGGCACCGGTGAGCGCACCGCCGAAATGATCACACGGATGGAACGGATCATCGATGCCCGGCTGGGCGACGACATCGACCTCGTCCTGCTCGCCCAGGACGTCGCCGTGCAGTCCATCCTGCCCGTCGCCTTGTCCGGCCTCACCGCCCGCGAATCGGCCCTCATCACAGAGGACTTGCACCAGAAGCTGTTACGCCTGATCGACCGCCACCCCGGCCGCGGGCTACGCCATCACGCGCGGTTCGTCGCCGTTCAGATCCGTGCCGGTCTCGTGGTACGAAAGGTGCTGCGCGACCGCGCCTCGGGCCGACGCGTTCGTGAACCGGACCTCACCGACCCGATCGTCGATCTGCTCCCCGAACTCGGCATGGACCGCGCACTCGACGTCGTCACGGCCGTGCTCACCGCGATCGGCGGGCCACCCGGCTCCGCGGCCGCGAGCGTGCTATACGAGTTCGTCCGCAACCCGCGGTGGGCACAACAGCTCACCAGCGAACTGGAGGGTGTGGGCCGGGCCGAGTTCTGTGCAGCGCCGACCAAGGCCGCACCGGTCACCCACCGGTTCGTCAAGGAAGTGCTGCGCATGTGGAGCCCCCCGCTCCTGCTGGTCCGGCGTGCCCGGGTCTCGTCCGATCTCGGTGCCATCCGGCTGGAGAAGGGGCAGAGCTATCTGGTCAGCCCGCACATGATCCACCGCGATCAGCGGTACTGGCAGCAGGCCGACACCTTCAATCCCGACCGCTTCCTGCCCGGCGCGCCGCACGGCCCGGCCGACCGGACGTGCTACGTACCGTTCGGCTGGGCGCCGAAGAAATGCATAGGCGCAGACATCGGCACCCTCCAACTCATGGCGCTGTGCCACCTGTTGTGCACCCGCTACCGCCTCACCGTCCCGAACGCCGACACCGTCACCATGGCCTGCCGCTTCGCTCCGGTACCGCAGCACTTCCAAGGTCGCCTCACCCGTGCATGACGGCTCTTGGTGCGCTGGAAGACCGAGGCGTCGGCCAGCGTGCAGGAGAAAACCACGCTGTCTTCGCTGGAACATCGGCTGCCACCCGCTCAGGTTGGGCTGGAGCGCCATTCGGGTAGTGGGCCGAGGTGGGTGAACAGGTCGGTGGCCCTCTCGGCGTACGTCCTGTATCTGCATCGCCCCGCAGACCGTCGCCCGCATCCAGAACGCAGGCGGCAGCCGATTCCTCGCCGCTGTCCGGGCCGCCCCTGGTTCAGCGGTGGGCCGGACGGGCGCAGCGCACGTTCCCGGAGGTGATCGCGTCCCGGGGCAGAGCGAGGCCGAAGGCCCGTTCCAGGCCTTCGAAGAACAGCGCGATGTTGTCCGTCCAGTTTCCTGCCTTTTCCGCGATGCGGAGGTGCAGGTTGAGGAAGGCCAGCGGCGCTTCCGGGGCGAACGGCGCCTCCCCCGGGGTGTACCAGATGAGCTCGTACATGTCCCGCTGGTCTTCGGCGCCGTCCTCGATCGGGAAGGGGTTCTGGTACACCCCGTCCTTGGAGTAGCTGAAGTCGTAGATGGCCTTGGCCATCGTCGCGCTGAGCGTGATCTGCTGCTCGGGAGGCGGGTCGAGGGAGCGCGAGAAGGCATGGTCGAAGTCGTGGTAGCCCAGCCACGTCCAGCCGTTCTCCTCCCCGAAGGCCAGTACGCGGGTGAGGTCGTCGGTGCCCTCCCGGGCGTCCCGCTCCTCGACCTGGTGGAGCAGCAGGCCGTCGGCGATGTCCTGCGCGTCGGCCCCGTAGGCGAGGGCGACCTCCTCGGCGGACGGCCCCTTGATGAACACGAGTTCCGTGAAGGGCTCTTGGCTCTGCCAACCGC
The DNA here is from genome assembly GCF_026810505.1 of Streptomyces sp. Je 1-369. NCBI lineage: Bacteria > Bacillati > Actinomycetota > Actinomycetes > Kitasatosporales > Streptomycetaceae > Streptomyces > Streptomyces sp. Je 1-369. The sequence continues at coordinate 8,195,756 of NZ_CP101750.1, forward strand.
CGGCGATCCACGCCATGCCGTCGCCCACCGGGCCCTGGCGGGCGAGGAACTCCTCGAAGGCGGCCGCCTGCTTCGGGGGCATGTAGCCCTGGCGGGCCGTGCGCGCCCTGTCCTCCAGCCAGTCGAGTTCCGCCACGGACCTCAGTTCGGCCACGACCGCCCGGTCCCGCACGAAGGTCATCCGCCCCCCGTCAGCGTGCACGTACCGGATGTACGGGCCCTGCGGGTCCGGACCGAGCGGGTGCCCCTGCCCTGTCCCGGATCTGGGCCGGTGCCGCGCGCCGTCGCGGGCCCGTTGGGCGAAGTGCTCCAGCTCGGCGAGTTCCGCCGCGGGGAGGAGCACACTCGTCGGCTCGCCGCCGTCGACGACACAGATCCGCTCGCCGGTCTCCTCGACGCGAGCGACGAGACCCGCGAAGTCCGCTATGGCGTCGCTCAGTTCAACGTTGTCCACACGAGGGGACATTACTGGCGGTGCTGCGGCGGCCGGGACCGGGGGGGGCTCGGTCCAGAAGCTGCCGTACATCAGCTGGGAGACATCAGCTGGGAGATTCCCGCGTGCGCGGAGAAGCTGGCGAAGCTCGGCGCGAGGGTGATCGTCCCCGCCACCACGGTCAGCGACGTCACCGTCTTCGCCCGGCTCGCCGACCCGCGGGGCAACGTCTTCTCGCTGTTCCAGAACAACCGGACGCCCGAGCGGCTGCAGGAGTTCGCCGAGCAAGGCCAGGAGCAGATGCGGGAAATGGCGGGCAGGCCCGTGCCCGGCGCGTACGCCTGGTTCGAGATCGGCACCGCCGACGCCGAGGCGACCAAGGACTTCTACAGCCGTGCCTTCGGCTGGAAGATCGTCTTCGACGACAGGGCGGGCGGCAAGCCGTACTCGAACATCTTCACCGGCAACGAGCGGCCGTCGGGCGGCATGTACGACGCGGGCGCGGTCGGCGTCGACCGCGGGGACGCCGCTGACTACCTGATGCCCGACTTCCTCGTCACCGACGTGCCCGCGGTGACGGCCAGGGCCCGCCAACTGGGCGCCACCGTCGAGGTCGGCCCGGACGCCAACCCCGACGGGTCGGTCTGCTCCCGGATCATCGACCCGTGCGGCAACCGCTTCGGCCTCTCGTGTTCGTAGACATGTTCGAGCGGTTCGTCCCCGCCAACCGGGCGCTGTCCGACGCCGTACACAAGGGCACCTACGGCCGCCTGGAACAGCTGTCCCTGTGGAACCGGACGGGGCACCTGTGGCCGGGGGCCCCTTGGGGCTGAAGGCGCTGCCGCTGGAGGCCATGCACAGCGACATGGACATCGTCACCCGCCTGTTCGGCATGCCGGAACGCGTCGAGGTCAGCACCGTCGCGCGCGACGACGACAGCGCCGCGATCGAGGCGGTGCTCGGCTTCGACGGCGCGCTGGTCCGCGACTCCGTCTCCTCACTGGCGCCCATGGCGTGGGGCGCCCGGGTCGGCTACACGGCCACCTTCAGCGAGGGCGTGCTGGAGTCGGTGTCCACGATGAGTTATGACGGCCGGCCGGCGCCGTGACCGTGTACACCGCCGACGGCGTCCGGGAGGTGGAACTGGAGCCCGCCGACCAGTACGCGGCGATGATCGACCACGTCCTGGCCTGTTTGCGCGGCGAGGCCGAGAACGAGATCGCCCCGGCGAGCGTGCTGGATGCGCTCCAGCTCACCCTCGATGTCGACCGCCGGGGCAACGGGAGCGCCGGTCGGTGATCCCGCCGGTCGGGTTCGCCACCTGGCAGCTCAAGGCAGGTGCCGCCTACCGGCCCGCCACGCTCGATGTGCCATCAGACCGCCGGCACAGGTCTCGTGTCGGGTGGGGGGCCGGGACTCGCGGTGCGCAACGCGATGGGCCGCGTGGTCGGTCGCACGAACCCAATCGCCTCTCCGAGTGAGCCGTGGCCGCCCTTCCTCACGCCTCAACGTGAGGCCGGGAATGCACCTAGTCCAACCGCTGACACGCACCTAGCGTGCGCCTATGGACGGGCCGCGCATGCGGCAGGACGGCGTCGCGGTGAGCGCACGCCGTGTTCAGGGGTGTTCCAGGAGGTCACCATGGCGCAGAGCAGCATCGAGCAGAAGTTCACCACCCTGTTCGCTTGGTTCGACCGCAACGGCGACGGCTCTCTGACCCGTGACGATTTCCAGGAGTTCGGCGAGGTGTTCGCCGCGGTGGCACCGCAAGAGGAAGAGAAGAGCGCGCTGCGCGAGGCGTTCGTGCTCTGGTGGGACGTCCTGGGCGAGGCCGGAGCGCCCGACGCGCAGGGCCGTATCGGGCCCGCCCGGTTCATCACCGCCATGCGATCCCACATCGCCCCCGACGCCAAGACCGTCGAACGCCTGGTGATGCCCATCATCGATGCCCTCATGCGGGCCCTGGACACCGACCGGAGCGGCGCACTCACCGCAGACGAGTACGTCCGTATGTATGACGCGCTCGGCATCGACCCGGCCACCTCCGGTGCGGCCTTCCAGCGCCTGGACCGCAACGGCAGCGGCACCATCACCCACGACGAGTTCCGCACCGCCATCGAGGAGTTCTACCTCAGCACCGACACGGAGGCCCCCGGCAACTGGCTGCTCGGTTCGCCGCTGCCGCAGGGGTGAGGTCCCGGTCAACCGCCGGCGACCTGAGCGTCAGCTGCCCCGAAGACCGACGGCCAGCGTCAGTTCGAGGACCCGCTGTGGCGACGCGAGATCCGGGAACAGCTCCCGCAGCTGCGACATGCGGTACCGGACGGTCTGGGGATGGACGAACAGCGCCGCCGCCACCTCGTCCCGCCTGCCCTGGTGCAGCAGCCATTCCCGCAGCGTCTCCTCCAGCCGCCGTGCGGTCGCGGCAGGCAGGGGCCGCAACGGTGCGAGGGCCCGGGCGCGCAGGTCCGCGAACGCGTCCACGTCGGCGCTGAGCACCAGCTCGGGCAGGTGGTCCTCGGTGTCGCGGATGTCGGAGGAGAGGGAGCGCGCGCGTACGGCTCGTGCGTACGAGGCGGACGCGCGAGTCCACGGCCGGGCCGGGCCGACCACGGCGGTGCGGTCGGTCAGCTGCCGCAGGAGGCGTGACCGGTCGGCGTCGGGGACGAGCAGCACACCGGTGGCGTCCGGCAGATCGTCGAGGACGAGGGTGCTCGGGTCGAGGGTGCGGTAGGCGGGCCGGGCCTGGGCGGCGGGGAGCAGGACCGCGGTCAGCGAATCCGGGGGCTGCCACCCGGCCCGTTGCGCAGAGGCAAGCAGCACGTCCGGGCTCGCGCCGGCGAGGAGGTCGCGGGCCAGGACTTCCAGGTGGCGCTCGTGGGCCCTGCCCCGGGCGGCCAGCTCGTCGGCGTGGCCCGCGGCGCTCGCGGCGGAGAGCTCGTCGATGTAGGCGAAGGTCAGCTCGGCGAACTTGGCGACCTCGGCGGCGGGCAGACCCGCGGGTACGGCGCCCGCTGCCAGGCATCGCCAGGCCACCCGGGCGCCGACGCGGTAGGCGCCGAGCAGGGCGTCCATCGAACGGCCGTCGCGCACCTCACCGCGGCCCAGCTCGTAGGCCGCGTCACCGGCGTCGCCGCCCGTGGCGTTCCCGCTGGCGAGGTCCAGATAGTGCCCCAGGGCGGTGCGGACGGCTCGGCGGATGGTGCCGCCCATGCGGCCCGAAAGGGCGTTGGCGTAGGGAGGGACCTCGTCGATGATCGCCTGGACGATTTCGTCGGCGGTGGTCTTCAGCGCGGCCCGAATGGCGGTGACCGTCGTCTCATCCAGGGCCAGTTCGCTGACCCTCCGGATTGCATGGCTCACGTTTTTGTTCCCTGCGAACAATTCAGTCGACCAGATTTACGTCCTGCGGTCAGGACTTTACGCCCTGAGGCGCAGCAAGCTGTAGCCATGACGAGTACAGCCCTCCGCAGCAGGGCGTGGAAACTGCTGGAGATGGTGACGACGCCGCTGTTGCCGTCGGACTACCTCGACCTGGCCAGCCCGCTGCGTGCGGGCGCTGACCTGCGGGGGCGCATCGAGGCCGTGCACCCCGAGACGGGTGACGCCGCGACCATCGTGATCAGACCGGGACGGGACTGGCGCGGCCACACGGCCGGTCAGTACGTGCGGGTCGGGGTCGACGTCGACGGGGTGCGCCTGTGGCGTGCCTACTCCCTCACCTCGCCGACACACCGCCGGGACGGCCGCGTCACGATCACCGTGAAGGCGATCCCGGACGGCAAGGTCAGCAACCATCTGGTCCGCAGGGCGAAACCGGGCACACTGATCCAGCTCGACCAGCCGACCGGTGACTTCGTGCTGCCGCGGGCCAAGCCCGCCAAGGTGCTCTACCTGACGGGCGGCAGCGGCATCACGCCCGTCATGGGCATGCTGCGCGACAGCGAGTTCGACGACGCCGTCATGATCCACTGCGCGCCGCGGCCGCAGGACGTGATCTTCCGCGACGAACTGCACGGTCTGGTCGCGGACAAGAAGCTGCGGCTCACCGAGGTGCACACCGACACGGACGGCATGCTCGACATCGCCCGTCTCGACGAACTCGTGCCCGACTGGACCGAGCGCGAGACCTGGGCCTGCGGGCCCGCGGGCCTGCTCGACGCCGCAGAGGAGCACTGGAACGAGCACGGCGTACAGGAGCGCCTGCACACCGAACGCTTCCGCCCCAGCATCGTCGTCGCCGGTGACGGCGGCGAGGTCACGTTCAGCGCCACCGGCACGTCCGTCGACGCGGACGGCGCCACGCCGCTCCTTGACGTCGGCGAGGAGGCCGGCGTGCTCATGCCCTCCGGGTGCCGCATGGGCATCTGCTTCGGCTGCGTCACGCCGCTCAAGGCGGGCGCCGTCCGCGACCTGCGCACCGGCGAGATCACCGAGGCCGATCCCGGCGTCCTCATCCAGACCTGCGTGTCCGCCGCGGCGGGCCCCTGCGACATCGAACGGTAGGAGCATTTTGACCGCCATCGACCCCACCGCCCACCTGACCGCGGAGCAGATCGAGGAGCTCGGCCGCGAGCTGGACGCGATCCGCGACGAGGTGATCGCCGGGCGCGGCGAGAAAGACGCCGCCTACATCCGTAAGGTCATCGCGGCGCAGCGCAAGCTCGAGCTGGTAAGCAGGGGCGTGCTGCTGTTCTCGAGCTTCCCGCCCGCCTGGCTGATCGGAACCGCAGGACTGTCCGTGGCGAAGATCATGGACAACATGGAGATCGGCCACAACGTCCTGCACGGCCAGTGGGACTGGATGCGGGACCCGAAGATCCACTCCACCACCTGGGAGTGGGACCACGTCTCGCCGTCCGAGCAGTGGAAGCACTCGCACAACGAACTGCACCACACGTACACCAACGTGATCGGCAAGGACAACGACCTCGGCTACGGCATCATGCGCGTCGACGAGGACCAGAAGTGGCACCCGGTCCACCTCGGCCAGCCGCTGTGGAACCTCATCAACGCCTGCTTCTTCGAGTACGGCATCGCGGCGTACGACCTGGAGCTCGGCAAGAACCTGGAGAAGCGCCGCCGCAAGAGCCCGGAGTTCCGCGCGCGGGCCAAGGCCGTGGGCCGCAAGATCCGCAAGCAGGTGCTCAAGGACTACGTGATCCACCCGCTCCTGTCGGGCCCGTCCTTCCTCCCCACGCTCGGCGCCACGTTCACCGCGAACCTGGTCCGCAACATCTGGTCCCACTCGGTGATCATGTGCGGGCACTTCCCCGAGGGCGTGCAGGTCTTCGAGCGCCGGTCGATCAAGGGCGAGACGCGCGGCCAGTGGTACCTGCGCCAGATGATGGGCTCGGCGAACATCAGCGGCAGCAAGGCCATGCACTTCATGACCGGCAACCTGTCCCACCAGATCGAGCACCACCTGTTCCCGGACCTGCCGAGCAACCGGTACGCAGAGGTCGCGGTGAAGGTGCGCGCGCTCTTCGAGAAGTACGAGCTGGAGTACGTCACCGGGCCGCTGCCCAAGCAGGTGTTCTCCGCGTGGCACAAGGTCTTCCGGCTCTCCCTGCCGAACAAGAAGCCCAAGGTGACGACGCCGCACCGCGAGCGCGAGCTCGTCGCGGCCTGATCGAGGGAATGACGGGCGGGCTCGCAGGACCGCCGCCCGCCCTCAGGTTCGAAACCGTCCGAGGGCGGCAGCTCGTTGACCGGTGCCTCGGCGGTGGATCAGCGGCGCGGCTCGATCTTCAGGTCGCCGCTGTTCGACCTGCGGCCCCTCTCACCGGCGAGGAAGTCGTGCGGGAAGCCGAGGTCGATCGCGCCGGCCTCTTCGAGGCGGGACAGTTGCGAGGCGGTGAGATCGACGTCCAGGGCGCCCAGATTGTCCTTCAGCTGCGCGGGCGTGCGGGCGCCGATGATCGGGGCCGTCACTCCCGGTCTCCGCAGGGGCCACGCCAGCCCGACCTGGCCGGGGGTCCTGCCCTGCTCCGCGGCGACCTCCCGCACGACATCCGCGATGGCGAGATTGCGTTCCGTGAGCGCGCCGTTCGCGAGGTTGAACCCCTTGCGGGTGCCGTCCGCGCGGGCTTGCGCCGCGGTCAGGTCGGCGCGACTGTATTTGCCGGTGAGCACGCCGCCGGCCAGCGGGGAGAACGGGACCACGCCCAGTCCCATCTCGCGTGCCATGGGAATCAGGTCGCGTTCCGCGGTGCGCTCGATCAGGTTGTACTCGGTCTGCAACGCGACCAGCGGCGACCAGCCGCGCAGATCGGCGATCGCCTGCATCCGGGAGACCTGCCAGGCCGGGACGTTGCAGATCCCCACGTACAGCACCTTTCCCTGCCGGACCAGGTCGTCCATGGCGCGCAGAAATTCCTCGACCGGCGTCGTGAAGTCCCACACGTGCAGGTAGAGCAGGTCGATGTAGTCCGTGTTCAGCCGGCGCAGACTGGCCTCCACCGAAGCGAGGAGCGCTTTGCGGTGATTGCCCCCGGAATTCGGATCGCCGGGCCGGCGCAGCGTCGAGAACTTCGTCGCCAGCACCAGGCTTTCGCGGCTGCCGCGCGTGAACTCGCCCAGCAGGCGCTCCGAACTGCCGTCGGTATACGTGCTGGCGGTGTCGATGAAGTTGCCGCCGCGCTCGACGTACAGGTCGAACAGCTTGCGCGCCTCGTCCCGCTCGGCACCCCACCCCCACTCGGTGCCGAAGGTCGCCGCTCCCAGCGCCAGCGGTGAGACCCGTAGCCCGGAACGGCCCAATAGCCGATATGTGTCCAGCGTGAGCGACATCGTGCTCTCCTGTGCTTGTGATCCGTTGCCGGAACCAAGCCTGCGACCGCCGCGAAGCGGGGGTAAGGGAGAGGAGTTCCTGGGAAAGCCGGTCCTACCCTGGCGGTAGCATCGAACACGATGACGCGCACCGTGGACACCACACAGGAGTTGGCCGCGTTCCTGCGCACCCGGCGGGAGCGCCTGGACCCGCACGATGTCGGTCTGCCGACGCGCCGGCGGCCCCGACGGACCCCGGGACTGCGCCGCGAAGAAGTCGCCGAACTGGCCGGCATCAGCATCGACTACGTCGTACGGCTGGAACAGGGCCGCGGCCTGCGCCCCTCCGCAGACGTGTTGGAAGCGTTGTCCCGAGCGCTGCGACTGACCCCCGACGAACACCTCTATCTCTTCGATCTGGCCCAGCACCGGCCCCGTAAAGCCGGAAAGCCTGCCACCACGGCGCCGCCACAACTGGCCCGGCTGGTCGCCGACCTGTCGCCGTTGCCCGCCATGCTGATGAACCACCGCTACGACATCGTGGCCTGGAACGACGAAATAGCGAGACTGCTGCTGGATTTCGACACGCTTCCGCCGTCGCAGCGCAATGCGATGTGGCTGTGCCTCATGCATCCGGGAACGCGCGATTTGTATGCCGACCGAGAACTCGTCGTACGGGAGGGCGTCGCCCATCTGCGCGCCGCGTGGGCCGCGTATCCCGAGGACCGGGAGTTGGCCGATCGCATCGCCGAATTCACCGCTCGGGACGCGGAATTCGCGCGCATGTGGGGCGAGCGGGACGTCAAGGTCAACGGCCGCGGGCAGAAGGTGTTGCGGCATCCCGACGTCGGCGTGCTCGCGGTGGAATTCGAAGTCCTCGCGCCACTCCAGGATCCGGAACAGCGGTTGGTGATCTACCGTGCCGCTGACGCGGAGGCTCAGTCGGCACTGGACCGGTTGCGCCAACGGTGAGCCGCGGAGTTGCCGAGGTCTGCCATGTAGCGATTTCCCCCATGACCCAGACATGCTGGGAGACCCTCCGGTGGGGAGCCGGGGGCGAGACCTCTTTCCGAGTGGGGGAAAAAATGAGCAGACACACAGACCGGAGCACCAGACGCGTGCGGCGTGCATTAAGGGCGGCGGTCGTGATGGGCGCGGTCATCACGGCGCTGCCCGGAGTCGCTTCGGCCGAGCCCGCCGACGGTGCCGGTAACAGCAGTGTCGGCGTCGGTGTCGAGAGAGTCAGTGTCGCGGCTGACGGCACCCAGTTGGACCGCGATTCCACCGGTGGCGCGATCACGACCGACGGCCGCCGCATCGTCTTCTCGTCGTCGGCGACCAACGCCACGCCGGGCAACGCCGCCGGAAGTGAAAGGGTGTACCTGCGCGACGAGCCGTCGGGGCAGCTCAAGAGCGTGGGCAGCTACCCCGTCGACTCGCCGGTGATCAGCGGTGATGGCGAATACGCCGCCTACTGGGTGCTGTTGTTCAGGGACACCAAGGTCAAGCTGGCCCAGTGGACCGCGGGCAGCTCGATCGGCCTCAACTGTGATGCCCTCAACTGCAGTCAGCCTTCGCTGAGCGGCGACGGTCGCTACGTCGCCAATGTCGCCACCATCGGCCGACCCTCGACCAGTCAGCGCATCGACGTATGGGACTGGCAGGCCAACACCAAGCAGGAACTCGCCTGGTTCGCCCACACCGCACCGTCCCGCCCGTCCATCAGCGGTGACGGCCGCTTCGTCGCCTACCAGGACGGCAAGACCAAGGACGTCTTCCTGTGGGACGGGGACCACGGCTCCACCTCGGAACCGATCGAGGGCCCCTCCAAGGAGGCGACGATCGTCCAGATCAGCGAGGACGGCAGCAAGGTCGTCTACCTCTCCGGCTCCGACACCTACGTCCACGACGTGAGCTCGGGCACGGCCCGACGCATCCCGGACGTCAAGGGCCTGGCCATCGACCCCACCGGCGCCCATCTGCTGTACGCCCCGAACGACACGACCGGACCGTCCCTCGTGCTGCGCGACCTGACGTCGGACACCGACCAGGTGGTCTCGGACCGGCCGGCCTCGGCAGAGGTCGACGCGGTCAGCACCGGCGGGCACGACGTGGTCTTCGAGTCCACGGCCGACGACATCGTGCCCGGCGACACCAACGGCAAGTCGGACGTCTTCCTGCGCCGCTTCTCCTGATCGTCCGGTCCCGACCGTCCAGTCCTGACGCTCCAGCGCGACGAGGGTGACGTCGGGGAACCGCCAGCTCCGCCCGTGCGTGCACAGCCTGTTCCACTGACAGCCGTGTCACCACAGGCCTACCCAGGGCGGAACCCATGACCTCGCGGAACACCACGGCCGCAGCCACCCACCCCTCCGGCGGAGACGGGCCGCCGGGCCCGTCTCCCTCGGTGCGGTGGCTCGCGGTCGCCGCCGCACCCGGCTACTGGCTCGTGCTGGTGTCCCGGGTCCTCGTCGCCGCGCTCACGGTCCTGGCCCTTCGCGTCCACTCAGCCCGACGCCTCGACCCGCCCGCGCGCACCTGACCCGGCGGCCTCGCCGACCGCGACGTACACCCAGCCGCCGTACCGGGTCAGCACGCGGTGGCGGGCGGCGCCCTCCTGGATCGGTTCCCACGGATGGCGCTGGACCATACTGGTGTCGCCGCCGAACGGGGCGATCATCGGGCCGAGCGCGGGGATGAGCCGGTCCGGCCACCAGCGCGGCAGCCGGTAGTCGAGGACCACCCAGCGCCCGCCGGGAGCGAGTGCCTCGTAGCCGCGCTCGATCACCTTGGCGTACTCGCTGATGAGGGTCAGCGAGAAGCAGGCGGAGATCCCGCGGACGTTCTCCGGGTACTCGTACGTCGTCAGATCGGCCTGGACCAGGGAGACTTGGGACAGTCCGGCGCGCCGTACCCGGTCCTCCGCCTGTTCCAGCATGGCGTCGGTGAGGTCCACGCCGATCACCCGGCCGGTCGGCCCCACGGCCTCGGCGAGCATCGGCAGGTTGTGGCCCGTGCCGCAGCCCGCGTCGACGACCGTGTCGCCGGGGCGCAACGCCAGCTGCTCCAGCGCCAGGTGTTTGTAGGCCATCGTGCGCTGGCCGATGAGGTAGAGGCGGTTGGAGGTGAGGTCGTAGCGTTTGGCTCGCTTGCGGTAGACCTTCACCATGCGTTCGGACTCGGTGGTCATGGGCTCTCCTCGGGTGGGCGGCGGGCCGGTCCGGGCGGGGGCGGGGAGCGGGGCGGCCGGGGACGGCGGGTTTCTGGGGCCGCGCAGGACCGAGGCCAGCACCCTCGGCCTGAGTACGGCCCGGGGCGGGGCCAGCAGGTGCGTCATGTCGAGCAGGGCCATGGCAACGGTCCGGTCGGTGGTCGCCACCTTCAGGAGCCGGTCGGTGTAGCGCTTGCCGAGCCGTGCGGCGAGCGGCAGTGGACCGTCAGAGGCCCCCGGGTACGCCAGATCGGCGTTGCCCGACAGCATCCACGCGGCCTCCACACAGCCCGCGATCGGCTTGCGCAGGGAGCCGGTCAGACCGTCCGGGATCCGGCCGGTGCCAGGCGTTACGGCCCGCTCCAGGGCCTTGCGCACCACGAGCGCACTCGTACCGGCGACGGAAATACCCTGCCCGTAGGCCGGGTTGAAGGCGCCCACGGCGTCGCCGAGCACGAGGAAGCGGTCGGGCCAGCGCGTCAGCCGCTCGAAGTGGCGCCAGCGATTCTCCGTACGGCCCGAGCCGTACACGTCACCGAGAGGCTTCGCGTCGCGGATCGCGTCGTACAGGGCAGTGCTGCGCAGGCCTTTGGCGAAGTCGACGAAGCCCGCGTGGTCGAGCGGCGGACGCTCGCCGCCGAGCCCTGCCACGGAGACCATCCAGCGGCCGTTCTCGATGGGGTTGAGGATGCCCGAACGGGGCTCCTGCGGTGTGGACTGGAGCAGGATGCACTTCCAGTCGGCGGTGTTCCCCGGAGCGGGCTCCAGAATGCACGTGGAGTAGGCGCAGCCGGCGTCGACGACGCTCTCGTCGGGCGTGCGGTAGCCGAGCTCCTTGAGCCAGGCCGGGGCACGGGAACCGCGGCCGGTGGCGTCCACGACCAGGTCGGCCCGCTGCTCGTACGGCCGGCCCCCGTCTGCGCGCGCCCCGGGACGCCGGTCGCGGAGCAGTACGCCGCGGACCGTGTCGCCCTGTCCGGCCACGAGGCCGACCGCCTCCGTCTCCTCCAGGATCTCCACCGTGGACAGCTGCCGCAGGCGGCGCCGGACGGCCCAGTCGAGGAGGTCGCGCGAGCCGGACAGGACCATGTGGGGGCCCTCGAAGCGGTCCACCCAGCCGCCCGGCACCATGAGCAGCATGTCCTGCGGCATGCGGACCTCGACCATGCCCAGGTCACGCAGTTCGCCGAGGAGGCCGGGGAAGAGCACTTCGAGGGAGCGCTGCCCGGCGCCCAGCAGGTTGTGGGTGTGGCGGGCCTGGGGCACGCCGCGGCGCCACCGCGGTTCGTCCGGGTAGCGGTCGCGCTCCACGAGCGTGACCCGCGCCACGTGCGGGGCCAGCGCGGCGGCCGCGCAGAGTCCGGCGAGGCTGCCGCCGAGGACGACGGCGTGACTGCCGTCCTGTGGACGGGTGCTGCGGTCGGTCATGTCCTGTCCCCTCCTCTCGGCTCAGCGCCCACGGGCGGGGCAACGGCGGTCGAGCCACTCGTGCGCGGCGGCATACCAACTCGGGGCGGTGCGGTGGACGTTGAGGGAGTGCGCGGCGTCGGGGACGACGAACGCCTCCAGGTCGGCGGTGCCGGTGTAGAACTTCCGCTCGTACGCGGCCACGGACGCGGCGTCCTCGGTGGAGGCGTCCCCGCCGCCGAAGAGACGGTCCTCCCGGCCGACGGCCAGCAGGACGGGCACCCGTACCTCGGCGGCCACCTCCGGCTGGTAGATGGCATCCAGGGTGAAACCCTCCCCGGCGGTCACCGTCGACTTGGTGTCCTCGTGCCAGGCGGACACACCGGGGTCGATGCCGGCCGGGTGCTCGTACAGGGCGGCGCGTCGGCCGGGGCGGGTGGTCAGGTAGTTCTCCGGCGGGTTCGTCGGGGCGAGCAACGGGTCCTCGGCGGCCGGGTACAGGGCCGGCATCGCCTCCGGGTAGAGCGGACCGACCGCGTGCAGCAGTCCGGTGACCACCAAGGCGTCCAGGTCGCGGTGGCGGGCCGCCTCGATCAGGGCGATGCCGGAGCCCAAGGAGTGCCCGACGGCGACCACACGGCGGAAGGCGGGCAGTCCGGGAGCGCCCCGGCGCAGGGCTGTCACCACCTGGTGCACGGCCTCCACGTTGCTCTCCACCGTGACCTGCTCGGCCGGCGGGTGCTCGCTCGAACCGGTGCCGGGGCGGTCGAGGGCGAGGACGGCGTAGCCCTCGCCGATCGCGTGCCGGGTGTAGTCCAGGGCGCCGGGCGCGGTCCAGTAGCGGCGGTCGTAGGTGAGCCCCGGCAGCAGCAGTTGCACGGTGTCGGGCGCCTTGCCGGGCGGCAGGAACAGCTCCGCGTGGAGCCGCCAGGTGGTGCCGGGGGCGTGCGGTGGGGTCACATCGAAGGTGACGTGATGCATGCGAATTGCACCCTTCTGCTTCCAGATTGTTGATGTGGTCAGTCGGCACTGGTCAGCGGTCCGTGGTCAGCGATTCAGGCGGTCGGCCGTTCCTGGCGGAAGGACAGCCGCGTTTCCGGCCGCAGGTCCAGGGCACGCCCCGTGATCAGGTCGTCGACGGCGATCAGCACGTTGTAGTGGTTGGGGAAGTGGCAGGAGTCGAAGCCGAGCACCGTGCCCGCGAGGCGGCCGTCCAGCCACACCTCGTCGCCCCGGTCGATCACCCCGGCGCTCTGGATCTCGGCGAAGCCGAGGAAGCCGACCCGGTCGATACGGGACCCGGGCGCACTGCCGGTCTGGTCGGTGGTGACCAGTTCGTGTACCTCGCCCGTGCGGACGCAGCGGCTGGTGAACTCCTCCAGGCGCATGCCCCGGTCGTCGCGGCGGTGGGTCAGCACCTTCACCACCGTGGCGTGCACGGTGCGTTTGGCGCCGTCCTCGCCCGGGTTCACCGGCCCGCTCCTTCCGCGCGGTAGACGGCGTCGACCAGTTCGAGGGCGGCGAGGCCGTCGTGGGAGGCGTCCTGCCCACCGCGCAGGCGGGTGTCGAAGTCCGTGAGCACGCCGACGTACTCGTGCCAGAGTGATCCCTTGAACTCGGGGTGGCCGTCGAGCATGTCGGCGTACAGCCGCGTGCCGTCCTCGAGTTCGGCCGTGACGTCTTTGACCTCGCCGTCGTAGGCCCAGTCGAGTTCGACCCGGGCGGTGACTCCGTCCTTCGAGCGCAGGTCGACCGAGGCTTGCCGGTCGGTGCCCGGTCCGTCGCGGACGACGTCGGCCGCGGCCAGGTCGACATCGCCGAGGAACAGCCGTACCAAGTCGAAGGCGTTGGGGCCGTTGTCGGCCACGCAGCCGCCGCCGCAGCGCTCGGCGTCGAGGTACCAGCGGTCGCTGCCCGCGTGCTCCTCGATGCGTTCGAGGTAGCGGACGGTGAGGGAGCGCAGAGGGGAGCCCGCCGCCAGGACGTCGTCGAGCAGACGCAGGACGGCGGAGTTGTAGCGGCGGTGGAAGGACGTGAAGAGGGTCACGTTCTTCTCGCGGGCCAGAGCGGCGAGCGCCCGGCCGTCCTCGACACGGATGGCGAGCGGCTTCTCCACGCAGACCGCGACCCCCGCGGCGAGGGCGTCCCGGCACACCGTGGCGTGCGCGTCGTTGGGAACGTTCACGACGACCGCGTCCACGGCGGCGTCGGCGAGGAGTTCGGCGTGACCGGTGTAGCACTTGGCCACGTTCTGGAACGGCTCCAGAGCGGCGGGCCGCAGATCGCACACGGCGGTGAGGTCGAGGCCGGGCAGCCGGTCGAAGCCGGCGACGTAGAACTTCGATATGACGCCCAGGCCGATGAGGCCGACACGGGTCCGGGCTTCGGGGCGGCGGGTCATCGGGCACCTGCCGTGGGGAGAGCGTCCCGCGCCGCGACCGGCTCGGGAAATCCGATGCCCTGTTCCGCGGCGAGCGCGGTGAGTTCGGCGTGGCACTGGGCGGACAGCGGTACGCCGTGCCTCCTGCGGTGCGCCGCGGTCAGTTCCTCGGGCCGTCCGGGGTAGCTCACCGGCCGGGCGGGGTCGAGGGGCGGGCAGTCGAGGAGCGCTCCGAAGAGCCCGTCCGCCTCGGCGTGGAAGTCCGGGCCGGGGCGGAGCGCGCCGGGGGCCATGACGAGGGCGGTGAGCCCGATGTCGTCGTCGCGCCCGGAGGGCTGTCCTTCGCCGGTCAGGGCCTCCGGAGCGGGGCCGAGCCCGGCGCCGGGCACCAGCGCGGCGAGCACCTCGACCATCAGGCCGAGTCCGTACCCCTTGTAGGCGCCGGTGGCGGGGTCGCCGCCGAGCCAGCGCAGATAGCCCTCGCCTGCGTCGAGGGCGTGCGGGTCGGTCACCGGGCGCCCCTCGGCATCCTCCAGCCAGCCCTCCGGTATCGGTTCCCCGGCGCGGGCGGCGGCCCGCACCTTGCCGGTCGGCACCACAGTGGTGCTCATGTCGAGGACGTACGGCGGACGGTCGCCCGCGGGTGCGGCGATGCTGAACGGGTTGGTGCCCAGCATCGCGGCCCGGCCGCCCGGCGGGCGTGCGATGCGCTGGCGGCCGCAGTTGGAGGCGAGGAAGGCCACCATGCCGCGCCGGGCGATCCGCGCCGTGTGGTGTCCCGCGCAGCCGAAGTGGGTGGCGTTCCGCATGGTCACGAGGGCGACGCCGGTCTGCGCGGCGCGGTCGGCGGCCAGCTCAAGTGCCTCCGTCGCCGCCCACAGGCCGAGGGAGCGGCGTCCGTCGAGGAGGACGGCGGCACCGGTATCGGTGATCTTCTCCGGCTCCGCGGTGGCGTCGATACGGCCCGCGTCGAGCGCGGGCAGGTACAGCCGGGTGAGATTGGCCAGACCGTGCGAGGTGAGTCCGGTGAGATCGCCGTGGACGAGAGCCTCCGCGGCGGTGCGGGCCCGGCCCTCCGGCACCCCGCGGCCGGTGAGGACCTCGGCGCTGAAGGCCACGAGGGCGTCGTGCGGGACGGTCACCCCGCCGCGCGGCGGGGCATCGGTCGACTGGGTCACTGTCGCATTCCTCCTGTGGTGGCGTGCTGCCGGGCGGCGAAGCGGACGAGGATGCCGCTCACCGCCCCGGCGAAGGCTTCGAGATCGGACAGGTCGGCGTACTCTCCGGCCGCGTGCGCGTGATTGCGGTCGAGGTCGCCGGGGCCGAGGATGGCGGTGTGGGCGCCGGGCAGGCCCGCCATCCATATCGCGTCGCAGGTGAACGCGGGTTCGTCGGCGGGCCAGCGGCCCGGCCCGCCCTCCGGCGTCATCAGGTCGATGGCCCAGGGGCCCACCGCGGCCGGGAGCGCGGGCAGGCCGCGCTTGTGCCACTCGACGCGGGTGATCGCAGCGGCGTCCGCCGCGGTACGGGCCAGGACCCGGTGGGTCCGGTAGGCGTCGGCGAACTCCCGTACGCCGTCGGCCACTTCCCTCTCCAGGTGGCCGGCCAGAGCGCGGCCGGTGGCGGAGTCGGGGTAGGAGCAGTTGAGCAGCAGGCGGCCGGTCCCGTACACCCGGTTGTGGAGGTGCCCGGTGTGCAGTCCCGCGACGCAGACCTGGCCGCCGGCCGCGTGCTCCGGGAGCCGGACGGCGAGACGTTGTGCGAGGTGGCCGAGGAGGACGGTGGCGTTGTGCCCCGCGGCGGGGCGGTCGTCGATGGCGTCGTCCCCGTCGACCCGGACACAGGCGGTCATGGCGGCCGTGGAACGCGAAAGGACCCGCATTCCGGTGGGCTCGCAGAACACGTTGAGGCGCCCGTACCAGCCACGGCGCAGCAGCGGCCGGGTACCGAACACGCCCATGGCGCCGCCCTCCTCGCCGGACACCGCCTGGATGAGCACGCGGGTGTCCGCGAGACGGTCGGGGGCGGCGGCGAGTGCCGCTCGGATACCGGCCAGCAGGGCCACGGCGGGACCCTTGGCGTCGATCGCGCCGCGCCCGGTGAAGCGTCGCCCGTCGAACCCGACCGGTTCGAGACCGGCGACGGTGTCGAGGTGCACGTTGAACATCACCGTGCTCGTCCGCGGCAGATCGGGGCCGAGCGCGAGGACCAGGGAGGGCTGCGCGGCCAGGAAGCCGGGACGGTCCTCGACGGCCCGGCGTACGGCGAGCGGGACTTGGTCACCCGTCAGCTCGGACGCTTCGGCGGCGGCGTGGTGCACGACGTCGAAACCCAGGTCGCGTGCGGCGTCCGCGTAACTTCGCTGGGCCTCCCACAGGCGGGGCTCGTCCTCGCTCTCCAGCATGCTGACGGTGGGGAGTTCGAGGAGGCGCAGCAGCAGGTCGCGTTCGGCGCGGGTCAGCCTCGTCATCGAAGTCATCGAAGGCGTCGAAGTCGTCGAAGGCGTCGGAATCAGCGGAGTCATCGCAAGACCCCCCGGCGGGCAGCCGCGGTGGCGGGCAGCCGTGTGGCCAGGCGTTCCAGCTCGCGGCCGTACCGCACGAACTCGTCGATGCCGTTGCCGCCCGCGTCCGTCCGGCCCTCGTGGGGGCGGACCGTGCGGTGGGGCTCGATGGTCCAGGTGCCCGCGTGGCCCCGGTCGAGAAGGAGCCCCAGACAGTCCGCCACCTGGCAACTGCCTTCCCCCGGCAGGGTGTAGACCGCACCGTCCGCCTCGGCCCGCGCGTCCTTGACCTGCACGTGGTCGACCCACGTGATGAGTTCGGTGAGCAGGTCGTACGCCTCGTAGCCGTACGCCACTCCGTTACCGGTGTCGAACAGCAGCCGCAACGCCGGGCTGTCGACTTCCGCGAGCAGCCGCAGCGTGCGGGCCGGGTCGGCGCCGGCCCACCCCGCGCAGTTCTCGTGCAGCAGGACGAGCCCGGCGTCCTCGGCCTGCCGGGCCAGGCGCGACATCCGGGAGATCGTGCGGCGGGCCCACTCCGGCTCGTCGAGCGGCGCGCCGGGGTCGTTCGGGTACGACATCACCCGGATGTGACGGGTGCCGAGAGCGGCGCACATCGGGGCGAGGCGCTCCAGCTCGCCGCAGTCGAGCTCGAAGTCACCGGTGATGGGGCGGGCCCAGTTGGCGATGCGGGAGTCGACGCACACCACGTCGAGGCGCGCCTCGTGCAAGGCCGTGACGACGTGGTCGAACGCGGCGTCGTCGAGGTCGGCGACCGCGGTGCCGTCGATGTCGCGCAGCTCGATCGCCGACCAGCCGAGGAGCTGGTGGGCGCGGATCTGACCGGCGAGGTCGGGGGCGGCCTCGTCGCCGATGCCCGCGTAGCGAATGCCGGGGGGCGGCGGGAGCCGGGAGCCATGTGCTGCCGTATCGCTCGTCATCGTGTCAGCTGATGTCATGTCGCCCGACGCCGGCGCACCTGACGCTGTGTCACCCCGCATGGCTCACCTGCCGCCCGCCGGACCCGGCGGGGGAGTGGGTGCCGGCCGGGCCGAGCCGCCGCGTCGCGTCCTTGGCGTCGGCCAGCAGCTCCACCACCCGTGCGGAAAGGCGCAGTTGGGGTTCCAGGTCGGCGCCGTCGCGCAGGGCGCGGTACGTGTCGACGAAGTACGCGGACAGCGCGTCGTCGGGAAAGACCTCCCAGGTCTCGGGGCGCCCGGTGCGGCTGAACCTCAGCTGGGCGTAGTGGTCGTCCTCGCCGTTGGGATAGTGCGCGACCGCCCGGCCGTCGGTGAACTCCAGCTGGACGCGGCGTTCGCGGACCGGGGCGGTGAGGTCGGAGACGATCCGGGTGGTCGCCTCCCGGTGCCGGAAGACGAGTTCGGCACGGCCCATGCCGGGGATGGTGGTGTCGCCGATCCGCATGTCGGTCAGCTCGGCGGCGGCGAGAGCGGCGTCCCCGGCGAGCCGCAGGCAGAGCCCGAGGGAGTGCGGGGGTTCCACGTCGAACGCGGTGGGGTGGCCGCCGTCGGTCAGCGTGCGGCGCATGCGTGGCTTGCTCTGCCGTATGTCGATGGAGCGCAGCTCGCCGAGGGCGCCCTCCTTCACGACGCGGTCGAGCCGTGCGGTCAGCGCGCTGGCCAGCCAGGGAGCGACGATCGCCAGGCGCAGCCGCTCGGTGCGGGCGAGGGCGAGGATCTCGCGGACGGACTCGCGGTCGACCGCCAGGGGCTTCTCCACGATGATCCGCCGGAAACCCGCGGCGGCCAGTTCGTGCAGCAGACCGAGACGGGCGATGGGCGGCGTGCACAGGTGTACGACGGTGTGCTCGGGGTCCAGCAGGGTGCGGGCCTGGGCGACCGAGCCGACAGGACGTAATCCCTCGGCGCGCGCGAGTGCCTGGGGCGCCGCGGGGTCGAGCGTCAGGACGGGGGCGGTGTCGAAGAGGTCGGTGTGCCGCCCGGCGGCGCGCAGCTTGCGCAGGACCGCCCAGTGCAGTCCGAGGCCCGCCCGCCCGAGCCCGATGATCAGTGTTCGGTCCATGCCGGTGCGGTTCCTTTCGGTGGATCGGGTACGACGTCGTGGGTCCCGTACCGCTGCGTGCAGCGCGTACGGCTCAGTGGTTTCGGTATGCCACGCGCGTGGTGAGTTCCATGAGTTCAGTCCGCCACCGGGGCACCAGTGGTGCCTCGGCCACCGCCTTGCGCGCCTGGTCCACGAGGTTCGCGATGCGCTGTTCGACCTCATCGGCGACACCGGTCGTGACGAGCAGTTCGCGCATTCTGGCCGCGCTGTCGGGGACGGCGGGCGTGGCGGCGAGTTCCCGGATCCGGCCGTCCCGGCGTACGGCGAGACTGAGCAGGTAGCTCATCTTGAACCGTTCGAGGTCGAGACCGGCGGGCTTGCCGGTGTCCTCGGCATCGCCGAAGGTGTCGATGAGGTCGTCCCGGAGCTGGAACGCCTCACCCAGCGGCAGGCCGTACCGCTCGAAGACGTCGGCGAGGTCGGGCCGGCCCGCCAGCGCGGAGCCGAGTTGCAGGGGGCGCTGGATGGTGTAGCGGCCGGACTTGCACACGGCGATCCAGCGCGAGAGCTCGGGGTCGGCCACGCCCTCGGCGGCGACGGCGATGTCGAGGTACTGGCCCACGGTGACCTCGATCCGGGTCTCGTCCCACACCGCCTGGGCAGCCGCGGGCAGAGCGTGGGCAAGCCGGTCGGCGTAGACGTGCGCGAGGTCGGCGGCGAGGTTGGCGATGCCCTCTCCGTAACGGCGGGGTTCGCCGCGCAACAGGCGCGCCCGGTGCTCTTTGGCGTGCCGTTCGTGGGCGGTGACGGCGCCCCGGCGCAGCGCCGAGTCGTCGAGTACGTCGTCCCGCAACAGCGCGAAGGTGTGCAGGAGTTCGAGGGCGGCGGCCGCGTCGACGGCCCGGTCGCTCCCGGGTTCGCCACCGGCGGCGAGATGGCCGAGGAGGCAGAAGCGGGGGCGCAGCTGTTTGCCCTTGGCCGTGGTGATGGCGGTGACGCTGTCGACGAACGGGGCGAAGCGCGGATCCACGGCGGTCCAGCGCGCGCTCTCCTGGGTGAGGACGGTGTCGATGCGTTCCTGGACCGCGTCCAACGACCGGGTCAGCACGTCGTCGTCGCTCATACGGTGCCTTTCGTCAGGTATGGCGGACTGCCCACGATGCTTTCCGGACGAGTTCCCTGGAATTCCTCGCGCTCGGCAGGAGCCGTATTTCTCGGATGAGGCGCCGTCGGGTTTGTCGGCCCTCCGGGATCGCCGAGAATGCGCTGAGGGAGCACATCCTCTGTAACCCGATGATCGGGCTCCGGAACGTGTGTCCGGCAATGCCACGGCTCTGCGGCGGCTCTTGGGAAAAGCTGCGCCGAGGGGGCAGCCCCTGTCAAGCGCCCGACGCCCGCAGCCGGTCAGGAGTGTCGGTTTGCGTCCTTCATCTGCCCGCCCTGACCTGGCAGTTGGCTCCCTCCGACGATCCGGTATGGCTGATGCTTGCCGGGTTCTCGCCCTGGGCCCCGGCAAGGGTTTGTCATTGCCATGGGGAAAGTGACCCGCCTAGCTTCGCATCATCCATATCTCCGGCCTGCTACACGGAGGACTGTGTGATCTCCCCTGCCCGGAACGTCGATCCCAACGCGGAACGAGAAATCGGAGACCCGGTTCCGTTCTTCACCCAGGCCGACACCTTCAACGCCTGTTGGCCGGACATAAACCGCCACCTCAACGAGATGTTCGACCGGGGAAAGTACTCCCACGGCCGACAGGTCGCGGCCCTGGAAAAGGCGCTCGCCGAATACACCGGAGCACGGCATGTGGTGGCGGTGAACAGCGGCACGGACGCCCTCGTCCTGCTGCTGCGAGCCTGTGGCGTCGGCCCGGGTGACGAGGTCGTCGTGCCGGCCTTCAGCTTCGCCGCCACGGCCACCTCGGTGGCACTGGCCCGCGCCACACCGGTCTTCGCCGACATCGAACCGGAGAGCTACTCGCTCGATCCGCGGTCCGTCGAGGCGGTCATCACCCCGCGCACCAAGGCGATCATGCCGGTGCACCTGTTCTGGCAGCTCGCCGACATGGGCGCGCTCTGCGCCTTGGCGGAGCGGCACGGCGTGAAGGTGGTGGAGGACAGCGCGGAAGCGATCGGCATGCGCCGCGGCGGTGTCCACGCCGGACTGCTGGGCGATGCCGGTGTGCTGTCGTTCTTCCCCACCAAGACCCTGGGCGCACTGGGCGACGCCGGCGCCGTCCTGACGGACGATCCGGAGATCGCCGAGCAGGTGGCGATCCTGCGCCACCACGGCCGGATGGGCCGCACCGTGGACCACATCGCCGGCATCTCCAACCTCTCGGGGGCGTCGGGCACCAACAGCAAGATGGACGACATCCAGGCGTCCGTGCTGCTCGGCAAGTTGCCCCGGCTCGATGCGGCGATCGCACGCCGCACGGAGCTCGCGTCGGTCCTCACGGAGCTGCTGCGCGGCATACCGGGCGTCCTGCGGCTGCCCACGGTGGTCGATCGGGGCGTGTCGGCGAACCCGGTCTTCTACGTGTACGTGATCGAGGTGGAGCGCCGGGACGCTCTGGTGGAACACCTCACCCGGGACGGCATCGGCACCGAGGTCTTCTACCCGATCCCGCTCCACCTCCAGCCCTGCTTCGCCGAACTCGGCCACCGGAAGGGTGACTTCCCCCACGCCGAGGCGGCCTGTGAGCGCACCGTCGCGCTCCCCTTCCATCCCGACCTCGCCCTCGACGACGTACACCGAGTGAGCGAGTCCATCCGCCGCTTCTACACGGGGGCCGCATCATGAGGACTCTGCCCTTCTTTCCCCCCGACCTCTTCGAGGAGGACCGGGAGGCACTGCTCGCGGCCGTGCACGAGCTGGGCACGGGCCCCGAACAGCGGTTCATCCTCGGCGCGCGCACCGCCGAACTGGAGGACGCGCTGCGCGAGATGACCGGCGCCGACCACGTCATCGCCTGCGCCAGCGGCACCGGAGGGCTTGAGCTGTCCGTGCGTGCTCTGGGCATCGGCCCCGGCGACGAGGTGATCGTGCCGGCCTTCTGCTGCCAGCCGGTGGCCAGTTCGGTGGCGAACACGGGGGCCACCCCGGTCTTCGCCGACGTCGACCCGTGGACGATGGTCCTGGACCCCGACGCCACGAAGGCACTCATCACCGAACGCACGAAGGCCCTGATGCCGGCCCATGTCTTCTCGATCATGGCGGACATGGAGCAGCTGGGAGCG
This sequence comes from Streptomyces sp. Je 1-369, assembly GCF_026810505.1. Lineage (NCBI taxonomy): Bacteria > Bacillati > Actinomycetota > Actinomycetes > Kitasatosporales > Streptomycetaceae > Streptomyces > Streptomyces sp. Je 1-369. The sequence goes on from NZ_CP101750.1 coordinate 8,217,725, forward strand.
ATCGCCCGCGATCACGGCGTGGCACTGATCGAGGACGCGGCGGTCGCCCAGGGCGCCGTCCTGGACGGACGGCCCGCCGGGCGCTGGGGCGACCTCGGGGTGTTCTCCTTCTTCCAGGTCAAGGCGTTCGGCACGGCGGGGGAGGGCGGCGTGGTCCTCACCGACGATCCGGAACTCGCGCGCAACGTACGGATGTTGCGCAACCACGGTCAGGACGGCGTCCACCGTTTCCTGCACCACCGGATCGGTCAGAACAACCGGTTCGACGAGGTGCTCGCCGCCTTCCAGCTGCACCGGCTGCCCGGCTTCCCCGACCGGCTGGAACGCCGTGCCCGGATCGCCGACTACTACACCGAGCGCTTCGAGGACCTGCGCGAACGCGGCGCGCTGGCCCCGCCCGCGGGACGCAACGGCCGCTGCTACTACGTCTACTCGCTGCTGGTCGACCGGCGCGAGGAACTCAGCGCCCACCTGGCGGAACGCGAGATCGGCAGTCACATCTACTACCCCGTGCCGCTGCCCCGGCAGCCCGCCTTCGCACCGTGGGCCGCACCCGACGTCAGCTGGCCGAACGCCGAGCTGGCCTCCGCCCACAACCTGGCCATCCCGATCTGGCCGCACCTGAGCGACGCCGAGGTCGAGTACATCGCCGACACGGTCTGCGAGTTCTACGCATGAGTACGCGCGAGCAGCCTATGGAGATCATCATGACGAGCCCACCGGCACAGCGGGAGTACGTCTTCGACCCGGTCTGGGAGAAGGAGACCGAGCGCCTTCGGACCAACGAGGCGATCTGGGACCCGGGCACCCTGGAGCGGCTCGCCGCACTGGGCGTGCGGCTGGGCTGGCACTGCCTGGAGATCGGCGCGGGATCCGGTTCCGTGGCACGCTGGCTCGCCGACCGCGTGGGTCCGTCCGGCCGCGTCCTCGCCACCGACCTGCAGACCGAGCGCCTCGCCTCACTGGCATCGCTGCCGCAGGTGGAGGCCGTACGGCACGATCTGCGGGAGGAGGATCTGCCCGAAGCGGCGTTCGACCTCGTGCACTCCCGCATGGTGCTCCAGCACCTGCCCGACCGGGCGGCCGTCGTGGACCGCATGGTGCGCTCACTGCGGCCCGGCGGGGTGCTGTTCCTGGAGGACACCGACTCCTCCACACTGTTCCGCTCCGCCCTTTCGGAGGACTTCCTCCAGGACGTGCGGGCCGCGGGGTACGGCCTGATGCGCGAGTCGGGCCATGACCCGCGCGGCGGCCACGTCGATCTCCAGCTGGTCCTGGCGGCCGGTCTCGAGGCGACGGCGGAGGGCCGGGCCGTGATGGTGCGCGGCGGCTCCGACCAGGCCCGGCACTACATGCTGTGGCTGGAGTTCATGCGCTCGCGCATCGTGGCCGCCGGACTCCTCGACGACGCCCGGATCGACGCGGCCCTGGCCGAGATGGCCGACCCGTCCCACCACTGGCTGAGCCAGGTGCTGATCAGCACGGTCGGCCGCAAGAGCGGAGCGGAGCAGGCACGATGACGGCGACGACCTCAGCGCCACCGCGCCCGGGCGTCCGGGAGCGTGCGGCCGCGTACGCGAAGCTGGCGAAGCTGTCGTTCTTCGACTACTACCTGTGTGTCTTCGTGGTCCTGGCGATGATGCCCGCCACCGCCCGGGACGAGCCGCGCACCTGGTGGGTCCTGGTGCTGTTCGACCTCGGCTGGGTGGGGATCGTGGCGGCCACCGTCGCACTGGACGACGTCACCGGCGTACGGGACGGCAGTGACGCCCGCAACTACGACCCGCAGGAATCGCTGCGGGCCCGGGACCGCAAGCCACTGCTCGACGGCCTGCTCACCGCGCGGCAAGCGCTGCGCTTCGGCTGGGGATGCGCCGTCGGGGGCAGCGCCCTGTGGGCGCTCACCGCGCTGGTCGCACCGCACCGGCCCTGGTGGGCGCTGGTGGCCGCGGCCTTCTCGGTGGTCATCAGCGTGCAGTACTCCTACGGACTCAAGCTCAGCTACCGGGGCGGCCAGGAGGCGGTCATCTGGCTGAGCACCGGCCTGTGCGTCCTCGTCCCCTTCGCCCTGCTGAACGGGGAGATGACCGGGGCGGCGTGGCTCGCGTGCTTCCTGTTCGGACTGTGGAGCCTCATGGTCTCGGTCTACTCCAACATCAACGACGTGGACGGCGACCGGCTGGCCGGCCGCCGCAACCTGGCGACGAGCGTCTCCCCGGGCGTCTACCGGGGCTTCATCGCCGGGCTCTCGCTCGCCGAGACCGGCGCGATCGCCGTCACCGCGGCGGTCGGCGCGGTGCCCTGGTGGTTCTGTGCGTTCCTGCTGCCCGTGATGGGGCTGCGCGCCCGGCAGGCACACGCCGGACTGGTCGCGGGCGAGGTCCTCGCGGCCCGCAAACAAGGCGTCACCATCCACCGCTGGGGCGTCGTCCTGATGGTCGCCGCGAACCTGGCGCTCGTGCACAACGGCTGAAAGGGCACACGATGTCCGCAACGAAGAAGGACGCCGTCCCGCGGAAGGCGGGGCGCCGGGTGGTGGTGGTCGGCCAGGGGTACGTGGGTCTGCCGCTGGCCGTGGGGGCGGTGGAGGCCGGCCACACCGTCGTGGGATACGACGTGGACGCGGGCCGGATCGCCCGGCTGCGGTCGGGCGACTCCTACGTGGAGGACGTGGACGCGGGGCGACTGGCCAAGGCACTGGAATCCGGCGCCTACCGCCCCACGACCGACGCGGCGGAGCTCGCCGGATTCGACGTGGCCGTGGTCACCGTGCCGACCCCGCTCCTTGACGACGTCCCCGACCTGACCTGCATCGAGGAGGCGGCGCTGACGCTGGCCGCGCATCTGCGGCCCGGCGCACTGATCGTTCTGGAGTCCACCACCTACCCGGGTACCACCGAGGACGTATTCGGCGCGCTGCTGCAGAAGGAGAGCGGCCTGTGCCCCGGCGCCGACTTCAACCTCGGGTACAGCCCCGAGCGCATCGACCCCGGAAACAAGCGCTGGTCCCTGGAGACCACCCCCAAGATCGTTTCGGGCGTGGACGCGGAGTCCCTGCGCCGCACCGCGGAGTTCTACGACACGGTGGTCGAGCGGACCGTCCCGGTGCGCGATCCGAAGACCGCCGAGCTGACCAAGCTCCTGGAGAACACCTATCGCCACGTCAACATCGCACTCGTCAACGAGATGGCGGTGATCGCGCGCGAACTCGGCGTGGACGTCTGGGAAGCGATCGACGCGGCCTCCTCCAAACCGTTCGGTTTCATGCCGTTCACACCGGGCCCCGGAGTGGGCGGCCACTGCCTGCCCGTCGACCCCCGCTATCTCTCCTGGCGGGTGGAGCGTGAGCTGGGCCGCCGGTTCCGTTTCGTCGACCTCGCCAACGACGTCAACAGCCAGATGCCGCACTACGTGGTGCAGCGTCTCGTCCAGGCCCTCAACGAGCTCCAGCGCCCGGCGAACGGCTCCCGCGTGCTGCTGCTCGGCCTCGCGTACAAGCGCAACACCGGGGACGCCCGCGAGTCGCCCGCGGTGAAGGTCGCCGAACTCCTGCTGCGCACCGGCGCACACGTGCACGCGGTGGACCCGCACGTACGCGAGTCCGTGCCGCTGGACACCCGCGTGCGCAGGGTGGAACTGACCGAGGAGGAGGTGGCCGCCGCGGACGCGGTGGTACTGCTCACCGCCCACGACGACTTCGACTACGACGTGGTCCTGCGCGGCGCCCGGCATGTCCTCGACTGCCAGCGGAGGCTGCGGCCCGCCGCCAACGTCGAGCTCCTCTGATGGCGCAGGCCCTCGGCGGCCGGGCACGTCGGATGTGGCAGGACGCGTCCGTCTCCGCGGTGGTCGCGGGGGCCGTCGCGGTCGTCGTCTCCTTCGCGGGGCCCCTGACCATCGTCGTCCAGGCCGCGCACGCCGGCGATCTGGACGAGGCCCGGCTCTCCTCGTGGATCTGGGCGATCGCCGTGGGCAGCGGGGTGACCGGGTTCGTACTGAGCCTGCGGCTCCGCGTGCCCGTCGTGGCCGCCTGGTCGACGCCGGGCGCGGCACTGCTCGTCACCCAGCTGGACGAGGTCCCGTACGCGACGGCGATCGGGGCGTATCTCGCTGCCGCCGCGCTCACCGTGCTGGTGGGGGTGACGGGCTGGTTCGACGCGCTGATGCGGCGCATCCCGGGGGCTGTCGTCTCCGCCGTCCTGGCCGGGATCCTGCTGCGCTTCGGCCTGGATGCCTTCCGGGCCCTGGAGAGCGGTCCGGCCGTGGCCGGGGTGATGCTCGCCGGGTACGTCGTATGCCAGCGGGTGGCGCCCCGGTACGCCATCGCGGCGCCGCTCGCCGCGGCTGTCGCGGTGGCGGGCGCCACCGGCACGCTGTCCCTCGGCGGCACCCAACTATCCCTCGCAGCACCGGTGTTCACTACGCCCGCATGGCCCGGCGAGGCGTTGGTGAGTCTGACGCTGCCGCTGTTCCTCGTCACCATGTCGGCACAGAACGCACCGGGGGTCGGGGCGCTCAGGGAGGCCGGGTACGCGGTGCCCTCGGGGCGGCTGGTCCGTGACACGGGTGTGGCATCGGCTGTCTTCGCGCCGTTCGGCGCACACGCGATCAACCTCGGCGCGATCACGGCGGCGATCTGTGCGGGCCCGGACGCTCACGAGGACCGTGCCCGCCGCTACGTGGCCGGGCTGAGCTGTGGCGTGTTCTACGTCGTGGTGGGCCTGTGCGGGGCGACCGTCGCCGGCCTGTTCGCGGCGCTGCCGCAGGAGCTGATCTCGGCGGCCGCGGGCGTCGCCCTGCTGGGCGCTCTGGGCGGCAGCATCTCGACGGCCTTCACCGAGGCGGACAGCCGGACCCCCGCGATCGTCGCATTTCTCACCACGGCTTCCGGGCTCACCTTGTGGGGACTCGGAGCGGCTTTGTGGGGTCTTGTCTTCGGGATGCTCTGCCGGGTCGTACTGAAGAAACCAGAACAGAATAGGAATGCCGACGGAGACCGCTCATCCAGTGATCTGAAGGGGCGGCAAGAGTAGAGCCATGAATGCGTAAAGGAGGTTCCCCTGGAGATATGCGGTCCGTATGCTCTGTTCCTAGGATCACGCACAGAGACTACGGGGGTAGTGTTATGCGGAATGCGAAATCCCATTTACCTGAATGCCCACGACGCGCACGATTCGTGATCGTGTCATCCCGATGACCGCCGTGGCGCTCGCCACCGGTGAACCGTGCCCGCAGCTGATCGTCGACACACCGTCCGGCCTGCCCGGCCATCGCGGCACGCTGGTGGGACGCGACCTGGAAGTCCTCACCCTCTCCGCGCTGCTCGGTGAGGAGACGCACCGGCTGATCACCCTGACAGGCCCCGGCGGGGTCGGCAAGAGCCGACTGGCCCGCGAGGCCGTGGCCGATGCCAGGATCACCCGGGTCGTCCGTCTGGACCTGCACGGGACCACCGGGCACGACGACCTCACCGAGACCCTGGCCGCCCACCTGCCGGACGAGCCGTGCCTGCTGGTGCTCGACGGGTGCGAACAGACCGCCGACGCCACCGCCGCCGCGGTCGACACCCTGTTGAGCCACACGCCCGGACTGCGCGTCCTCGCCACCAGCCGCCGTGCCCTGCACCTGTACGGGGAGCAGTTCTTTCCCGTACCGCCGCTGCCGACCCCGCCCCCGCCGTACCGGCAGGACGTCCGCGAACTCCAGGACTACGCCGCGGTGCAGTTGTTCGTCGACCGGGCCCGGGCGGTCGATCCGTCGTTCACGCTGACCGCGCGGAACGCCCGGGCGGTGGCGGAGATCTGCGACCGCATGGACGGACTGCCACTGGCGATCGAGCTGATGGCGGAGAAGCTGCGCCTCCACCGGGTGGACGGTCTGCTGAACCGGCCGGGCGAGGACCGGCCGGAGCCGGACGGCCACCCCGCCGTGCGCCCGCCGCTGCACCGCCGCATCCGCTCGATCACGGAACACAGCTTCCGGCTGCTCGACGAGGACCAGCGCGCGCTGCTCACCCGGCTCTCGGTCTTCACGGCCGGCACGAACTTCCCCACGGCCGGGGAGTTCTGGAACCTCCCCGCGCCCCGGACGGAACAGGCGGTGGAGACACTGGTCGGCCACCATCTGCTACGGGTGACGCCGGGCGGCGACGAACCGCAGTTCACGATGTTCAACACCGTCCGCGAGTACTGCCTGGAACGACTGTCCGCCGCAGGCGAGTTGCCGGACGCCCGGCGCCACCACGCGGAGCACTTTCTGCTCCTCGCCCTGGAAGCCGGGCCCCACCTCACCGGGCCGCGACAGGCGCAGTGGTTCCAGCGCCTCGCCCCACTGCACGCGGACCTGCTGGCCGCGCTGACCTGTCTCGAAGCGAGCGGCCGCCGACTGGACGCGGCGCGCGCCACCCTCGCCCTGCACCGTTTCTGGCTGGTGCGCGGCCACCTCGACCTCGCCGAACAGTGGCTGGCCAGAGCGGCGCAGACGTTCGCAGTCACTTCCGGATACGAGGAGCAGACCGCGCGGGCCGAGTCGGCCCGGGGGGAGGTGGCCCTCGTGCGCGGCAGCGTGCGGCTGGCGGCCGACTGCTTCTGGCGCGCCGCCCGCGTCTACCGCGAGCGGGGCGACACCGCCCACGAGGGAGCCGCGCTGGCCTGGCTCGCCTCCACCGACCACCGCCCCACGGGTCCCGGGGCGGTCCACAGAGCCGCGGTGCACCTGCTCCGCATGGCCGCCCACGAGCGGGCGACCGTCGAGGTGGCGCACGCCGCCCTCCCCTTGGCTGCCGGGAGTTCGTCCACCGATGCCAAGCTCACCGCCGACCTGCTGGACGCGGCGAACGCCCTGTTCGGGCGGGCGAGGGACGTCCGGGGCGAGGGGTACGTGCTCGGCATGCGCGGCGCCATGGCCGACTCCCGGGGCGACCAGGCGCTGTCGGAACAACTGCTGTGGGAGGGGCTGTACCGGCTGCGCTCCATCGGGGAACACATGGTGCTGCCCATGGTGCTCGAAAGCCATGCGGTGCACCTGTGGCACCGGCTGCCGCACCAGGGGCACCGGGTGGCCCGGCTGTTCGCGGCCGCGTCCGCCGTGCGGGAGTCGACCGGGGCGCATCCGCCGCCGATCGTCCACGGCGCGGCCGCCGCCCTGCCCGACGTGCGCCGTCTGCTGTCCGGTTCCGAATACGCGGCGGCGTGGCGGGAGGGGCGGGGGCTCTCCGCCGTCGCGGCCGCGGGCGAGGCGCTGGCCTTTGGACCGCCGCCCTCCGGGCCCGCCGCGGCGGCGCCCCGTCCGACGCCGCTCACGGCCCGGCAGCATGAGGTGGCCGTGCTGGTCAGTCAGGGGATGACCAACCGCCAGATCGCACAGCAGCTCCGGTTGTCGGAGTGGACCGTGGTCAACCATGTCCGGGAGGTCATGCGCCGGTTGGAGGTGCCGTCGCGCCTCCACGTGGCGAAGTGGGTGCTGGGACGTCAGCAGCACGACGGTCCGGACATCGTGGCCTGAGGTGTCGCGCCGGCTCAGGGCGTCGCCGGGATCCGGCTCAGCTTCTCGGGGTTGCGTACGGCGCGCACGGCGGTGATCCGGGGGCGGTCGCCGGTCAGGTCGATGTCCGCGGTGACCACGGCGAACACTTCTGCGGGCGTGGCCAGTACGGCGGCGGGCGTGCCGTCGTGCTGCACGTCCATCCGGACCACGAGTCCGGGCGGGTACCGGCCCGCGGTGGACGCGAAGTACTCGGCGACACCGGTGGCTCCGTGCAGCGGAACGCGCGGGGTCTCCGCGTGGCCGTTGCCGTCCGCCCACATGGTCACGTCGGGCGCGAGCACCGTCATGAGTGCCTCCACGTCGCCGTCGAGGCAGGCGGCGACGAAGCGCTCGGTGATCTCGCGGACCCGTCGGCGGTCCGATTCGAAGCGCCGGTCCTTCAGCCGCACACGGCGCCGGGCCCGGCTGCCGAGCTGCCGTACGGCCTGTTCGGTGCGGTCGATCGCCCGGGCGACTTCGGGGAAGCTGAACCCGAACACCTCGTGCAGCACGAACACCACGCGCTCCAGCGGGGACAGCGTCTCCATCATCACCAGGACCGCCATGCTCACGGACTCGCCGAGCAGTGAGGACTCCACCGCGACGTCGGAGGAGACCAGCAGCGGTTCGGGCAGCCAGGGTCCCACGTACTCCTCGCGCCGGGCCCGGCTGCGGCGCATCTCGTCGATGGAGGTGCGGGTGACGGCCCGCACCAGGTAACCACGAGGATCGGCCACGTCGTCCCGGTCGATGCGCTGCCAGCGCAGCCAGGTCTCCTGGACGACGTCCTCGGCGTCGGTGACGGTGCCGAGCATGCGGTACGAGATTCCGAACAGCAGCTGCCGGTACTGTTCGAACGGATCCGAGGTGCCGGATCGCTCGGAGATGGCTGTCGCCTCGGCCATGACTCTCCGTTCCACGTTCACTCGGGTTCACGGCGGATCGTGTCCGATCGCCAACTGCCGTGCCGAGTCTACAATCTTGGCCCCCCGCCTCTCCCACCGAATCCTGCCGTTCTCGGTGGCCGGGCCACATTCCGGCGTGCGGAATTCCTCTCCGGGATTTCGGTGCGTCGAGAAGGGGGGTGGAAAGAATTCCGCTAGTCCCGGGTGTGGACGACATCCGATTCCGTCCGGGGCTGCGCGGACAATTCCGGCTCGGGGCGCCGGGCCGGTGGCAGGAGCATGGCGAGTGCGGAGCCGATGACGGCCACCGCGACCGTGAGGAACAGGCCGTAGCGCACCGCGTCGGTGAGGCCGTCGGCGTACATCGAATCCGTGAGCCGGCCCGCCTGCTGCCGGACCTCCTCGGGGACGCCCTCGGCCGCGAGGCGGTTCTGCAGGAGGGCGCCGACCGCGGCGCCTCCGACGACCGCGCCGATCTGCCGGAACGTGGTGAACATGCCGGAGGCGACACCGGTCAGCTGCGGCGGGATCTCCTGCATGGCGAGCGTGCTGGTGGGCGCGAACACCAGGCCCATGCCGATACCGAAGACGATCTGACCCGGGATGATGGCCCACACGTCGGAGTCCGGCTCGGCCATGACCGCGATGAGGGCGATACCGGCTCCGAAGATCAGCAGGCCGGGCACGAGAAGCTTGCGGCCACCCAGTCTGCCGACCGCGTTGCCGGCCAGCGGCGCCACGACCATCGAGACCAACGGGCCGGGCACCAGCGCGAGACCGGCTTCCCCCGCGGAGAGCCCCAGCACGGACTGCAGGTAGAGGGTGAGCGGCAGCAGCACGCCGATGGAACCGAACAGCAGCATCGCGCCGAGCAGGGCGGAGACGGTGAACCCGCGGCTGCCGAACAGTTCGAACGGCACCAGCGGACGCCGGTCCTGACGGGTCCGCTGGTGCAGGGCGAAGACCCCGAGGAGCGCGACACCGAGCACGAGAACGAGCGGGATGCTGAGGAAGGACTCGATGGTGCCCCAGTCGTAGCGCTCACCCTCGATCAGCCCGTACACGATCAGGCTCAGGCCCGCCGTGGACAGCACGGCGCCCACCAGGTCCAGCGGAGGTCGCTGCTCCCTGCGGATGTCGGGCACCACGACCAGCGCGCCCACCAGGGCCGCCGCGCCGATCGGAAGGTTGATGAAGAAGATCCAGCGCCAGTCGAGACCGGAGACCAGCGCACCGCCGAGGGTCGGCCCGGCGACCGTGGCGAGGCCAGCGACCGCCGACCACACGCCGAACGCCGCCCCGCGCCGCTCGGCCGGGAAGACGGCGCTGATCAGGGCCAGGGTCTGCGGCATCATCACGGCGGCGCCGAGCCCCTGGACCGCCCGGGCCGCGATCATCTGTCCCGGGGTGTCCACGAGGCCGCACACCACCGATGCCAGGGTGAAGACGGCGAGTCCGGCGGCGAAGACCCGCTGAGCGCCGAAGCGGTCGCCGAGCCGTCCAGAGAGCAGCAGCAGGGCTGCGAAGACGAGCATGTAGGCGTTGGCGAACCACAGGATGTCGTCCAGTGACGCGCCCAGGCCCGCCGCCATCTCGGGGATGGCGATCGTGACGATCGTCGTGTCGAGCAGCGTCATGAAGGAGCTCGCGCAGAGCACCGTCAGCACCAGCCAGGGGTTCCGCTGTCGGGTAGGTGGTGCGTCCGTGACCATCGCGCGGCCTCTCGTTCGTCGTCGGGTGAGGTACTTCAACAGGACCGACGCAGCCGGACGCGAAACCGTGACATGGGCGTCCTGTCACACTTCGCGGCGCGGCTGCGTCGGTACTGGTTGAGGGGGCCCCGACCGGCCGCGGGAGGACCGCCCCGTCACCTACGACGTGCCGACACGGGCACCACGACATCGAAGGCAGGACGGGAATTGAACGGCGAGACGCTCATCCAGCGATACATCCGGGCCTTGGGAGAGCAGGACTGGGACACCCTCACCGAGCTCTACGACGAGGACGCGGTCTTCTACACGCCCCTCAAGTGGGGAGTCAAAGGCGTCCCGTTCATGGTCCAGTTCTGCAAGGCCGTACACCAGGGCTTCCCCGGCGTACGGGTCGCCCTGCACGACGAGTTCTCCAACGCGGACGGCACCCGGACGGCGTTCCGTTTCTCGATGCACTGGCACAACACCGGGCCGTTCCTCGGGCATGAGCCCACCGGGGAGCGCGGGTCGAGCATCGAGGCCCACACCGTGCGGGTCCGCGCGGGCCGCATCACCGAACAGGTCGTGGCCGTCGGGTCCTTGCACCTGCCGTACATCGAACTCGTGCGCTGGGGCATGGAGTTCCCCCGCGACCTGGTCGACCCCGCGCCCGAGATCATGTCCTCCCCGCAGGGCGGGGGAACGCATGGCTGAGCGCACGGGCATCCCCTTCACGACCCGGCCGCCCGGGAACGTCGCCGCGCGCATGCGCGAGCAGGGGTGGTGGCGCGACCGGTCCATCATCCAGGACCTGCTCGACGCGGCCGCCGAGCATCCCGAGGCCCCCGCGGTCGTCGCCGCCCGCACCGACGCGGCCGACCCGGTCACCATCACGTACGCCCAACTCGCGCGCCACGCCGAACGGTTCGGCGCCGCCCTGCTCTCCCTCGGGATCCGCCGCGGTGACCGGGTCGCCTTCCAGCTCCCCGGCTGGTGGGAGTCCGCGGCACTGACCCTGGCCTGCGCCTGGACGGGAGCCGTCGCGGTACCGCTGCTGCCCACGATGCGCGGCCGCGAGGTCGAGCGCCTGCTCCGGGTGGCCGGGGCGCGTCTCTGCGTCGTCCCGGACACCTGGGGCGGCCACGACTACGCGGCGGTCCTGGAGGAGATCGCGCCCAGGCTCCCCGAACTGCGCCACCGGGTCGTCCACGGTGACGAGGCGCCCGACGGAACCATCGACTTCGCCACGTACTTCCTGCACACCGAGCACGAGGCCCGCCTGCCCCACCCGCTCGAAGTGCCGTCCGGGCAGGACCTCGACTCCGTGATCCTGGTGATGTTCACCTCCGGCACCACGGGCGAGCGCAAGGCCGTGCTGCACACCGAGAACACGCTCTACGCCGGGACCGCCGCCGCGGCGGGCGTCGCCGAGCGAGGCTGGGACACGGGCGAGGTGTTCTGTTCACCCCACCCCATCTCGGGGCTCGCCGGTCTCCTGTACTGCCTCTGGGGGCCGATCCTCGCCCGAGGTGCCGGGGTGTACCTGGACACGTGGAACGCGGCGGAGCAGCTGAAGCTGATGGCCGACGCGCAGGCCAACCAGGTGTTCGCCGCGCCACCGTTCGCGGCGCAGCTGGTCGAGGCACAGCGGGCCGACCCGCGTGAGGTGCCCGCCCTGCGGTTCGTCATGTGCGGGGGCGCACCCGTGGTGCCGAAGCTCGTGGCCGACGTCACCGACGCCTTCTCGGTGCCGGTGCGTACCTGCTGGGGAATGACCGAACTCGGCATGGGCATCCGCACCCCGGAAGGGGGGCCACCGGCCGGTGCCGTCCGCAGTGACGGTCGTCCCCTCGCGGGCCTGGAGATCTCCCTGCGGGAGGTCGCGGGGGAGGACGGCGTGCACCGGCTCTGGGTCCGTGGACCCTCCGTATGCGTGGCCGTGTGGTCGCCCGGGGCGGACGGTGGGGCGGCGCGGCCGACCTGGACGCACGACGACGGGTGGATGGACACCGGTGACCTGGTGCGCGACGACGGCGCGGGCGGCGTGCGCTTCGAGGGGCGGGCGAGCCGCCGGGTCGGGGGACCGTACATGATCCCCGTGGCGGACGTGGAGGGGGAGATCCTGCACCACCCCGATGTGCGCGAGGCCGTGATCATCGGCTACAGCGGAGAGGACGGCCAGGAACGCGCGTGTGCGGTACTCGCGCCCCGTGCGGACCGGACACCGGACCTGGCCGAGCTGCGCGCGTTTCTCTCCCGGCGCGGAATGACGGAGTGGTACATCCCCGAACGGGTGCTGGCGGTCGCGGAGCTTCCCAAGAACGAGAACGGAAAGGTCGTCGTCGGGCAGCTGCGTCCGCTCCTGGGCTGACGCTCCCCGCTGTCTCCCGTCCGCTATCGCGTCTGCCGCTGCGCCACCCACTGGGCGATGTGGACACGGGACGGCACGTCCAGTCGGCGCATGATGTGTCGTACGTGGTTCACCACGGTCCACTCCGACAGGTCGAGCCGACTGGCGATCTGCCGGTTGGTCAACCCGTTGCTGACGAGCAGAGCCACCTCGTACTGACGGGTCGAAAGACGCGCGGAGCGGGGCGCCGCCGACGGCGCGGGCCTGGCGGACAGGGGGCAGGCCAGCGCTTCTTGGGCCGCGGCCCACGGAGTCAGGGCCCGCCCCTCCCGCCGTACGGCCTCGTACTCCGGAGTGGAGAAGGACGTGTGCAGTTCCCGTGCGGCCGCGGCGGTGGGCAGGGCCGTGGCCGGCAGCGGGTTCGCTCCGGTCGCCTCCCGGATGGCCGCCGCGGCGGCGAGTATCCGGGCGACCCGCGGGCCCTGGTCCGGCAGACGCTGCCACAGCAGATGGGCGCGGGCTTCCAGGGCCCGGGGCAGCATGGTGCACTCCCCGACGGCCTGGAGCCGGAGCAGGCCTTCGTGGAGAAGGCTCTCGGCCACCTCCTGATCGCCGCGCGCGATGCTCAGATCGGCGCGCTGCATGAGGACCAGGCCCTGGCCGCGTACGTCCGGTGCTCGCGCGTACACGCTCTCCGCCGCGTCGAGGAGGTCCGAGGCCAGTTTGACGTCGGTCCGGCGTACCCGCGCGGCGAGCGCGAGCGCCGCCTCCCCGGCCTCCTCGGGCGCGGGGGAGGTCCGCGCGGTCTTGAGTACGTGGTCCGCGAGGACGCGGGAGTCGCCCGCTGCCGTGCCGGGCCGCGCCGCGGCCAGTTGGGCGAGGGCGGTCAGCTCCTGGTGGCGCCGGCCGCACTCCGCGTAGGCGATGGCGGCCCGCCGGAAGCAGTCCGACGCGAGGAGGCTGTCCCCGGTGGCCATGGCCAGCGCGCCGCGCGCCGCCTCGGCCCGCGCGGTGAGGTGCCGCTGTCCGGCGGCGTTGAGGAACACGGCCGCGGCGTCCGTCAGCCATCGCTCCCCGGCGGCGAGGTGACCCCGCGTCAACCAGTAACGGCGCAGGGCGAGTGCGGCCAGGGCCGCGTCGTACTGCCGCCCCCGCGCGGCGAGTTGGGTGAGGGCGGCCTGGAGGTTGTCGTGGTCCGACTCCAGCAGGTTCAGCCATTCGTGCTGCCGCGGCCCCGCCAGATGAGGTTCTGCCCGCAGCGCCTCCGCCAGGAACAGCTCGGCGTGCCGATCGCGGGCGCCGACCAGGGTGCCGGCCGCGGCGAGCCGGGCCAGACCGCACTCCCGGACGATGTCGTACGCGGAGTACCGGCTCTCGGAGCCGGCGGTGTCCACGCGCAACAGCTCATGGGCGACGAGGGCGTCGGCGGCCTGCCGCGCCCGGTCGACGGGCAGCTCCCAGAGCTCCCCGACCGTGGTGAGGCGCACACCGCCGACCGCCACCGAAAGGCGGGCGAGCAGCTCGCGCTGATGCCCGTCGAGCGGACGGTTGATGTGCTGCGAGATCGCGCTGATGGAGCGGTGCTGCGGCGAGCGCGCGGGGTGCGACCCGCCGAGGACCGGCCTGCCTTCCCGCAGCCGGGCCAGGAGTGCGTCGAGGTCCAGCAGGTGCAGCCGGTTGGCGGCGAGTTCGACGGCGAGCGGGATGCCGTTTAGGCGGGCACAGATCTCGGCGACGGACCGGGCGTTGTACGCGGTCAGGGCGAAGGAGGGGACGATCCTCCTGGCCCGCTCGACGAAGAGCGTCACCGCGGGGTACTCGTGGAGCTCCGACACCTCTTGCCGGTAGGGAGGTGCCGGCGCGGACAGCGGCTGCACGGGAAACACCTGCTCGCCGAGGACCCGCAGCGGCCCGCGGCCGGTGGCCAGGATCCGCAGCAGGGGCCGCTCGTCGAGGAACGCCTCGACCGCGGCGGGCGCGGTGTCCCCCGACAGCTCGAACCCGTCGAGGACCAGCCAGGCCTCGCCCGACACCGGGTGGATGTCCCTCGCCGCGGCCAGCGCTTGAGGGCCCTCCATGCCGTGCGCGTCCACATGGTGCACGACGGGCAGCGCGGCGTCGGCCACCGCGGCCTCGGCGAGCCGGGTCTTGCCGACGCCGTCGGGACCGGTGAGGGTCAACAACCTGGCTCTGTGCTGCCTGAGTTGCAGGGAGAGGTTCAGCAGGTCGATGCCGCGTCCGACCATGGGCGCACGAGCCCGCGCCTCGGACCGCGACGAATGCTCCGCATAGGAAACCGGTGCCTTTCGGGTCATTCCGACGCCCCCGTCGATCCTGAGGAAAACCTTGGTGTTCAAAACCGGGATGTGGGTCTGTTCCTGAGTCTATGGGGTCCGGGCAGAGCCGGGTGAGCAGCACGCCTCCCCTCCGACAGCGCGCACTGACTAAGATCCGTGGAAGACGAGTTGTCGGGGGGACACATGTCGGCGGGGCTGGACGAAGGCCGGATGCGGCATCTGGAGTTGATCCAGACGATCGTGACCCGGATGGGCAACAACTCCTTCCTCATCAAGGGGTGGTCGCTGACGGTCACAGGCGCCCTGCTCGCCTACGCCGTCGGCAACGACAAGAGCGCCATCGCACTGGTCGGCTTCGTGCCGGTGCTCGCCTTCTGGGCCCTGGACGGCTACTTCCTCTACCAGGAGCGGCTGTTCCGACGTCTCTACGAGCGCGTGCGCAGCAACTCCGCGACGAACGCGATCGAACCGTTCGCCATGGACGTGGCGCCGGGCAGGGAGAAGGCGGGCGTGCTGAAGGCCGCCGGTTCCTTCACCGTGGCCGGGTTCTACGGAGGCCTCACCCTGGCCCAGGCGTTCGCGCTGCTATTCGTGTTGTGAGGGGCGTACGTGCGGTGTGTCCAGTGCCGCACGCAGGCGCCGCACCGAGTCGTCGAGGCGGGCCGCGTCCGTCTCGATGGGCTCGGGCCACAGCCGGGGCATCCGGTCGCCCGCGTAGCGCGGTACGACGTGGACGTGGAGGTGGAACACGGACTGGGTGGCGACCGCACCGGACGACTGGATGACGTTCAGCCCCTCGGGGCGGTGAACCGCCCGGACCGCGTGTGCGGCCCTGAGCACCGCCGTCCCCACGGCCGCCGCCGTCGCCTCGTCGAGGTCCCAGATGTCCGCGACGTGGCGGCGGGGCGCGACGAGGACGTGTCCCGGGTGGACCGGGGTGAGGGGGAGGAAGGTCAGGGTGTCCGTGGTTCCGTCGACGACACGGGCCGGTCGGGTTCCCGCGTCGACCTCGCAGAAGACGCAGTCGGGGTCGTGGTGTTCGGCAGCCATGAGGCGAACGATAGGCGTGAGGGGTGACGTGTTCCTCAGACGGCGCGGTCGTTGACGTCGCGGAATGCCAGGGGGAGCCGCTTCACCAGGTCCCTGTCGAGGTGGGGCAGGTGGGTCCTGGACTCGGCGACCATCGACTGGGCGAGCGTGGAGACGTAGTTGTTGAGCTCCGTCTCCTTGTTGTCCGCGACCAGGTCGTACACGTCCCCGCCGTACTGCGGCCTGCCTTCCGAATGCACCGCGTACTGGTACGGCACGAAGTCGGCCGGCATCTCCCAGTCCCCGAGCGGCCTGACCCAGAACACGGGCAGGATGGCGATGGGCTCCTGGCCGGGGACGGCGTTGAGGTTCGCCATGCGCTGCACCATGACGGCCCACTCGCGCCGGCACCAGTCGCGCTGGAAGTACCCCTCCGTGATCAGGGGGACCATCAGCCGCGTGGTGCGGATCGCCTCGATGAGCTTGGGCTCCCAGGTGGCCCCGTGCTGCATCATCTTGTCGAAGAAGCCGGACTTCGTGACCCGCCCGCCGAGCTTGGCCGTCACCCGCTTCTCCAGCAGGTTGTGGAACCTGAGCGCCTCCTCGAAGTCGACGTCCCGGTTGTGCCAACTGGTGAAGAAGAAGCAGGAGGCCGCCTCGGCAGGCGCCGTCGGCTGCGTCTGTGCCTCCTCCCGGGTCCCGGACCAGCGCCCCGCCAGTTCCTCGGCGATCCCTCGCACGCTGTCGGCCATCTGACGGCCGGTCCGCGCCTCCTCGGTGGCCTCCGCCACCGTGTCGGCCAGCGCCCGCACGAACCCGGGATCCTCCTGCTCGAACACCGCGTCGAGCAGCAGGTCGACGCGCTCCGCCATGGACAGGAGGTCCACACCCACGGACACCGCTTCGGGCAGCACGGTCGCCGTCGACCGCAGCCGCAGGGCCTCCATCCAGCGCCGGTAGCTGCCGGTGTCCCTGCACACCGTCGAACGCAGCAGGCTGGACCGCAGGCTGGTGCGCGCCCTGTCGGGCACGTCGGCCCGGTGCTGCGCGGGGAGCGCGGGGGACGGTTTGGGCTGTTCGGGCGGTGGTGGGGCCATGCGGGCTATCTCCGTAACGGTGGCGACCTGTTCCACGGTGACCTTGCCCGAAAGAACGGCCTCTCCGGCGCGCACGATCTGATGCGGATGCCCGTCGAAGGTGTCCGCGAGCCGCGCGGCCTGCCGCTTGTCGAGACCCATGTTCTCCATGAGGAGCCGGACCACGTCGGGCCGGGCCAGCGGGCCCACGAGCAGCCGGGCGTCCGGCTTCCACGCGCCGGTCCCGCGCGAGGTGACCAGAACGCGCGCGTTGCCCTGCGGGAAGTGCTGCCACAAGGTGTCCGGGTCCGCCGCGTTGTCGAAGATGTAGAGCCAGTCGGCAGCCGTGGGACCGTCCAGCGGCCGCCCCAGATCCTGCTCGAACGCCTCGCGCAGCTGCTCCGTCTGCTCCGCCATCCGGCCCGCGAGCCGGGCCGGGTCCGGTTCACGGGCGCAGTCGAAGACCCACATCAGTTCGTAGTGCTGGGTGTAGAGGTGGCCGTAGGAAATGGCCAACTGCGAGGACCCGTACCCGTACGGACGGTCCTCCGGGTCGTGCACGAGCACGGTGCGGTGGTCCATGAGCAGCCGGTGCGCGTCCGCGATCTCCTCGTCCCTGCCGACGAACGGCGCCGGCAGCGGCGGGAGGTTGTTGATCTGCGGCAGCTCCCGGGGCGGACGCCGTGACGGGCTCACCGGCCGCTCCCACGATCCGCCGACTGCTGCGGGGTCTCGGGGAGCACCTGCTCGATCAGGTGCTCGGCCTCCGCGGGATCCGCGCCCGCGAGGACGACGACGTTCGCATCACGGACGAGCAGCGGCCGGGGCGCCGCGTCGATCTGCACCAGGACGGCCTGGGACGGGCGGCCGGGGGAGTTGGCGAACGTGTCCGCCCACTCGGTGGGGCTCGTGTTCCCCGCGGCGAAGTAGTTGCGCGAGAAGATGACGAGCATGCGCTCCGCCGCCGCCCGCGCCTGCGCGACCGCGTCCTGGAGACTCTCGCGGCTGGCCCGCCAGCGGCGCTGCACGACATCGTGCCCCCGCTGGCCGAGCACCTCCGACATCCAGTCGGCCCACGGCTGGTCGGCGCCGACATAACTGATCGCGACCGAACCCGGCACGCGCCGCTGCAGCGTCCCCGCGTCGAGGATCTCGGGCCAGCGCGCCCAGTTCCGCACCTCGACGTCGGCGGGCTGCCCGGCCTGCGCCGCGCTCTCGCTGCCGAACGCCGGGTCCAGCTCCTGGGCATCGGCCAGGTCCAGTCGTTCCAGTTCCGTACGCCCCGCCTCGGCAACGGTTTTGGCCAACTGTTCGAGGAGCGCGTAATACCGTACTTCGTTCTCCGCCCCGTGCGAGGCCGCCAGGGACTCCAGTCCGTACTGCCGCAGCCAGTCGAAGGCTCCGGGCCCCTCCACCGATGTGCGTACGCCCGCCGGAACCTGGTCGTCGGCGACCGGCTTCCAGCACAGCGGGACCAGGCAGCCGCGCGCCGGCACACCCCGGATGTCCTCGTGGTGGCGCATCCGGGCGTCGAAGACCGCCCATTCGAGTCCCGCGCCGCGGTCGGTGAAATATCGGGGGGAGTACAGCACGATCATGACTCCGGCCCTGGTCACGTCGCCCTCACGGGCCGACTCGGGCTCCGCCACCGCGCCCAGTACGCCGCTGACGCCGAACCCTTCCTGGATTCGCAGCCGGTACTCCAGATCGGCGTGGAAACGCGTCAGCGCACGCCAGCCATCAGCACGTACACAACTCGTATAGAAGAAAGCGGCTGGATCCACGCGCCCCTCACAAACTTCCGCCAACGGTCCGGCGTGATGGACATTCGCGCAGACTCGGTGAGAACGGATGGCCGGTCGGTCAGCGGCGGCTCCTCCGAGGCCGGTTCATACTCCCTCAATACCCCAGAGGATAGGCTTACTTGGCCCCGGCCGATATACTCACAGGCATCTGGTGGGAGCGCTCGGTGAGCGCACCGACGCATTCACGAGCGGGGGGACGACCGGTCCGAGGATGCACGAGCCCCGGACTGTAGCAGCAGCCGCACGATTCCCCGCAGAGGCACTTTCGTTCGACCGTGGCATGTTGGGCGGCCTCCGCGCGTCGCGGAGCCGAGCAGTCGGGGGGAGCCTGCGTTATGGCACATGACGCGGCACAGCACACGGCACACGGCGTCGCGTTATCCGCGGACCACGCACCGCACGGCCCGCCCGACGCCCTCACCCTGAGCCGGCTCCCCCGCAGCGCCCTCGTCGAGGCCCTGCTGCGCAACGCCGGCCGAACCGCGGGACCCGAGCGGCCGAGGTGGGAAAGTGCGGTGTGAGACCGCACCCCGCGCCACACCGCCCCCCGACGGACCGGCGGCGACGTTCACCCAGTTCGTGGTGAAGCTCTACAGCCGCTGCAACTTCGGCTGCCCCGACTGCTACGTGTACGAGCACCGCGACCGCGGCTGGACCGAGCAGCCCCTGGTCATGGGCCCCGCCGTGATGAGACGGCTCTCCGGCAGAATCACCGAACACCTGAGCAGGCACGCCCCGGAACGGGCCCAGGTGGTCCTGCACGGAGGCGAACCCCTGCTGGCCGGACCCGTGATCCTGGAGCGCTTCGCCCGCCGCCTGCGCGCCGACTGCAAGGACCTCGCCACCCGGGTCGAACTGCTCGTCCAGACGAACGCCTCCCGTATCGACCGGACCTTCCTGGAGATCTTCCGCCGCTACGACGTCACGGTCGGCGTCAGCGTCGACGGCACCGCCCGCTCACACGACCGGAGACGGCCCGACCGGGCAGGCCGCGGCACGTACACCGAAGTGGCCCGCGCCCTGTCCCTGCTCCGCACCCCGCGCTACCGGCAGCTGTACGGCGGACTGCTCTGCGTCGTGGACATCGAGGCCGACCCAGTGGAGACGTACGAGGCACTCCTCGAACACGAGCCGCCCACCATCGACCTGCTGCTCCCGCACGCCACCTGGCAGTTCCCGCCACCCCGGCCCCCGGACGCGGCCGAGGCGGCCTACGGGCGATGGCTGGCCGCCGTGTTCGACCGCTGGTTCGACGCCCCGCGGCGAGAGACCTCGCTGCGGCTCTTCGACTCGCTGCTCGACCTGCACCTGGGCGGCACGAGCACCAGCGAGATGTGGGGCCCCTACGGCTCGGACGTCGTGGTGATCCAGCCGTCCGGGCTCATCGAGTACAACGACATCCTCAAGACCGTGAGCGCGCGGGCCGCCCGCTCCGTACTCCACATCGGGGCCCACGACTTCGACCGCGCGGCCGCCGACCCCGGCTTCGCCGCCGAGCGCGCCGGCCTCACCGGGCTCTGCGCACAGTGCCGGTCCTGCCCGGTCGTCGACATCTGCGGAGGCGGGCTCCGCGCCCACCGCCACCGCCCCGAGAACGGCTTCGACAACCCGTCGTGCTTCTGCGCCGACCTCCGGTTCCTCATCGACCACGTACGGGAGCGGCTCACGCACGGCGTCAGCACGTTGCGCACGCACCTTGACCGAGAGGGGTGGAGCGCATGACCGCGCACCGCAGTCCAGACGCTCCCTACTACTACATCAGCCACGCCCTGCCGGTCCCCTCGGACCCCTGGCTGCGGGAGTTCCACACCGACGTCCAGACCGAGATGCACCGCCGCCTCGGCCCAGGACCCGGCCACTCGGGCCTCCTCTCGGAACCCTGCCGCGGCCACGCGACGGCGGAAGGCCAGGACTGGACGCCCGCCATGCGCTGCCGCACGCTGCTCGTCCTGCTCACCGAGCGCTACTACAAGGAGCCGCGCACCGTCCGCGACCTGGAGGTGTTCCGCCGACGGCTGCTGTGGGGGCAGCACCAGACCGGCGAGCGGTCGCCCGCCCTCGTCCTCGTGCCGTGGAGCACCCAAGGGCTGCCGCCGCGCAAGGAACCCGACACCCTGGCCGTGCCGGTCGGCGACTACACACGATCCGGCCTGGGAGGACTCGTAGGGGCACCACAGGCCCGCGGCGGGTATCTGAAGGTGCTGCGGGCCGTGGTCGAACGAATCGTCACCGGGGCCCGTCACTCGCCTCCCGTCATGACGCCCGAAGACCTGTACTTCACTGTTTCCCCAGGCGTTTCGGGAATGCCGAGAATTCCGCTCTCGGGCAGGAAATTCCTAGATAGGCAGTTCGCTCCGGTGCGGGTACCGTGGCAGCCAACGCACGCCGCACCACCGTCCCGCCCTGCCGAGGCATGGTGGGAGGCAGCCCCTCACCGTTCCTGGTTCTCCGCTCCGGAGAGCGACGAGCGGCCCATCCTCCGGGGGCCTCACAGCTGACGCACCCACGCTGGAGCGACATCGATGAGCAGTGCCGAGCCGTCCGGTTCCGTACGTGGTGGAAACCAGGCGACCGTCGTCACCTTCTACTCGTACAAAGGCGGAGTCGGTCGGACGATGGCGCTGGCCAACGTCGCCTGGCTGCTGGCCGACGCGGGCCGTCGCGTCCTCGTCATCGACTGGGACCTGGAGTCACCCGGGCTCCACCGCTATCTGCGCCCCTTCCTGCGGAACCCCGAACTGACCGAATCCACCGGCGTGGTGGAGATGGTCCAGGACTACGGCCGCGCCGTCGAGGCGCTGGCGGCCGAGGACCTCCCCGACGCCGAGAAGGAGACCAGACTGGCGGAGCTCCTGGAGCGGCACACACAGGTGGGCATGCACACCGACTCGCTCTCCTACCGCTTCTCGCGCCCCACCGGCCGGATCGACTTCCTCGGACCGGGCTGCCAGGACGGGCTCTACGGCAGGCGCGTCGCGACCTTCGACTGGGCCCGGTTCTACCAGGAGCAGAGCGGACGGCTCTTCGCCGAGGCGCTCAGGGAGAGCCTGCGCGCCGACGACTACGACTACGTGCTCATCGACAGCCGCACCGGCCACTCGGACAACGCCAGCCTGTGCACGCTGCTCCTGCCCGACGTGGTCGTCGTCGGCTTCAACTTCAGCAACCAGTCCATCGAGGGGTCCGCCGCCGTAGCCCGGCAGGTCAGGGAGCAGTCCGGGGGACGGATCAGGGTCCTGCCGGTCCCGATGCGCGTGGACCGCTCCCATCCGGAGCAGGCCGAGCGCCGCCGGTCCCGGGCCAGGGACCAGTTCATGGGCGCGGCCAGCCCGATCCTGCTCACCAGCGAGGAGCAGTTCTGGCGCGAGGTCGAGGTGGGCCACCTGCCCAGCGTCGCGTACGAGGAAGTCCTCATCCCCTTCGCCCTGCAGAACTACGAACCCTCGCTCCAGAAGCAGGCCTACGAACGCCTCGGCCGGGAGATCAGCGGCGACGCCGACCTGCGCTTCGCCCCCGTCGCGGCCCGCGTCCGCGACGACTACGCCGAGGCGTTCGCCGAGGTGCCCGCTGCCTCCCGCGTCGTACGGCTCGTGTTCGAGCCGCAGGAGCGCAGGTGGGCGGATTGGATCCGTGCCGAACTCTTCGCGAACGGAATCATGTGCGAGTTCGACCGCGGATCCGGCGAGCGGGCCGCCCGCGGCGACACGACGGTCACCTACCTGGTCCTGATGTCGTCCGTCATGGTCGGCTCCCCCCGCCTCACCGGTCTGACGGCACACCTGAATCCGGACGGGCTCATCGGCCGCCGGAGGGTCGACGTGGCCTGGCTCGAGGACGTCGAGGTGCATCCGCCGTTCCGCGACCGGCCGGGCCCCAGGCTCCACACGCTGGAGGAGGGACCGGCACGCAACGCCCTCCTGTCGCACTTCATCCCCGGCGACCGCCGCGGCGTCCCGTGGGCGGACCGGTCGGGGAGCGGCCCGCGCTTCCCCGGCAGGCACCCCCAGATCTCCCACGTCCCACCGCTGCGCCAGGGCGAGTTCCTGGGCCGCGAGGACTGCCTGCAAGAGGTGCGGAACGCGCTGCCGCCCGGCCAGGCCGCGAGGAAACCCGTCGTGCTGCACGGCCCGCCCGGAGTGGGCAAGCGGACCTACGCACTGGAGTACCTCAGCCGGTTCCGCGCCGACTACGACATCGTGTGGTGGATGACGGCCGACAGCTCCGAGAACGTCGTACGCGAACTGGTGCTCCTCAGCGCCCAGTTGGGCGCGTCGCGGCGCTCGTCGCCCCGGGCCGTGGACGCCCTGCGCGAACTCCTCGAAGGCCGGCACGGCGGGCCCGAGCGGCTGCTCCTCGTCTACGAGGACGCCCGCCACCCCGACGAGATCGAGAGCCTGCTCTTCAACAGCAACCAGGTGCACGTGCTCATCACGTCGGAGAACCCGGACTGGGACACACTGGCCCACCCCATCTGCATCGAGCCGCCGTCCCCCGAGGAGGCCGTACGGTACCTGCGGCGCAAGGCACCCCAGCTGACCCCCGAACTCGCCGAGCGGCTGGTGGGTCTCGGGGAGACGCTGCCGCAGCTCCTCGATCAGATGGCCGCCTACCTGCGGAGCACCGCACGTCCGCCGGAGGCCGCGGTGGCCGAGTTCGTGCAGAACGTCGGCAACCGGCAGGCCGTCGGCCTGGAGTTCTCCTCCGCGGTCTGGCAGAGCGTCGTCGAGGACCTGGGCAAGGAGCGCCCGGCCGCCCTCGACCTGCTGCGGATGCTGACGGCGCTGTCACCGGAGGGCGCGAGCTGGGACCTCCTCGAGTCATCGGCCGCCCTGGAGTTCCTCGGGCTGCCCGAGGGCGCGGAGGGCCGCCATCAGCTCGGCTTCGCGGCCCGCGGGCTGCTCACCAGGTCCCAGGCGCGCCGCGGCCAGGACGGCAAGCGGCTCACGGCGTCCCGGATGATCCTCGCGGCGCAGCTCAGGGAGCTGGAACCGGCGGAGGCCGCGGAGATCGCCGCAGGCGTCCGTCGCGTCCTCGCCGCCTACGCGCCCCCGGACGACCGGGTCGACGACCAGGACATGTACCCGCGCTACGCGGAGCTCGACCTCCACGTGGAGTCCTCGGGCGCCGTCCTGGACGACAACCCCGAGGTCCGCCGCTGGCTGGTCAACCAGGTGCGCTACCGGCGCCGCACCCAGTGCCTGGAGAGCGCGTTCACTCTGGCCCAGCGGCTCGAGCAGGCCTGGACCGCCGGGTCGACCGGCGACGACGAGCGCCTCCTCCTTCTCCTGCGCCTGCGCGTGGAACTGGCCAACATCCACACCGACGCCGGACGGTACCCGGAGGCCAACCGGATCAACGGCGCCGCGCTGGAGGAACTGCGCAGGCTCCAGGACCTGGACGGCGAGTTCACGTTGCGCAGCGCGCTCGGGCGGGGCGGTGAGCTGCGGGCCCTCGGCCGTCCCCAGGACGCACTCGCCGAGGACCAGTCCACCCGGGACATCCTGTGCTCCAAGTACGGGCCGGAGAACCACTTCACCCTCATGGCGGGCAGCAACCTCGGACTCTCCCTGGACATGGTCGGCCTGCCGAACGACTCGCTGGAGCAGCACCAGGAGGTGCACGGGCAGCGGATGCGGGTCCTCGGCGAGCAGCACGAGCTGACCCTGCGCAGCTCCGTGCACGTGGCCAGCCGGCTGCGTGAGATCGGCCGGTACGAGGACTCGCTGACCCGGCTCCAGGAGATCTACCGGCTCACCCAGACGAACGAGGAGCTCGGCTGGGCGCACATGACGACGCTCCTCGCGGCCTGCTCGCTGGCCTCGACCCTGCGGCACATCGCCACGCTCGCCCCGGGGCTGTCCTCGCAGACCCGCAAGGCGAAGGCGGACTCCGCCCGCATGCTCAACGCTCGGGCGAGGGACGCCTTCGTGGTGTACGGCGGCCCGCGGCACCCCGAGGCGCTGGTCTCGGGCGTGGGACTCGCGGCCGACCTGCGGGTCCTGGGCCGGATCGACGGACCCCACGGGGCGCGGGCGCTGGCCGAGGAGAACCTCGCGGCTTTCCGCGAGTGGGGCGAGGGCCATCTCTTCACCCGGATCTGCGAGGTGAACCTCGCCCTGGTGCTGCGCGACGCGGAGGATGAGACCGCCGCCGAACTCAGCGAGCGGGGCCTGCGAGGCCTCAAGGAGATCCTCTACGTGGATCCGCACCATCCGCTGATCCTGACCGCGGCCCTGTGCCACGCCAACATGCTCGTCTTCGCGGGCGATTCGAGGGCGGCGCGGGAACTCGACGAGGTGACGCACCGGGGTCTGCGCGAGAAGTTCGGCCCCGACCACCCCCTCACCCTGACCGTCGCCGCGCACCTGGGGCTGCGGGCGGACGCGGGGGGCCACGCGAGTCCGGACAACCGGATCAGCATCGAACTGGACGTACCGAAGATCTGAGAAGTACCGCAGCTGTGAGCGACAGCACGGAACGGAACGAGGAGGACCCGATGGCGTATCCGTGGACGGGGTCGATCGGCGTCCCGCACGCGGTGGCGGTGCTCTCCACGGCCCGCGGCTGCGGCGCGACGCTGCTGACGGCCGCGGCCGGCCTGATCGTCGACGACGCGGTGGGCCGCGTCGGGCAGACGGTGGTCCTGATGGACGCCGACACCGACGGCGGCGGCCTCACCGAACTGACCCGGTACTGGAACGCCACCTCCGAGGCCGGGACCGACGGCCTCATCGGTTTCGCCGCGGACCCCATCGAGCTGGCCAACCGCTCCGTGCACGGCTACCTGCGCCACGCGCACACCGGAGACGCCCGCCGCCAGGACATGGCCGTCTTCCCCCTCGGCCCCGGCGACAAGCCGGGCGAACACCTGCCGACCAACGGGACGCTCCAGGACACCGTCGGCGCCGCGGTCGAGCGGCTGATGGACCTTCAGGGCTGCCTGATCGTCGACTGCGGCGTCGTCCGCACCCCGGTCACGCTCGAAGTGTGCCGCCAGGTCCAGCACATCGTCCTGATCGGCGGGGCGGGGCCGGCGAGCGACGCGGAGACCGCCGAACTCATGACGTGGCTGACGGAGCGCGGCCTGCGCGAGAAGGTCCTCGGCCGGGTGTGCAACGACCCGAGCGGCACGCGGCCCGGGGCGTCCGCGGCCACGGAGGCCACTCCCGCACTGATGCGACTGCCGTACGACCGGGGCGGCGCGGCCACGATCGCCCTGGGGCGGCTGCCGGGCCCCGGCAGTCCGCTGGTCCGTGCGCTGTGCGAGCAGATGCTGGCGCGGTGGCCGGACGTTCTCAACGACGGGGCCATGGGGGCGAGATGAGCGATGACAGGACTGTGACCGGTACCGGGGCGCCGCCGGAGGTGCGCCGCGCGTCGCATGTGACCGACGACAGCGACGTGTTCATCGACCTCTGCGCGAACGCGCTGAGCGAGACCGGACTCCACCATGTGGCCCAGTACCGCTGGGGTGTCTTCGGCTACTCGGCGGACATCCTGGACCGGCTGCCCGAGGCGCAGGGCGGCGGGTTCGGCGGACCCGGCGGCAAGGAACAGGACACCAGGCGTGAACGGTTCGTACGCCTGGGACGCCAACTCCACTACGTCCTCGGCCGGATGGACCACGTGCTGCGTTCGGTCGACAGCGGCAAACTCATCCGCAGCGTGCTCCAGGTCGGTGACGGCGCCGTCTTCCACTACTACTTCCGCGCGGACGACTGCCTCACCGGCGTCTCGCTGGGCGCCGACACGGTGGACGCGGGCGACCGGGCCATGGCCGAACTGGTGGGGGCGTTCCGCCGCGAGATCGGGCTGCCCTCGATGAATCCGGGCAGCTTCGATTCGGAATCGTCGCTGCCGGTCGTCGAGCGGACGCCTCTCGCAGTGGCGAAGGAGCCCCACCGGGTCGTGGACGGAGACTGGGGGACGACGGAACCCGAACTGCTCGACCACTGCGTCGCGTCGGTCTCCCCCGACGCCCTGCACTACGCCGGATACGACGCACCGGGCACCGGCCGGCTCAGCGCCGACGTCTTCAACGACCCGCAGCTGTCCCGCTTCTTCGGCGGCAGCCTCACCCGCGACGAACGGCGCACGCGCTACACGGAACTCGGCGAGCGCCTGCACTACGTCGTGGCACGCCTCAACCAGTCCCTGCGCGCCGTGATGCCGGGCCGCCTCTCGCGGGTCGTCCTCGACGTCGAGGAGGGAGCCCTCTTCTACGTCGACCGTCCCGAGGACCACTTCCTGCTGGGCGTCACCCTCGACCAGAGCCAAGTGGCGCGCGCCGACCGCCGGATGAACGATCTGGTGCACCTGGTGTCGGCGACGGGCGCGGAACGGGGTGCGGAACCGGACGGAAACCGCTGAACTCCCGGGCATCCGGTCCCGGCACGCCCCACAGCTGGGATGCTCTTCGCCGTAGGCAGCCGGCCGGACGGGAGTGGGTCATGGCAAGGACGCTGAGAGCGGCGTACCACCTGTGGATCATGCTCGCCGTGCTCGGTCTCGGCTGGGCGCTCTCCGCCGTCACGGGGACCGGCCTCCTGACCGACTCCGCGGCCTACCCGGTGATCGTGTCGCTGCTGCTCGCCGTCGGACTGTACGGCTCGACCTCCGGCATCGACGTCGCCGAGGCCCGCGGCGACCTGCGCACGCTGCTCCTTGCCGTCACCGTCGGCGTGCTCGCCAAGGCCGCGCTGATCGTGCCGGTGCTGTGGCTCGCGGTCGGCGAACCGGCGTACCTCATCCTGGCGGTCGCGGTCGCCCAGATCGACCCGCTCTCGGTGGCGGCCCTGCGCTCGCGCAGCCGCATGTCGGAGCGCGGCAAGACGGTGCTCTCGGTCTGGTCGTCCTTCGACGACCCGGTCACCGTGCTGCTCACGGCCTATCTGGCGCCGGTGGCGCTGAGCGCGCTGGACGGCGGGGCGGACTCCTCCGCGCTGCCCGTCACGCCGGACGCGTACGCCTTGACGATGCTGGGGAACGTGGCCCTGGTCGTGGTCTCCGCGCTGGCCTGGTACGTGTTGCGACCGCGGAGGGGCGTGGCGGGCGGGTGGCACGGTCTGCTGCGTACCGCCGCCTGCCTGCTGGTGCTGGCCTGCGCCCTCGCCGCGGCCACCGCGTACGGCCTGATGCTCGGCGTGGCCCTCGTCGGCCTGTTCTACCGGCCGCCCGTACTGGCGCCGGTGCTCGGCCGGGCGCTGGCCACGGCGTACTACCTGGCGCTGGTCGCTCTCGGACTGCTGCTGGTCGACGGGGTCGAGCCGGGGCCCGGGATCGCCTTGGGGGCGGCCGCTTTCGTCGCCCAGATGATCGTCGGGTGGCTGATCGCCCGGAACCTGGACCGCTACGACCGGGTGTCCCTGGCGCTCGGCCAGCAGAACGGTGTGACGGCGGTCGTTCTCGCGCTGTCCCTGCAGCCCGCGTTCCCGCGCACGGTGGCGATCGTCGCGCCTGCCGTCGTCACGGTCAACGTCCTGCACTTCGTGACGAACGAGCTGTGGAACCGACGTCCGCCGCCCGTCTCCGATGAGCCGACTCAGCCCTGCTCTCCCGCGCCGTCTCCGGGGTCGTGTGTGATCAAGTCGCCCGGCTGACAGCGGAGGACGTCGCAGATGCGCGACAGGGTCGAGAAACGTACGGCCTTGGCCCGCCCGTTCTTGAGCACGGACAGGTTGACGACGGTGATCCCGACCTTCTCCGACAGTTCGGTGAGGGTCATGCCGCGCTCGGCCAGAAGCCGGTCGAGGTGGATCCGGATCGAGTGCAGTTCCTCTTCGGGCATCAGCTGGTCTCTTCGGGCTCGGGATCGGGCCTCAGACGGTCCCTTCGAGATCCTCCCGCATACGAACGCCCTCGCGCATGATCTTTCCCATGATCACCGCGGCGAGACCGGCGAGGATGAGCGCCTGCGGCCCGACGACCGTCGGTTCCGAACCCGCGACCGGCGCCATGCTCCCGGCGAGCCAGGACTGCGACCAGCCGACGACGAGCCCGGCGACGGGCGTGCCGACCGTGACGAACCATCCGAGGGCGGAGAGCCGCCGCGCCGCGGCGTCGGTGAACGGCCCTGTCCCGAGGACGGTCCTGAGCAGCCGGGAGAAGAGCAACAGCGCCAAGGCGCCGAACAGCAGCCACGGCAGTTCGCTCCCGAGGTCGGCGGCGCGCTGCGCGACGGACGGGCCGTCCTGACAGAGGCGGGCGGCACTGCTTGAGGCCTGCACGCCCTTGCTGATGGGCAGCGGGTCCTCCGACGCCAACGAGGCGTTGCGCCAGAAGTCCGTCTCCACGCAGACGGCTCCGTCGTCGAGCATGTGTGTGACCGCCGTACCGGCGAAGGCGAGCCCGCAGAGCGCCGCCAGCGCGAAGGTGACGGAGGCCAGCGTCCTCGTGAGTCGCGTGTCCATGGCAAGCCTTCCTATCGTTTATCGATATGCCGCAGGCTAGCGGAGCATATCGATAAACGACAACTCGACCTCGGCGAGGGCGCGGTGAAGAACCACGTCTCCCGCATCCTCGCGCGCCTCGGCCTGCGGGACCGCACCCAGGCCGTGCTGCACGCCCGCGGCCTGGGTGTCCTCTGAGTGGCCGTCAGCGAGTGCGGCAACTGGCGTAAAAGCGCGCGGTGTTCACTTGTCCGTACCGTCCCCCGCCGTCGGCAGATAGCGCGGTGCTCGCCACGCCTTGAGCTGGTCTTCCACCGACGCTCCCAGCGACAGCAGCTTCGCGTCCTGGTGGTTGCCGGACATCAGGAGCAGGCCGACGGGGAGTTCGCCCACGGATCCGGCGGGCACCGAGAGGGACGGGTATCCGGCGACGGCCGCGGGGGTGGAGGAGGGGATGACGTCGTTGTCGCCGCGTGCGCAGTCCGTCGTCCAGGCGGGCGGGTTCGTGGGTGCGGCGATGGCGTCAAGGTGGTGGGTGGACAGGGTCTCGTCCAGGGAGCGCTGGGAGAG
Organism: Streptomyces sp. Je 1-369; assembly: GCF_026810505.1. Classification (NCBI taxonomy): domain Bacteria; kingdom Bacillati; phylum Actinomycetota; class Actinomycetes; order Kitasatosporales; family Streptomycetaceae; genus Streptomyces; species Streptomyces sp. Je 1-369. Next base: position 8,247,360 of record NZ_CP101750.1, read on the forward strand.
GTCCTTCAACTCGGCCCGCATCGCACGGTACTTGGGGTCCGTCGTGGGCGGCGCGGCGAGCGCCTGCTCGAACAGTTCCTGGCCCGCGAAGCAGCTCTGCTCCTGGGGGTGGGTGCGGTTGAACTCGATCAGCTCCGCGAGGTTCCGCGGGCCCTCGCGCGTCGCGAGGTACGCGTCGATGTCCCGGTGGAACTCGCTGAGCAGCGCCGGGAATTCGAGCTCCGCGAGACGCGCCTGGTACGGGGGCGTCACCTCGACGACCACGGCTCCTGCCTTGCGCAGCTTCTTGGCCGTACGTGTCATCAGCGCGTCGACGTCGGCCCCGAGCGAGGGCAGGCGCCACAGGCCGATCCGCTTGCCGCGGAGGCTGCCGGGGGCGGCGTCGCCGTACGCGCCCTTGTCCTCACTCAGTGCGGACAGCGTGAGCGCGGTGTCGGTCACGTTGCGTGCCATGGGCCCCGCGGTGTCCTGCTCGGCGGAGATCGGGACGACGCCCGACTGGCTGACCACGCCGAGGCTGGGCTTGTGGCCGACGACGCCGTTCATGCCGGCCGGGCACACGATGGAGCCGTCCGTCTCGGTGCCGATCGCCACCTGCGCCAGCGACGCGGCGAGCGCGGCCGCGGAGCCGGACGACGATCCGCACGGATTGCGGTCGAGGACGTAGGGGTTGTTGGTCTGGCCGCCCACCGCCGACCAACCCGACGTCGGCTTCGCCGCACGGAAGTTGGCCCACTCCGACAGGTTCGTCTTGCCGAGGATCACCGCGCCCGCCTCGCGCAGCCGGGTCACGAGCGCGGCGTCGGTGCCGGGCGGGCTTCCGGCGAGCGCGAGCGACCCGGCGGTGGTCGGCATGTCCCGGGTGTTCACGTTGTCCTTGAGCAGGACGGGGATACCGTCCAGCGGCCCGAGGGTCTTGCCGTGCCGGTGCCGCGCGTCACTCGCGGCCGCCTCGCGCAGCGCCGTCGGACTGGTGCGCAGCACGGCGTGGATCTTCGGATCGACCTTCTCGATCCGCCGCAGGTACGCCCGGGTCAGTGCCGACGAGGTCAGCGAACCCTTTGCCATGCGTGCCTGTAATTCCGGGATGGTCACGGTGTCGAGGTCGACTCCGGGCACCCGGCCCGAGCCGGTCGACCGCGCATCCGCACCATCAGTGGTGCCCGCACTCGCGCTCGTACCCGATACGCCTGTCAGAAGGGACCCCGCGACAAGGGCGGCGGTCATTGCGGCCATGCTTCTCTTCCCCATGGGGATCAGCGCACTACATGCGCACCACTCGACGCAAGGGGTGCGAGGTGTCCGCGACATGAACCACCACTTCCATGGCCCATACATGGGCAAGGGGTGGCGGATCGCGCTCGCACACGGCCTGGATGGCCTTCAGGGCAAGGGCCGGAGGGGCAGCGTTCCCTGCCCTGCGGGCCATCCCGTACTGTCCTGGTGGCGCGCAGCGAACCGCCAATATCCCTAAAGCGGGGCATAATACTCCGCCTGTTTCCGGCCGAACCCGCCCCCTGCGCCGCCCGGGCCCTCGCGTCGCATGTTTGCATATGTCCATGATCGTCAACGCACAGCAAACAACCGAGTCGCGTACATACGTGGACCGCATCCTGGAGCACTGGCACACGGACGACAGCGCCGAAGCGCTCGTCCAGGGTGAGCAGCGGCTGACCAGGAGAGAGGCTCGGCAGCGGCTGTTCGGTCTGGGGCAGGCGCTGCGTCGGCAGGGGCTGGAGCCCGGCGACGGGGTGGGACTGTTCCTGGCCAATCGCGTGGACTCCGTACTGGTGCAGCTCGCCGTGCATCTCATCGGCTGCCGCGTCGTCTTCCTGCCGCCCGAGCCGGGGCCCGGCGAGCTCGCCGCGCTGGTCGAGCAGTCCCGGGCGCGCGCCGTCGTCACCGACCCGCTCTTCGCGGAGCGGGCCGCCGACGCGGCGGGCCGCAGCGTTCACGCCCCCGCGCTGCTCAGCCTCGGGCCCTGCGCGGAGCAGTGCACGGACCTCCTGGCCCTGGCGGCCGAGTGCCCGGCGGTACGCCCCGAAGGCATCCCCGCCCCGGCGCCGGACGAGGCCGTCACCGTCCTCTACACCGGCGGTACCCTCGGCCGCCCCAAGCTCGCCGCGCACAGCCACCGGCTGTACGACGCGCTGGTGGGCCTGGTCGACGACACCCAGCAGGACGCCGGCCCCACCCTCTTCCTGCCCATGGCCCCGGCCGCCGACCGCGTGCTCGTCTCCACGCTGCTCACCCACGGCAGCGGGCACCTCATATCGCTCCAGGCGCTGGTGACGGGGGCACCCCTCGTCGTACTCCCCGAGTTTGAGGCGGGTGCGGCGCTCACGGTGCTGCGCGAGGAGCGCATCACGGCCACGATGTTCGTACCGCCCATGCTGTACGCGCTCCTCGACCACCCGGAGTGCGTACCGGGAGCCCTCCCCGACCTCCGGCGCGTCGTCGTCGGCGGCGCGGCGACGTCGCCCAGCCGGCTGCAGCAGGCCGTCGAGGTCTTCGGGCCCGTGCTCAGCCAGGGTTACGGGCAGTCGGAGGCCCTCGGCATCGCCGCGTTCGGCGCGGAGGACCTCGCGTCGGAGGGGGCCCGGCGCCCCGAGCTCTGGCGCAGCTGCGGTCGCGCCATCACCGACACCGAGATCGAGATCCGCGGTGAGGACAGCGCCGCGGCGCTGGCCGTCCGGCAGGTCGGCGAGGTGTGCGTGCGGGGCGAGACGGTGATGCTCGGCTACTACGAGGACCCGGAGCGCACCGCGGAGGCACTGCGCGACGGCTGGCTGCGCACCGGGGACATGGGCTACCTCGACGCGGAGGGCTACCTCTACCTCGTCGACCGGGCCAAGGACATCATCGTCACCGGCAGCACCAGCGACAACGTCTACTCGCGGGTCCTCGAGGACTTCCTGCTCACGCTGCCCGGCGTGCGCAACGCGGCTGCGCTGGGCGTACCGGACGACGAGTACGGCGAGGCCGTACAGATCTTCCTCGCCACGGCGGAAGGCGCCGACGTCGACCCCGACGCGGTCGGCGCGGCGGTGACCGCCGAGCTGGGAGACCTGTACACGCCCCGGAAGACGGTCCTGCTCGACCGGCTCCCGACGACGAAGGTCGGCAAGGTCGACAAGAAGGCGCTGCGCGCCGCGCTGGCGAGCTGACCGCACGCTCCACAACCCGTGCGGGTCACGGCTCCTGACCGGCGGCCCGCACGACTGTCGTCCACCGTCCCCTCTCGGCGCTGCCCCTCACACCCGACGCAGCACAGAACCGCCCGCGTACCGCGCCGAGTCGCCCAACTCCTCCTCGATCCGGATGAGTTGGTTGTACTTGGCGGTGCGGTCGGAGCGGGAGAGCGAGCCGGTCTTGATCTGGCCGCAGCCGGTCGCCACCGCCAGGTCCGCGATGGTCGTGTCCTCCGTCTCGCCCGAGCGGTGGGACATGACGGCCGTCCAGCCCGCCCGCTGGGCCGTGGCGACCGCGGCCAGGGCCTCGGTCAGGGTGCCGATCTGATTGACCTTGACCAGGATCGAGTTGCCGACGCCGGTGCGGATACCCTCGCGCAGCAGCGTCTCGTCGGTGCAGAACACGTCGTCGCCGGTGAGCTGGCAGCGGTCGCCGACGCGGGCGGTCAGTTCCCGCCAGCCGTCCAGGTCGTCCTCCGCCATCGGGTCCTCGATGGAGACGATCGGGTAGGCGTCGATGAGTCCGGCCAGGTAGTCGACGTTCTCGGACGGCGTACGGCGAACACCCTCACCCGCGTAGTCGTACACCCCGTCGTGGAAGAACTCCGACGACGCGGGGTCCATGAGCAGGGCGATGTCCGTACCGGGGCGGTAGCCCGTGCGCTCGATGGCGGCCATCACGAAGTCGAGCGCTTCCTCGGCGGTGCGCAGCGCGGGCGCGAAGCCGCCCTCGTCGCCGACGCCGGTGGAGTGCCCGGCGGCCAGCAGGTCACGGCGCAGGGTGTGGAAGACCTCGCTGCCCATGCGGACCGCTTCGGCGAAGGTGTCCGCGCCCACGGGAGCGATCATGAACTCCTGGAAGTCCAGCGGATTGTCGGCGTGCGCACCGCCGTTGACGATGTTCATCATCGGCAGCGGCAGGAGGTGGGCGTCGGCGCCGCCGAGGTAGCGGTAGAGGGGCTGGCGGTGGGCCGCCGCGGCGGCCTTCGCGGTGGCGAGGGAGACGCCGAGTACCGCGTTGGCGCCGAGCCGGGACTTGGTCGGGGTGCCGTCGAGGGCGACGAGCGCGGCGTCGAGCCCCGCCTGGTCCGCCGCGTCCCGGCCGCGCACGGAGGCCGCGATCTCTCCGTTGACGTGGGCCACCGCCCGGTCGACGCCCTTGCCGTGCCAGCGCGCCGAGTCGCCGTCGCGCAGTTCCACGGCCTCACGGGCGCCGGTGGAGGCGCCGGAAGGGACGGCCGCGCGCCCCATGGACCCGTCGGCCAGAACGACATCGACCTCGACCGTGGGGTTGCCCCGGCTGTCGATGATCCGGCGGCCGGTGACGGTCTCGATGGGAGCGACGGGAGCGCTAGAGGCGTCGATGGTTCCGGCTGCCTTGCCGGACGTGGCTGTGCTGGATATGGCCGTGCTGGACATGGGAGTTCCTCCCCGTTGTCGTGTGCCGGGTCCCGGCTGCGACAACGCTGGCGCTGAGCCCGACGAGAAGGAACAGTACAGCAATGCTGCTCAGTCTGGCTGCTCAGCCTGGCTGTACAGCTTTGCTTGGCAGTACCCCCGCGCAGCACTGGGCCCGCGTAGGTCGGATACGCGACGTCGCAGGCCGGCGCGGTAAAGTGCCCTATGCCCACCTCGCCCGCCACGCCGACCGCGCGCCCCTCGGAAGCCGCCGCCATCGCCGCCGAACTGCGTACCGCGATGGGCAAGCTCACCCGGCGCGTCAAGCACGAGGACAGCATCCCGCTGGGCCAGGTCGCCGTCCTCGGTGCGCTCGACCGCGACGGCGCCATGACCACCAGCGACCTCGCCGCCGACCAGCGCGTACGCCCCCAGTCGATGGCACGCGCCGTGGGTCTGCTCATGGAACAGAACCTGATCACGCGCAGGGCGCACCCCACGGACGGCCGCAAGTCACTGGTCGAGCTGTCGGACGAGGGCCGGGCGGCACTCGAAGCGGAGCGCGGCCGCAGGGTCGGCTGGCTCGCGCAGGCCATCGAGGACGAACTCACGGACGAGGAGCGGGCGTTGCTGGAGCGCAGCGCGGCGCTGCTGGAGCGGCTCGCCTCGCGCTGAGCAGATGTGCGGCGCCGGATCCCGGCGCTACACCGTCGACAGGGTCGAAACCGACGCGGACTTCGACACGTACCTCGAGGGCCTGCTCCGCGAACACCTGTCGGGACGACGCGTCGCCTTCCACATCACGGACAAGCGCAGCGGCCGTGCGGCGGGCGGCAGAAGCTTCTGCAACATGGTGGAAACCGCACGCCGCCTGGAGATCGGCAGGGCCTGGCTCGGCCGTGAGTTCCGGGGCCCGTCGGCCGCGCCACCTTCTACGCGCACTACCGCGACAAGGAGGACACCGGCCTGCCGGTGAAGTACAAGCCCGTGTCTTGACCCCGGCCGGGCGGCGACCACCTGGGCCGGGGTCATGACAGTGGCGCTCAGCTCTCCTGTGACGTGGCGGGCGCCTGACCCGCCTTGTCGACCACCGCGACGTCGATCACGGCCTCGGCCGACATGAGCGTTCCGGCCTTGCCGTACGTGGTGTCCCGGAAGAGATAGCTCCGCGACCCGAGGAACGTCAGGTCCTGCGGATCGAAGACCCATTCTGTGCGGGCGCCGAACGTCTTGTCGTCGCGGGCGATGGCGACGCCGGTCCGTCCGGTGAGGTCCTTGGCCGATGGCACCTTCGTGACGCCGGGAATCCTGGCCGCGGCCCGGTAGAGGGCAGCGGCGGTGTCGGGCGGTGTCGCTCCGCCGAGGAGGCTGCCGATGCTGTCGAAGACGGCTTGGTCGCGCTCCGCCTCGTCGGACTTCGGCACCTTGGCGTACAGGTGGTCGAGCAGCTTCTCGGGGTCGGTGGGCAGGGTGGACAGCCAGTGGTACGTGGGCCTGCCGAGGCCTTCCGGCGTGCCGTGGGTGTCGCCCAGTTGGGCGTTGATGGGCAGGGTCTCGCCCTCGCTGCGGGTGAGTCCGAGCTTGCGCAACGGGCCCGGCTCCTGGGACACCCAGGACTCCGTGTCCCTGACCGGGCCGACGACCGCCTTGCCGCTGGTGAGGTCGGCCTCGCGGACCTTGGACCGGGTGTACACGAACTGGTCGTCCTCGACGTGCAGCGCGTCGCCCCGGCCCGCGGCGTCGGAGATCCGGTCGAGGAGCGCCGCCGCGGGCTGCATGTTCCGTGCGTCGTGCCGACCGGTCGCCGCGCCGGCCGGTGCGTCGTCTCCGGTCGTGAGGGCGACACCCGTGACGAGGATGCCGCCGAGGGCGAGGGCCGTGACGGGTACGAGGAGGGCGGGGCGCAGCAGGCGGCGGGCGGGGCGGGAGCCGGGGGCGGCCTGGTCGGTTCGGTCGCTCCGGCCGGTGTGGTCGGTCCGGTCGGTCCGGTCGGCCTTGTCTCGGTCGATGGTGCGCATCAGTCGTTCCTTGTGGTGGAGGTGCTGCTCGTGCGGGAGGCCCCGGTGGGCCGGGGGCGGCAGCAGTCGGGCGATCGCCTCGATGTCGGCGTCCGAACGCCGGGCCCCGGTCGAGGGGGTGTCCCTGTGGTTCATGCCGTTTCCTCCCGCACGGGCAGGGCCGCGAGCGCGGCTTCACCCGTCATCTCTCCGCGAGCGATGCGCGGTTCCCTGATACTGACCGTTCTTTCGTCCGCGGCCGCCTCGTCGGCGAACCGGGCGAGCTTCGCCCGCGCCCGGGACAGCCGTGAGCGCACCGTGCCGACGGGGACGCCGAGCGCCTCGGCCGTCTGCTGATAGTCGAGACCCGACCACACGCACAGCGTCAGGACTTCCCGTTCGTGCCGCTTCAGCCTGCCCAACGCGGCCTGTACGGCGCGCAGTCGGCGCGCGTCGTCGATGCGTCCGGCGATCTCGGGGGCGAAGTCGGCGACCACGGTCTGCTGTCGCTGGCGGGCCAGGAACGCCAGGCGGCGGCGCAGGCCGCGCCGGGTGTTCTCCGCCCTGTGCGTGGCGATGCCCAGCAGCCAGGGGCGCAGGGAGCCCTCGTCCGCGTGGAGCCGTTCTCGCCCCCGCCACGCGGCCAGGAATGTCTCCGACATGATGTCCTCCGCGGACGACCAGTCGCCGGTGAGCCACAGCGCATGCTGGTAGACCTGCCGGGCGTACTGGTCGTACAGCTCGGCGAACGCGTCACGTTCGCCGGCTCTCACGCGTTCGCGCAGATCGTTTTCTGAGTCCCTCACAGTCATTCCCTCTCCGCCGCACCGGCGGAGTTCCTGTGACCTGCGCCATACCGCCTTCGCCCGGCCGTTCTCGAGTACGGCGACGTCGGTGGGGGTGAGGCCGGTGCCGATGGTGCGGGTGCGAGGGGCGGGGGCAGTGTGAAGGGGCATGACAGTGTGGGGGCATGACTGCGATGCTCGCCGCCTACGTCCTCGGTACGCCCGATCCGCCCGCGCTGGCCGATTTCTACCGCGCCCTGCTCGGCTGGG